>JAKFDA010000045.1:0-40750 GCA_036676355.1 Nitrosomonadales bacterium | reverse complement strand
GGGGGTGAAGAAATACGAGAAGTCGATTTCCGGGAAGACCTTGTCGTCCACCTCGACCCTGCCCGCCGCCGCGTTCGGGCTGTTGCCGTTATCGACCTTCATATTGACCAGGCGCAAGCGGGTCATGAACGGTCCTTCTTCGTCCCCGGCCTGAACGGGCGTTGCCACCGTTAACGCCGCTGCCAACACGCAGACTCCGAGTACTACCTTTTTCATTGCGATCTCCATACTTCAACGACATGAACAATTCCATGTGGCAAGTATGGTTATCGCGTGTGTATGCCGGTTGATCGTGATCAAAGACCATTCTGTTAGCATGGCTTCAACGCAAGGGGCCCCAAATTGACACTGACGCATCAACCCTTTAGCCTTGCGTTGCGTGTTCGCTTAAGTCAAATCAGAGTAGGGCACGCGCCATCGATGCCCGCCAGCGCGGGCTTTTTGCTTTCACCCCTCCGTCCGCCCCATGCAACCTGATCGCACTTCAGAACTTCGCACGCTCCTCGAACGCCGCATCCTGATTCTGGACGGCGCCATGGGAACGATGATTCAGACTCACAAACTGAGCGAGGCGCAGTTTCGCGGCGAACGGTTCAAGGATTGGCCTTCCGACCTGCGGGGTAACAACGATCTGCTGTCGCTGACCCAGCCGCACATCATCGATGCCATCCACCGGCAATATCTCGAAGCCGGGTCGGACATCATCGAAACCAACACCTTCAACTCCAACGCGCCGTCCATGTCCGATTACGGCATGCAGGCGCTGGTCTACGAACTGAACCTCGCTGCGGCCAAGCTCGCGCGAACAGCGAGCGACGCGTTCAGCACCGCCGACAAGCCGCGCTTCGTTGCCGGCGTGCTCGGACCTACGAGCAAGACCGCGTCGATCTCGCCGGATGTGAACGACCCGGGCTTTCGCAACATCAACTTCGACACGCTGGTCGCAGCGTATACCGAAAGCCTGCGCGGGCTGGTGGACGGCGGTGTCGACCTGATCATGATCGAAACGATCTTCGACACGCTCAACGCGAAAGCGGCGATCTTCGCGGTCGAATCATATTTCGATGCGGTCGGTCAGCGGCTGCCGGTGATGATCAGCGGCACGATCACCGATGCGTCAGGTCGCACGCTTACCGGCCAGACGCCTGAGGCGTTCTGGAACTCGGTCAGCCATGCGCAGCCGCTCACTATCGGATTGAACTGTGCGCTCGGCGCGAAGCTGATGCGCCCGTATATCGAAGAGATTTCCAAGGTCGCGGACACCTACCTGTGCTGTTATCCGAACGCGGGGCTGCCCAATCCACTGTCCGACACCGGCTACGACGAAACACCGGGGTCTACCTCGAGTCAACTGCTCGAGTTCGCCCGGGCCGGCTTTCTCAACGTCGTCGGTGGCTGTTGCGGCACGACGCCTGCCCACATCAAGGCGATTGCCCAGGCGGTTACAGACGTGTCGCCGCGCAAGGTCCCGACCATCGAGAAGAAACTGCGGCTGTCTGGACTGGAACCGCAGAACATCGGCCCGGATTCGTTGTTCGTCAACGTCGGCGAGCGCACCAACGTCACCGGTTCGAAGGCTTTCGCCCGTCTGATTCTGGCCGGTAACTACGCCGAAGCGCTGTCCGTTGCGCGGCAGCAGGTCGAGAGCGGGGCGCAGGTCATCGACATCAACATGGACGAGGCGATGCTGGATTCGCAACAGGCCATGGTGACGTTCCTGAACCTGATCGCCTCCGAGCCCGATATTTCGCGCGTGCCGGTGATGATCGACAGTTCCAAGTGGTCGGTGATCGAAGCCGGCCTCAAGTGCCTGCAAGGCAAGGGCATCGTCAATTCCATCTCGCTCAAGGAAGGCGAGGAAGAGTTCATCGAGCATGCCAAGCTGACCCGGCGCTACGGCGCCGCCGCCGTGGTGATGGCCTTCGACGAAACCGGCCAGGCCGATACGCTGCAGCGCCGTAAAGACATTTGCGCGCGTTGCTACGACATTCTGGTCAATCGCGTCGGCATGCCGCCCGAGGACATCATTTTCGATCCGAACATCTTCGCCATCGCCACGGGCCTCGAAGAACACAGCAACTACGGCATCGATTACATCGAGGCGACGCGCTGGATCCACAACAACCTGCCCTACGCGAAAACGAGCGGCGGTGTGTCCAACATGTCCTTCTCGTTCCGCGGTAACAACCCGGTGCGCGAAGCGATGCATACGGCTTTCCTGTATCACGCCATCCAGGCCGGCATGACGATGGGTATCGTCAACGCCGGACAACTTGGCGTGTACGAGGACATTCCGAAGGATCTGCTGGAGCGCGTCGAAGACGTCATCTTCAACCGCCGTCCCGATGCCACCGAACGGCTGGTGACCTTCGCCGAAACGGTGAAGAGCACCGGTAAGCCGAAGGAAGAAGACCTGGCGTGGCGCAACGGCACGGTCGGCGAGCGCCTGACGCACGCGCTGGTGCACGGCATCGCGACCTTCGTCGTGGAGGACACCGAGGAAGCACGGCAGCAGTTCGACCGCGGCATCCAGGTCATCGAAGGACCGCTCATGGACGGCATGAACGTGGTCGGCGATCTGTTCGGCGCCGGCAAGATGTTTCTGCCGCAAGTGGTGAAGTCGGCGCGCGTGATGAAGCAGGCGGTCGCGCATCTGATTCCTTTCATCGAGGCGGAAAAGCTCGAATCGGGCGATACATCGACCAAGGGCAAACTGGTCGTCGCGACCGTGAAGGGCGATGTGCACGATATCGGCAAAAACATCGTCGGGGTCGTTCTCCAGTGCAATAACTTCGAGGTGATCAACCTCGGCGTGATGGTGCCGGCGCAAAAGATTCTGCAAGTCGCGCGCGACGAAAAATGCGACGCGATCGGGCTGTCCGGACTCATTACACCGTCGCTGGAAGAGATGGCGCATGTGGCGCAGGAAATGGAGCGCGAGGGTTTCACGCTGCCGCTGCTGATCGGCGGCGCCACGACGTCGCGCATTCACACCGCGGTAAAAATCGCGCCGAAGTACAGCGGACCGGTGGTCTATGTCCCGGACGCTTCGCGTTCGGTCGGCGTATGTACCAATCTGCTTTCGCCCGAACTGCGCGACGGATACATCGAATCGGTCCGCGCCGACTACGACAAACTGCGCACGCAGCATGCGAACAAGAAGGTGCTGCCGCTTGTCACGCTCGCGGAAGCGCGCGCCAATGAGCAGAAGATCGACTGGTCCGACTATGCGCCGCCGAAACCGAAACATTTGGGGCGCAAGGTGTTCGAGAACTACGATCTGGCCGAAATCGCGCGCTACATCGACTGGTCGCCGTTCTTTCAGACCTGGGATCTGACCGGCTCGTATCCGAAAATCCTCGATGACGCGGTGGTCGGCGAAGCGGCCCGCAACGTGTTTGGCGAAGCGCAGGCCATGCTCAAGACGATCATCGAGGAGAAGTGGCTGCGCGCGAGCGGTGTCATCGGACTGTACCCGGCCAATCGCGTCGGCGACGACATCGAGATCTATACCGATGAATCGCGCACCAAGGTGAAAACCGTCGTGCACACGCTGCGCCAACAGGCAAAGAAAGCGTCCGACCGCTCCAATCACGCGCTTGCCGACTACATCGCGCCAAAGGATTCCGGGCGCGCGGATTATCTCGGCATGTTCGCAGTGACCGCCGGTCTTGGGTGCGAAGCGCACGTGCAGCGCTTCCAGGCGGCCAACGACGACTACAACGCGATCATGGTTAAGGCGATTGCTGATCGATTGGCCGAAGCATTCGCCGAGCTGCTGCACGCGCGTGTACGGCGCGAGTTCTGGGGCTACGCAGCGGATGAAGCATTGAACAATGAAGAAATGATCGCGGAAAAATATCGCGGTGTGCGCCCGGCGCCGGGCTACCCAGCCTGCCCGGATCACACGGAAAAAGGCGAACTGTTCGCATTACTCGATGCGCCGGCGGTCGGCATCCAGATCACGGAGAGCTACGCCATGACACCGCCGGCCGCGGTGAGCGGCTATTACTTCGCGCACCCCGCGTCGCAGTATTTCAACGTCGGGCGCATCGATCGCGATCAACTCGAAGATTATGCGCGCCGCAAAGGCTTCGACATCGCCACAGCCGAACGCTGGCTGGCGTCGAGCCTGGGCTTCTGATCGATATACGCGCAAAAGTTGTCAGGAAAACGAATTGAATATCATCCGTCACAATCCGCACGGTAAAGTGCTGTGCGATGCAGTCGAATACAACGGCTTCGTATTCCTCGGCGGCCAGGTGCCGACCGACGTGAGCCTGGACATCAAAGGCCAGACCGCTAATGTGTTGAAGCAGATCGACGATCTGCTCGCCAAAGCCGGCTCGAACAAATCAAAGATTCTGTCCGCCAATATCTGGCTGACCGATATGCGTTATCGCGAAGCGATGAATGAAGTGTGGTCGGCCTGGGTCGATGCGGGCAATCTGCCCTGCCGCGCCACAGTCGAGGCAAAACTCGCCGATCACCGCATGCTGGTCGAGATCGCCTGCATCGCGGCGAAATAGACGCGGCTGCAGGCGCGGAACGATTTGCCGACCATCAACACCATGCAATCTCGCGTTGTGTTGCTGCTTTGCATTCTCACGACCGGGTTGCTCGCCGGCTGTTATCCCGACCTCGATTGGCGTGAACTGCATTCGACTGATGGCGGGTTCGCGGTGATGTTCCCCGCCAGGCCGGATGAAGTGACGCGCGAAGTGAAGATCGGCGGCACTTCGCTGCATTGGCACATGCTGAGCACTGAAGTGAACGGTATGGCGTTCGGCGTAGGCTATGCCAACCTGCCCGCCGAAGTGGATGGCAATGTGCTGCTGGCTGCGGCGCGAGACGGTCTGGTGCGCAACATCAACGGGCGGATATCGATCGAAGAGCCTGTCACGCTGCCCGGACTGAACGGACATGAATTCCAGGCGGATGGCACGGCGCAAGACAAGCCGATACTGCTCGCGGCACGTTTGCTGATCGGCTCGAACAAGCTGTATCAGATCACTTTCATCGGTCCGCGCGAACGGTCCGCGGAAGTCGATCTCAAGTTCTACCTGGGTTCGTTCAGAACGCTGTCCCTCTGACGTTCGCTCATTTGCGCCAGAATCCCGGCGTGAACAGTACCAGCAAGGTGAACAGCTCCAGACGACCAAGCAGCATGGCTGCGGTACAGACCCAGGTCTGAAAATCGGTCAATACCGAGAAGTTGCTGGCGGGACCGACCTGATGCAGACCGGGGCCCATATTGTTCAGGCAGGCAACGATGGCCGAATAGGCAGTGATGACATCCACACCGGAGGCTGCTAACAGCAGCGTCATCGCGATCATCACGCTGCCGTAGATCAGCATGAAGGCCAGCACCGCGAAGATCAGCTTGTTGTCGACCGCGCTATCGCCGATCTTCAGCGGCACTTCTGCACGCGGATGAAGAATCCGGGTGAACTCCCGCAACGCCTGACGCTGCAGCACCAACGCCCGAATCATCTTTATACCGCCGCCGGTCGAGCCGGACGAGCATGCCAACGACGACAGGAACAACATCCACAGCGGTGCGAATATGGGCCATTGATTGAAATCGGCCGTCGCGAAACCTGCCGTGCTGGCGATGGAGACGACGTTGAACGCCGCATGCCGCAACGCTTCGCCGAAGGACTCGTAGAAGCTGCGGGCGTAGAGAAAAATCGCGATGAGCAGCGCGCTGCCAAGCATGACGCCAAGCACCCAGCGAAGTTCCGGATCACGCCAGTAGGCGCGCAGCGAGCGACGACGCCAGACGAGAAAGTGCGTCGCGAAGTTGAGACTCGCGAACAGCATGAAGACAATGCAGATGACTTCGATGGCGAGCGAATCGAAATAGCCGAAGCTCGCATCGTGCGGCGTAAGTCCGCCCAGGCTCACGGTGGAGAAGGCGTGCATCATGGCATCGAGCCAAGCCATGCCCGCCAATCGATAGGCCACCACGCAGGCAATGGTGGCGGCGAAGTACACCATCCATAAACCTTTGGCGGTCTCATTGATACGCGGCGTCAGGCGGCTGTCCTTCATCGGCGTCGGGATTTCCGCCTTGAACAGTTGCGCACCGCCGACACCGAGCAGCGGCAGAATTGCGACCGCCAGTACGACGATTCCCATGCCTCCCATCCAGCACAGTTGCGTGCGCCATACGTTGATGGATGGCGGCAGATTGTCGACCTGCCCCATCACCGTTGCACCGGACGCCGTGAGCCCGGAAACGGTCTCGAAGTAGGCATCGGTGAACGACATATGGGGCAGGTAAAACAGCAATGGCAGCGTCGCCAGCGCGGGCAGCACCGTCCACACCAACCCGACGAGCAGGAAGCCGTCTCGCGTCGCCAGTTCGCCGCGGTAGCGACGCGTCGAGAACCACAATAGCGCGCCAATGAGGACCGTAAGCAGCAGCGCCTCGTCGTAGGCCCGTTCGGCGCCATCGTTGAGGTAATGCGAGACGCCGATAGGCAGCGCCAACGACAGACCGAAAATCATGATGACCTTGCCGAGCGTATTGAGCAGCGGCATGCGGCGCTCGAACGCGCTTGGGATAGATGTAGCGTCGATCATGCGTTCAGATAAAGCTGAAACCGACCTGGAACAGCTTCTCGATTTTTGGCACCATGCGCTTGTTCGCAACGAACATGATGACGTGATCGCCCGATTGAATCACCGTATCGTGATGCGCCATGATGACTTCGGACACTTGTTCCGTTGTTGCGACATCGACGCGTTCGCTTTGCACCGCCGCACGCTTGCGCACGATCGCACCGATCGTCGCTTCGCGCGGCAGCGAAATCTCTTCGATCCGCTTGCCGATCACCTTGCAACTATGTTCGTCGCCATGCGCAACCAACTCGAGCGCCTCGGCCGCGCCGCGGCGCAGGCTGTGCACCGCGACGACGTCGGCGCGCCGGATGTGCTGTAGCAATTTGCCGATGGTCGCCTGCGCCGGGGACAACGCGATATCGATCTGACCTCCCTGCACCAGATCGGCGTAAGCGCGCCTATTGATCAATGCCACGACGCGACGCGCGCCCATACGTTTGGCCAGCAACGCGGACATGATGTTGTTCTCGTCGTCGTTCGTCAGCGCAAGGAAGAGATCCATGTCATCGATGTTCTCCGATTCGAGCAACTCCTCGTCGGTCGCATCGCCCTGTAGAACGAGCACCTTGTTCAACGCGTTGGCGACGAATTCGGCTCGCTGCTTGTTCCGTTCGATGAGCTTGACCTGATAGTCGTCCTCGAGCGCGCGCGCGAGACGGACCCCGATGTTGCCGCCTCCCGCAATCATCAGCCGCCTCACGGGTTTGTCCATTTTGCGCAACTCGCGCATCACCTGACGGATGTGGTCGGTGGGGGCAAGGAAGAACACTTCGTCACCGTGCAGCACGACGGTGTCGCCGTCCGGAATGGTTGCTTCGTCTCCGCGAAAAATGGCGATGATCCGCGCATCCACATGCGGGGCGTGTCGCCGCAGGTCCTTCAGCGGATGTCCGACCAGCGGACCGCCCTTGACGGCTCTCACTACAACCATGGTCAACAATCCATCAGCGAAATCCAGAACCTGCAAGGCTTCCGGAAATTCGATCAGCCGCACGATGTACTCGGTAAGAACGGCCTCGGGACAGATGGCATGGTCGACATTGAAACCACCGCCTTCGAGCAGCTCCGGCCGGCTGAGAAAACCCGGAGTACGGATACGCGCGATCTTGGTGGGTACGTTGTAGAGCTGCGCGGCGATACGACAGGCAACCAGGTTCGTCTCATCCGATTGCGTGACCGCGATCAGCATGTCGGCGTCTTCAACGCCGGCTTCGATCAACGTTTCCGGATGTGCCGCGCTGCCGACCACGGTGCGCAGATCGAATCGGTCCTGCAGGTCGCGCAACCGCGCAGACTCCACGTCGACCACCGTGATGTCGTTCTTTTCGGATGCCAGACTTTCCGCCAGCGTGGAGCCCACTTGCCCGGCCCCTAGGATGACAATTTTCAAAACGCGCTCCCGTTATTCTTCCTTTTTTCCGGCGTGCAATCCGAGCGCCTTCAGCTTGCGATAAAGGTGCGTGCGCTCCAGGCCGCTTTTCTCCGCCAGCCGACTCATCGAGACGTCATGCGCGAGATGATGCTCAAAGTAGGTACGCTCGAATTCTTCGCGCGCTTCGCGCAGCGGCAGATCGAGCAGTCCGGCTGCAAGCGGCACGGACTCCTGCGGCGGCGGAGGCGGCAGCACACGCTGCACATCTTCTGCACTGATTTCGCCGTCCAGCGCAGTGAGCGCCGCACTGCGCACGACCTGGTGCAATTCCTCCAGGTTGCGCAACCACGGATGCTGCCGCAGCAGGTTCAACGCAGCAACGGTAAAGCTGCGCGGCGGACTCACACGCGTCTCGATCAGTTGCGTCAAAAGGCTCGTAGCAAGGTCAGGGATATCTTCGGCCTGCGACCGCAGCGGAGGCAGCGCGAGCACAAGTTGGGACACATGCGCCAGCAATCCTTCATCCAGCCCGCAATCCACTACCAGTTGACGATGTGCGTAGGTGGTAAAGCACACGAGCCGGACCTTTTGCCGCTCGGCATGCGGGACGAGAAAGGCCAGGCCGCGTTGCTGCGCCTTGGATAGCGCGCCCAGTTCATCGACAAACAGCACGCCACCGGCCGCCTGGGCGAGCAAGGGTTGCGGCGCTTCGGACAGCGCGGAACCGGCGACGACGAACGGCATGCCCGGCTGATGAAGCGCACGCGCATACAGTTCGGCCATCGCACCGGCTTCGCCGCGCAGCAACAGCGGCGTATTGACCTGTGCGTACTGGGCCAGACGCCTGCGTAAATCGGTGATGGCCGGCGAGCGACCGATGTTGAGGGGGGCAAACCGCGCGTAGGTTTGCGGCTCCGAGGCGCGCAACGCACGCTTGACGGTCGCGAGCAGCTTTTGCATCGCGATCGGCTTTTCCAGGAATTCCATCGCACCAATGCGTGTCGCTTCGACCGCGGTGTCGATTGTGGCATGACCCGACATCATGACCACGGGCATAGTCAGCTGACCGGCTGCCGCCCATTCCTTAAGGAGGGAAATGCCGTCGATATCCGGCATCCATATGTCGAGCAGTACGAGATCCGGCCGCGCGCGATTACGCTGCTCGCGCGCGCTGGCCGCGTTCTCGGCCAGACGTACGGTGTGTCCCTCGTCAGCCAGTATTTCGGACAGCAGCTCACGTATGCCGATTTCATCATCGACCACAAGTATCGTTGCCATATCAGTCGCTCACCCTCACCGGCGAACTCATGCTGCACGGGGCAGGGCGATGGTCACCGCCGCGCCTTCCTTGTTTTCCAAACTCACTGTTCCATGGTGTTCGTCGATGATCTTCTTGACGATCGCCAGGCCCAGACCCGTACCCTTCGGTTTGGTCGTCACATACGGTTCGAACGCCCGCTTCATGACCGACTCGGCGAAACCGCCACCGTTGTCTCGCACCGACAGGCGCACGCGATCGCCGACCGCCTCGGTACGGATTTCAATACGCGGTTCGGCGTGGCCATGCAAGGCATCCTCCGCATTTCGCAACAGATTATGGATTACCTGGCGCAACTGGCTGGCGTCGCCGCGCACCGGTGGCAGACCGTCTGCGAGATCGATGACAAAACGGCCGGACGTATGTTCATATAAAGCAAGCACGTCGCCCACCAGTTGGTTGAGATCGAGCGCCGCGAGCGTCGGCGCCGGCAGGCGTGAATAGTTACGGAACTCATCGACCATCGATTTCATCGCGGCGACTTGCGCGACGATGGTGCCGGTGGCGCGCTCCAGCGCGGCGGCATCGGCGGCATCGAGCTTGTCGGCGAGTTTGTGCTGCAAGCGCTCGGCGGACAACTGGATGGGCGTGAGCGGATTCTTGATTTCGTGCGCCAGCCGTCGCGCCACTTCCGCCCACGCGGTCGCGCGCTGCGCGGCGATCAACTGGGTGATATCGTCGAACACGACTACATAGCCCAGTGCATGCGGCAACAACGAGCCGCGCACCAGCAGAACCTGATCGCGGCCCGGCAATTCCAGCTCCTGCTGCCACGATGACTCATTCGCCGTTTCGAAACAGTTGCGCACCAATCTCGCCAGCGCGATCAGTGCGGCAGACCCGGACAACGGCTGGCCGGGAACGAGGGCGTCCTTGAGTATCGCCTCGGCGCTCGCATTCGCCACCTGCAGGCGGAACGTGTCGTCGAAAGTCATCACTCCCGCCGATAGCGTCGCCAGAATGTTTTCCAGATAGGCCTTTGCGTTCTCCACCTGGGCACGATTGCGCTCGGCGGCGGCACGCGCTTCGCCCAACTGGTCGGTCATGCTGTTGAAGGACTTGGTCAGCACGCCCAGTTCGTCGCGACTGGTGATCTTGGCGCGACGGGTGAAATCGCCGCGCGCCACATCCTGTGTCGCTTCCGCGAGCACCGCCAACGGCGTCGACAATCGCCGACTGAGAATGAACGCAAGCGCAATGGCGGTAAACAGCGCCAGCAGCAAGGCAAGCGTGAGCGTCAGGATGTAGATGCGCTTCAGGCCGACGCGCAACAACGACAACTCCTTGTAGTCGCGATAGACCGCCTGCACCGTTTCCGCGCTCTCGGCCAACGACGGCGGAACGGGTTCAACGAGTTGCAGCAAGCGATTGTCTTCAACCCATGCGGTGGTCGGCAACGGCACCACCACCCGCATCAACAGGCCGCGCTCGCCTGCGGGCTCGATGGCGGCATAATCCCGTCCCTGGCGAACCTGGCGCAAAACCGAAAGCGGCGGCGCCTCGGGCAGAAGTTGCGTCGGCGATCGGCTGGCACTCGAAAGAACGAAGCCGCTCGTCGTCGCCACCAGCGCGTCCTCCACTCCCGTCTGTTCGCGCAACCGGTTGAGCATGCTTGCCTGCTGCTGCGCGGGCGCATCGCCCAGTTCCAACGAGATCGTGCGTGCTTTGCTGCGTAAATCGTTGAGCATGCTGTTCAGCACGGTGCGGCCGAGATCGAGCCCGGATTCCAGCGCCGCATCGACCCGCACGTCGAACCAGGACTCGATGCTCTTGGCGAGAAACTGCACCGATACGGTATAGACCAGCGCACCTGGCAACGCCGCCATCAGGACGAAAACAAGCAGGAACCGCAAGGTCAGACGAGAGCCGAACACGCGTGCCTTGAGCGCACGTCGCAACGTGACCAACTGATAGATCACCAGGCCGACCAACGCGACCGCGATGACGCCATTGAGGATCAGCAGCAGCGGATAATGTCCGGCGAACAGCGACGAATCCGCGCTCGCCGCGGCGAGCAGAAAAAGCAGGATGCCGCCGAGGGCGCCGCTGGCGATGAGCAGATATCTCATCGCACGATCTTCCCGTCGGAGTCGGTGGCAAAGCCCCAGCGTTCCCAGCGTGAACTGAGCGTCCAGTCGCGATTGGTCAGCGCGCTAACCTGAAACGGCTTGGGCAACTGATCGACGTCGAGCGCCATGCGAACGGCGACTTCGTAGCTGGTGTTCGGACGCAGGTCATCCGGATTCAGGACATGCCAGCTGCGCACCGTACTCAGCGCGCGCACGGCATCCTCCGCGGTAGCAAAACTCTGGTGCAGCGCGCCGGTACTAAGCCGATATGTGCGCGTCAATGCATGGAAGGATAAACGCGCCTGATGCGTTTTCTTTGCCACCGTGGCATCGAACCAATACCAGCGCGGGCGATAGCATTCGAAATCGAACGCGAAATATAGCGGTACACCTTCGCTCAGCGCATCCTCAAGTCGATGACTCAACGTCAAATCGAAATCCGCGGATAGTATGTAGCCGCCGTCGTCCGCCGGTAACAGAGAGGCATTACTGATGCCGATCTCGTTCGCCCATACCGCCACCGCGAACACTGCGAGCAGGACGGCGACGACGAAACCCCGCAAACGCTTCATGCCGTTATCAAGCGCAACTGGGCGGATCTGTTCGTCCATGAACGGCAAGACCTTTATCCTCGGGTTTTTTCAAGCAGGGCGTAGTAGAACCCATCGCGCTCGGCATCGGGCAACAACTGCCCGTGGCGCGGCAGCGACGTAGGCAGCAATCGCGCTGTCGGATGCTGCGCGAGAAAATCGGCGATCTGCAAACGGTTCTCTTCCGGGAAGACGGAGCACGTGGCATAAAGAAATTTACCACCGGGCGCGAGCACTCGCCAAAGCGCCTCCAGCAGTTGTCGCTGCTGTCCGGCAAAGCTTGCCACGTCCGCTTCCCGGCGCAGCCATTTGATATCCGGATGGCGACGTACCACGCCGGAACCGGTACACGGCGCATCCAGCAGAATCCGATCGAATAACGCGCCGTCCCACCACTCGTCGACCTTTCTTGCATCCGCCACGCGCACGTCCGCGGCGAGGTCCAGCCGAGCGAGATTCTGTTCGATACGCTGCGCGCGCGTCCGATCGCGGTCGAGCGCAACCAGGCGAACATCGGCGCTCTCCAGTATGTGGCCGGCTTTGCCGCCCGGTGCCGCACAGGCATCAAGTACCAACATTCCATCAGCAAGCGCGAGCAACGAAGCGGCGCACTGCGCCGCGGCGTCCTGCACCGAGATTTCCCCCGCGGCAAAACCCGGCAGCTCGCTCACCGGCATCGGCCTTGCGAGTCGTACGCCACTTGTGCCGATTGCATCGGCATCGATACCTGCGGCATGCAATCGTTGCAAGTAGACGTCGCGCTCCACGCGTCGTCGATTGACGCGCAGCGTCATCGGCGGATGCATATTGCCCGCCTCCAGCGCATCTTGCCAATCGTCGGGATAGGCTTTTCTGAGCCGGTCGATCCACCACTGCGGATGGCAATAACGGCCTACTTCGCCTGCAACGGCGTGGCGCTCGAGCTCATCTCGTTTGCGCAAGTAATTGCGTAATACCGCATTGACCAATCCATTCGCCGCAGCGAACCCCAGTGCGGCGCACGCGGTCACTGCCTGATCGACGACCGTGTATGCGGCTGCGCGATCACGGCGCAATTCCCGCAAGGCGCAAAGCAACAGCGCATGAACGACAGCGTCGGTAACCGGCCGGCGCAGCAGGCGCGCAAGAATGGCATCGGCGATTCCGTACTCCCGCAGCGTGCCGTAAATGATGTCCCGCACGGCAGGCTGCCGTCCTGCGGGCATCACCTCGGACAGGCTTTCGCCACCTAATACGCGGGCGATGATGCGGCTGCTGGCGACGAGCGTTTCGGCAAGGGGCGGGGCGTAAGACACGCGCGATTATATCGGTGCGCGCCTAGGCCCAAAGCATGGTTTTTCAGCAGGGGCGTCACGAGCGGGGAGACCACGGGCCGTTTTGTCGCGCCGGCGCTCGTACAACGGCCAGCGCTGGCGACCCGCCGGGCCATTGCAGGCGATAGTTCCAAACAAAAGCGCCGGACGAATCCGGCGCTCGAAATGGTACCAATGTCGCGGAATCAGTGCGCCATCGCACGCAGGCGCATGATGCGCTCTTCGGTCGCCGGGTGTGTGCTGAACAGGCCGCGCAGCCCGCCGCCGGAAAGCGGGTTGATGATCATCATCTGCGCGGTGGCAGGGTGGTGCTCGGCTGTTTCCATCGGCACGCCCCTGGCATAACGATCGATCTTGGCCAGCGCGTCGGCGAGCGCATGCGGGTCACCGGAAATCTCGGCGCCGCCGCGATCCGCACCGAACTCACGCGTACGCGAAATGGCGAACTGGATCAGCATCGCGGCGATCGGTGCCATGATCATCACCAGAATGGCGAGAATGGGATTGCCGCCGCCTTCGCGGTTGTCATTGCTCATTCCGAACCACATGCCGAAGTTCGCCAAAGTGGAGATGGCACCTGCAATGGTGGCCGAAACCGTCGAAATCAGAATGTCGCGATTCTTCACGTGGGTCAGCTCATGCGCCATCACACCGCGCAGTTCACGTGCCGACAGCAGTTGCAGAATACCCGTCGTCGCAGCGACCGCAGCGTGATCGGGGTTGCGCCCGGTCGCGAATGCGTTCGGCTGCGCTTCGTCGATCAGATAAACGCGCGGCATCGGCAACCCGGCCCGCTGTGCGAGTTCCTTCACCATGTTGTAGAACTGCGGCGCCGAGGTCTCGTCGACTTCACGCGCCCGATACAGCTTTAGAACCATCTTGTCGGAAAACCAATAGGCGAAAATATTCATCCCGCCGCCGATAAGCAGCGCGATGAGCATGCCCTGTTGTCCGCCGATCAATCCCCCGATGGCACCGAACAGCGCCACGATCCCCGCCAGCAGGATCCCCGTTTTCATCCAGTTTCCGATCATTCCTTCTTTCCTCTCGCTCCGTAACCCGGAGCCCACGACTTAAGATGGCGTCGCGGCAAAAAAATTCAATGTTGTTGTATTACTCGAAGCGATCGCCCGCCGCTAGATTCGCTCCGCGCACGAATTCGGCCGCCCTTAGACGTTTTCCGCCGGCGCGCTGCGCGACTTCGATCGCCACCGCATCGGCTCCGCACGCAACGATGAACGCGTCGCCGTCCATGTGCAGCACGATGCCCGGCTCGCCATGTCCCGGTACGACGCGCGCCTGCCACAGCTTGATATCGGTTTGGCGCCAGCGCGCACTCGCCCCGGGAAACGGATTGAAGGCGCGAATCTGCCGCGCCACGACCTCGGCCGGCTGACGCCAGTCGATGCGCGCCTCCGTTTTGGCGATTTTCGCCGCGTAGGTCACGCCTTCCTCGGACTGGGGCGTCGGCTGCAGGCTGCCGGCCTCAGCGCCCCGCAACGCGGCAACGATCATCCGCGCGCCCAGCGTCGCAAGCTTGTCGTGCAAGGTGCCGGTGGTGTCCTGCGGCTGGATGGCAATCGTCTCACGCATCAACACCGCACCGGTATCCAGGCCCGCATCCATTTGCATGATGCAGACACCCGTTTCGCGATCGCCGGCAAGCAGCGCACGATGAATCGGCGCGGCGCCACGCCAGCGCGGTAGCAGCGAGGCGTGGATATTGAGTGCGCCGTAACGGAACATGTCGAGCACGACGGGCGGCAGCAGCAGTCCATATGCCGCCACGACCATTGCGTCGGCACCGCACGCTCGCACCGCCGCGAGTGCGTGCTCATCGTTTAATGACACGGGTTGATGAAGCGTGAGTTGATGCTTCAGCGCCGCTTTCTTGACTGCGCTTTGCGCGAGGCTCATGCCACGACCAGCCGGACGATCGGGTTGTGTCCAGACGCCGGCGATCTCATATCCGGCCTCGATCAAGCCCTCCAGCGCGGGCACGGCGAACGTTGGCGTGCCGGCATATGCGATGCGCATGTTCGACGCGCCGCGCTTGTCGCTAGGCGACTTGGCGTTGCTGTTTCAGCAGTTTGGCGCGAATACGCGTCTGCTTGAGCCGCGAAAGATACTCGACAAACACCTTGCCCTCGAGATGGTCCATCTCGTGCTGAATGCACACGGCAAGCAAGCCACTGGCGGCGCGCTCAAAGACATTGCCGTTTTCATCGAGCGCGCGAACGATGACCTGCTCGGCGCGCGTGACGTAATCGAAAATTCCCGGCACCGAAAGACAACCTTCCTCGCATTCCTGCTCGCCTTCCCGTGCGATGATTTCCGGATTGATCAGGACCAGCAGATCATCACGCGTTTCGGAGATATCGATCACGATGACGCGTTTGTGCACGTCGACCTGCGTCGCCGCGAGTCCAATGCCGGGCGCGTCGTACATGGTGTCCGCCATATTGCGCACCAGCGTCCGGATTTCATCGTCCACGACCCTGACCGGCTGCGCGACGATGTGCAGTCGATCGTCCGGATAGCGAAGTATTGGAAGAAGCGACATAAATTCCTGCTGCGTGAAATAGTTGAATATGCTTTGGTCATGAAAAGTCTTAGACTGCCGCAGCAGTTCAAGACAAATCAAGCCTTTACATGGCTTAGATCGGATCGAGGCCTTTATGTTCAAGTCTAGCACAGCGTTTTTTCTCGTCCTCGCGCTGGCGGCGCCCGTCACCTGGGCCGCGAAGGGCAACGTTCTGCAAGTGCAGCCGGACGCGCCGGACCGTTACGTGGTCGTCAAAGGCGATACGCTGTGGGACATTTCCGGCCGCTTTCTGAAAGATCCTTGGCGCTGGCCGGAAATCTGGGGACTGAACAAAGCTCAGATCAAGGATCCGCACTGGATCTATCCCGGCGATACCGTGATTTTCGATCGCGCCAATATGAAGCTGCTGCTGCAGAGTCGCGCGGAGCAAGACGGCAAACTCTCGCCGCGCGTGCGCGAAACCTCGCTCGACGCCGAACCGGTGCCGACGATTCCGGCCAGGATGATCGATCCTTTCCTCTCCCAGCCTTTGGTAGTGGAAAAGGATGGACTCGACAAGGCGCCCCGGATCGTGGCGACTGAGGAGGGTCGTGTAAACCTGGGCGTAGGGAACGTTGCATATGTAGAAGGCTTGGGCGACTCGCCTGCCGAGGTCTGGAATGTTTATCGACCCGGCGCCGCGCTGGTCGATCCCGACACCGAGGAAACGCTGGGCTACGAGGCGATCTATCTGGGTACCGCGCGCGTTGTCAAAGCCGGCGATCCGGCCAAACTGAAAATCGTTGCCGCACAACGCGAGATCGGTGAAGGCGACCGTCTGGTGGCTGCGCAACCGCCGACCATTTTCCACTACGTGCCGCACGCGCCGGACAACAAAATTCGCGCGCGCGTCATGTCACTGTACAACGGCCGCACCGATGCCCGCACCAGCTACTACTCGGGCAAACAAGACCACGGCCTCAAATCGGTGTACGGCAGTTATGATGAAGCTGGCCCGCTATCGATGATCACGTTGAACGTGGGTGCGAGCGACGGTATCGAACCGGGCCATGTGCTGGCCTTGGAACGCGGCCTGGTTTTGCCGCGCGACCGCAGCGTGGGTCCGTGGTATATGGGTGAGGCGCGGCCGAAGCCGGTGGTGCTTCCGGAAGAACGTTACGGTCTGGCGATGGTGTTCCGCGTTTTCGAGAATCTCTCGTATGCATTGATCGTCCAGGCCGAAAAGCAGGTTGCCCCCGGAGACCGCGTCAGCAACCCCTAGGAACCAGCCCGTGCAATGGGGTATAGCGCCGTTGCACATGGTTCAAGATCAGGAAGCTTCAGGTACACCAGGGACTCTCGATCAGCGCTCACGCAAACACTTCGAGGTCATGTGATGACCCGCGATCCTGAGTTGGCATTCTGGCTTCGACTGACCCTCGTTCCCGGCCTGGGACCGCAGGGACAACGCAAGCTCTTATCGGCCTTCGGCCTGCCGTCCCGCGTTTTTGCCGCAGGCTATCCGGCCTTGACCAAATGCATCGGCGATGAACTCGCACGACGCCTGCTCGCGCATGACGCAGACGAGCAAATCGCGGCGGCGCTCGCCTGGTCATGCGAGCCTGATCATCATATTCTGACGCTGGCGGATAGCGCTTATCCCGCCGCATTGCTGGAGATTTCCGGCCCGCCTACCTTGCTGTACGTGTTGGGCAAGGCCGATCTGCTGGCGCGGCCGATGCTTGCAGTCGTCGGTAGTCGCAACGCGACGGCACAAGGTTTGAGCAATGCGGAACAGTTCAGCGCGGCGTTGAGCCACGCAGGACTGACCATCGTCAGCGGCCTGGCGCTCGGCATCGACGCAGCAGCACATCGTGGTGCGTTACGCGCACCCGCTTCGACCGTTGCGGTATTGGGAACCGGTGTCGACGTGCGTTATCCGACCCGAAATACATCGCTGTACGAAGCGATCGCCAAAGACGGTGCGTTGGTCAGCGAATTTCCGCTCGGCACCGCAGCGATTTCGCTCAACTTTCCCCGTCGCAACCGGCTTATCAGCGGCTTATCCAAAGGTGTGTTGGTTATCGAAGCGGCGTTGTCGAGCGGGTCGCTCATCACCGCGCGCTACGCCGGCGAACAGGGGCGCGAGTTATTCGCCATTCCCGGGTCGATTCATTCGCCGTTGTCCAAGGGGTGCCATGCCCTGATCAAACAAGGCGCCAAGCTCGTCGATAGCGCGCAGGATGTGCTCGAAGAACTCGGCGCGTGGGGGACAACGCCGGCACCGGAAAAAGACGGATCGCTGCATGTCGCAAGCGAGCATAGTCTGCTGCAGCACCTCGGTCATGACCCGTGCAGCATCGACATATTGTGTACACGCAGCGGCTTGACGCCCGATTCTGTATCAGCGATCCTGTTAGAACTCGAGCTGGACGGAAGGGTCGCATGTCTGCCTGGCGGTCGATATCAGCGCATACCTTAGGAGTGCACAGCATTCAAATGTTCGACGTTCTCGTCTATCTGTTTGAGAGTTATTACCAAAACGACGCTTATCCGGATCACGACACGCTTGCGCGCAAACTCACCGCGGCCGGCTTTGAAGACGAAGAGATTAGTGATGCGCTGGACTGGTTGAAGGGATTGGCGCCCCCTCACGAAACCGGTTTTCCGGAGCATTTCGAACTCAGCACTTCGTTTCGCAGCTACACCGATGAAGAGTACGCCAAGCTGTCGACCCATAGCCGCGGCTTCGTCACCTTTCTGGAAAGCGCGCGTATCCTCACTCCTTCGCTGCGCGAAGTGATTCTCGACCGCGCCATGGCGCTGCCCGACGATGTGGTGGGCCTGGACAAGCTCAAGGTCATCATCCTTCTGGTGCTATGGACGCACCGGGGTGATGTCGATACGCTCGTGCTGGAAGAACTGCTGCCCGAAGGTGGCCCGCGTAATATTCATTAGTATCGGTCGAGGCACGCCGACACCGGCGCGTCTTGCCTGCCTTCAGGCTTGTCCTTAAACTTCGGCGCTCCTTTGCCGACGCTGCGGCGCAATCCGTGCGCCGCATAAAACCGATTCCCGGCCGCAAAGTCTTTACCGTGCCACTGCGCGCGTTGTCGACTTGCGCCTTCATAAAGAGCTGATGTGAGCAAACGTCTCATCATTGCGGAAAAGCCGTCCGTCGCTGCGGACATCGCCCGCGCACTGGGCGGTTTCACACGCCACGGCGATTACTACGAGAGCGATCAGTACGTCCTGTCCTCCGCGATCGGCCACTTGCTGGCAATCGCCGCTCCGGAACAGTACGAAGTCAAACGCGGCAAGTGGTCGTTCGCGCATCTTCCGGTGATTCCGCCGCACTTCGATCTGCAGCCGATCGAGCGCACCGAGGATCGGCTCAAGCTGCTGGTCAAGCTCCTCAAGCGTAAAGACGTCACCGGCGTCATCAACGCCTGCGACGCGGGGCGCGAGGGCGAACTGATCTTTCGCTACATCATCCAGCATGCGAACACCAAGAAGCCGATCGAACGTCTCTGGCTGCAGTCGATGACGCAGGGGGCGATTCGCGACGGATTCGGCCGCCTGCGCTCGGACGAAGCGATGCAGCCTCTGGCCGATGCCGCGACCTGCCGCTCGGAGTCCGACTGGCTGATCGGCATCAACGGCACGCGCGCCATGACCGCCTTCAATTCGAAAGATGGCGGCTTCTACAAGACCACCGTCGGACGTGTGCAAACGCCGACCCTGTCCATCCTGGTCGACCGCGAACAGCGCATCAAACAGTTCGTCGCGCGCGACTATTGGGAATTGCACGGCACATTCGAGAGCGGCGGCGGCGAGTACACCGGCCGCTGGTTCGACGAGCGCTTCGAGCGTAAACCGGACGAAGCAGATGCGCGCGCCGAGCGCCTTTGGGATAAGGCACGCGCCGAAGCGATCCGCGACAAATGCGCGGGCAAGCCCGGCATCGTCACGGAAGAATCGAAGCCGTCGACGGAAGCACCGCCGCTGCTTTATGACCTGACCAGCCTGCAGCGCGAGGCGAACGGGCGCTTCGGTTTCTCCGCACGCGCGACGCTATCGCTCGCGCAGGCGTTGTACGAAAAGCACAAGGTGCTGACCTATCCCCGTACCGATGCGCGCGCCTTGCCGGAAGACTATATGCCGACGGTTAAGGAAACGCTGCAGATGCTGCAGACCGCGGATGCCGGGCGCGGGTACGGTCCGTTTGCACAGAAGGTACTGAAAGAAGGGTGGGTACGTCCCAACAAGCGCATTTTCAACAACGAAAAGATTTCCGATCACTTTGCCATCATCCCGACCACGCAGGCGCCGAAGCATTTGTCCGAGCCCGAAGCAAAACTGTACGACCTGGTGACGAAGCGATTCCTGGCGGTCTTTCACCCCGCCGCGGAATACCTCATCACCACTCGCATCACACGCGTGGAAGACGAGCCGTTCAAGACCGAAGGACGCGTGATGGTGAATGCCGGCTGGCGCGCGGTCTATGGACGCGACGTCGAAGCGGGAGAGGGCGCAACCCTGGCGCCGGTGGAGGACGGCAAGGCGCAGACAATCGAGATCGAAGCGAAAAATCTGCAAACGCGGCCGCCGGCGCGTTACAGCGAAGCGACGTTGCTGTCCGCAATGGAGGGTGCGGGCAAACTGGTCGACGACGAAGAGTTGCGCGAGGCGATGAGCGAAAAAGGACTGGGCACACCGGCAACACGCGCGGCCATTATCGAGGGTCTGATTTTCGAGGACTATGTGCGCCGTGAAGGGCGTGAGCTCGTTCCGACGGCCAAGGCCTTCGACCTGATCTACGCCCTCTCCAAATTCGGCGTGGACGAACTGCGCTCGCCCGAACTCACCGGCGACTGGGAATACAAGCTTCGCCAGATCGAGCAGGGCAGGCTGCAACGTCCGGATTTCATGCGGCACATCGTCGCCACCACGAGTGACCTCGTGAACCGGATCAAGCAGGGCACCAGCATCGACGAGCCGCTATCCACGCTTGCCACGCCGTGCCCGAAGTGCGGCGCTGCGATTCACGAGAACTACAAGAAATTCCAGTGCGAACAATGCGATTTCGCGTTGTGGAAAATCATCGCCAGCCGGCGCATGGAGAACGACGAAATAGAGCAGCTCATTCGCGAGCGGTCGATCGGCCCGCTACAGGGATTCCGCAGCCGCATGGGACGTCCGTTCGCTGCAATGGTGAAGATGAAAGACGACTTCACCACGGAACTCGACTTCGGCCAATCAGAGCAGGACGAGCACGATGCGGAACCGGTGGACTTCTCGGGCAAGACCGCACTGGGTCCGTGCCCTAAATGCGGCGCGAATGTTTACGACCACGAACTTGCCTATGTATGCGAAAAATCGGTCGGCCCGGGACGCACCTGCAACTTCCGTACTGGCAAGATCATTCTGCAACGTCCGATCGAATCAGAACAAGTGGTGAAGTTGCTCGGCACAGGCAAGACCGACTTGCTGCATCGATTCATTTCCAAGAAAGGAAGGCCTTTCTCGGCATTCCTGGTTCGCCAGCCGGACGGCAAGATCGGTTTTGAATTCGCGCCGCGCGAAGCGAAAAAAGGCGCCAAAACGGCGGCAAAGAAGGTGGTGACGACAACCGCCGACGCAATTGAAGCGAAGAAGGCCAAAACCACGGCCAAGCGGCCGACTGCGAAGAAAACCACCGCCAAGAAGGTCACGGCGAAAAAAACACCGGCGCGAAAACGGGCGGCTGGCAGCTAATTACTGTCGGGTCAGACATCGAGTCGCGCGACCAGAGCGTTACGCTCGATGAATTCACGGCGCGGTTCCACTTCGTCGCCCATCAGCCGGGTGAAGATCTCATCGGCGGCAATGGCATCGTCGATCTGGACTTTGAGCAGGCGGCGCGAATTCGGATCCATCGTGGTTTCCCACAACTGCTCCGGGTTCATTTCGCCCAAGCCCTTGTAGCGCTGCACGGTCGCATTGCGCTCGACCTCGCGCTGCAACCAGTCGACCGCCTGGCCGAATTTGCTGACCAGTTGCTTGTGATCTCCGCGCTCGACGTAAGCCCCGCGACCTACCAATCCTTCGATCAGCTGCGCCGTTTCGGCAAGTTGCCGGTAGTCACCGGACAATAAGAAATCTTCATCGAATATCGTTGTGCGCACGTTGCCGTAACGCGCCCGCTCGACAACGATCTGGTGGCGTTCCTGCTTGTCGGCATAACGCGCGTATACCTTCGCGTCATCGACGGGGAATTTCGCAGCGAGCGCCTCCGCGCTGGCGCGCGCCGCATCGCCGTTCGACACATCAAGGCGTGCGCCATACAGAATCGCGCGCAGCGCCGCCGGGTCCATGAGGCGGGCAAGGCGATTGATCACCGCCGCAGCAAGCAAATAGGACCGCGCAAGCTGCGCCAGCGCTTCGCCC
This sequence comes from Nitrosomonadales bacterium, assembly GCA_036676355.1. Lineage (GTDB taxonomy): Bacteria > Pseudomonadota > Gammaproteobacteria > Burkholderiales > SG8-39 > ZC4RG42. The sequence continues at coordinate 18,508 of JAKFDA010000045.1, read as the reverse complement.
GCGATCGGTTCTGCGTTTTCGTGCGGGTAGAGCGCCGCGCCAACCAGCGCCTGCTTGAGCATGTGCTGATCGCGCTCGTAATCGTCGCGCAGATATCGTTCGTCTTTGCCGACCTTCACCTTGTATAGCGGCGGTTGGGCAATGTATATGTGGCCGCGCTCGATCAGATCGGGCATTTGCCGATAGAAAAAAGTCAACAGCAGCGTCCGGATATGTGCGCCATCGACGTCCGCGTCGGTCATGATGATGATGCGGTGATAGCGCAGCTTCTCCGGGTTGTAATCGTCCTTGATGCCGGTCCCGAGTGCGGTAATCAGCGTGGCAATCTCGGCGAAGGCAATCAGCTTGTCGAAGCGCGCCCGCTCGACGTTTAGAATCTTGCCTTTCAGCGGCAAGATCGCCTGGAATTTGCGATCGCGGCCCTGTTTGGCGGAGCCGCCCGCGGAATCGCCCTCGACCAGATAAAGCTCGCATAACGACGGATCCTTCTCCTGGCAATCAGCCAGTTTGCCTGGCAGACCCATGCCGTCCAACACCCCTTTGCGACGCGTAATTTCGCGCGCCCGGCGCGCCGCTTCACGTGCGCGCGCAGCCTCGACGATTTTCCCGGTAACGATGCGCGCATCGTTCGGCCGTTCGAGCAGAAACTCCATCAGCTTCTCGGCCACAATCTCTTCCACCACCGGCCGCACTTCCGACGACACGAGCTTGTCTTTGGTCTGGGAAGAAAACTTCGGTTCCGGTGCTTTCACCGACAGAACGCAAGTGAGGCCTTCGCGCATATCGTCGCCGGTCGCCTCGACCTTGGCTTTCTTCGCGATGTCGTTCTGTTCGATATAACGACCGAGGGTACGGGTCATCGCCGCGCGCAAACCGGTCAGATGGGTGCCGCCGTCGCGCTGCGGAATGTTGTTGGTGAAGCACAACACCGACTCCTGATACGAATCGTTCCACTGCATGGACACATCGACCGATATCCCGTCACGCTCACCGGTCGCCTGGAAAATATTCGGATGCAGTACATTCTTGTTGCGGTTGATGAACTCGACAAACCCGCGCACACCGCCGCTGTAGGAAAAAACCTCCTCGTTACCGGTGCGTTGATCGACCAGGCGGACATTTACGCCGTTATTCAGAAACGACAGTTCGCGCAAACGGCGCGCGAGGATGTCGTAATGGAAGTCGATATCGCCGAAGACTTCCTTGCTCGCCAGAAAGTGCACCTCGGTACCGTGGCGTTCTGTCTTTCCGAGCACCTTGAGCGGCTCGACCGGCACGCCCTTACGGAATTCGAGGAAGTGCGCCGCGCCATTGCGACGGATGGTCAGGCGCAGCCAGTCGGACAGCGCATTGACGACGGAAACACCCACGCCGTGCAGACCCCCGGATACCTTGTAGGAATTGCTGTCGAATTTTCCGCCCGCGTGCAGTTCGGTCATGACGATTTCCGCCGCCGAGCGCTGCAGTTCATCTTCCTTGTGAATACCTACCGGAATGCCGCGTCCGTTATCCGTCACGCTGATTGAATTGTCGGTGTGAATGGTGACGACGATTTCATCGCAGTAGCCGCCGAGCGCCTCGTCTACGGCGTTATCGACAACTTCGAACACCATGTGATGCAGACCGGTGCCGTCCGACGTGTCGCCGATATACATGCCAGGGCGCTTGCGCACCGCTTCGAGCCCCTTGAGCATTTTGATGCTCGAGGAATCGTAGGCCGTGTTGCGCGCGGGCTTGTTGGTTTCATCTTCCTGGCGAAGCTCGTCTGTCATTTCTTATTCCTAAATACGCATCGGCATGACGACATATTTGAAGTCATCGCGCTCGGGGACGGTAATGAGGGCACTCGAGTTCGAATCGCCGAGCGCAACATCAACTTCATTCACGTCCAGATTGTTCAAGACGTCGAGGAGATAGCCGACGTTGAAGCCGATATCCAACGCGTCGCCTTCATAGGCCACATCGAGTTCTTCCTGCGCTTCTTCCTGCTCGGTATTACTGCAACTGATCTTCAAACTATTTTCCGCCAGCACCCAACGCACACCGCGGAATTTGTCGCTGGTGAGAATGGCCGCGCGCTGCAAGGCCTGCTGCAATGCAACGCGGTCAAGACGCAACCGCTTCGGATGCTGTGTCGGAATGACGCGCTGGTAATCCGGAAATTTGCCGTCAACCAACTTGGAAGTCAGCAGAACGTCGGCGAATTTGAAACGCGCCTGCGTGGCGGTCAACTCGATCGCAACCGGCTCGTCGGTGTCGGCTAACAGTTTAGCCAGTTCGAGTACCGTCTTGCGAGGAAGTATCACTTCCTGCTTGCCCAAATCCTTCGGAGCGACTTCCTTGCACGCAAACGCCAGGCGATGACCGTCGGTTGCGATCACGCGCAATTCTCCGGCATCGATGACCATCAACAATCCGTTGAGGTAATAGCGGATGTCCTGTTGCGCCATCGCGTACTGCACCTGCGAAAACAAGTTTTTCAACAGTTTCTGCGGCAACTCGAAACGCACGCTATCGCCTTCGGGCGCGGCCAGCCGGGGAAAATCTTCCGCCGGTAGCGTTTGCAGATTGAACCGGCTCTTGCCGCTCCTCACCTGCAGTCGCTTGTCTGCCAACGCAAGGGTCACCTCGCTGGCATCGGGTAACGCGCGCAGGATATCCAGCAGTTTACGCGCGCCGACCGTTATCGATTTCGCTTCGCTGTTCGCATCCACGGTGACGGATGCTGTGATTTCGATCTCGATATCCGTTGCGACGAAGGACAATCTTGACGTATCGCGCTCGATCAGTACGTTGGAAAGTATCGGTAAGGTATGTCGCCTCTCAATGATCCCCGACACCGCCTGCAAGGGCTTGAGTAGCGTCTCGCGGTTTGTCTTTAATAGGTTCATATTCTTTCCTGATTGATGATGATGAGCGTCTCGAAATTTGTGGGTAAGTAAGAGCAGCCGTAGCGATTCAGCGTCTTAGGTTGTGCATAGCCTGTGGAGGCGCCTGTGGATAGCGCTGTGTAAAACGGAATAACTTTGTCGATATACCGAAGTTCGCCTGGGTTGCGCACAGCTTTTGTCGGGTTATACATAAGTTGTTAGCCCTTCAGCGTCTGTTCAAGTACGTGAAAATCCCGGTTCAATTCGTGGTCCTTGCTTCGCAGCGTTGCGATGGTCCGGCAGGCGTGCAATACCGTGGTGTGATCGCGATTACCGAAGGCGTCGCCGATTTCCGGCAGGCTCATTTCGGTAAGCTCCTTGGCCAGTGCCATTGCCATCTGGCGCGGCCGCGCAATGGCACGGGTACGTTTCTTGGAGTGCAGATCGGAGACCTTGATCTTGTAAAACTCGGCGACCGTTTTCTGAATGTTCTCGATCGACACCTGGCGATTGTGTACCGACAATAGATCCTTCAATGCTTCCTTCGCGACTTCGACGCTGACATCTTTGCCGCTGAAGCGCGCAACCGCCAGTACGTTCTTCAACGCGCCCTCGAGTTCTCGCACATTGGACCGGATGTGTTTAGCGATGAAGAAGGCAACCTCTTCGGGCAGTCTGGCGCCTACCGCTTCCGCTTTTTTCAGAATGATGGCGACGCGCATTTCCTGTTCAGGCGGCTCGATCGCAACCGTCAATCCCCAGCTGAAGCGCGTCTTCAGACGTTCGTCGATGCCGTTGATGTCGCGCGGATAAGTGTCGCAGGTGATGATGATCTGTTTGCGCGCCTCGATCAGCGCGTTGAAAGCGTAGAAGAATTCTTCTTGCGTTCGATCCTTGCCGGTAAAGAACTGAATGTCGTCGATCAGCAGCAGGTCGAGCGAGTGGTAGTAGCGCTTGAACGCGTCGAACGATTTCTGCTGGTAGGCGCGCACCACGTCTGAAATGTATTGCGCGGCGTGCAGATAACGCACCTTGCCGTTGGGGTGCTCGCTTCTGACGTGATTGCCGACGGCATGGATCAGATGTGTTTTGCCCAAGCCGACGCCGCCGTACACGAACAACGGGTTGTATGAGGTACCGGGGTTTTCGGCGACTTGCATCGCGGCCGCGCGTGCCAGAGCGTTGGCCTTGCCGGGCACGAAATTATCGAACGTGAAATCCCCGATGATGCTTGAGCGCGGCTCGGAACCGTTTGTTGCCGGGCGTATCTGACTGCCAATGCCCATTCGAGCATGCATCGCGTTGTCAACGGCAACGGGGGATGCTGCGGATGCAACCGCGGCGGTAGCGGGTGCGACAACGGTATCGCTGCTGAGGAGCGCGACGCTGACATGCACAGGTTTGCCGAGCTGCTCGCCGACCAAGGTCTCGATCCGCGTCAGGAAGCGGTCCTTGATCCATTGCAAAACGAAACGGTTGGGTGCCGTGAGATGCAGTTCGTCGTCGGTAGTACGTGCCGCGTCGACCTGTAGCGGACGAATCCAAGTCGTAAACTGCTGTGCAGGAAGCTCTTTTTCTAGGCGGGCAAGGCAATCATGCCAGAAACCTTCCATCCTTGATTTGCTCTTCTAGTAGTGAGCGCCCGAGCACTGGCCGGAGCAATTCAGAACGCGTAATGATAGCGCGAAGACGCAAAGTTATCCACAGGCTGCGCGAGTTGTTTGACAGTATATGCAGCCGGTTGCTTTAATAGCGGGTTTCCGCCCAGCTGGATATTGGATTTTAGACATGAAGCGCACTTACCAACCTTCCGTAGTCCGTCGCAAGCGCACGCACGGCTTTCTCGTCCGCATGCGTACCCGGGGAGGACGCGCGGTGATTCGTGCGCGTCGTGCCAAAGGTCGCGTTCGCCTGGGCGTTTGATCAGCGTTTGCGGCTGCGTCGATTTCAGCGCCTCGGCGCCGTTGATGTCGCTGCGGCGTTGAGATCGGGCAAGCCTGTGCGCACGGCCAACTTGGCGCTTTACCGGCGCAGCAATGGGCTCGACTGCGCCCGGCTCGCATTGATCGTTCCAAAAAAGCTGGTTCCGACCGCTGTGGCGCGCAACCGCATTCGTCGGCTGACCAGGGAAGCGTTTCGATTGCACCAGGCGCATTTGTCCGGCCTGGATTGCGTCGTGCGCGTCACCCGGCCCATAAGCGATGCGGGACTGAGCCTGAGCGATGTACAAACCTTGGTGAGACGAGCAGGTGATGCTTAAAGTACTGCTCGGTCTGCTTGCATGTTATCGCTATTGCCTAAGTCCGCTGCTGGGCCGCAACTGCCGCTTTGCACCGACCTGCTCCGAATATGCCACCGAAGCATTGCAGCGTTATGGCGCGTGGCAAGGCACATGGCTGGCTTTGCGTCGCCTCTTCCGCTGTCATCCCTGGCATCCGGGTGGCTACGATCCCGTACCTTGAAAAATAGATAATTGATGGACACCCGACGCCTGATCCTGCTCCTCGTATTCTCTTTTTCCTTGCTGATGCTATGGGATGCCTGGCAGCAGGAGCGCAATCCGCAGCAGGCGCCGCAAACAGTCGAGCAAGGCGTGCAGTCGAAGGATGTTCCCAACCCTTCGCTGCCCGCTTCGGCGACGACTGTGCCGCAGACCGGGCCTGCGGCCGAGGCTGCTGCACCGCAGGAGCCGATTCGCGTTCGCACCGATTTGTTCGATGCCGACATAGATCGCGTCGGTGGTTCGATCGTGCGTCTGGTCCTGCTTGGTTATGCCGCGGGCGGAGACGAATCGGCACCGATGGTTCTGCTCGGACCCGAGCATCATTACGCAGCGCAGAGCGGCTTGATCGGGCCGCAATTGCCGACCCACCGCGCTGTTTATCGCGCCGATGCGAAGGAGTTCGTTCTGCCTGATGGGCAGGATCAGATGCAGGTCCGGCTCGAAGCCGAGGGTGGTGAAGGCGTGCAGATCGCCAAGATCCTCACCTTCCATAGATCGAGCTATGTTATTGATGTAACGCACGAAATATCCAACAAATCGGCCGATGCACTGGGCTCGTCGCACGCCTATTTTCAGTTGACGCGCGATGGAGAAGCGCCGGAAGGCGATTCGATGATGACCCGGATGTACACCGGACCGGCGATCTATACCGAGCAGGACAAGTACGTCAAAGTCGATTTTTCGGATATCGACGATGGCAAGGTGAAATACCCTCGTAACGCTTCGGATGGCTGGGTTGCGATGGTGCAGCATTACTTCGTATCGGCGTTGTTACCGCCGGGCGGCATGGCGCATGAGAATTACACCCGTGCGCTCGGACAGGGCTTGTACAGCGCCGGCGTTATCGTGCCGGTCGATGCTGTCGCGCCGGGTGAAACAGCCCGCGTTACGGTGGCGCTCTATTCGGGGCCGCAGCGCCAGGATCATCTGCAGGCGGTGGCGCCGGGGCTTGATTTGGTGGTCGACTATGGCTGGCTCACCATCATTGCAGAGCCGCTGTTCACCGTACTTAGCTGGTTCTATGGTTGGCTGGGGAACTGGGGTCTGGCGATCATTGCCCTGACCATCATCATCAAGCTGGTGTTTTTCCCATTGTCCGCCGCGAGCTATAAATCGATGGCGAAGATGCGGGTCGTTGCACCTCGACTGCAGAAGTTGAAGGAGCAATACGGCGGCGATCGCATGAAAATGAACCAGGCGATGATGGAGTTGTACAAGACCGAGAAAATCAATCCGCTCGGCGGTTGCCTACCCGTCGTGGTTCAGATTCCGGTATTCATTGCGCTGTACTGGGTGCTGCTCGGCAGCGTCGAGCTGCGCAACGCGCCGTTTTACGGCTGGATTACCGACCTGTCGGAACAGGATCCGTACTTCATCCTGCCGGCGCTGATGATGGTCTCCATGCTGATCCAGACCAAGCTGAGTCCCACTCCGCCGGACCCGGTGCAGGCCAAAGTGATGATGGCGATGCCGCTCGTATTCGGCGTGATGTTCTTCTTCTTCCCGGCCGGCCTGGTGTTGTACTGGCTGGTGAACAACATCCTTTCCATCGCGCAGCAATGGCAGATTACGCGCATGGTGGAAGGCGCACAGAGCAAGACGGCCACGAGTGCCAAGCATTGAGAGCGATACGATCGCGGCGATTGCGACGGCGTCCGGGCGCGGCGGAATCGGTATCGTCCGGGTATCCGGTAAATCTCTTGCCGACGTCGCTGTAGCGCTTTGCGGCGCACGCCCGGCCGCGCGGCACGCAACTTACGCGCGCTTTCTGGACGGGCACGGCGCGATTCTCGACGAGGGACTGCTGCTGTATTTCCCGGCGCCACATTCCTTCACCGGCGAAGATGTCCTCGAACTGCATGCTCACGGCGGGCCCGTGGTGCTGCAGCTGCTGTTGCGGCGCTGCCTGGCGCTTGGCGCGCGTTTGGCTGAACCGGGCGAATTCACCCGCCGGGCCTTTCTGAATGACAAGCTCGACTTGGCGCAAGCCGAAGCAGTCATTGATCTGATCGACGCCTCGAATGAGGCAGCGGTACGGAGCGCGGGGCGCAGCCTGCGTGGTGAGTTCTCCGCCACGGTAAATGCGCTGGTCGACCGCCTCATCGAGCTTCGCATGCGTGTGGAGGCGGCGCTCGATTTCCCCGAAGAGGAGGTCGACGCGCTGGAGCGCGCCACAGCGCAGCGCGGGGTGGACGACCTGCGCACGCAGATCGCCGACATACTGGCAAAGGCGACACAGGGGAGCTTGTTGCGCACCGGGCTCAACGTGGTATTGGCGGGGCAGCCCAATGTGGGCAAATCCAGTCTGCTCAATCAACTTGCCGGCGAAGAGCTTGCAATCGTTACGGATGTGCCGGGAACGACGCGCGATACCGTACGCCAGACGATTCAGGTGCATGGACTGCCGGTCAATATCATCGACACTGCAGGTTTGCGCGATACGCAGGACGAGGTGGAGCGCATCGGCATTGCGCGGACGTGGAGTGAAATCGAGCGCGCCGATGTCCTTTTGCTGCTGGTTGACGCCCGCGCGGGAGTGACGGCGAAGGATTTGCGTATCGTCGCGCAATTGCCCGAAGGGCTACACCGCCTTGTCGTCTATAACAAAATCGATTTGATCCGCGATCACGAGGGAGCCGGCATCGACGGGGAGGCAATACAGGTTTCGGCCCGGACCGGTAAGGGCGTCGAGGCGTTGCGTGATCGCTTACAGTCGATCGCGGGATGGCGAGCAAATACCGAGGACGTCTATCTTGCCCGCGAGCGCCATCTCGTTGCTTTGCGCGAAGCCGCGCGTTGTCTGGAGCGCGCTACGCAGGCGGTCGGTCAGGCGGAGCTGATGGCCGAGGAACTTCGATTGGCACAGGCGGCTCTGGGCGGTATCACCGGCGCGTTCACTGCAGACGATTTGCTGGGCGAGATTTTCAGTCGCTTCTGCATTGGCAAATGAGTGTAAGTGCACGCTAACTTGCGGCATGTTTCACGTGGAACCTTCACGGATTTAAGACCCCGGTTGGGCGTATCATTGCGCCTCGCTTAACTCGATTCAGCCATGCAGTTTCCCACCCGTTATGAAGTGATCGTGGTCGGCGGTGGTCACGCCGGAACCGAGGCGGCGCTCGCGGCTGCGCGCATGGGCTGCCGTACTTTGCTTCTTACCCACAACATCGAGACCCTGGGTCAGATGTCGTGCAATCCGTCCATTGGCGGCATCGGCAAGGGGCATCTGGTCAAGGAGGTGGATGCCTTGGGCGGCGCGATGGCACTCGCAGCCGACGAGGCAGGCATCCAGTTCCGAATATTGAACGCCAGCAAAGGGCCGGCGGTTAGAGCGACCCGTGCGCAGGCTGATCGGGTGCTATATCGGCAGGCGATTCGGTCTCGTCTCGAGAATGAGCCCAATCTGACGCTGTTTCAGCAGGCGGTTGATGATCTGTTGCTGGATGGCGATCGTGTGACGGGAGTGGTCACGCAGATGGGTCTGACGTTCATGGCGTCGACAGTCGTGCTGACGGCCGGGACTTTTCTTGCTGGGCTGATCCATATCGGCTTGGAGAATTACGCTGCCGGTCGGGCGGGCGATCCTCCGGCCACCAGCCTCGCCGCGCGTCTGCGCGAACTCAAGCTTCCGGTCGGTCGTCTCAAGACCGGTACGCCACCCAGATTGGACGGGCGGACAATCGATTACAGTGCGATGACCGAGCAAGCGGGCGACGACCCGGCGCCGGTGTTCTCATTCATGGGTCACGTAACGATGCATCCGCGACAGTTGCCTTGCTGGATTACGCACACCAATGCGCGCACGCACGAAATCATCCGCGGCGGTCTCGATCGCTCGCCCATGTATACGGGTGTCATCGAAGGCGTGGGGCCACGCTATTGTCCGTCCATCGAAGACAAGATTCATCGTTTCGCCGGCAAATCCAGCCATCAGATATTTCTCGAGCCGGAAGGTCTAGGGACCAACGAAGTCTATCCGAACGGCATTTCGACGAGTCTGCCGTTCGATGTGCAGTTGGAACTCGTGCGCTCGATCGCCGGGCTGGAACGCGCTCATATCCTGCGTCCGGGCTATGCGATCGAATACGATTACTTCGACCCCCGCGGACTGCATAGTTCGCTCGAAACCAAGGCGATCAGGGGCTTATTCTTCGCCGGGCAGATCAACGGCACCACCGGCTACGAAGAAGCGGCCGCGCAGGGTTTGCTCGCGGGACTCAACGCGGGTTTACAGGTGAAAGAGCAAGCCCCCTGGAGCCCTCGGCGGAATGAGGCCTATCTGGGCGTGCTGGTCGACGACCTCATTACGCGCGGTGTGTCCGAGCCGTACCGGATGTTCACCAGTCGAGCGGAATACCGGCTGATGCTGCGCGAAGATAATGCCGACGCCCGGCTGACTGAAGTTGGACGAAAACTTGGACTTGTCCCGGATGACCGCTGGGATGCGTTCTGCCGAAAGCGCGACGCCATCGCCGCCGAGCAACAACGCCTATGTTCCACGTGGATCAATCCGCGCTTGGTGGGCGATGCGGACGCCACGCGGGTGCTGGGAAAGCCGCTTGAGCGCGAATATACGCTGCAAGAAATCCTCCGGCGCCCGGAGGTGACCTACGAGAGCCTGCATACGCTACCCGGCGCGGGTGAACCCCACCCGGACGCAGAAGTGGCGGCGCAGGTCGAGGTGCAAATCAAATACGCCGGCTATATCGCTCGCCAGCAGGAGGAGGTTGCGCGGCAGGCGCAATACGACTCGCTCGCGCTCCCATCCGAACTGGATTATCGGCGGGTAAAAGGTCTGTCTGCGGAAGTGCAGCAAAAGCTCAACCAGCATCGTCCGGAAACAGTGGGGCAGGCCGCTCGCGTGCAAGGCGTAACACCGGCGGCTATCTCTCTGCTCTTGGTTCATCTCAAACGAGCTGCGGGCAAGGCGCGCCAGAACGTGGCATGACCCCGCGCCATACTATTTTGCAGGGTGCCGCCCAATTGAAGGTGCCGCTCAGCGAGCCACAGACCAAGCAGATGCTGGCCTATATCGATCTGCTGCTGAGGTGGAACAAGGTGTACAACCTCACGGCGGTCCGTGACGCAGATGCGATGCTGACGCAGCACATTCTGGACAGTGTGGCCGTGGTCCCGCATATTCCACCCGGGCGTCTGCTCGATGTGGGGAGCGGGCCGGGAATCCCGGGCGTGCCGATCGCTATCGCGGAGCCGGAGCGTTTGGTTTCCATGCTTGACAGCAATACCAAGAAGGCCGCCTTTATACGCCAGGCGGCAGGCGCTCTGGGCCTAAATAATGTAAGTGTTTACTCTCTTCGTGTTGAAGATTGGCGGCCGAGCGAGAGGTTCCAGGTCGTGATTTCAAGGGCATTCGCGGAGCTCCGGCTTTTCGTGCAGTGGTGCGGCCATCTGATCGACACCGGCGGGGTATTGGCGGCGATGAAAGGCAGATATCCGAAGGACGAAATCGAGCGGTTGCCTGCAGGCTTCGAAGTGCGGCATGTGGTGCGCTTGAACGTGCCGGGCCTCGAAGCGGAACGACATCTGGTATTGATAGGAGCGGTATGAGCAGGACACTGGTCATCACGAATCAAAAGGGCGGCGTGGGAAAGACGACGACGAGCGTCAATCTCGCCGCCGGCCTGGCCGAAGCCGGGCAGCGCGTGCTGTTGGTGGACCTCGATCCGCAAGGCAATGCGACCATGGGGTCCGGCATCGACAAGCGCAGCCTCACGCACACCATCTATCACGTCCTGCTTGGTATCGCAGTCGCCTCCGAGGCGCGAGTACGCTCGGATAGCGGCAGTTACGACGTGATTCCGGCCAACCGCGATCTGGCCGGTGCCGAAGTGGAGATGGTCGATATCGAACACCGGGAGATCCGGCTCAAGGCCGCGCTCGCCGCCGTCGCCGATCAGTACGACTACATCCTGATCGACTGTCCGCCCGCGCTCAGTCTGCTGACCTTGAACGGACTGGTGGCGGGCGACGCCGTCATGATTCCGATGCAGTGCGAGTACTACGCGCTGGAGGGGCTGTCCGATCTGGTCAACACCATCAAGAAAGTGCGCGCCCAGCTCAACCCGCGCATCGAAATAGAAGGGTTGCTGCGCACCATGTTCGACCCGCGCAATACCCTCGCGCAGCAGGTTTCCGCACAGTTGCAGGAGCATTTCGGCAACAAGGTGTACGCGACGGTGATTCCGCGCAATGTGCGCCTTGCGGAAGCGCCGAGCTACGGCATGCCGGCCATCCAGTTCGATCGCGCCTGCAAGGGTTCGCAAGCCTATGTCGCCCTCGCCCAAGAGATTCTCAACCGCACGGCAGCCAGAATGGCGCCTGTTGCGGCACAAGCCTGATACGGAGCCTCACATGAACAAACCGAAGCCCAAGGGGCTGGGCCGCGGTCTGGCGGCATTGCTGGACCGCGACGAACCGGTTGCGCCGCCGGCGCAGGACGCGCTCGCCACGCTGCCGATCGACGCCATGCAGCCCGGCAAATACCAGCCGCGTACGCATATGGATCAGGAGTCGCTCGATGCATTGGCGAACTCGATCAAGTCACAGGGCCTGATGCAGCCGATCCTGGTGCGTCGCGTTGCAGCCGAGCGCTACGAAATCATCGCCGGCGAGCGTCGCTGGCGCGCCGCGCGTATCGCCGGCCTGGACGAAGTGCCGGTGGTGATCCGCGACGTGCCCGATCAGGCGGCGCTGGCGATGGCGTTGATCGAAAATATTCAGCGCGAGAATCTCAACCCGCTGGAAGAGGCGCAGGGCATCCAGCGCCTTATCAATGAATTCAGCCTTACTCATCAGGAAGCGGCGGACGCGGTTGGCCGCTCGCGCGCAGCGACAACCAATCTTTTGCGGTTGCTCAATCTCGGTAAGCAGGTGCAGCAACTCGTGTTCGAGAACAAGATCGATATGGGTCACGCGCGCGCGCTGCTGGCCCTCGAGGGTCATCGGCAGATCGAACTGGCCTTGCGGGTCGCCGAAGAGAACCTCTCCGTGCGCGAAACCGAGCGTCGTGTCAACGCGCTGCTGCACCCGAAGCTCGAAGTCGTGCGCCCGGTGGCGCGCAAGAATCGGGATGTGGAGCGCCTTCAGGAACAACTGTCGGAGAAGCTCGGCACGACCGTCGAGATCAAGCCGGGCAGCAAGGGGGCCGGCAAGCTGTTGATCAGCTACATGAGCCACGATCACCTGGACGAGATCATCGCGCAATTGCGCTCTGCGGAAAGCTGAGCGCGTTCGCCGGGATGGCGGCACGGCGGGAAGTGCGGTGCCTGCCGCGGCGGCTACGCCGCCGGAATGAAGTCCTCGTCGCCGTGCTGGTCGCGCTCGAATTGTAAAAATTCGTAGTAGCCGCAGCGCTCCCCGCTGGGATAGGTGCGACAGATCGAGGGGCGCGCGGTGTAGACGGTGCAGCGGCGCTCGTCCCGGTCGAAGAACATGCACATCGATTTGTAGATGTGGTCTTTATGATGGCGCAGCACCGGTTCGCCCTCGAAAATCTTGGTGTATCGCTTTGCGGCAGACGCTTCCGTTACGCCGAAATGCCGGGCCAGGCGCTTCAAATCGACGGTATTGACCGGTATCTCGTAGCTGCAGCAGTAGCCTGGGCATCGGCCGCAGTCGAATTTCACGCGTGAGGGAATCGGCTTAGCGGCCATCGGAGCAGTCCTTGTAGGAGGCGCGAATGGTACTGGACCCGTTTACGCCCCTGTAATGTTTCTTACAAATGGTTACCCATCGATCGGTCGGGCGGCGGCAAGCTCTCATTCATCCACTGACTGTTCGAAGGGAGCAGGGTATGCACAAGTTTCTGGTTATTGTCGCCGCGCTGGCGGCAATCGCGATCGTCCCGCAGGCACAGGCACATGATGACCGCGTGGGCGTGTTCGTCGCCGGCGCCGTCACGGGTGTGATCGTCGGCCATGTGCTGGCCGGGGACGGTCATCATCATCGTCATTACGACCGCGGTCCGCGAGTGGTGGAATATCACCATTACGAATCGCGCCGGCGTCCACGCGAGGTTCATCACTTCCATCACGAACGGCCGCGCCATTACTGGAAACATGACGAGCGCCGTGGTCACGGCCGGCATGTCGGTCACCGCCACGGTCGCGGCCACTAAGGAAGCTCTGATTAAGGTTGTTTGGTCGAGGCGACCGCCAGTTCGTTTCGTATAAGCGATTGATTGCTTTGTCCTCGCGCGTACAGCCATGTTGCCGGCGCGTGGAGCAGGGGCCCCTTCAGGGGATGCGAGCGCAAGGCACACGAAGGAACGCGAACGAATCGGCCCATCACAGCCCACTGCGGGGTCGCATCCATCGGTTTCACCGATGGAACCTGCTCCACCCTTCGCGGCCCCGCACTCGCGACCATCCTCGGCACTTAATCAGACATCCCCTAAGCCGACAAACGGCGGATGAAGGCAGCGGGTCGCTCGATCGCGAACCGCAGTCTGCGGCGCAATCGCAGCAGCGCCTTGTCCTCAGTGATGAGCACGTCCGCCGCGCCGGCCGCCGCCAGGATGAGGAATTTCTGGTCGTCCTTATCCCGGCAGCGCGGCAGTTCCATCGGCGCATGCGGCTCCAGCATCCGCACGCGACAACGGTATTCCTCATAGGCCAATACCGGGTTGCATCGCAGCGCAAACTGCGGGTATTCGAGTACTCGCGCCAGTTCGGCCGCAACCTCTGCATCGGATATCACAGTGAGCCGGCCGCTCAGCCATGCGGACCATATGCCGGCATAGCGCCGATCATGAAAAACCAGCAGGGATACGAGTACATTCGTATCTAAAACAATCCTCATTTCCATCCGTTCAAGAGCGCGACTGGAATCGATTTCATCGATAGCGGATATCGCCTTGATTCCTGTCACTCTGGTTTGACTCTGCTCGCTAAAGCCCCTTAGAATCTCGCGGTTTTGCGCTGCGGGATTTTGCGTGCCTGAGCATATAAGATCGGTCGGTGCACGTGTCCGGCGGATTATCGGCCTGCAAGCGCTCGTCGGTAGCGTCGTCGCGTTGGTGCTGGGCGCCCTGTACGGAACCATGCTCGTCCTCTATTCCGCATTCGCGGGGGCGGGGATTGGTGTTGTCGCAAGCGTGGTGTACGCGGGGCGCATGGCAACCCGAGGAAGCGATCCGAAGCTTTTGACGCGAAGTCACTATGCGGCTGAATTTTCGCGCTTCGGCGTCACGGTGCTGCTTTTCGTCGCAGTGTTTGTGTTGTTCAAGGGCGTCGCAGCGTTGCCCCTGTTTTTGACTTACGCCGCCACCCTCGTGGTGTATTGGGTGGCTTTGATTTTGGATTGAATCGAGCTTTCATCGGCTGACCATGGCGACCGACTCCGCATCATTGACCTCTACCGAATACATTGGCCACCACTTGGCGAACTGGCACGTTGGCGAGGGCTTCTGGACGTTCCATGTCGACAGCTTGCTCGTCTCCGGCGTCATCGGCCTGGTGGTATTTCTGATGATGGCGCGCGCAGCAAGCAAGGCTACCGCCGGCGTGCCCGGCGGCTTCCAGAATTTCGTCGAGATGGTCCTCTCGATGGTGAACAACCAGGTCAAGGATACGTTTCACGCCAAAAGCGATCTGGTGACGCCGCTGGCCATCACGATTTTCATCTGGGTGTTCATGATGAACGCCATGGATCTGATCCCGGTCGATTTCGTGCCGATGGCGGCACAGGCTGCCGGCGCAACGTACTTCAAGGCGGTGCCGACCACCGATCCCAACCTGACCTTCGCCATGTCGATCACAGTGTTTTTCCTGATGCTCGGCTACAACTTCAAATTCAAGGGCGCGCGCGGCCTGCTCCGCGAAGCGCTGACGGTGCCCTTCGGCAAATGGCTGTTTCCGGTCAATCTGCTATTCCGTGTCATCGAAGACCTTGCCAAGCCTATTTCGCTGTCCCTGCGGCTTTTCGGCAACATGTATGCAGGCGAGATGGTATTCATTCTGCTGGCCGTCTGGGCCGGCGCCGGCTGGCTGTGGATTCCATTCAGTTCTTTCCTCAGCCTGGGCTGGGCGCTGTTTCACATTCTGATCATCACATTGCAGGCCTTCGTGTTCATGATGCTGACCATCGTTTACATGAGCATGGCGGCGGAATCTCACTAAGTTTTTCATCTTCAAATCCCACTCTCACGAGGAGCAAAAATGGAACTGTCACTGTTGCTGGGTAACGTCTCGATCGCCGTTGCGATTCTTATCGGCGCGGGCGCGCTCGGCACCGCCATCGGCTTCGGTATTCTGGGCGGCCGCTTTCTGGAAGGCTCCGCACGCCAGCCGGAAATGATCCCGACCCTGCAGGTCAAGATGTTCATCGTCGCCGGCCTGCTGGACGCCGTGTCCATGATCGGCGTCGGTATCGGCCTGTACCTGCTCTTCGCCAACCCCTTCATCGAAGTCGTGCGCGGCGCCACCGGCAGCTAAGCGGAACTTTGTTGATTGGCGGGCCGGGTGTGGTCCCGGCTGCATTGGTGAACTAGGAGATTTAGCGTGAATATCAACGCTACATTGATCGGCGAAGCGCTTTGGTTCCTGTTCTTCATCTGGATCACGATGAAGTTCATCTGGCCGCCTCTGCAAAAGGCGATGGCCGCACGGCAGCAGCAGATTGCCGACGGCCTGGCTGCCGGCGAGCGCGGCAAGCAGGATCTTGCACAAGCGCAGAAGCGCGCCGACGAAGCCTTGAACGAAGCACGCGGACGCGCCGCTGAAATCATTGCGCAGGCGGAAAAGCGCGGCGGCCAGATCGTCGAAGAATCAAAGGCCAGCGCGAAAGCCGAAGGCGATCGCCTGATTGCCGCGGCAAGGGCAGAAGTCGAGCAGGCGGTTTCGCAGGCCAAAGAGAGCCTGCGCGAACAAGTTGCGCAATTGGCCGTTGCCGGCGCGGAAAAAATTCTGCGACGCGAAGTGGATGCCAATGCGCACGCGCAGATGCTCACCCAACTGAAGCAGGAGCTCTGAGCCGCCATGGCCGAGACCAGCACCATCGCGCGCCCCTACGCCGAAGCGGTTTTCGCTCAGGCGCAGGCTGACGGCACGCTCGACCAGTGGTCCGCCGCGCTGGAAGCGCTGGCCGGGGCCACGACGGCGCCGGAATTGCTTGCAGTGTTGGGCGATCCGCACTTGGACGATGAGCAATTGTTTCAACTGGTCGTCAGCGGGGCGCGGGGCGATTTGCCCGCCGGCGTGCAGAACTTCGTGCGTGTGCTTATCGAGAACAATCGCATCCGGGCGCTTGACGCGGTGCGCGAGCAGTTCGAAACCCTGAAGCATGCGCATCAGGGTGTGGTGGACGCGCAAATCGTCTCAGCGTTTCCACTGAGCGACGGGCAGAAGAGCGCGCTGGTCGCCGATCTGGAAGCACGCTTCAAACGTAAGGTGAACGCCCAGGTGAGCGTCGACGCCGCGTTGATCGGCGGCGTGCTCATCACGATCGGCGACGAAGTCGTCGATGCCTCGGTGCGCGGCAAACTCGCCGCCATGTCCGCCAAGCTGGCCCAGATTTGAATATCAGGATTTAGGAGCAAGTCATGCAACAGCTTAGTCCCGCCGAGATCAGCGATCTGATCCGCAGCAAGATTCAGGATCTTGCCCTGTCCGCGGATGTTCGTACCCAGGGTACCGTGGTTTCGCTGACTGACGGCATCTGCCGCATTCACGGCCTGTCCGACGTAATGCAGGGCGAAATGCTGGAATTTCCGGGCAACACTTTCGGCCTGGCGCTGAACCTCGAGCGTGACTCGGTCGGCGCGGTGATTCTGGGTGACTACACTCACCTCTCCGAAGGTGATACGGTCAAAAGCACTGGCAAGATTCTATCGGTGCCGGTTGGCCCCGCGCTGATCGGTCGTGTGGTCAATTCGCTCGGTCAGCCGATCGACGGCAAGGGTCCGATCAACACCGACGAGACTGACGTCATCGAAAAGGTCGCGCCGGGCGTGATCTGGCGCAAGTCGGTGTCGCAGCCGGTGCAGACGGGTCTCAAGTCCATCGATGCGATGGTGCCGATCGGGCGTGGCCAGCGCGAACTGATCATTGGTGACCGCCAGACGGGCAAGACCGCCGTCGCCATCGACGCGATCATCAACCAGAAGGGCAAGGACCTGATTTGCATCTACGTTGCGATCGGCCAGAAAGCCTCGACCGTCGCCAACGTGGTGCGCAAGCTGGAAGAGTTCGGCGCGATGGAATACACCATCGTCGTTGCCGCGACGGCTTCCGAATCCGCCGCGATGCAGTACATCGCGCCTTACTCCGGTTGCACGATGGGCGAATACTTCCGCGACCGCGGTCAGGATGCCCTGATCATTTACGATGATCTGACCAAGCAGGCGTGGGCGTATCGCCAGGTCTCGCTGCTGCTGCGCCGCCCGCCGGGCCGCGAAGCCTATCCGGGCGATGTGTTCTACCTGCACTCCCGTCTGCTCGAGCGCGCCGCGCGCGTGAACGAAGAGTGGGTGGAGAAATTCACCGGCGGCAAGGTCAAGGGCAAGACCGGTTCGCTGACCGCGCTGCCGGTGATCGAAACCCAGGCCGGTGACGTGTCCGCCTTCGTGCCGACCAACGTGATTTCCATTACCGACGGGCAGATCTTCCTGGAAACCGATCTGTTCAACGCCGGCATCCGTCCGGCGATCAACGCCGGCGTGTCGGTGTCGCGAGTCGGTGGCGCCGCTCAGACCAAGATCATCAAGAAACTCGGCGGCGGTGTGCGTCTTGCGCTTGCTCAGTATCGCGAACTCGCGGCCTTTGCGCAGTTTGCTTCGGATTTGGATGAAGCAACCCGCCGTCAGTTAGAGCGCGGCCGTCTGGTCACCGAGTTGATGAAGCAGCCGCAGTATCAGCCACTCGATGTTTGGGAAATGGCGCTTACGCTGTTCGCCGTCAACAACTCCTATTTTGACGATGTCGACGTCAAGAAGGCACTCGCGGCGGAGAAAAGCCTGCGCGACTACATCAAGGGCAAGTACACCGACCTGGTCGATCGAATCGAAACGACCAAGGATCTGTCTGCCGACGACGAAGCGAAACTGCACGAGGCCATCAAGGAGTGGAAGGTCAACGGATCGTACTGAAAACCAGGAGCGGCCGAAGGCCGCAACTGC
>JAKFDA010000044.1:0-10793 GCA_036676355.1 Nitrosomonadales bacterium | reverse complement strand
TTGAAAGTCCGCGAGATGATTTATCACCCCGGCCACTACCGCGTGGCGCTCGCTGTCAACGGCCACAGCGAATTGCCGCCGGACCCCGAGACGACAACCCGGGAGACGCCACGCGGCCCCTGGTCGGTCTCGGCAGTCATTCAGAATCCCGCGCGCCCGCCGCTGCTGGCTGACGGCCTCTTCGCGCATACCGCGCCCGCGGCGGCGCCATTCGAAGCCGATATCGACATTCCGAATATCAACTGCGAGAAGTGCACGCTGCAGGTGATCCAATGGATGGCCGAACACGCCTTGAATCGACAGGGGGATTTTTCCTATCACCACTGTGCCGACCTGCGGATCACGGCGGATCCGGCGAAGCCGATCGATACGCGCTGGCCGAAACAGCAGCAGTAACTCATCGCGCACCACCGCTGCGCCACACGGCGGCGATTGTGCTTCAGGCGTACAGGAACCGGACGTTCTCGGGTTGCAGCCACTCGCCCAGTGCTTCGACCAGCGCATCTTCGGGATTGACCCGCCAGTCATCGCCCAGACGCAGCCGCGCCAGCGCGGCGCCGTTATCGTATTGAATGGCGATGGGACACGTCCCGTTGCTGCGATACGGCTCCAGCAGGAGCTTGAGGCGATTCACCGCCGCGGCGCCGGCGCGGGAGGCCTCGCCGTTGAGCGAAAGCTGCAGTCCGCGGGCAAACTTGCGACGCGCCTCGCTCAGGCTGAGAATTTTCTCGGCGGTGATGCGGGTGACGGTTTCGCTCGCGCCTTCGTGATTATCGCTCCTGGCCTGCCGTTCGAAGCGACGGACTTTTACTTCCAGAATGACAATCGCGTCGTCCTTGAGCGCGGCACGGTAGGTATCCGCAACTTCGTCGTACGCCACGATTTCCTGCACGCCGCTATCGTCGCTTAGCGTGACGATGCACATGCGACCGGAGCGGCCGTTCTGCCAGCGCACCGATTCGATCAAGCCCGCCACCTGGTGCGTGCGCCCGCCCCGCTCGAACGAACGACCGCCCGATTCGGCCAGCGATTCCAGCCGATCGAGCGATACCGATGCGAAGCGGCGGACCTCCTCGCGCACCGAATTGAACGGGTGGCCGGAGAAGAAATAGCCGAGCGCGGTTTTCTCTTCGGCCAGGCGCCGGCGCTCATCCCATGCCGGCACCGCTACAAGTTCCGGGCGTTCCATGTCGACGCCATCCGCGCCGCCGAACAGGCTGACCTGCTGCGCATTGCGTTCGCGCTGCTCGGCCGCTTCCAGCGCGCGCCCGACCGATGCGAGCATCACGGCGCGATCGCGATTGATCGTATCGAACGCACCGGCGCGCACCAGCGCCTCGATGGCGCGCCGGTTCACCACGCGCTTGTCGATGCGTTCGCAGAAATCGTACAGATCCTTGAACGCACCGCCTTCGTCGCGCGCCGCGACAATGCAGTCGACGGCCGATTCGCCGGTGCCCTTGATGCCGCCCAGGCCGTAGCGAATCGTTTTCTCGTCCACCGGTTCGAAGCGGTAGGCGCTGGCGTTCACATCCGGCGGCAGCACCGCCAGTTCGTTGTCGATCGCATCGCGATAAAGGCTCTGCACCTTGTCGGTGTCGTCCATCACCGCGGACATGTTGGCCGCCATGAACGCTGCCGGGTGATGCGCCTTCATGTAGGCGGTGTGATACGCGACCAGCGCGTAGGCGGCGGCATGCGACTTGTTGAAGCCGTAGCCGGCGAACTTCTCCATCAAGTCGAAAATCTCGCCCGCGACGGCTTCGCTTACGTTCTTTTTGGCTGCGCCGTCGATGAAAATCTGGCGATGCTGCGCCATCTCTTCGGCCTTCTTCTTGCCCATCGCGCGGCGCAACAGATCGGCGCCGCCGAGCGAGTAGCCGCCGATGACCTGTGCCATCTGCATCACCTGCTCCTGGTAGACCATGATGCCGTAGGTCTCGCCGAGGATCGGCTCCTGACGCGGATCGAGATACTCGAACTTCTGCCGTCCGTGCTTGCGCTCGATGAAATCCGGGATCAGATCCATCGGGCCCGGGCGATAGAGCGCGACCAGCGCGATGATGTCTTCCAGGCGGTCGGGCTGGGCGCGCTTCAACATGTCGCGCATGCCGCGCGATTCGAACTGGAAAACCGCGGTCGTATTCGCGCTGGCGAAAATCCTGTACGCCTCGACGTCGTCGAGCGGCAGCTTCTCCAGCACCAGTTCCGAGGCCGGATCGAGCCGCTTCACATAGCGCACCGCCCAGTCGAGGATGGTGAGCGTGGTGAGGCCGAGAAAGTCGAACTTCACCAGGCCGATCGCTTCGACATCGTCCTTGTCGAGTTGCGACACGACGCTTTCGGTACCGCCGCTGGCGCTGTAAACGGGACAGAAGTCGGTGATCTTGCCCGGTGCGATCAGCACGCCGCCGGCATGCATGCCGACGTTGCGCGTCATCCCTTCGAGTTGCCCGGCGAGCTCCAGCAGTTCGCGCGTTTCTTCGTCGCTGTCTTCGCGCTCTTTCAGACGCGGCTCCATTTCGCGCGCCATCTGCAGCGTGATCAGCTTGCCCGGCTGGAAGGGAATGAGCTTGGCCAGTTCGTCGGTGCGGTTGTAACCCCACTCGAGCACGCGTCCCACGTCGCGCACCACCGCCTTCGCCGCCATGGTGCCGAAGGTGGCGATTTGCGACACCGACTCGTGACCGTACTTGTTCTTCACGTAATCGATGACGCGATCGCGCCCGTCCTGGCAGAAATCGATGTCGAAGTCGGGCATCGACACGCGCTCCGGATTGAGGAAACGCTCGAACAGCAGGTTGTAGGCAAGCGGATCCAGATCCGTGATGCGCAGCGAATAAGCGACCAGCGAGCCGGCACCCGAACCGCGTCCGGGTCCGACCGGCACGCCGTGGTGCTTGGCCCAGTTGATGAAGTCGGCAACGATGAGGAAGTAGCCCGGGAACCCCATCTGAATGATGATTTCGATCTCGAAAGCGAGGCGCTCGCGATAGCGCGGCAGTTGCTCGGCGCGCTGCGCTTCATCGGGATACAGCCGTTCGAGGCGCGCGGCGAGACCGCGTTCGGCTTCAGCGACCAGATGCTCGTCGAGTCCGACACCGGGCGGTGTGGGAAAAAGCGGCAGACAGGGCTTGCCGAGTTCCAGGGTGAGGTTGCAACGCTTGGCGATTTCCACCGAATTCGCCAGCGCTTCGGGCAGATCGGCGAACAGTTGCGCCATTTCCGTCTGCGACTTGAAGTACATCTCTTCGGTGAAGGTGCGCGGACGACGTCGATCGCCCAGCACATAGCCTTCGGAAATGCATACCCGCGCTTCATGCGCGCGAAAATCGCTCTTGCGCAGGAACTGCACCGGATGCGTGGCGACGACCGGAAGTTTCAAGGCGCCTGCAAGTTGCAGCGCGTTGCCGACATAGCGTTCCGTGCCGGGCACGCCCGCGCGCTGCAATTCGATGTAGTACGCGCCGGGAAAGTACGTCATCCACTCCGCGCACAGGCGCTGCGCCGCGTCGAGATTGTCCTGCAGCAGCGCAGCGCCGACGTCGCCTTGCAACCCGCCGGAAAGCGCGATGAGCCCGTCCCCGCCGCCGTCGGCGAACCAGGACTTGTGAACTTCGGCGCGCCCGCGATGCTGATTCGTCAGCCAGGCGCGCGACAGCAGGGCGCACAGACGCAGATAGCCTTCGCGCGACCGCACCAGCAGCAAAAGACGATGGGCTTTGTCGCGCTCGGCGTCATTGGTGAGCCACACATCGCAACCGAGGATGGGCTTGATGCCCGCCTTGCGTGTCGCGCGGTAGAACTTCACCATGCCGAACACGTTGCCCAGGTCGGTCAGCGCAAGCGCGCCCATGCCGTCGGCCGCCGCCTGTCCGACCGCTTCATCGATGCGCACCACGCCATCCGCGACCGAATACTCGCTATGCAGGCGAAGATGGACGAAAGAGGGAGCGGGCATTGGAGATGAAAGCCAGATTGAGTGCGGAACAGGAAAGACAGCGCCGTGGCCGATCCATGCTCGCGAGATCCGGGTGTCGAACCCGTTTCCATCGGAGCGCATATTCTGAAGCGGCGGCAAATTCTAGCATCGCAACGACGCCCTTCCGGCTGCGATGGCGCACGCCCGTTGCGATTCGCCGGCGGTCGCGCGCACTTCGCCGTTAGAACGGTAAAATCGCACCCTTCTCAACGTTCCGCTGTCCGCGCATGCCCGTACTCAACATTGCCGCCTATAAGTTCGTCGATCTGGATGATCTGCCGAAGTTGCGCGCCGAATTGCGCGAAGCGACGCGCGCGCACGGGCTCAAGGGCACGATTCTGCTGGCGCCGGAAGGCATCAACCTGTTTCTCGCCGGCGAACCCGCGCGCACGGAAGCATTTCTCGCATTTCTACTGGCCGATGCGCGCTTCGCCGGCATGCCGATCAAGCGCAGCCTCTCCGACGAGCAGCCGTTCAATCGCATGCTCGTCAAGCTGAAGCGCGAGATCATCACCATGAACCAGCCGGACGTGCGCCCCGCACGCCAACCGGCCCCGCGCGTTGCGCCGCGGGAATTGAAGCGCTGGCTCGACGAGGGCCGCGACATCGTGTTGCTCGACACGCGCAATCGATTCGAAGTGCAAATCGGCACCTTCAAGGGCGCGCAGGAATTCGGGCTCGTTTCCTTCTCACAATTTCCGGCTGAAGTGCAGCAACGCGCCGAAGCGTGGCGCGACAAGACCATCGTCACCTTCTGCACCGGCGGCATCCGCTGCGAAAAAGCCGCGCCCTACATGCTCGATGCGGGCTTCGAGAACGTCTACCAACTCGACGGCGGCATCCTCAAATACTTCGAGGAATGCGGCAACGCGCATTACGAGGGGGAGTGCTTCGTTTTCGACAAGCGCGTCGCGCTCGATGCCGGACTCAAGGAAACCTGCACGACGCAGTGCTATGCGTGCCAGGAAGTGTTGAGCATCGAAGACCAGCAGTCGCCGGATTACGAATTCGGCGTGTCATGCCCGAAATGCGCGGGGCGGCGGCGCGCAGCCTGAGCCGCCGACTCGATAGGGCGATTTTTTAGCAATCCGCGTCGCGGAGAACCGAGCAAACGATTCTCCGCGAGCTGTGCATTCCCGGACGAGCCGGTCAATAGACCACGGTGGGCGCGATGCCGTCCTTGCGCGGTTCGATGCTACCGATGCGATAGGGCGTTTCGCCGGCTTCGGTCAGTAACTTCATGGTGCGATCCGCATCGTCTTGCGCCACGATGACGACCATGCCGATGCCGCAGTTGAAGACGCGATGCATTTCGTGGTCTTCCACGCCGCCTTGTTCCTGCAACCAGTCGAACAACGGCGGGCGCGGCCAGGTCACGCTGAACAGCGCGGCATAAACGTCGTCCGGCAGCACGCGCGGAATGTTTTCGACCAGCCCGCCCCCCGTGATGTGCGCCACGCCTTTGACTTTGACTTCCTTCATCAGCGCGAGCATCGGCTTGACGTAAATGCGCGTCGGTTCGAGCAGCGCGTCGCCAAGCGGGCGACCGTGGAAGTCCGCGCTCAGATCGGGCTTGGCGCGTTCGAGGATCTTGCGCACCAGCGAGTAGCCGTTGGAATGGCAGCCGCTCGACGTGAGCCCGATGATGGCGTCGCCGACCTTGATGTCCTGGCCGGTGATGATGTCGGCCTTCTCCACCCCGCCGACGCAGAAGCCGGCCAGATCGTATTCGCCTTCGGGATACATGCCCGGCATTTCCGCCGTTTCGCCGCCAATCAGTGCGCAGCCCGCCAGTTCGCAGCCCTTGGCCACGCCTTTGACCACATCGGCCGCCGTTTCGACCGTGAGCTTGCCGCAACCGAAGTAGTCGAGGAAGAACAGCGGTTCGGCACCCTGCACCAGCACGTCGTTGACGCTCATTGCGACCAGATCGATGCCGATGGTGTCATGCCGGTTCATGGCGAAGGCGAGCTTCAGTTTGGTGCCCACGCCGTCGGTGCTGGAGACCAGCACCGGCTCGCGATATTTGTTCGACAGATCGAACAGCGCGCCGAAACCGCCCAGCCCGCCCATGACTTCGGGCCGCATGGTGCGCCTGGCGTAGGGTTTGATGGCTTCGACCAGCGCATCGCCGGCATCGATGTCCACGCCGGCATCACGATAGGACAGGGGTGGTTTGGAAGTAGTCAAGGCATTACCCGTCAATGGAAAAGGTGGCGACTGCACCGGCTCACGAGGCCGCGACCTGTCGCCATAGTTTGGGAAATACAGATCAAAAGCGGCGCACCGGATGGCAGAGCATGTACGGGACGACCGTGGACAAGGAAAAACAGGGCCTTATCCGTCCCGAACTCGCGATATCCTTCGCGGCGATACGTTGATCAGGGCTTTCGCAGGCCCGAATTCTACCGGGGAACGTCGGCCCACGGCGCACGTCGTGCGCAGCAAGCCCTGCCATAATCGCGGCCACCATAAAAAGGGGTTCAATTGCTCATGTCACCGAACGTCCCGCGCGGCGATCAGCAAAAATGGTGGTGGCTCGCGCTGGGCGCACTGTTTCTACTGCTGCTGTATTACCTCAGCCCGGTTCTGACGCCCTTCGCGATGGCCGGCATTCTGGCGTACGTCTGCCTGCCGCTGGTCGCCCGGCTGTCGCGTCACATGCCGCGCACCCTGGCCGTGGTGATCGTCATGCTGCTCGTGGCGGCGATCTTCATCGTGTTGATGCTGATCGTGATGCCGCTCCTCATTCGCGAACTGCTCACCCTGACGCGGGCCGTGCCGGGCTGGCTCGAGCATTTGAATAACACGCTTGCGCCGTGGATCAACGAACGCTTCAACGTCGAGCTTCAACTCGACGCGGCCAGCATCCGCGATGCGGTGACCGAAGCGCTGCAATCGCGCGAAGACCTGACCAGCCGCCTGCTCGCCGCATTGCGACTGGGCGGCCTGGGGCTGCTCGGTCTGTTCGCCAATCTCGTGCTGGTTCCCGTGGTGATGTTCTTTCTGCTGCGTGACTGGGACCTGTTCATCAACCGCATCGACGCGCTGATCCCGCGCGCCTGGTACGCCAACGTCGTCGATTTCATGCGCGAGGCGGATCACGCGCTGGGACAATATCTGCACGGCCAGGTGATGGTGTTGCTGATCATGTCGGTCTACTACACCACCGGGCTGTGGCTCGCCGGCCTCGACTTCTTTTTCCCCATCGGCGTGGTCACCGGCATGCTTACCTTCGTGCCTTACGTCGGCGCGACGGTCGGCTTCGTGCTGGCGACCTTGTCCGGGTTGATGCAGTTCGACAATCTCTGGCATCTCGGCTGGGTCTGGGCGATATTCTTTCTCGGCCAGACCATCGAAGGGAATTTCATCACGCCGAAATTCGTCGGCGGCGCCATCGGATTGCATCCCGTGATCGTCATTTTCGCCTTGCTCGCGTTCGGACAGTTGTTCGGTTTTACCGGCTTGCTGATCGCACTGCCCGCGAGCGCCGTGATCCTGGTCGCGTTGCGCACATTGCGGCGCAAATATGTCACCAGCCCGTTCTACAACGATCAGCCGCCCGCATGATGCGCTGCACGCCATGAAGCAACTCGTCCTCGAACTCGCGCCGCAACCGGAACCCACGCTGGACAATTACATTCCGGGACGCAATGCCAACACGCTGATCGCGCTGCGCACCCTGGTGTTCGCGCCGGAGCACGGCGCAGTCGTCTATCTGTATGGCGAAGGCGGCTCGGGCAAATCGCATCTCATTCGCACGGTCGGTGAAATGTGGCGACACCAGGGGCGCTCACTGGCGCACTTTCTGGCCGTGGACGACGTCCACAAGCTCGACGACAATGCACAGGGTGCGCTGTTCGATGCATTCAACGAAGCGCGCGCGGCCGGCGGCGCGATCATCGCCGCGGGCGACATCACGCCGCGCGAGTTACGCGTGCGCGAAGATTTGCGCACCCGCCTCGCATCGGGGCTGGCTTTCCTTCTGCAGCCGCTGAGCGATGCCGAGAAGACCACCGCACTCAAACAGCGCGCGGGCGAGTTCGGCATGCGCCTGGGCGACGAGGCGATCGCTTATCTGCTGACCCATGTGCGACGCGACATGCCGACCCTGATCGCCGTGCTGGACGCGATCGATCGCTATTCCCTCGCAACCAAACGGCTGGTGACCCTGCCGCTGATCCGCGAGGCGCTGCAGACGCTGGAAATCGGCGCTTCCGGCGCGGGAAGCGTTCCGCGCTGAACATCGCACTCGGCGCGCAGATTTAGCCGCCGCCACTTTTTCTTGAACTACACGTAGACGACATGGAACTGGTTTTATTCGATCTGGACAACACCCTGCTCAGCGGCGACAGCGACTATGCCTGGGCGCAATTTCTGATCGAGCAGGGCGTGCTCGACGGCGACATTTACGAACAGGCGAACGATGCGTTCTACGACGCCTACAAGGCCGGCACGCTGAACATTCACGAATTCCTGATGTTCCAGTTGAAGCCGCTATCGCAGTATCCGCGTGCGCAACTCGACGCCTGGCACCGCGAATTCATGGAAACGAAAATCCGCCCGATGATCACGCCCGCCGCGCGCAGGCTCGTCTACGACCACCTGTCCTCCGACAGTCTCTGCGCGATCGTCACGGCGACCAACTCGTTCGTCACCTCGCCCATCGCGCAGGAGTTCGGCATCGAACATCTCATCGCCACCGAACCGGAGGTGCGCGACGGCGCGTTTACCGGCGGCGTGCACGGCACGCCGAGCTTCCGCGAAGGCAAGATCGAGCGTCTCGATGCCTGGCTCGCCGCGCTCGACAAATCGTTCTCGAGCTTCGCCAAAAGCTGGTTCTACAGCGATTCGCTCAACGACGTGCCGCTGCTCGAACACGTGACCCACCCGGTCGCGGTCGATCCGGACGAGACCCTGCAGCGCCTTGCGCACGAGCGCGGCTGGCCGGTCATCTCGCTGCATTGAGCACCGCATTGCCGAACGCACCACGTTTTGCCCGAGCGCTCTCATGCGACTGAGCGTTGCGTTCGTCGTGCTGGCGCTCACGCCGATTTCATTCTGCGCCGCGTTGTATTTCGGCTCGGTACCGATCGACCCGGCGGACTGGTCACACCTGCTCGCGGGCGACGCGACCGATCCGGTCGCGCGCGAAATTGTTTGGGGGCTGCGCGCGCCGCGCGCAGCCGCCGCCTTCGCCTGCGGCGGTCTGCTCGCACTGGCCGGCGCGTTGATGCAGGTATTGCTGCGCAACCCACTTGCCGATCCCTACATCCTCGGCGTATCGGGCGGCGCGTCCGTGGGCGCGCTGACGGCGATGCTGTTCGGGTTGTCCAGTTGGATGGTGCACGGCTCGGCCTTCGTCGGCGCCGCGGCCGCGGCGGCGGCGTTGCTGCTGTTCTCGCTGCGACTCACCGGCTGGCAGATGCATCGCGTCATACTCACCGGCGTCGCGCTCGCCGCCGCGTGCGCCGCCGTCGTGGCGCTCATTCTTACGCTCGCGCCGGCGGGTCGACTGCACGGCATGCTGTTCTGGCTGATGGGCGATCTGTCCGGCGTGAATCATGTGTGGCCCGCCTGGTTGGCGCTGGCAGGCGTGCTGGCGCTGGCGCAAACGCTCGCCCGGCGCCTCGACGCGCTGACGCTCGGCACGCTGAAGGCGGCGTCGCTCGGTGTGCCGGTCGGTGCGACGCAGGCGTGGGCCTTTCTCGCCGCGACGGTCGCCACGGTCGTTGCCGTGCTCCTCGCCGGTGCGATCGGATTCGTCGGTCTGGTGGTCCCGCATCTGTTGCGTCTCGCCGGGATCAGTTCGCATCGGCTGCTGCTGCCGCTTTGCGCGCTGGCGGGCGGTGTGCTGCTGACACTGGCCGACACCTTCGCGCGCACCGTGGCGGCGCCGCTCGAGTTTCCCGTCGGCGCGATGACCGCGTTGATCGGCGTGCCGGTGCTGCTGTTCCTGCTCGCCAAAACCAGATGACGCTCGCCACGCACAACCTCGCCTTGCGCGTGCCCGGGCGCACGCTGGTGGAGGAACTGTCTTTCGAACTCGCGCCCGGCGCATGCTGCGCGCTGCTCGGACGCAACGGCGCGGGCAAGACCAACGTGCTGCTCGCGCTGGCCGGTCTGCGCGGCTGCGATGCGGGCCATGTCAGCCTGGCCGGACAGGCTTTGCATGAGTTCAGCCGCGCAGAAACCGCGCAGCGGATCGGCATCCTGCTGCAGGAAGAGCACGAAAGCTTCTGGGGCACGGTCGAGGAATACGTCATGCTCGGTTGCGCACCGCGCGATGGCCACTGGTTCGGATCGGCGCCCGCCGCGTCGACGCCCGCGCGCGATGCAATCGCAACCATGCAGCTCGCCGATCATGCGCAGCAGCCCTATCGCACGCTGTCGGGCGGCGAGCGCCAGCGCGCGCGCATTGCCCAACTGCTGGCGCAGGACCCGCACGTCCTTCTGCTCGACGAGCCGCTGACCCATCTCGACCTCGGCCACCAGGTGCTGGCGATGGAGCGTTTTGCCACACTGGCGCGCAGCGGTCGCATCGTTTTGATGATCCTGCACGAGCCGCTCTGGGCGAGCCGTTACTGCGACCAAGCCCTTTTGTTGTATGATTCGGCGCGCTTTTGCTTCGGTGCCGCGCCGGACGTGCTGACTCGTGAACATCTCGAGTCGTTGTACGGCTGCCGCCTCGAACCCATCGTGCTTCACGATCGCACCCTGTTGCTTCCTTCCGTTTGATCAAGAAACTCATCCGCCGCGTATTCCGGTTCGGCAACGACGCCGAACCCCAGATCATTGCGCGCGCCGAACA
>JAKFDA010000043.1:0-92995 GCA_036676355.1 Nitrosomonadales bacterium | reverse complement strand
GCCGACCGCGATCATGATCATGCCAAGACCGACCATCACCCGGAACATGATGAATACCGGTACCACAGGCGGACGGTCTTCCGGCTTGAAGTCCTTCAGGCCGGGAAACAGTCCGTTGGCATCGTGCGTGATCAATAGGCTGCCCAAATTGGGGATCGCAATTTCGGCAATGTTGCTTTCCGCTTTCTCATCGGGCCAGCCGAACAACACCAGGCCAGCAGGTTTACTGCCATCCCAGTGCGCCTCGATTGCGGCGACTTTCGCCGGCTGATGCTTTGCCGTATTCAAGCCGTGCAGGTCGCCAATGAACAATTGCAGGGGCGCCAGCACCGCAACCATGCCCAGGCCCATGCGGATCATGGTTTTCGCCTCCAGCTCGAATCGCCGTGCGACGAGATAGCGCGCGCCTACCGCGAGTACCACCAGCGAGGTAGTCAGATACGCAGCCGTCATCATGTGCACCAATCGCTTGAGTGCCCTGGATCCGGCAGTTCGCCGCCGCGCGGCCGATGTTCTGAGTTTCTCCCGACCCAACGATGCACAACGGCGCCATGTGTTCCAAGAACGGCTGGCGCCGCTCGGTATTGATGCGCATCACATCGAAGCCTTGGTCAACGCGACTGGTCCGGCGAACGGACACGATTATGGCTTTACCTTTTCCGATCTGACTCAGCGTTTGATTCCCTCCATCGTCCTGGATGCTTACCCCTCGAGCGGGGTCAGCGGGCTGCGCGCGACGGAAATCGCGAAGGCGATGCAGCCGACGCCAGCCTTCCGTGACAGTCTGAACTAAGCGGGAGATGCCATGACCCAGGCAGTCACGGTCAGGCGCGAAGGCGACGTTTTCCAAGCTAGGATGTTCTGGCTGAAGGCCGCCTGGCTGCTCGACCCGAAGAGCCCAATCATCAAAGTCGGCTTCGAACGCGGTCCCAAGAGTTTCGACGATATCTGGGTCGAGTACGACGGCGCTCGTTGCCTACAGGATCAGAACGGCAATCCGCTGCGGCGCGAACACATCCAGTGCAAGTGGCATGTCACCCCGGACACCTACGGCTATGCCCATCTGACCGATCCGCAGTTCATCAACGCGGAGTCGCATTCGCTGTTGCAAAAGGCGCACCGTGCGCAGTTGGAGCATGCGCCGGCCGGCATCGGAATTCGCTTTCGCCTACTGACGAACTGGCGCGTCGCCGATCCGTTACGCAAGCTCATCGTCCAGCGTTCCAGCACCTTGCGGCTCGATCAACTCTTCGGCACCAAGACCGACAACAGCGAGGTTGGCAAGATACGCAAGGTATGGCGGGAGCATCTGGGAATCGATGAACCGGCGCTGCGGTTGTTTGCACATACGTTGGCCTTGAGCGAGGCGACCGATTCGCTGGAGGACTTGAAGGAGCGTTTGAACGGTCTATTCCTTGGTGTGGGCTTGCGCTGCGTTTACGGCAACCACAGCGCCTTTCCCTATGATGACGTGGTTTTCAACTGGATGGCGCAAGGGCGGCAGGAGTTTGATCGCGCATCATTCAGGCAGGCTTGCGCGCAGGAAGGCTTGCTGCAGGCGAGCCAAGGTCGGCCGACGGTGTATGGAGTCAAATCTTTTGAGCACCCGATCGACCAGTTGCGGGATCGTTGCGTCGAGGTGCTCGATTTCGTGCCCAAGTTCAATGACCGTCCGATTCGCAACGATGCGGACTGGTCTAGCACTCTGTACCCGGAGCTGAAGCAATTCTTGCTAGAGGCGGGGAAGAAAAGCGGCAATCTCCGTTTGGCACTTGATGCCCATATCACGCTCGCCTTCGCCGCGGGCTCCGTACTCAACATCAAATCCGGTTGCGATGTCGAAGTGGAGCAGCGCACGGGGGGGCGGAAACTTTGGAAGCCGGGTGACAGCCAGTCGGACCCAACCTGGGCGACCTGGTTTTTTGAGCAGGAGAACTTGAAAGAGGGCGGCGAAGATCTTGTCGTGGCGGTTTCATTGACCCATGAGATCAGCCCGGCCGTACGACGATATATCGAAGGCGCGATACCTGATGCCTGGACCTTGCTGATCGCGCGACCATCTTCCGGTCCCGGCGCACGATGCGTTGCCAGCGGGCAGCATGCATTTGAGCTGGTCGAAGCATTAGCACAACAGATCGCAACCGTTCAAACGCAAAGGCGCCAGCCGATTCACCTGTTCGTGGCGGCACCAAATGGCTTCACGTTTTTCCTGGGACAACGGCAACCAGGACTGGGGAAAGTTACGCTCTATGAGTATGACTTTGAAGGCCTGCACGGTGGAAGTTACACCCCTTCACTGACGCTGCCGTTATGAAGCTCTACGAAAAATAGACTAGGTTCCTGTCAATCTGTTTCTCGGGCGCCCGCGCGGTTTTGGTACGTCATGCTCTGATATGCCGACGACGAGATTTTTCAGGTGCTGATCGAGCCAGCCGTAGAATACTGAAGGGTGCCAGTAAAGGCGCCGAGTGCCGGGTAGGGGCACTGGTCGCGGCATGGTGCCGTTTGCGATAAGGCTGTCAACGGTCCGCAGCGAGACCGAAAGAATTTCGGCCGCTGCTTGTTTTGTGATGGGCCGGTAATGCAAGTCCACGGATTTCAGTCTGTTAAAACCCAGTATAGAGTTGGTCGCGTGCTGAATCTGGAACTTAAAGGTCGCTCGTCCCGGCTGGATTCTCGGAAATGCCAAAGTGTCTCGTGGCGGGACACTTTTTGAACAGCGGCGAGTGTATTGATGCGGGACGAGCGCGTCAGGAAGACGCGGTTGCTTGCCGACGCGCTCATCGGCTGGCACGTGGGATGTTTGCTCCAATCCTGCCCCAATCAGAGCCGAAAAACCGATGCCTTGTTGCGTTCTGATGCATGCTGATGCACACTAAGACACTGATTTAATGTCTTTAGATTTTGAGCGCCTATAGGCGTAAGTGCCCGGAACGGCTTCGGGACGCAGGAGTCGGAGGTTCGAATCCTCTCACCCCGACCAATCGTTGCATCGTTGGTCTTCCAGTCGGAATTTTCTTTCAGTCGGCCTAGGACCGATCGCGTTAGCACGGCGCGCGCCGATAGTCGAGTCGGTAGTCGGGACTAGCCTTCAGGCCTATGCTCAACCGTTGACGTTCATCGGCAGCCCTTATAAATTTTTCCTCCGCTGCTGGGGAGGCGTTATGAAAGAAAAAATATCCACCGTAATGGGTCGTTTCGGCCGTCTGTCGGCCGGAGCGTTCCGCCGACCTGTAAATTCGCATACTTATAAAGAGCCAAGCGTCCTATTTCATCTAGGCGGTGCCGAGTTCGTCGTGAACGTGGACGAGCGGCCGATCCAGTTCATGGCCGGCGACATGCTGTTACTTGATCCATGGACGCCGCATTCACGCACCCCGATTTCCGATCAACCAAGCACGCTGGTTACGCTGCTGATCGAGCCTTCGCTACTCGACGCCAATGCGGCGGCAGACTCGGCGTTTGCTTTCAGGTTTTCGCAGACGACCGCGACGATCGATTTCGAAATACGCCGGCAACTCGACGAACTTGTCACGCTCATGTTCGACCGGCCGGTGGCCCGGTTGGAAACGATACAACTAAAAATTGAACATCTAATCGATACGGTCCGCGTCAGATACGCGGGCGACGGGCGCTCGGGCAGCGAGCGGACCTCCGTCGACTTTCGCGTGCGTCGCGCGTTCGAGCGTTTACGCAGTTCGGCCATACAAGGTATCAAAATCGAATCGCTGGCGGCCGGTTCGGGCATGTCGCGGTCGCATTTCTTCCGGCAATTCAAACGGTGCATCGGCGTCTCCCCGCAGCATGTCATCGATGAAGAGCGTGTTGCGTATGCTCTGCGCGCCCTGGGTGCGTCCGACATCATGCTTTCGACGCTGTCCGAACAACTCGGATTCAGCGCGCCGGCGCATTTCACGCGCTTCTTCGTGCAACACCTGGGCTGCACCCCAAGCCAATTCCGTCGCAACCTTCTGGTTGTCTGAAGGTGTATTCCTGACGGGCAGCGCTGCAGTCCCCCTCGTATAATGCCGACTCCTTCGATCAGCGCCTCGCTGGCCGAACATACGAGGGATCGCCCCGATGGGCAAATTGCTATTTCTTGTTCTGGCGGTCGCACTCATTTTCTGGGTGCGCAGGATCATTCGATCGAGAGATCATAAAAGCGCACCTTCGCCGACCCGCGATGCCGAGCGTATGGTGAATTGCACGCAATGCGGTTTATATCTGCCGGTATCCGAAGCGGTGGAAGAGCGTGGCAATTACTACTGCTCGGAGCAGCATCGCCGTCTCGCTTCTAGATAGCATGTCCGCGCCGCACCCGACATCGATCAGCGCGCCGGCTGACCAGCCTGGGGCTATGAACGTCTCGAGTTCCTATTGGACATCCCTGGCGTACTTCAACGTCTACCGCGTTGCATTGGCCCTGCTGTTTCTTCTTTCGACCACTCAATACGGCGAAGTCTTCAATTTCGGCAGCGAGAATCCGCGTTTTTTTCTTGGTGTGGCGGTTGTTTATTTTGCCTGTGCAATCACCCTTCATATATTGCTGCTCGGCTTCAAGGGGCATTTCAACGCGCATCTGACGGCGCAGGTGCTGGTGGACATCGCCGCCATCACGCTCTTGCTGCATGCGAGTGGCGGTCATCGGAGCGGTCTGGCGCTGATGCTGCTCATTTCTCTGACGGGTGCTGCGCTGGTGAGCCATGGGCGCATGATTTTGTTTTACGCAGCGGTCGCGACGATCGCCATATTGGCCGAGCACCTTGTCAGGGTTCTGACTGTCGGGGTGAACACTGCCACCTTCGTTCAGCCGGGGCTGGTTTCAGTCGCTTTTTTTGCGACAGCATTGATTACCAACTTCCTTGCCAAGCGGGTGGTCGCGAACGAAGACATCGCGCGCGAGCGGGGAGTGCGCTTGGCCAATCAGTTACGCGTCAATGAACTGATCATCCGAGATGCTCAGGACGGCGTTGTAGTGGTCGATCCTTCGGGCGCAATTCAGCAGTACAACCCCCAGGCGGAAGCCTTGCTCGGGCCGATGGTAGAAGGGGTGGATGTCGCTCGGCAGGCGGAGCCGCTGGCCGCTGCCTTGCAACGCTGGCGCAGCGGCACCGGCGCGAGCAAGGAACAGATCGAATTTCCGGCATCGGGCAAACGGGCGCACGCTCGTTTCGTCGACGCCGGCATGCCTGCGGGCGGTGGCAGCGTCATTTATCTCGAGGACGAATCGAAGTTGGAAGAGCGCGCTCGTCAGCATAAGCTTGCCGCGCTAGGGCGTCTTACAGCCAACATCGCGCACGAGATTCGGAATCCACTGTCTGCCATCGTGCACGCGGCCGACTTGATGGAGGAGGAGAATCGGGT
Organism: Nitrosomonadales bacterium; assembly: GCA_036676355.1. Lineage (GTDB taxonomy): Bacteria > Pseudomonadota > Gammaproteobacteria > Burkholderiales > SG8-39 > ZC4RG42. The sequence goes on along the minus strand of JAKFDA010000043.1, from coordinate 87,631 downwards.
GCCCCAGCGCATGCGCTTGACGCGCATCATTCGCGACAACGCGGCGCGCCTGGAGCGGATGGTGCACGATGTGCTCGAACTGAACCGGCGTGATCGCGCGCAACGCGAGCCATTGCGGCTCGACGCCTTTCTCGAGTCGTTCGTCGTCGAGTTTTCGGAAAACGAGGGCGTTATCGAGAACGGCATCCGGTTAGTGGATGTCGACCGCGTCGTGGTCGAGTTCGATCGGGTGCATTTTTATCAGGTGCTTTGGAATCTGGTGCGGAATGCCTGGCGGCACTCCGCGCATCAGCCCGGAAGCGTGGTTATTGAGCAGTCGCAGACCGCGGAAGCGGTAACGCTTCATATTATCGACGATGGTGGCGGTGTGCCGAAATCCTTGCAGCCGCAGTTGTTCGAACCGTTCTTTACCACCTATAGTTCGGGCACCGGGCTCGGACTGTATATTGCCCGAGAGCTTTGCGGCGCCAATGGCGCCCGACTTGAATACATAGCGCGCGACAGGGGCGCCGACTTTTGCATCGTATGGCCTCACACACCACATTGAATCGCGACCGGCGCAGCAACGCCGAAACCAACGTTCTCGTCGTTGACGACGAGGCCGATATTCGGGAACTGCTGGAACTCACCTTGTTGCGCATGGGGCTCAATGTGCGGAGCGCCGGCTGCGTCGAAGAAGCGTTGTCCTATTTGCGCGCCGAATCTTTTGCGCTTTGCCTGACCGACATGCGCTTGCCTGATGGCGAAGGTCTGGAACTTGTGCGCTACATCAGCGCAAATTGTGCCGACCTGCCGGTCGCGGTCATTACCGCGCACGGCAGTACGGAGAACGCGGTAGCGGCATTGAAAGCAGGCGCGTTCGACTATGTGAGCAAACCGCTTACACTTGAACAATTACGCGCGTTGGTGAAATCCGCGCTTTCATTGCCGGAGAAAGCACAGCCTAAATCAGATGGCGGACATCAGATGCTCGGCGAAAGTCCGCCGATCCAGCATGTCAGAAACATGATCGCCAAACTGGCACGCAGCCAGGCGCCGGTATATCTGACCGGAGAATCGGGTAGCGGCAAGGAATTGGCGGCTCGTCTGATCCATGACAACGGTGCGCGGCGCGACCAGCCCTTTATGCCGGTGAACTGTGGCGCGATTCCGGAAAATTTGATGGAAAGCGAGTTCTTCGGCTATCGCAAAGGCGCCTTCACGGGCGCGGAAACCGACCATGACGGATTCTTTCAGGCCGCCCATGGCGGAACACTGTTTCTTGACGAGGTGGCTGATCTGCCGCTCGCGATGCAGGTGAAGCTCCTGCGCGCAATTCAGGAAAAGCGGGTGCGCAAGGTCGGCGCCACGGCCGAGGATGCCGTCGACGTGCGGATCATTTGCGCTACCCATCAGAATCTTGGCGCGTTGGTCGAATTGGGCAAATTTCGCCAGGACCTTTACTACCGGCTCAACGTGATCGAGTTGCGCATGCCATCGCTGCGCGAGTGTCGCGAAGACATCCCTTTGCTGAGCCGGGCGATCCTGCAGCGGCTGTCGGCCGAAGCGGGGAGTGAAGCGCCGCGCCTCACCAAGCCGGCGGAGCAGGCGTTGGTGGCGTACGATTTTCCGGGCAACATACGCGAACTCGAGAATGTGCTCGAACGCGCCGTTGCGCTATCGGGCGCGGCGGAGATTCACGCGGACGATTTGCAACTGGCGCCACCGCGGCTGTCCGAAGAAGCGATCGCCCCGGATGCCAAGTGGCCGCTGCAGGACTATCTCGACCGCGTCGAACGGAGCGCGATCATGGAAGCACTCGACAAGACACGCTTCAATCGCACCGCGGCTGCGAAGCTGCTGGGCATCACCTTCCGGGCGCTACGCTACCGGATGGAGCGACTCAACATTCATTGAGACTGCCATCTCTTCGTCACTCGCATGATCATCGGTGAGAACGGTTTACTGACCGGCGGGCCGTATATTCCTTCGCCGAATTTCGACACACGGCCCAATGGTGTCGAAGTCGAACTGCTAGTGATTCACGGTATCAGTCTGCCGCCCGATCAGTTCGGCGGCGATGAGGTCGCGCGTCTCTTCACGAATACTCTGGATTGCACTGCGCATCCGTATTTCGAGAAGCTGCGCAATGCGTGCGTTTCGGCGCATTTCTATATGCGCCGAAATGGCCGGGTGCTGCAGTTCGTTCCCTGCAATCAGCGCGCATGGCATGCCGGCGTATCGAACTGGCGCGGGCGGGAACGATGTAATGATTTTTCGATTGGCATCGAGTTGGAGGGCGCCGATCATCTGCGCTATGCGGATGCGCAGTACACCAGCCTGGCGCGACTTGCTTTCGCATTGCGGCAGCGCTATCCACTTGTCGATATGGTCGGCCATTCCGATATCGCGCCGGGCCGCAAAACGGACCCGGGCGACGCGTTCGACTGGGGCCGCTTTCGTACGCTTCTCTCCGCACTCTCCTGATCTCTTCCACCTTGCTCGCGCGTTGCTGCACGCGCACATTTCGTTACAAATTCTCCTGACCAAAAAATGATGCGCTAAGTTGTTGCGTCTCTACATGTGGCGCACTAGAATCAGTTTCAAACTCCGAACCGCATACTATATATAGTGGTCTCGCCGAAAGAGGAGAGGCGGGAGCGCGGGGTGCGAACCAGCAACCCTAGTTCATGCATAGATAGAGGAGACATTCCCATGCAGCATGTCGGTGAAATCGCGTCGTCCCAACCCCTTATTGCCGCCAGTCTCCCGGAGTCGTCAGAACCGAGCATCACCGAATCCATGCTCTCGCAGTACAAGGTCATCCGCCGCAACGGGTCGGTGGTTGGTTTCGAGCCGGGCAAAATCTCGATCGCGATGGCCAAAGCTTTCTTGGCGGTCAACGGCGGTCAGGGCGCAGCGTCCGCGCGCATTCGTGAACTTGTCACGCAACTCACCGACCTTGTGGTCGGTGCGCTGATGCGCCGGCAACCGACCGGCGGCACTGTTCACATCGAAGACATCCAGGACCAGGTCGAGTTGGCGCTGATGCGCTCCGGCGAGCACGATGTAGCACGTGCGTACGTGCTCTATCGTGAAAAGCGTGCTCAGGCGCGGGCACAGGAGTCCGCGCAGAAGAAATCCAAGGCCGCCGCCAAGTCGGTGCTGCACGTGATCGAAGACGGCGAGCGTCGCGCCTTGAATATGGACGGCCTGACCGACTTGATCCGTTCGGCCTGCGCCGAGCTGGGCGACGCTGTGCAGCCGAAAATCATTCTCGAAGATACGTTGAAGAATCTGTACGACGGCGTGCCGATGGAGGAAGTGCGGAAATCGGCCATTCTGTCGGCGCGCGCATTGATCGAAAAAGAACCTGCCTATTCTTTTGTTACCGCACGGCTCTTGTTGAATACCATCCGGCGTGAGGTGTTGGGCGAAGAAGCATCGCAAGCGGAGATGGCGACACGGTATGCGGAGTACTTCCCGCAATTCATCCGCAAGGGCATCGATGCAGAGCTGCTCGACGAAGAGCTCGGTCGCTACGACCTGGCGAAACTGGGCGCCGCGATCGACGCTTCGCGCGATCTGAAGTTCGGCTACCTTGGCCTGCAGACGCTGTACGACCGGTATTTCCTGCATATCGACGAGAGCCGCATCGAACTGCCGCAGGCATTTTTTATGCGTGTCGCCATGGGGCTGGCGATTCAGGAAATCGACCGCGAAGCGCGCGCAGTCGAGTTCTACAACGTGCTGTCGTCCTTCGATTTCATGAGCTCGACGCCGACGCTGTTCAATTCCGGCACGCGTCGGTCGCAGTTGTCGAGCTGCTACCTGACGACGGTTGCCGACGATCTGGATGGCATTTACGAAGCGATCAAGGAAAACGCGCTGCTGGCAAAGTACGCCGGCGGCTTGGGCAATGACTGGACGCCGGTACGCGCGCTGGGCAGCCATATCAAGGGCACCAACGGCAAGTCGCAGGGGGTCGTACCGTTCCTCAAGGTCGTGAACGACACGGCCGTCGCGGTGAACCAGGGCGGCAAACGCAAGGGCGCGGTGTGCTCCTATCTCGAAACCTGGCATCTCGACATCGAGGAATTCCTCGAATTGCGCAAGAACACGGGCGACGACCGCCGCCGCACGCACGACATGAACACGGCCAACTGGGTGCCGGATCTGTTCATGAAGCGGGTCATGGAGAGCGGCGAGTGGACCCTGTTTTCGCCGTCCGACTGCCCCGATCTGCATGAGAAATTCGGCTTGGCTTTCGAGCGGGCTTATCTCGCTTACGAAGACAAGGCGGCTCGCGGCGAGCTCAAGCTGTACAAGAAAGTGCCGGCATTGCAACTGTGGCGCAAGATGTTGTCGATGTTGTTCGAAACCGGGCATCCCTGGATCACATTCAAGGACCCCTGCAACGTCAGGTCGCCGCAGCAACACGTGGGTGTGGTGCACAGTTCCAACCTGTGTACCGAGATCACCCTCAATACCAACGACAGCGAAATCGCGGTCTGCAACCTGGGTTCGGTCAACCTGGTGGCGCACCTGAAGAACGGTCAGCTCGATCAAGAGAAGCTGAAGCGCACCGTCTCCATCGCGATGCGCATGCTCGACAACGTCATCGATATCAACTACTACGCCGTCGCCAAGGCGCGTAACGCGAACCTGAAGCATCGGCCGGTCGGCATGGGCATCATGGGATTCCAGGATTGCCTGCACAAGCTGCGGATCCCGTATGCCTCGCCCGAGGCAGTGGAATTCGCCGATCGTTCGATGGAAACGCTGGCTTATTACGCCTATTGGGCGTCTACCGAACTGGCGCAGGAGCGCGGCCGCTATGCGTCTTATAGGGGCTCATTGTGGGATCGCGGCATCCTGCCGCAGGACACCCTCAAGCTGCTGCAGGAAGAGCGGGGTGGATACGTCGAGGTTGACCAGTCCGCCACCATGGACTGGGATAGTCTGCGCGAGCGCATCAAAGAGCATGGTATGCGGAACTCCAACTGCCTTGCGATCGCGCCGACTGCGACCATCGCCAACATCATTGGCGTTTCAGCCTCGATCGAGCCGACGTTCCAGAACCTGTACGTCAAGTCGAATCTTTCCGGCGAATTCACGGTGGCCAACGACTATCTGGTGGCCGACCTCAAGCGGTTGGGCGTATGGGATGAGGTCATGATCGCCGATCTCAAGTACTTCGACGGCAACCTCGGCCCCATCGATCGCGTGCCGAACGAATTGCGTCAGGTTTATGCCACCGCCTTCGAGATCGATCCTTCATGGCTGGTCGAGGCGGCGTCGCGTCGGCAGAAATGGATCGACCAGGCGCAGTCGCTCAATTTGTACATGGCCAACGCCTCCGGCAAGAAACTGGACGAGACATACAAGCTGGCGTGGCTGCGCGGTCTGAAAACCACCTATTACCTGCGCGCGATGGGCGCGACTCACGCGGAGAAATCCACCGTAAAGGCCGGCGCGCTGAACGCGGTGCCCTCCGATGGCGGTATGACGAACCAAGCGGTCGATGCGGCCAAATTCTGCTCGATCGACAACCCGGATTGTGAAGCGTGCCAGTGAGGCGGTCGCGGACCTGGAGCCGTAACGAGAATGGCGGCGGACGCTGTGGGAGGCGGCCCGGATGTAGAAGGCGTGGGATGAGCCCTTGCCGTCACACAACACTTGGAGCTGCCGACGAGCCGCAGCGAAATTCAGATGGAGGAACATATGTTGAGCTTTGAAGACGAGCCGAACGCCGGTGGGATGAATCCGGCGAGCGTAAGCCGGGCCGGCGGGCGAGGCACTTCGATGTCGACGGCGCCTGCCGCGGCGGCAAGCGACATCGCCGTGCCGAAAGAAGAGCGCTTCCGTCGCATCCGGGTGGAAGACAAGCTCGTCATCAATGCGAAAACGGACGTGAACCAGCTGGTTCCGTTCAAGTACAAATGGGCCTGGGAAAAGTACCTTTCGGCCTGCGCGAACCATTGGATGCCGCAAGAAATCAACATGAGCCGTGATATCGCGCTCTGGAAAGATCCGAACGGGCTGACCGAGGACGAGCGGCGTCTGATCAAGCGCAACCTCGGCTTCTTCGTCACGGCGGATTCCCTGGCGGCCAACAACATCGTGCTGGGGACCTATCGTCACATCACCGCGCCGGAATGCCGTCAGTACCTGCTGCGTCAGGCATTCGAGGAGGCGATCCACACGCACGCCTATCAGTACATCGTCGAAAGTCTGGGGCTGGATGAAGGCGAAGTCTTCAACGCCTACCATGAGATCGACAGCATCCGCGACAAGGACGAATTCCTGGTCCCGTTCATCGACACGCTGACGGATCCCGCCTTCAGAACCGGCACGCCCGATACGGATCAACAACTGCTCAAGAGCCTGATCGTGTTCGCCTGCATCATGGAAGGCCTGTTTTTTTACGTCGGCTTCACGCAGATTCTCGCGCTCGGTCGGCAGAACAAGATGACCGGCGCGGCCGAGCAGTATCAGTACATCCTTCGCGATGAGTCGATGCATTGCAACTTCGGCATCGATCTCATCAACCAGATCAAACTGGAGAATCCGCAGTTGTGGACCGCCGAATTTCGCGAAGAGATCCAATCGTTGATGCGTAAAGCAGTTGATCTTGAGTACCGATATGCGGAAGATACGATGCCGCGTGGCGTGTTGGGCTTGAATGCACCAATGTTTAAAGAGTATCTTCGCTACATCGCGAATCGGCGTTGTCAACAGATAGGAGTTGAGACGCTGTTCCAAGGGGCGAACAACCCGTTCCCCTGGATGAGCGAGATGATCGATCTGAAAAAAGAACGCAACTTCTTTGAGACGCGCGTGATCGAGTATCAGACCGGAGGCGCCCTCAGTTGGGATTAGGCAGTCGCCGCTTCAAGCAACATCGCGTGTCCCGAAAACCGGGGCCGTGGACAGGCTTCCCGTGCAGGCGGGACGCCTTTTGCTGTTTCCGGTGCGGTGAAGGCTGAACAGGAATTTTCGATGTCGGACCCGTTGGCGGAGCCGACATTTTTGTATGGGGGATCGCAGCCCCGCTGGATTCAACGACAGGCTCGCCTGTCGGTGGATGTCCCGGCCTTTGAGGCCGGGGCGTAGTTGGTGTGTTTGTTCTCTTAACTCTGAAGGAGTAAAGCATGGCAACGAAAAAAACTGCCAAGAAAGCTGCGAAGAAGCCGGCCAAAAAGGCCGTGAAGAAAGCCGTGAAGAAAGCCGTTCGTAAAACTGCGGTGAAGAAAGCCGCGGTCAAGCGCCCGGCGAAGAAAAAAACGGCGGTGAAGAAGGCGGCGGTCAAGCGGCCGGCGAAGAAGAAAACGGCGGCAAAAAAAGCCGCGGTGAAGAAGCCGGCGAAGAAAAAGACGGCGACGAAAAAGGCTGCCACGAAGAAAACGGCCGCCAAGAAAACCGCCAAGAAAAAAACCGCGAAGAAAAAAGCCGCCAAGAAAAAAACCGCGAAAAAGGCTGCGAAGAAGCCAGCCAAAAAAGCGGCCAAAAAGAAAGCAGCCAAAAAAGCTGCCAAGGAACCTGCCAGAAGAAAAGCCAAGCCAGTGAAAAGAGCGGCCAAGAAGACTGCAGCAGCACCAGCGGCATCTGCTTCCGAAGCAGCGCCTGCTGCACCGTCAACTGCAGCCACACCCGGGGTCAAGACTGCACTGAACCCGGCAGCTGCGTGGCCTTTTCCTACGGGCTCACGGCCTTAAGGCGGGGTATCGAACTGTCTGCGGCCGATCTTTGTACAGGCAAAGGTCGGTCCGCAGACATTCGACTACTGGTGTGTTTGCCTCCCGGCATCCTGCCAAAAGACCGAGCCATTTTACCAGCCGGTCGATGGTGGAGCCGGGCGGCCTTTCCCCAAAATTTTTTTATTGTGCACTGCAGTAGAACTGCGCCGGCCGCTCGTCGGAATAGCTTGACGAGAGCTAACTTCTTAATTATCCTGCCCTTTCCTTCAAACTCTATTCATTGAGTTATATCCGCGCCGTAAGGCTTTGTGAGTCGAACCTAAAGTTCCGGCTTAAGCCAACGCGGTAAATGCGCGAATTTGCGCACCGTACGACCCGCTCATCTACGACTGCGGGTCCATAGATCACACCGCATCTGCTGCAGAGCAAATATTGCAGGACTGGTTGCGAGCGGTTTTCGGCAGTGTGACTTTTGCACGGAGAAAGCATGAAGCAGATGTGTATGCGCAAGGCCCGCGAGGTGATGGGGATTGCGACGAAGACCGCTACGCAGGCGCTCGCATTGTTCGGCCTGGTCGCACTCGTGGCGTTGCTTATCGATCCCGAATTCACGCAGGACGCCACCATCGTTGACGCCCAGGCGGCTGAGCAACCGGCGGACCCTCGGCCCCATGAAGTCGACAGCGCGGTGCAATCGCAGCAGCGCACGGTGGCCGCATATCTGGCGCGCAGGTACCGGGTGGCCGGCGACGCTATTGAGCAACTGGTGCAGGAGTCCTACGCGGTTGGGCGGAAATGGAAAGTGGATCCGCTGTTGATCCTTTCCGTCATGGCGATTGAATCGCGCTTCAACCCCATCGCGGAAAGCGGTTATGGCGCAAAAGGCTTGATGCAGGTCGTGCCGCGATTCCATCTCGACAAGTTGAGCGCGCATGGCGGGGACGAAGCGCTGCTCCAGCCGAGAGTGAATATCCAGGTCGGCGTGCAGATCCTGAAGACTTATATACGGCAGACCGGATCGCTCGAAAGCGGACTGCAGCTTTACGCGGGCGCCGCCGATGATCCGGAGAGTCGCTACGCGCAGAAAGTCATGGCGGAGCAGGCGCGCCTGCGTCGTGCGCTTGGCGTCGTTTCGGCGCGCGCCGATATCTGAGCAGCGGCGCGGTTGAGCTGAAGAAGCCCGCGCCTTCGAAGGGGCACTACAGCTTCGATATGAAGCGTGCGAGCCGCTCCACTCCCGTCTCCAATTCCTCGATCCTTCGGGTGTAGGCGAAGCGCACATGCTGTTTCGCACGATGCACGCCGAAATCACAACCCGGTGTGATCGCCACCCCCGCTTCATCCAATAGACGCATGGCGAATTCCCGGCTGTCGGCGGTGAAGCGTTCGCAGCCCGCATAAATGTAAAACGCTCCGTCCGGTATGGTCGGAACCGAAAATCCAAGTTCACGCAATGCCGGCACGAGAAAATCCCGTCTGCGCCGAAACGCCGCGCGACGCTCTTCAAGCACTGCAAGCGTGCCCGGCTCGAACGCTGCGAGCGCCGCATGCTGTGCCGGAGCCGATGCGCAAATGTACGCATTCTGCGCGAGACGTTCCATCTCGCGGATCTGCGCTTCCGGTGCAACCAGCCAGCCGAGCCGCCAACCAGTCATGCAAAAGTACTTGGAGAAGCTGTTGATCACCAGGCACGAACCGGACACCGATAACGCCGTCGACGGCGGGCGGTCGTAGACCAGTCCTTGATAAATTTCATCCACCAGCAGGAAGCCGCCGCGCGCTGAAACGATCTCGGCGATGTGCGTCAGTTCGCTCGTCGGGATACTCGTTCCGGTCGGGTTGGATGGCGACGCGAGCGCCACGCCGCGCGTCTGCGGCTGCCACGCACCCGCGATATCTTCCGCGCGCGGTTGATAAAGGTGATCGGCCGTAGCAGGCAACGCGATCGCCCGTCCGTCGAACATTCGCACGAAATGGCGCGTGCATGGATAACAGGGGTCGGCCATGAGCACCTGGTCGCCCGGATCGATCAGCGCGCCCATGGCGATGAGGAAAGCGCCCGAAGCGCCCGCCGTCACCATGATCTGGTTCGGGCTCAGCGCGACCTGAAACTGTGTGGCGTAGAAGCTCGCGATCCGTTCGCGCAATGCCGGCAGTCCCAGCGCATCGGTATACCCGAGCCGCGTTTCGCGCAGCGCCGCGACGCCTGCCTCGACCACCTGGGGCGGCGCCGAAAAGTCCGGCTGACCGATTTCCATGTGAACGATATGTCTGCCTTGCGCTTCGAGCTCGAATGCGCGCCGCTGTACCTCCATGACCTGGAAGGGCGCAATGTCCTGCATTCGGCGCGCCAGCGCCGCCGAGCGACGACCATTCATGAAGCTACGCGGGTTTTGATGTAGGGGCGTTGATGCTACCAGCCCCAGCCCCAGCCGATGCCGCTGTGCCAGCCGTTGTGATGGCCGAACCGGCTGTATCCGAAGTACGGGTACCAGTTGCCGTAGGGATAGGGATCGTAGCCGTAGGAGCGATACATCTCGCGCCGCGCCTCTGCCTGCTGCTTGCGTCGTGCGGCGCGGTCTGCCTCCGCGGTTACGCGATCGGTTCGTCGCGCCTCGGACTCCGCGGCGATCAGCGCGTCAATCACCGCTTCGGACGCACCGAGTTTGCGCAGGGCATTTTGTTGTTCGGGGTCCATATCGAGACGCGATCCGCTGGCGCGCATGCGCGCCACGATTTCGTTTGCGGGCAGCCCTTGATGTGCCAGCGCGGCAATCTCGACCACGCCGAGTTTCGCCGGCGCCTGAGCGGCCCGTTCCGCCATCTGTGCCACACTCAATCTCTCTAAGTCGGGATTGCCGGCTGCATCGCGCTGCCCCGGATGAGTGGCGCAACCGGCGAGCGTCGCACAAAGAAACGTGATTACGTAGAGAGATCTCATAATATTTATAAGACCGCGAGAAGACGCACCGGTTCGCTTTTATCCAGGACGAATCGAGGTGGAACTATACTGACGGTAGACATCCCTGAGGAGTGAAGCGATGGAAGACGTGTTGCGCCAGGCGGCTCTGCACTACCACAGTCACCCAACCGCAGGAAAAATTTCCGTTACACCGAGCAAGGGGCTGGTCAACCAGCATGACTTGTCGCTGGCTTATACACCTGGTGTGGCGGCCGCATGCGAAGCGATCAGGCAGGACCCAATGCAGGCGAGCGCGCTGACCATTCGCTCCAATCTGGTGGGGGTCGTTACCAACGGTACCGCGGTACTCGGCCTTGGCCAGATCGGACCGTTGGCCGCCAAGCCGGTAATGGAAGGCAAGGCGGTGCTGTTCAAGAAGTTCGCCGGTATCGATGTGTTCGATATCGAACTCGACGAGCGCGATCCGGCCAAGATCATCGATATGGTTGCGGCTTTGGAGCCGACGTTCGGCGGCATCAATCTTGAAGACATCAAATCGCCGGAGTGCTTCGAGATCGAACGCGAGTTGCGCAAGCGCATGAAGATTCCGGTATTCCATGACGATCAGCATGGGACCGCCATAATCGTTGCCGCCGCGATTACTAACGGTCTGCGTCTCGTCGACAAGCCTATTTCTTCGGTGAAACTGGTCTGCTCGGGCGCCGGGGCTGCGGCGCTGGCGTGTCTGAATTTGTTGGTTCGGCTCGGCGTATCTGAGCAGAACATCTGGATAACCGATATCAAAGGCGTGGTATATGCAGGCCGCACCGAGGAGATGGACTCTTACAAGGCGCACTATGCGCGCGACACCGATGCGCGCACGCTTGGCGAAATAATCGAAGGCGCCGACGTATTCCTCGGGTTGTCTGCCGGCGGTGTGCTGAAGCCCGATATGGTGGCGCGCATGGCCGCCAAGCCGCTTATTCTCGCGCTGGCCAATCCCGAGCCCGAGATCCGTCCGGATCTGGTCAAGGCGGTGCGATCAGACGCCATTATGGCGACCGGTCGATCCGACTACCCGAACCAGGTCAACAACGTACTTTGCTTCCCGTTCATTTTTCGCGGCGCGCTGGATGTCGGTGCGACAGAAATCAATGAAGAAATGAAAGTTGCGTGCGTTCGGGCGATCGCTGATCTGGCAATGGCGGAGCAGTCCGATGTCGTCGCGGCGGCATATGGCGAGCCGGACCTGAAATTCGGCCCCGAGTATTTCATTCCCAAGCCCTTCGATCCGCGCTTGATCGTAAAAGTTGCACCCGCTGTGGCCAAGGCCGCGATGGATAGTGGTGTGGCGACGCGGCCGATCGAAGATTTCGACGTCTACCGCGACGCGCTGCAGCAGTTCGTCTACCACTCCGGTCTGATAATGCGGCCGCTGTTCGCCGCGGCCAAGAAGATAACGAAGCGCGTCGTTTATGCAGAGGGAGAGGACGAACGTGTGCTGCGCGCCGTGCAGATCGTCGTTGACGAAGGATTGGCAAAGCCGATTCTCATCGGTCGCCCGCAAGTGGTCGAACAGCGCATCGCGCGCCTCGGGTTGCGGCTCAAGGCCGGCGTGGATTTCGAACTGTGCAATCCCGAATGGGACGAACGCTACCGCAGCTACTGGCAGACGTATCACGGACTCACCGAGCGGCGCGGCGTGTCGGTTCCGTACGCGAAGATCGAAATGCGTCGACGTCACACGCTGATCGGCGCCATGATGATCTATCAAGGCGATGCCGACTCAATGATCTGCGGCACCTTCGGCACCTATGATCTACATCTGCACTATGTCGATCAGGTCATCGGGCGTCGTCCGGGCATCAATGGCTACTACGCGCTCAATCTGCTCGTACTGTCCCGGCGCACGGTGTTCATTTGCGATACGCACGTCAATCTCGACCCGACCGCGGAGCAGGTGGCCGAAATGACCATTCTCGCGGCCGACGTGGTGCGTCGCTTCGGGATCGAGCCCAAGGTGGCATTGGTTTCGCATTCCAGCTTCGGCACGAGCGGTTCGCCTTCTGCTGCGAAAATGCGCGATGCGCTTGCGCTCATCGAAAATCGGGCGCCCGATCTGGAAGTCGAAGGTGAGATGCAAGGCGATGCGGCATTGTCCGAGGAAGTTCGTCAAATGGTATTTCCCAACTCGCGCTTGAAGGGCGAGGCGAATCTACTTGTCATGCCGACACTCGAGGCCGCGAACATTTCCTTCAATCTGCTCAAGGCGGCCGCCGGCGATGGCGTCACAATCGGCCCGATCCTGGTGGGCGCCGCTGCGCCTGTGCAAATCGTGACGCCGTCTGCCACGGTTCGCCGCATCGTCAATATGACAGCCCTCACAGCAGTGGAGGCGGCCGCCGGGGCAGCGTGACCTACGGCTTCGAATGTAGTCGGATGTGCGCAGTTTTGCGCGGCCCTTGCTGGTTTTCACGACACGACAACGCTACACTGCGCTGCCCGCGATCATTCCTGTCTGGGCCGCTGCAACATGACCGACAACAGCAAAAAGATCGGGCTCATTCTGACCGGAGGTGGCGCGCGTGCCGCCTATCAGATCGGCGTACTGAGAGCGGTCGGCGAACTGCTCGGTGATGCGCCGAGCAATCCCTTTCCCATAATCTGCGGGACGTCGGCCGGTGCAGTTAATGCTGCGTCGCTTGCGATTCGTGCGAACGATTTCGCTGGGGGCGTGCGCGATCTGTGCGATGTGTGGGAAAGTTTTCATGCGCCCCAGGTCTATCGCACGGATCTGCCAGGCACCCTAAAGACAGGGGGCAAATGGCTGGCGGCGCTGACGCTGCTTTATCGCAATAACCCGATTTCCCTGCTCGACAACACGCCATTGCGTGAAATGCTCGAACGGACCATGGATTTCGGCCGCATCCAGGCCAACATCGATGCAGGCGCGCTGTATGCCGTGGCAGTTACCGCATCGGGCTATACCTCCGGACAGTCAGTCACGTTTTATCAGGGCGGTCCGGACATCGAGGCGTGGGAGCGTACGCAGCGTACCGGTGCGGCGCGCGCGCTGAATGTCGATCTGCTACTTGCTTCCAGCGCGTTGCCATTCATATTTCCCGCGGTAAAGGTCCATCGTGAATATTTCGGCGATGGCTCGATGCGGCAGATTGCCCCGATCAGTCCAGCGTTGCATCTCGGCGCGGACCGCGTGTTTATCATCGGCACGGGCCGGCAATCCACTGAGCCGCCGCGTGTACGTTCGAACACCTACCCGTCGCTCGCGCAGATCGCGGGCCATGCGCTGAACAGTATTTTTCTCGACAGCCTATCTGTGGATATCGAGCGGCTGCAACGCATCAATCGCACCTTGCAATGCGTTTCGCCCGAACGCGCCGAGCATCTGGGCGTTAATTTGCGCAGAATCGATGTGTTGGTGATGTCGCCGAGCGAGCCGATCGAGCGGATTGCCGCCCGACATGTGCGGTCCTTACCAAAAACGACGCGTTTCTTGATGCGCGCAGTCGGAGCGATGAATCGCAACGGCTCCAACCTCGCCAGCTATTTGTTGTTCGAAGCCGATTTCTGTCGTGCCTTGATCGACCTGGGATATCGGGATACCTTGAAGCGTGGCGACGAAGTGCACGCTTTTCTGAATCCCTGACGGATCCCTACAGGCGCCTATAGATTCGCATCATGAATGGACATACCGATTCGCCCGATCCGCTCGAATGGTTGAAGCGGTTGATGACGCCCGGCCTCGAGATGCAGAAAAGCGCGCTGAACCCAATAGGAATTGCGCAAGAACCGCCTCCTGTAAGTGCTCCCGCCGAATCCGCTGGAGGCGTGGAGCAATGTCAAGCCGCAGTCCATGCGGCAAACCCAAGTGACGGCATGCGCGGGTGCTGTGTTGCACGGACATTCAAGACACGATGAACCAGAACGAATTGCCCCTGTTTCCACCGATTGAGCCGCACGCGGCCGGTATGCTGCCTCTGGATACGACGCATGCGATGTATTGGGAAACGTGCGGCAACCCCAATGGTATCCCGGTGGTGTTTCTGCACGGCGGGCCAGGAGCGGGCAGCTCGCCGAGCCATCGCCGTCTGTTCGATCCGGGCGCCTATCGGATTGTGATCTACGATCAGCGCGGTGCCGGTCGCTCCAAACCGCTCGGCGAACTGCGCGACAACACCACACCGCATCTGATCGCAGACCTCGAACAGCTCCGCACGCATCTGGGTATCGAGCGCTGGCTGGTCTTCGGCGGTTCATGGGGTTCGACGCTCGCTGTCGCCTACGCCGAAGCGCATCCGCAGCGGTGCGTCGGGCTCGTGTTGCGCGGAATTTTTCTGTGCCGGCCCAATGAAATCGACTGGTTCCTGTATGGATTGCGTGCGATCTACCCCGAGGTATGGGATCGCTTCGCCGGTTTCTTGCCGCCGGACGAGCGACGCGATCTGCTCGCCGGTTATTATAAGCGGCTGATTGATCCCGACCCCGCCGTACACATGCCGGCCGCCAAAGCATGGAGCGTATACGAAGGTTCGTGCTCGACTTTGCTGCCGTCACCGGAGACGGTCAGTCATTTCGCCGACGACGTCGTGGCGCTCGGGTTGGCGCGCATCGAGGCGCATTACTTTACGCACGATATCTTTCTGCCGAGCAACGCGCTGCTTGAAAACGCGCATCGTTTGCGCGAGATACCGGGCGTGATCGTGCAAGGACGCTACGATGTCGTGTGCCCGGCCGTTACGGCGCATGAGTTGAAATACGAATGGCCGGAAGTGCGCTACACGATCGTGCCGGATGCAGGCCACTCGGTATGGGAGCCAGGCATCTGCCGCGCGCTGATGAGCGCACTCGACGACTTCAAAAAGCGCTTGGCCTAACGCCGCGACGCCGGCCGACGCGGGGCGCGACGACCGGCACAGGCCGGTCCTCGTTACTCGATCTTCAGCAGCTTCATCGCCTTGGCGAGCGTATCGACCGATTCCTGATGTTTGCCTGCTTTGTGCAACGTTTCGCCTTCCGCCCGCAGTTTCTTCACTTCTGCCAATTGCGCTTTGGAAATCGACGGCTGTTGGGCTAGCGCCGCATCGATTTTGGCCATGTCCGCCGGGCAGTGGAACGCCCAGGCGGAGGCGCTGAATAATACGGCCATCATGGCCGAAACAATTGCTGGAGCTTTCATGACGAACCCTCCTGGATAGGATCGGCGGACGTTGGGCCGCCGAACGGCTTAGGCTTTCGAGGCTTGTTTGCTCCTGACATCTCGCTGTCGCCGGCACGTACGCGCGCGGCTTGCAGACCGATCTCGTCAAGCAACTCCTGTTCCGTATGAGAGAGCGTTTTGTCGTTGCGATAAACGAGTTGCCATTCGCGCCGGATAGGAAGTCCTTCCACACGCAGCCGCGTCAATGCTTCGTGTCGCGGCTTCGTGCTGACGGCGTAGCGCGATAACAGGGCGACGCCGTATCCCGCCGCCACGGCGCGTTTAATCGCGTCGTTGTTATCCATCTCCATCCGGATGTAGGGCTGAAAGCCATGCCGTGCGAACAGTTCGTCGGCGATTTGCCTGGTGCCCGAACCGACCTCCCGCATCAGCAGCGGTTCGTGCGCGATCTCAGCCAAAGACAGTTTTTTTCGATGCGCGTAGGGGTGGGAGACCGACGCGTAAATGTGCATTTCGTCAGGATGGAGAGGATGCAGGTGTACGTCCATTCCCGCCGGCGGCGTGCCGAAAATATAGAAGTCGTCGACTGCAGCCGCCAGTCGATGCAGCAATTGCGCGCGGTTGGCGACTGAAAGCATGAGCCGGAGTTCCGGATGCCGCTCGCAGAAACCACACAGCATCGCCGGCGCGAGAGATTCCGCGGCTGTGCATACGGCAATCCGCAACGGAGAAACCGTCGGAGATCGCAAACCCGTCAAGTGATTATCGAGGCCGGCGAGCGAGTGAAAAAAATCCTGACAGAACCTGTAGGTTTCTGCGCCGGCCGGAGTAAGCCGAATTTCACGCGAGGTCGACTCGAAAAGCACCACGCCCAATGTTTCGCCCAACTTCTTGACCAGCACGGAAACGGTAGGCTGGGCCATGTGGAGCGCTTCGGCGGCGCGTGTAAAACCGCCAAGTTGGACCACTGCCTCGAAGGCGGCAAGTTGCGTCAGCATGCCGTGCCCGACGTACCGCCGTAAGCGACGATCAAGCATCGAATGTTCTCCAACGGCACTGCAAAGCGAAACGGCCTATAGGCTCAGGCGTTTCACGAACCATCGCCTATGTGGCAAAGGTCTCGCTTGCAGACGAAGAACATTCGTCATGCAGAGCAGGGCCGGAGGACGAACCGCGTCACCGAAATGACGACCCTGCTACTTCCGCTACTCCCCTTTGAGGGACCGCACAAAGTACGGGCGCATTACAGCACTGTCGGTGAAGCGGGGCAAGAGGCGCGACACAGTATTACAAAATGCAATTGACACATTGCGAACCTTCATTTCTCCCCGTATCCGGTAATCCGCATGATCCGTCCAACCGAAGCGCAGTTGCTTCGGGAAACCCTCAAGGGGGAGTAGCTCCGGGAAGCGATTCCCGCGCGGTGACCGTCATTACGAGACACGTCTCCGGTCGCCGACGCAGCGATAGCGAGAGCGAGACCTTTGCCGGATTTGGCATGGGCCGCGGATCGCGCTGAATTCGGCTGGCATGTTTATCCGCCGAATAAAGGACGCATATGGAGCTATTTTCAGCGGAGTTTTTGTCGGCGCTGGCCGCGATTGTCCTGATCGACCTTGTGTTGGCCGGGGATAACGCAATTGTCATTGCGCTTGCCGCACGCAATCTCCCACATCAACTGCAGAAGAAAGCAATCGTCTGGGGCACGCTGGGCGCAATCTTCGTGCGATCCGGCATGACCGTCATTGTCGTCTGGCTGCTGCAGATCCCGGGTCTCATGCTGGTCGGTGGCCTGTTGCTGATGTGGATCGCATGGAAGCTCATCGCACCGACTCACGACGCTCAACACCGGGTGAAGCCGGCCGCGAGTTTCTGGACCGCGATGCGGACCATCGTTATTGCCGACGCGGTAATGGGTCTGGACAACGTGTTGGCAGTCGCGGGTGCGGCGCGCGGTAGTTTTTTTCTGGTTGTGGTCGGCCTGCTGATCAGTATTCCGATCGTCATCGGCGGTTCGCGCCTGATTTTGAAATGGATCGAGCGCTATCCCGCAATTGTCTACGCGGGCACGGTCGTAATCGCGTGGACCGCCGTCAAGATGATGACCGGCGAACCGATGGTGCAGGAATATTTCGGGCGTAACAGCTCGGTGACCGTCGCGCTTTACGTGCTTGCCGTCGGTGGCGTCGTGGGGCTTGGTTATCTCCACAACCGTCGTCGCGCACATGTCGTTGGAAACGTGTAAGTATGAAAGGAATTGTCATGCTCAAAATACTGGTTCCGGTAAACGGTTCTGATTGCTCGCTAAAGGCGGTCGATGAAGCGATTCGCGCCGCACAGGACACTCGCGATGCGACCATTCAACTGGTCAATGTGCAGCCGCTTTTCCCTCGCTATGTTTCGCGCTTCGTGTCGCGTGGGCAGCTTGAAGGTTTGCGCCGGGAGCGTGCCGGGCGGGCATTTGAAGTGGCGCAACGCCGCGCGGATGCCGCGGGAGTGCGTTGCACGACCCATATGCTGCGCGGCGATATTGTCGAAAGCATTACGGGTTTTGCGGCAAGGCAGGGCGTCGACGAAATCGTGGTGGGTACATCGCCGATTGGCGGTATTGCTCGTCTGCTGAGGCAACCGATCGCCGATCGAGTGATCAAAGCCTCCAACATTCCAGTCGATGTCGTGAGCGTTGGAGAAACGAGCGTATTCGAGCGCTATGGGTTGCCGGCGGGCCTGGGCATCGGCCTTTCCATGATGTGGTTCGCGAACGAATAACGCTTGCCTTGATTCATATCGGGGCGCCTTCGGGCGCCCGCTTTTTTTGCGCCATGGCGTTGCGCGCCCCTTGCGCTATGATCGCGCCGATGAATCGAGGAAAGCCCGTCATTCTATCCGAGCATTGGCTGCGCGATCACTTTGCGCGTGGGCCGGCTGGCACGCCGCTCACCGCCGGCGACGGATGGTTGTGGCGGCCGGCAGCGGAAATACGCACCGCTGCGGTGATGGTTCCGGTTGTTGTCCGCGAAGATGAGTTGCGCGTGTTGTTCACGGTGCGTACCGATCACCTATACGATCACGCTGGGCAGATCAGTTTCCCCGGGGGGCGGACTGATCCCGACGATGCGACGGTTTTTGATACCGCCTTGCGCGAGAGCACCGAAGAGATCGGGTTGCCGCGCGAGCGCGTCGAGGTGTTGGGTACGCTGAGCGAATACATCACGGTTACCGGTTATCGCGTCACTCCGGTCATCGGTCTGATCAGCGCGCCGCCGCCTCTGACGCTCGACGCTTTCGAGGTCGCCGACGTTTTCGAAGTGCCGCTGGCGTTTCTGCTGGATCCGAGAAATCACCAATGCAATACCGTCATTCATCGCGGCCGCGAACGCCACTACTACGCGATATCTTTCGGCGCCCATTACATCTGGGGCGCCACAGCCGGAATGCTAATGAACTTCTGTCGGCATCTTGGGATGTCGACTGCATAACACCGTCGCGGCGCACGGTTTGCATGGGCTATCCACGGATCGGAGTCGAGCAATGCGACTGGGAAATCAACGACGCAGCGTAAACGTGGAAGACCGCCGTGGCGTTCGCATGGGGCGCGGCATCGCGGGCGGTGGAGTAGGCGTTGTAATCGTTGCATTGGTCGCGATGTTGCTCGGCGTCGACCCCGGCGTCGTACTGCAAGGCCTGACCGAAGCGCCGACTACGTCGAAGCCGGCCGCACCGGGAGAGTCTGATCCGGCGCGTGATTTCGTGGCTGCGGTACTGGGCAGCACAGAAGACACGTGGGCACCGATTTTTCAGCAAAGCGGCATTCGCTACGACAAGCCGACACTGGTGCTGTTCAGCGGCGTGGTGCAGTCCGCATGTGGTTATGCGCAAGCCGCAGTCGGGCCGTTCTACTGTCCTGCCGATCGCATGCTTTATATCGACCTAGCCTTTTTCCGTGACCTGCAAGCGCGTTTGCAGGCGCCCGGCGATTTTGCCCAGGCTTATGTGATCGCGCACGAAGTGGGACATCACGTTCAGAATCTGCTCGGTGTCATGGATCGCGCACGCGGCCCGCGAGCCGATCGCGGTAATGAGGCATCAATCCGCACGGAACTCCAGGCGGATTGTTATGCCGGCGTGTGGGCCAGCCACAATCCCGCCATTCTCGAGGCGGGCGATATCGAAGAAGGTCTGGCCGCCGCCGCCGCGGTCGGCGACGATCGCATCCAGATGCAGTCGCAGGGTTATGTTTCGCCGGAATCGTTTACCCACGGCAGCGCTGCGCAGCGGGTTCGCTGGTTCCGCGCCGGGTTGGAAAGCGGCAATCCGAACCGTTGCGATACTTTTGCCGCAGCACGCCTCTGATCCGGTCGCCTGTTGCCCGTTGCGGTAATGGCGGCCCGTATAATGGTCGTCCTTGACAATCGGCGTGCCGGGATGCGAATCCCGCAACAATAAACGCTATGGCGCTCATTTCCCTCATTCTCGCGTTAGTGCTGGAACAGTGGCGTCCGTTGAGCGATCGCCGCCGAATATTTGCCCCGTTCGGCGCCTATGCGGCGCTGCTGGAAAGCAAATTCAACGCGGGCGAACGCCACCACGGCGTCATCGCCTGGCTGCTTGCGATATTGCCCGCGCTGGTAGTGGTCTGGCTGCTCTACGCAGGCCTGATGCGTGTCCATCCGTTACTCGGTCTGGCGCTCAATGTCGCCGTCCTTTACGTCACCATGGGGTTTCGGCAGGAAAGCCACTATTTCACCGATATCCATACGGCGCTGAAGGCCGGCGATCTCGATAATGCGCGAATGTTGCTCGGTGAATGGCGCGGTCATGATTGCGACGGCCTGACGATCAACGAAATCACCAAATTGACGATCGAAAGTGCACTCGCCACATCACATCGACATGTGTTTGGCGTGATGTTCTGGTTCGTCGTCCTGCCTGGTCCTGTCGGAGCGATTCTTTATCGCATCGCGCTATTTCTGTTTTATCGCTGGGGCGACCGGTTGCCGACCGGCAGCGCTGCCGGAATTTACGCGCCGGACACGATACTGGGTGTTGAAACCGATTTCTTCCCGACAATGGCCGGCAGCGATGCGCCGATACCGGAGCCGGTGAATTGGCGCGAGCGATTCGGAGAATTCTCGCGCACGGCATTCGGTGTGATCGACGCAATTCCGGTGCGCTTTACTGCCGGCGCGTTTGCCATCGTCGGCAATTTCGAAGACGCGGTTTACTGCTGGCGGACGCAAGCGCTGCGTTGGCCGGATCGTTTGATCGGCGTCGTCATCGCGGCCGGTGCCGGCGCGCTCGGCGTACGACTCGGCACGCCGGTGGTACGCGCGGGGCTGATCGAAGACCGGCCGGAAATGGGCATCGGCGAGGAAGCGGATGTTCCGTTTCTCGACAGCACGGTTGGATTGGTGTGGCGGGCGCTGGTGCTTTGGCTGGCGGTACTGCTTGTGGTGAGTATTGCAGCCGGCGTCACCTGAACGATTAAATCAGCCGCTCGGCGCCGCGAGGATGCGGTGTAACAGTTCAATGCGTCGCGGATCGATTCCGCCTCGCTCGACCGCCGCTCGAACGGCGCAATCCGGTTCGCTCAAATGACGGCAATCGCGAAATTGGCATTGACCGCGAAGCGGCCGCAATTCAATGAAGCCGTGTTCGATTTCATCCGCGGTCAGATGCGCCAGGCCGAATTCCTGCAGACCAGGACAGTCGATCAGGGATGTGTCGGGTCCGAGTCGATACAGCCGCGCATGAGTGGTGGTGTGACGACCGGAATCGAGGAAGGTTGAAATTTCGCGCGTGGCGGCATCGGCTTCCGGAACGATCGTATTCACAATGGTCGATTTCCCCATCCCCGATTGTCCGAGCAGCACGGTAGTGTGCCCCTGCAGCGCCTCCACGAGCACAGCGACGTTGCGCTTGGCGCTTAATTCGATCACGCGATATCCGGCGCGCTCGAAGGGTTTGAGGCGCTCGTGCGCGGCGGCTGTTTCCTCCATCAAATCGGCTTTGTTGAGCGCGATGGTCGCCTGTAACCCCTGATGCTCGGCCGCGACGAGCGCTCGTGCGATCAACTCGTCGCTGAAGCTCGGCACGCCTGCGACCACAATCACGACCTGGGTTACGTTCGCCGCTATAATTTTCTGTCGATGCTCGGTCGCCCGCATGAATAGCGACGAACGCGGATCGGCCGCTTCGATTACGCCTTCTCGGTCACCGGTCATCTCGATCAAAACACGGTCACCGCATGCGACCGTACTGCGTTTTCCGCGCGGCGAGCAGCGCACTACCTCGCCCGAGTTGGTCTCGATCAGATAATGACGGCCGAAAGCGGCGATCACCTGCCCGTTTAATTGTTTGCCCGGCATATCAGGCGCTCACGGCAGCGTCGAGGCGTGCCGCACAAATGAAATCGTTGTCCGATAAGCCACCGACCGAGTGGGTGCTGTAGATGACCTTGCACTTGTTGAAGCCGACGTGCAGCTCCGGATGATGATTTTCGCGATGCGAAATCCAGGCGACGAGATTTACGAAGGCCATGGTCGCGTAGTAATTCTTGAACGAATACAGCTTGTGCACCTGTCCGGCTTCGAGTTGCCAGTCGGTCAGTTGCGTCAAGAGTGCTGCAGCGGCATCGTCGGTAAGGCGATCCACCTGCGCCTGGCAGTGTCTGGTATGCAATGTGCTCATCACGGTTCTCCTGTTATTGAGCCAACGCTTGCAAGCGCGCGATCCGTAGACCTGCCGGCGGGTGCGAGTCGTAAAAAGCGGAGTGTAGCGGGTCCGGCGTCAACGTTGCGGCATTGTCCTGGTAGAGCTTTACCAGGGCTTGTATCAGATCCGTCGCGCCGGTCTGCTGCGCAGCATAGGCGTCGGCTTCGTATTCATGTTTGCGTGAATAGGAATTACCGAGCGGCTGGGCGAAAAAGATAAAGCTCGGTACGACCAATATAAAGAGCAGCAGCGCTGTCGCTGTGCCTCGATCGTGTACACCCAATCCTTCATAAAACCAAGTCTGCTGCGCAAGATATGCCAAGCCGGCCAGGAATGCCAGACTGACGGCAAACATCAACACGATACGCTTGACGATATGGTGACGCTTGAAATGGCCAAGCTCATGCGCAAGTACCGCTTCGATCTCAGCGGGCGCAAGACGTGACAACAGGGTATCGAAAAAGACGATTCGCTTCGCGGTGCCGAGGCCGGTGAAGTAGGCGTTGCCATGACTTGAACGCCTCGAGCCATCCATGACGAATACGCCCTTGGTCCTGAAACCGCATTTGGCCAGGAGCTGCTCGATGCGCTGACGTAGATCGTTATCCTGCAGCGGACTGAACTTGTTGAACAGTGGCGCAATGACGGTCGGGAAGATGATCAGGATCAGTACATTGAATGCCATCCATGTGAGCCACACATAGAACCACCACCAATCACCCATCTGGTTCATCAGCCACAGGACGACGAAGAGCAGTGGAATGCCGAGTGCCGCACCGACCAGCAGTTGCTTGCACAAATCTGTCACGAACAGACGAAGCGTCACACGATTGAAGCCGAAATGCGTTTCGATGACGAACGTGCGATACAGCCCAAAGGGCAGATCGACGAGGCCGGTGATGGCGAAAACGCCGCCGATCAGCGCAATACCATGCGCGTAACCGTTCGGCGTGAACCATGTCGACCATTGCTCGGACAGCCATTGCACGCCGCCGCCCAACGTCAGCAGGAGCAATACCAAGACACCGACAAGTATTTCGATGACGTGCAATCGGGTTTTGGCGATGGTGTAACCGGCAGCCTTCTGATGCGCCTCCAGCGTCACGCGATCCGCAAAATTCACCGGTACGGTGTTGCGATGCGTCTCGACGTGGCGCATGTGTCGATACGCAAGCCACAGACGGATCGCGGTCCCCAGCCCGAGCGCTGCGACGAAGGCATAGGTGAAAGCATTCATACGAACATGATGATGCGCGGCGGCCTATGAGACAATTTCATTTTACTTGAGACGACGTCAGCATGGCCCAAGACCAGAACAACCTCATCTGGATCGATATGGAGATGACCGGTTTGAGTCCGGAACGCGACCGGATTATCGAAGTGGCGATCGTGGTGACGAACTCCCAGCTTGAAACGGTCGCCATAGCGCCCGTTCTGGTCGTGCATCAGGCGAATGAAGTGCTTGATGGCATGGACGACTGGAACAAGGGCACTCACGCCCGATCAGGATTGATTGCCAGGGTGAAGGAATCGACCCTGTCGGATGCGGAGGTCGAAAAACAGATGCTCGATTTTCTTCTTCTCCAGGTGCCGAAGGGCGCTTCACCCATGTGCGGCAACTCAATTTGCCAGGATCGCCGATTTCTGGCGCGCTATATGCCGGCGCTGGAATCCTATTTTCATTACCGCAATCTCGACGTCAGCACCTTGAAGGAACTGGTGCGACGTTGGAAGCCCGAGCTCGCCAAGGGACTCAGTAAGCACGGCAAACATGAAGCGCTGGCCGATATTCAGGAGTCCATTGAGGAGCTCAAGTACTACCGCGAGCACTTCATTCGGCTGTAGTCATGGTGAGCGCGTCGCCGTCGTCGAGTTTGATTGTGCCTTCGAATTGGGTGCGCAGTTTCAGGCCCGCTACTTCGAGCGTCATGACGGCGGGAAGATGCTCGTCGCCGCGCACCGCTTCGGATTCAAGCGCGCGGCTGACCGCACGCTCGATTTCCCGCTGGGACAGCACGCCGACTTGTTTGAGAAATTTGCGGATACTTATATTCAGCGTTTCTTCGTTCATGGCTGTACTCCTCACGTTGTTAGTGCCGGATGCGGCAGCGTACCGCAGAGCGTACGCGGCCGTCTCTTACCCGTTTTCCGCCGCTATACGCAGACGGCCGATCAGGGTCTGCGTCGAACCGTCCAGTTCCGTAACGGGCGCCTGACCCGCAAGAACCGGAAGCAGTGATCGGGCAATGCCTTTACCCAGTTCGACGCCCCATTGGTCGAAGCTGTTGACGCCCCACATGATGCCTTGAACGTACACCTTATGTTCGTAGAGCGCCACGAGCGCGCCGAGCGAATAGGGGTCGATGCGCGGCAGGACGATGGTGCTGGACGGCTGGTTACCCGGATAGTGACGATACGGCTGGGCCATATCGTCGTGGCCCATCATCAGCGCCGCGCTTTGCGCAAGGGCATTGGCGAGCAACATGCGATGCGCTTCGACATCGCCATGTTCCGCGCAGGCTCGCACGATAATGAAATCCGCCGGCACGAGCTGCGTTCCTTGATGCAGTAATTGATGAAATGCGTGCTGGCCGTTGGTACCCACGCTGCCCCAAAGCACTGGGGCGGTGAGGTAATCGACCGCTTCGCCATCTCGGTCTACCCGTTTGCCGTTCGATTCCATTTCGAGCTGTTGCAAGTGATCCGGGAAGAGCAGCAGATCTTGCGCGTACGGCAGCACGGCATGAGTGCGCGCACCATAGAAATCGGTGTACCAGACACCAAGTAGCCCGAGAAGCGCCGGCATGTTCGATTCCACCGGCGCGGTGCGGAAGTGTTCATCCATGCTGCGCGCACCGGCCAGCAATTCATCGAATGCCTCCGGGCCGATGGCGATCATGAGCGCGAGTCCGACTGCCGACCAGAGCGAGAAACGGCCGCCGACCCAATCCCACATCGGAAAGATGCGATCTTCCGCGATACCGAAACTTCCGGCAGCCGCCAGATTTGTGCTGATGGCGGCGTAATGCCTGCCCAGATGCGTTTCGGCAATACGAGTGCCTAACCAGGTACGCGCACGCTGCGCGTTCATCAGGGTTTCCGCGGTGGTAAACGTTTTGGATGCGATGATGAACAGCGTGGATTCGGGGCGCAGATCGGCGAGCGTCGCGTTGAGATCCTCGGGATCCACGTTGGCGACGAAATGTACGCGCGGCAGATCGGGGCAAAAACGCCGCAATGCGCGCACGGCCATGCGCGGCCCGAGATCGGAGCCGCCGATGCCGAGATTCACCACATCGCTGATGCGCTCTCCTGACGCCCCCGTCAGCGTGCCGTTGCGTATCGCGCGCGCGAATGCGCGCATGCGGCCCAGAGCCTCGCCGACTTCGGTCGGGGGCGAGGCGGCGCGCAATGCCACGTGCAACACGGCGCGCTGCTCGCTGTTATTGATCGGATGACCGGCGAACATGCGCGCGATCCAGCTAGCCAGATCGCGCTCGCGCGCCAATCCGGCCAGCAGTTGCAGCGTTTCGTCGGTGATGCGGTGCTTGGAATAATCGAGATAGAGCCCGGCCGCCTCCACGCTGTAGCGTTGGCCACGTTCACCGTCCGCGGCGAACTGATCGCGCATGCGCAAATTCGCTACCCGCGCATGATGTTCCGTGAGGCGGTGCCAGGATTCAGTGCGGGTGAGCAGCGACATCGATCAGCCCTTTCTGCGATACAACCGATAGCGTTCGCGATCGCGCGGCCGGCTGCCCTCCCATATGCGCTGCCATTCGCGCCCCGGATCGGCCGCGCGTTCGCGCGTACTGGTCTGCACGAGCAGGTATGGACACTTGGTCGTTCCGTGGATTTCCTGCCGTCGCGTTTCGATATTCGCGTGATAGTCGAAAAGCGCGCGCTGCGGCAGACGTAGGCCGCGACTTTCGATGCAGCTGTAGCGCGCCGGCAGGTGCGTGCGTAGACCTTCCGCGACGCCGCGATACGAGCGGCCATGGTCGATCCAGCCCAGCCAGAGTGTGGCGGCCAGACCCCAGCATAGTGCGGCGCCCGCGCCCCAGTGCGTCAGGGCGCGCAGAATCGAACGCTCGCTGCGTAGGATGAGAATCAGCCAGCCGATCGTGAGCGCAAGCGCGCTCAGCACTGCGACCAGGTTGATTTGCAACTCCCAACCCGGCTGCAGTCTCGTGGCGTTGGCCGCGAGCCGCTCCGGAAATCCGCTGAGTGCCGCAATCCACATGAGCCACATGAAGCAGCCGATGAGCGTGAAGGTCATGATGGCGAACCAGGCCAGCGCATTGGTCGCGCCGCGCCGCATGCGCACCGCCGCGCTGCCCGCCGGGATCGCCAGCGGCACGAGCATGACCAGCGTGTCCATTTCGTCGGGCGATTCGACGAACATCAAAAGACCGAGGGACACCAGTCCGGCCACGAGCGGCACCGCATACCCCGGCTCGTGCAAACGTCTGCGATACGTCCACGTGGCCCATAGCGTCAAAGGCCACGCCGGCCACGCGGCCCACGACAGCGTTTTGATGGTGTCGAGAATCTCGTTCCATTCCGGTCGACTTGTGATGTTCGCGATTTGCCACGCCCACCAGCTTTCGTAGTAGCTCGGCGCGTATGCGCTCAGCAGCCAGGGCCACACGGCAGCAAATGGGGCAAGTACCGCGAGTCCGACGCCGACGGCGAATCCGAACTCGCGTTTGCGGTATTCGGCGGAGAACGCCAGCACCAACAATGCCGCAAGCAAAGGTTGTGCGACCCCGAACAATCCTTTGGCGAGAAAGGCGAGGCCGCAGCCGACGCCGAAAAATACGCCGCCCTTGAGCGGCATGCGTTGGGCAATGGCGAGACCGTAATAGGCGCCCGCCAATCCGGCGATCATGGCCATATCTGGCGCCGTCTCGTGCGCGTGCCACATCAGTCCGATGCAACCGAGCAGCG
The DNA here is from genome assembly GCA_036676355.1 of Nitrosomonadales bacterium. Lineage (GTDB taxonomy): Bacteria > Pseudomonadota > Gammaproteobacteria > Burkholderiales > SG8-39 > ZC4RG42. Next base: position 60,207 of record JAKFDA010000043.1, on the reverse strand, counting down.
CAAGCATCGACAGATCGCCTTCCGTCTTGCCGTAGAGCTCGCGCGCGGCGAGCCTGACCCACCAGAGCGCAAGCAGGACGAAGAGCGTGCTGGCAAAACGCGCCGCTTCGTGCGCGGGAAGGGCAAAATCGAGCAGCTTGACGAAGGCGGCCGCTACCCAGAAATAGACCGGGCCGTCCTGCAGAAAAGGTTCACCGGCCAATTGCGGCGTGAGCCAGTTTCCGGCGGAGAGCATCTGGTGCACGACACCGATGCCGATCGCATCTTCGGTTTTCCATGGGTCATGCCCCAGCAATCCGGGCAGCAGGAAGGCGGCGACCAGCGCAGCGAGCGGCCAGTCGTGCAGCGGTAACGGAATTCGACGAGATAGCCAGGCGGACATTATTGGTAAATTTTCATTACGTCCAAGCTCGGTCGGTCAAGCGGTGATCGCCAGGGTGCAGAGCGTACCGGCGCGGTAAACCAGCCTAGCCAAACGCGATCGCACGAGCGGGATCACTATGTCGGCGCTACTGTTCCAGCAAAGAGGCGGGCCATTGTAGCGTTGCCCGTGTCGAGGCGACAAAAAAGGCAGCCGTAGCTGCCTTTCTTCATTCATCCCTTGCCGGGCGGATCCGTCTTTTTGTCGTGCGCGATTATTTTGCAGCAGTCTTGCTGGCGTATTTCTGGCGGAATTTTTCCACGCGACCGGCGGTGTCGACGATTTTTTGCTTGCCTGTGTAGAAAGGATGGCAGGCCGAGCACACTTCCACATGCAGCGGTTTCCCGAGCGTAGAGCGGGTCGTGAAGGTGTTACCGCAGGAGCAGTTGACCGGCGTGTCCTGGTAATCGGGATGAATAGCGGCTTTCATGCGAGGTCCTTGAATGTGTGGGTTTGGCTTCGCTCAGGCCCGGTGCCCAGCGTTTCAAACCAGAGAATAAGCGCGCAATTATGTCAGAGCCGGACCGCCAAGGCAATTCGCGGTGCTCAGGGTTTCCCGAATCGAAGAAGTGGCGGCCCGGACTCGGTGGCCGCAGGTTGGTGCGGGCAGGGTCGCCGACTTCGTGGCATTTGCGGTTTAACCGCGACGCATCGAGTCGAAGAAGTCGCTGTTGGTCTTGGTGCCCTTGATCTTGTCGAGGAGGAATTCCATCGCTTCAAGGTCGTCCATCGGGTACAGAAGCTTTCGCAGCACCCAGATCTTTTGCAGGATCTCCGGCTTGATCAGTAATTCCTCGCGGCGCGTACCGGAGCGGTTGACGTTGATGGCTGGGAAAATCCGTTTCTCATACATCCGCCGGTCAAGGTGGATTTCCGAGTTGCCGGTGCCTTTGAATTCTTCGTAAATCACATCGTCCATGCGCGATCCGGTATCGATCAGCGCGGTGGCGAGAATCGTCAGACTGCCACCTTCCTCGATATTTCGCGCCGCACCGAAGAAGCGTTTGGGCCGCTGCAATGCGTTGGCGTCCACGCCGCCGGTGAGGACTTTGCCGGATGCCGGTACGACGGTGTTGTAGGCGCGCGCCAGGCGGGTGATGGAGTCGAGCAGAATCACCACGTCTTTCTTATGCTCGACCAGGCGCTTCGCCTTTTCGATAACCATCTCGGCCACCTGGACATGACGTGTGGCCGGCTCGTCAAAAGTCGATGACACGACTTCGCCTTTGACCGAGCGCGTCATTTCCGTCACTTCTTCCGGGCGTTCATCGATCAGCAGCACGATCAGGACGACTTCCGGATGGTTGGAGGTGATGGCGTGCGCCAGGTGCTGCAGCATGACCGTCTTGCCGGTCTTGGGTGGTGCCACGAGCAGGCCGCGCTGACCTTTGCCGATCGGCGCAATGATGTCAATGATGCGACCGGTGATGTTCTCTTCGGCCTTGATTTCCCGCTCGAGCTTGAACGCTTCGGTCGGATGCAGCGGCGTCAGATTCTCGAACAGAATCTTGTTCTTCGACGCTTCAGGCGCTTCGCCGTTGACCTTGTCGACTTTTACCAGCGCGAAGTAGCGCTCGCCGTCTTTGGGCGTGCGGATTTCCCCTTCGATGGTGTCACCCGTATGCAGATTGAAGCGGCGGATCTGTGAGGGCGAAACGTAGATGTCGTCGGTGCTGGCGAGGTACGAGGTATCAGGCGAACGTAGAAAACCGAACCCGTCAGGCAGGACCTCGAGTGTCCCGTCGCCAAAGATGGAATCTCCCTTTTTCGCGCGATTCTTCAGCAGAGCAAAGATCAACTCCTGCTTGCGCATGCGATTGGAGCCGTCGATTTCGTTCTGCACGGCCATTTCGATGAGTTGGCTGACGTGCAGGGCTTTTAAGTCGGAAAGGTGCATAGAGAATGCCCGAATGGAATGCCGATGGCGGCGGAGAATGGAGTCGAATCAGGAGAGGAAGTACGCGCCGAGGAACGGCGCGTAGGGGTCACGCGGGACGCAGTCTAGCGCGAATTAGCGGGGCCGAATAGTGCCGTGTTTCTCGTTTTAGATGTTGCTGTCCAGAAAGGCGGTGAGCTGCGATTTCGATAACGCGCCGACTTTTACGGCTTCCATGTTACCGTTTTTGAACAGCATGAGCGTAGGGATACCGCGAATGTTGTACTTTTTCGGGATGTCCACGTTGTCATCAACGTTCAGTTTGGCGACCTTCAGCCGGCCGTCGTACTCCTTCGCGACTTCTTCAAGGATGGGCGCGATGGCCTTGCACGGACCGCACCACTCCGCCCAATAGTCCACCAGCACCGGAAGGTCGGATTTAAGGACTTCGGGCTCGAAAGTGCCGTCGCTGATGTGATGAATCTGTTCGCTCATAGATCTTCCTTGCTTAATTAAGGCTTGCTTCGCGGCCGAGCGGTCGCCCTGAGGAGGTGCGTATGGCGGCTATCGTAGCAAAAAATACGCTCGCCAAGTACGCCCGGAAGGTGTCGCCGCGTGTTGAAGTGATCACCGGTAACAACGGCCATACAAAAGTTAAGCGCATCTTCGGCGATAACAGGCGCACATCGTCATTATTTAGCTCCTGACTTGGCGCGGCGCCGGAACCCGCCAAAAGTGGGCGGAACCGTTCCCCGGGCAGGCTGAATAGGACAGGCGTGGCGCTTGCCTTGTGCTTTCCAGAGCGTGGGGTAACATCAGGACACACGCGCGGGCGACAAATATCATTGCGTTCGGTATTTGCCGTTGCTTATCGACTGCCTTCAGTGGAGGTGGAAGTATGCTGACCAAAGAAATCCTCGCAATCAAGGGCAACGCGGTTTACACCATTCCCCCCGAGGGCCGCTTGACGGAAGCCGTCAACTGCATGGTTGATTACGACATCGGTTCTCTCGTCGTGATGGAACATGGCAAGCTGGTTGGCATGCTGAGTTTTCGCGAGGTGCTATCGGCGCTCGACGAAGGCAAGGGCTCACTGGGCGATCGTCGCGTGAGTGAAGTCATGGTCAAGGACCCACCCGTTGTCGGCCCTGAAATGGAACTTGACGATCTGCGCCGCTCGATGCTGGAGAGTCATGCGCGCTACATGCCGGTACTGGACAAGCATGTGCTCATCGGTGTGCTGTCCTTCCATGATGTCGCCAAGGCGGTGCTCGAAGAGCAGAGCTTCGAAAACGACATGCTCAAGGGTTACATCAAGAATTGGCCCGCCTGACCCGGCTGCCCTGCGATGACAGCCTTGCGGGTGCCGTCGATGCGATCGGTACGTGCAAGGCTGCATGCTAAACTCGCGCGCACTCTTACCTGTACACGCGCATGTCCGGCAATTCATTAGGCAAGCTTTACTGCGTCACCTCTTTTGGCGAAAGCCACGGTCCGGCCTATGGCGGCGTGGTGGACGGTTGCCCGCCCGGCCTCGAATTGTGCGCGGCCGATATTCAGGTGGAACTCGATCGCCGCAAACCTGGCACTTCGCGCCATGTCACACAACGACGCGAATCGGACACCGTCGAGTTGTTGTCCGGCGTATTCGAAGGCCGTACCACGGGCACGCCCATCGGCTTCATCATCCGCAACGAAGACCAGCGATCCAAGGATTACGGCAGCATTGCCGAAAGCTTTCGACCGGGGCATGCGGATTACACCTACTGGCAGAAATACGGTACGCGCGACTACCGTGGCGGGGGCCGATCGTCCGCGCGTGAAACGGTGGTACGTGTCGCAGCGGGAGCGATTGCAAAAAAATGGCTGCGCGAGCGCTATGGCGTTGTCGTGCGTGGTTGCCTGTCGCAACTTGGCCCGCACGAGATTCCCTTCGTCTCCTGGGAGACGGTGAGTCGGAATCCGTTCTTCGCGCCCAACCAAGACATGGTCGAAACGCTCGAAGCGTATATGGACGAAATGCGCCGCGCCGGCGATTCGGTCGGCGCCAAGCTGAGGATCATTGCCGAGAACGTGCCGGTCGGTTGGGGCGAACCCGTGTACGACCGCCTGGATGCCGATATCGCTTACGCGATGATGGGTATCAACGCCGTCAAAGGCGTTGAAATCGGCGCCGGTTTCGCAGCCGTCGCGCAGCGCGGCAGCGAGCATGGCGATGAACTGACGCCGGAAGGCTTTGTATCGAATCATGCCGGCGGCGTGTTGGGCGGCATTTCCACCGGTCAGGATGTCATCGTGCATGTGGCGCTGAAACCGACTTCCAGTATTCGGATTCCGCGCCGTTCGATCGACAAGCAGGGTAACGCCACCATTGTCGAAACAACCGGTCGTCATGATCCCTGCGTCGGCATACGCGCGACCCCGATCGCGGAAGCGATGCTCGCCATCGTGCTCATGGATCATGCCTTGCGCCATCGCGCTCAGAATGCCGATGTCGTGACCGGCACGCCAAAAATTCCGGGACGGATCCAGCCTTAGCGCGCGTTGCGGGCAGTCGAGACAGGGCTTGCCCTTGTCTCGTTATTGCAGCGCCGACGTGCCACTCACTTCGAGTTGCTTCGTGTCGTCCCTCGTGTTCGTTCCCGCGTTCAGGCTGTCCGCGCTGTATTGCGCCTACTTTGCCTTTGTCGGTGCGTTTATGCCGTACTTCGGCCTGTATCTGGCGTCGCTGGGTTTTGCGCCCTGGGCAATCGGTGTGCTGCTGTCGGTTGGCCAGTTCACGCGTATCTTCGCGCCCAACATCTGGGCCTGGTTCGCCGACCGTCGCGGCCGATCAATCGAATTGCTGCGCTGGGCCTTGGCGCTGGCGGTCGTCAGTTTTCTCGGCTTGTTCCTGACGACCGGATTCGTCGCGCTGTTGTTCGTCCTTGCCGTCCACGCGTTTTTTGTCAGCGCCTCCATGCCGCTCTTCGAAGCGATGACGCTGAGTTATCTGCACGGCGCGTATGGGCGTTACGGACCGATACGACTTTGGGGTTCGGTCGGTTTCATCATTGCGGTCAGCACGATCGGCTATGCGCTCGACCATGTGCCGACGCACAATTTTCTGTGGATGGCATTATTGCCGTTGATCGGTGCGTGGCTGGCTTCCTGCATCATTGCGCAGCCACCGGCGCGTCCTCATGAGCAGAGCGAAAACGAATCGGTGCACCGACAGGCGTTGCGGCCCGAAGTGCTTGCGCTGTTGATGGCCGGCTTCCTGATGTGCGCGGCGCACGGCCCGCTGTATGCTTTTTATTCGATCTATCTGGACCAGGTCGGCTATAGCAAGGTGATCGTCGGAGCGCTGTGGGCGCTCGGCGTGATCGCCGAGATTCTGGTGTTTCTGGGCATGCCGCGCTGGTTGTCGCGCTATTCACCGTACAAGGTCCTGCTGGCCAGTTTCGCGCTCGCCGTCGTACGTTTTCTGTTGATCGGCTGGGGGGTGGGGAGCCTCACGCTTTTGATTCTCGCCCAGTTGATGCATGCGGCCAGTTTTGGCAGCTTTCACGCGGCCGCGTTAACCTTGGTCAACGCTTGGTTCAGCGGCCCCCGCCATGTCCGCGGGCAGGCCTTGTTCTCGAGTCTGACTTACGGCGCCGGTGCCGCGGTTGGTGCGGCAGGAGCGGGAGCACTATGGCAGACGGTGGGGCCGGAGTGGACGTACACGGCGGCCAGCGCCGCTGCGGCATGTGGTTTGCTCCTCATCGCCCGGCGCGGGCGCCTCTTCCCTCACATAGCTCAATAACGATCGCATGCTTGAACTCATCGTAACGAAACGCTTCATCGTCGCCCTGGCGCTCGCTGTAGCGATGACCGGTTGCGCGACTCAGAACACCACTTCGGCAGGCGCGGTCGGCGTCGATCGCGGGCAGACCATGCTGGTCTCCTCCGAGGATGTCGATCGGGCGGCCGGGCAGCAATATGCGCAGCTGATGGCGGAGGCCCGCAAGAAGGGCATCCTGAACCGCAATGCGGAGCAAGTTCAGCGCGTTCAGACCATCGTCAAGCGTTTGATTCCGCCCACGACCGTGTTTCGACCGGATGCGGCGAAGTGGAATTGGGAAGCAAATGTAGTCAGCACGGATGAACTGAACGCCTGGGCCATGCCGGGGGGCAAGATTGCCGTTTACACCGGGTTGATCGAAAAGCTGAAGCTGAGCGATGCGGAACTGGCGGCCGTACTGGGGCACGAAATCGCGCATGCGTTGCGTGAGCATTCGCGCGAACGCATCTCGCGCCAGTTGGCGACCGGCGCAGTGGTCGGCATCGGCGCCGCCATATTGGGTGTCGGGCAAGGCGGCGCGGATCTCGCCGGCATGGTCGCCGACGTGACATTCAATCGTCCCAATTCCCGCACCCACGAAAGCGAAGCCGACGCGATCGGCGCTGAACTGGCGGCGCGCGCCGGTTACGATCCCCATGGCGCGGTCTCGGTATGGAAGAAGATGCTCGATGTGGGGGGCAACGGCCCGCCCCAATTTCTCTCCACCCATCCCTCACCTGAGAATCGGCTGAAGCGGCTGCAAATCATCGCGGACGACCTGATGCCGCTTTATCGCCAGGCCAAGAAGTAGCGGCCGGTTTGCCATGGATCGCGAGAGCGGGGCCGAAGCGGAATAGCGGGGTATCCGGGGTATAATTTCAGACCCTTTCCAGCTATCTATTTTGCTTCCGCTCACAATGGGCTCCCAAACGCTGTACGACAAACTCTGGGCCAGCCATGCCGTGCATGTCGAGGACGACGGCACGACGCTGCTCTACATCGATCGTCAACTCCTGCATGAAGTGACGAGTCCGCAGGCCTTCGAGGGATTGCGTCTGGCCACGCGCAAACCGTGGCGCATCAGCGCGAACCTCGCAACGGCGGACCATAATGTGCCGACCACGGATCGCTCCGAGGGTATCGAAGATCCGGTGTCGCGCAAGCAGGTCGAAACGCTGGACAAGAACTGCGCGGAATTCGGAATCGTCGAATTCGGCATGAATGACCGGCGCCAGGGCATCGTGCACGTCATCGGTCCGGAGCAGGGCGCTACGTTACCCGGCATGACGGTGGTATGCGGCGACAGCCATACCAGCACGCACGGCGCCTTCGCCTGTCTTGCGCATGGCATTGGCACCTCCGAAGTCGAGCATGTGCTTGCCACGCAATGCCTGCTGGCGAAAAAATCGAAAAACATGTTGGTGTGGTTCGACGGAACATTACCGCGCGGCGTAACCGCGAAAGATATGGTCCTTGCCATGATCGGCGAAATCGGCACGGCCGGTGGAACCGGCTATGCCATCGAATACGCTGGTCCCGCCGTGCGCGCGCTTTCCATGGAAGGGCGCATGACGCTGTGCAATATGGCCATCGAAGGTGGCGCGCGCAGCGGCATGGTCGGTGCGGATGAAACGACGTTCAAATATCTCAAGGGTCGTCCTTACGCGCCGAGCGGCGCGAACTGGGATCGTGCGGTCGAGTACTGGCGCACCTTGCACAGCGATCCTGATGCGCACTTCGATCGCGTGGTGAAAATCGACGTTACGCAAATCAAGCCGCAAGTGACCTGGGGCACATCGCCCGAAATGGTGACCACGATCGACGGTCGTGTGCCCGATCCGGATAAAGAAAAGGATCCGGTCAAGCGCGAAGGCATCGAGCGCGCGCTGACCTACATGGGTCTCGAACCGAACATGCCGATGACCGACATCAAGCTTGACAAGATTTTCATCGGCTCCTGTACCAATTCGCGCATCGAGGATTTGCGCGCGGCTGCGGCGATCGTGCGCGGTCGCCGGCTTGCGGCAAACATCAAGCTGGCCATGGTTGTGCCTGGCTCCGGCCTGGTGAAATTGCAGGCGGAACAGGAAGGGCTGGATCGTATTTTCCAGGACGCCGGCTTCGAGTGGCGCGAACCGGGATGCTCGATGTGCCTCGGCATGAATGCTGATCAATTGGAGCCGGGCGAGCGCTGCGCTTCGACATCGAACCGCAACTTCGAAGGACGCCAGGGCGCCGGGGGACGCACGCATCTGGTCAGCCCGGAGATGGCCGCCGCCGCCGCCGTCGAGGGGCATTTCGTCGATGTGCGCCGCTGGCAGTGATTGAACGGCAACATTCAAAAATACGAATTCAACAGCTTTTAGGGAGTTAACGATGCGGAAGAAAATACGGTGTTTCGTCGCGCTTTCCGCCCTGATCGCCTTCGTCGCCGGCTGCAACACCGTGGAAGGCTTCGGTCGCGACCTTGGCAAGCTGGGCGACAAGATCGAACACAAGGCCGAGCAAAAGCGGAGCTATTGAAGACACGCAGCATGGATAAATTCATCGTACATCGAGGACTGGTTGCGCCGCTGGATCGCGCCAACGTCGATACCGACGCAATCATCCCCAAACAGTTTCTGAAGTCCATCAAACGCACCGGCTTCGGGCCGAATCTGTTCGATGGCTGGCGCTATCTGGACACCGGACGGCCGGATCAGGACAACAGCGGCCGGCCGCTCAATCCCGATTTCGTGCTCAACCAGCCGCGCTACCGCGGTGCGTCCATATTGCTCGCGCGCGAAAATTTCGGTTGCGGCAGCTCGCGCGAACACGCACCGTGGGCGCTGGTCGACTATGGCTTTCGCGCCATCATCGCGCCTTCGTTCGCGGAAATTTTTTTCAATAACTCGTTCAAGAATGGCTTGCTGCCGATTGTCCTGAGCGAGCGCCAGGTCGATGAGTTGTTCGCAGACACGTTTGCTTTTCCGGGCTTCGAGTTGATCGTCGATCTCGCCGCGCAGAAGGTGATGCGCGGCAATGGCGCGAAGGCGCTCGATTTCGATATCGATCCGTTCCGCAAATACTGTCTGCTCAACGGCCTTGATGACATTGGCCTGACCTTGCGGCACGCCGATAAGATCAAGGCTTACGAAGAACAACGGCGAGCGCAGCAGCCCTGGCTGTTTGGATAACGCTGCACGGGAAAGAAGAAAGAAGCATGAAAATCGCGGTACTGCCCGGCGACGGGATAGGCAAGGAAATCGTCGCCCAGGCGATGAAAGTGTTGCGTGCGCTCGACCTGCGCCTGGAATTCGAGGAAGCGCCGGTGGGCGGCGCCGGATACGAGGCAACCGGCGATCCTCTGCCGGAGGCGACGCTCAGGCTTGCCAAGGAGGCGGACGCGATTCTGTTCGGTGCGATCGGCGACCCGCGCTACGACAAGCTGGAGCGCGCCAAGCGACCGGAGCAGGCGATTCTGCGCCTGCGTCAGGCGCTGCAATTGTTCGCCAACCTGCGTCCGGCGACCATGCATGCCGAACTGGTGAGCAGTTCGACGCTGCGGCCGGACGTCGTGTCCGGCCTCAATCTGTTGATCGTCCGTGAACTTACCGGCGACATTTATTTCGGCCAGCCGCGCGGCATTCGCACGGTCGACGGCGAGCGCGAAGGTTTCGACACCATGCACTATCGCGAATCGGAGATCGCGCGGATTGCCCATGTGGGCTTCAAGGCGGCGCGCAAACGCGGTCATCGTCTGTGTTCGGTCGATAAGGCCAATGTGCTGGAGACCTCGCAGCTGTGGCGTGAAGTCGTTACGACGATCGGCAAGGACTATCCGGACGTCGAGCTGTCGCATATGTACGTGGACAATGCGGCGATGCAACTGGTGCGCAACCCCAAGCAGTTTGACGTGATCGTCACCGGCAATCTGTTCGGCGACATCCTCTCCGATGAAGCGTCGATGCTCGGCGGCTCGATCGGCATGCTGGCGTCGGCTTCTCTCGATGCGAACGGCAAAGGCCTGTACGAGCCGATCCACGGATCGGCGCCTGATATCGCGGGCAGGAACACTGCCAATCCGCTCGCGACGATACTGTCGGCTGCGATGATGCTGCGCTACAGTCTCAATCAGGATGCCGTGGCGGACCGGATCGAGGCGGCGGTACAGAAGGTTCTTGCGCGAGGTTTGCGAACGGTCGACATTTACGAGCCGGGCACGACCAAGATCGGCACGAACGAAATGGGTGACGCCGTCGTGGCGGCGTTGGCGTAGAGCGCTACGGCGATTCGCGCGCATGCGCCGGGCGACTCCTGTTGGTACGAAGAAATTTCTGAGTTGTTGATCGAAGTAAAGCGGTTCAAATCGGCAATGGAGTAGCGGTGATGAGAAAAGTGGGACTGGTAGGTTGGCGCGGGATGGTGGGCTCGGTGCTCATGCAGCGTATGCAGGAAGAGCGCGACTTCGATCATATCGACGCGGTGTTCTTCACGACGTCGAATGTCGGCGGTAAAGGTCCGTCTATCGGCGGCAAGGATCCCGCCCCGCTCAAGGACGCTCGCTCCGTCGACGATCTGAAGGCGATGGACATTATCATCACCTGCCAGGGCGGCGATTACACCAACGAAGTCTTCCCGAGGTTGCGTGCCGCGGGCTGGGACGGTTACTGGATCGATGCGGCATCCGCGCTGCGTATGGAAGACGACGCAGTCATCGTTCTTGATCCGGTCAACCAGGATGTCATCGACGCCGCGTTGCAGAAGGGCGTGAAGAATTACATCGGCGGCAACTGCACGAACTCGATTTTATTGATGGGGGTTGGTGGGCTGTTGCGCGAAGGTGTGGTGGACTGGATCAGTTCCATGACTTACCAGGCCGCTTCCGGTGGCGGCGCTAACCACATGCGCGAATTGCTGGCCGGTATGGGCGTTATCCATGCCGCGGTGGCCGATGAACTCGCGACCCCGGCATCGGCCATTCTGGATATCGATCGCAAAGTGGCTCGAACGATCCGCGAAGATGTGCCGCATGAACTTTTCCCCGCGCCGCTGGCGGGCGGACTGATTCCATGGATCGACAAACAGCTCGATAACGGCCAGTCGAAGGAGGAGTGGAAGGGTCAGGCCGAGGTCAACAAGATTCTCGGCAACAGCAAGCCTGTTCCGGTCGACGGCATATGCGTGCGTATTGGCGCGATGCGTTGCCACAGCCTCGCGTTGACGCTGAAACTCAATAAGGATCTGCCGCTGGAAGAAATCGAAAGCCTTATCAAATCGGGTAACCCCTGGGTCAAATGGGTGCCGAACGAGCGGGATCGCACCGAAAAGGAATTGACCCCTGCAGCAATTACCGGCGGCCTGGATATCGGCGTGGGGCGAGTACGCAAACTCAATATGGGTCCGGAATACGTGTCTGCCTTCGTGATTGGCGATCAGCTTCTATGGGGTGCGGCTGAGCCGTTGCGCCGCATGCTGCGCATCCTGCTCGATGCGAGCGGTCAAGGCCAAGCCACGGGCAAGACCGCCGTATACGCTTGAACATTATTTATTAAATGCACGAACGAAGGGGAAGTCTTCGGCTTCCCCTTTTTTCAATAAAAAAGTTTGCGCAAAAAATGACGAAGACATATTTCGCGGCGGGTTCAGCAATAGGCTGAGCCTTTCGAGAACTTTTTGGCTAAAGCAGAATTTAAGCCGATGGCTTAGCTTGCGAGGCTAAACCCCTGATGCTATTTTCGTTGCCTCCGGTCCACATCCCAAGGATTTGCAGTGGGAAATCGATTTAAGACAAAAACCAAATGGCTCGTCGGCTCGCTCCTGCTGCTGTCCCCGGCGCTGGTAGTCGCAGCGGGGCTGGGCAAGCTCAGCGTGCTGTCGGCGCTCGGCCAGCCGCTGAAAGTGGAAATCGATGTCGTGGCCTTGCAAAAGGGCGAAAGCGATTCGCTTACGGCGCGCATCGCTTCGCCGGATGCTTTCCGGCGGGCAGGCGTCGAGTACGGTACTGTCATTCCGCAAATCCGCGCAGCGGTGGAGCGCCGCAACGATGGTCGGGCGATCATTTCGCTCAAGAGCCAGCAGCCGATCGACGAACCCTTCGTCGATGTGCTGGTTGAGCTCAATTCCGCCAGTGGACGTCTGGTTCGCCAATACACATTCCTGCTCGACCCGGTCGGCTATAAGGGACCCGAGCCGATCGTCGCTTCGCCGGGTATCGTTGCGCAACCGCAAGCCGCACCTGCGCAACCGACACCGCAGGCGACCCCGATTGACGCCTCGCCCGCGGTGAAACCCGCATCTCCCGTTGCTGCCGCGCCGGCTCCGGCGCCGGCATCCTCAGAGGCCGTGCCTGCCAAGGCGGCCGATAGCAGCTACGAAGTAAAGCGGGGCGATACGCTGACGCAAATCGCTCTGGCGCATAAGCCGCAGGATGTCAGCCTGCAGCAGATGCTGGTGGCGCTGCAACGCGCCAACGAAGATGCGTTCATCCAGCGCAACATGAACCTGGTGCGCATCGGCAAGATCCTGCGCATCCCGGACGCGGCCACTGCCGGCGCAGTCAGCCAGACCGAGGCTGTGCGTGTCGTCAACACACAGACTCGCGAGTTTGCCGACTATCGTGCCCGGCTTGCGGAAACTGTAGCCGCCGCAGCGCCAGCCGGTGAAACCGGACAGCAGCAGGCCTCCGGCCGCATTAGCACACAAGTCGAAGACAAACCCACCACAGCGGCCCCGACGGACGAATTGCGTTTGTCCAAAGCTGCTGAAGGCAAAGGGACGGCCGCGGCCGGCGTCGCGACTGCCGATGATGTGGCAGCGCGCGAGCAGGCGCTGCACGAGGCGAATACCCGCGTTGCCGATCTGGAACGCAACCTTGGCGATCTGCAGAAACTGCTCGAACTGAAGAATCAGCAATTAGCGCAATTGCAGAGCCAGGCGCAGCCACAAGCGACGGTACCGGCGGAGCCATCCGCGCCGGCGGCGGAAGCAGCCGCACCGGTCGAGCCCGCCACCGAAGGGGCGGCGGCAACAGCAGGAGGCGCGCCAGCGACTGCGGACGCAAACGCCGAAATCGCCAAGCCCGAAACACCTGCTGCAGATCAGGCTGTCAATCCGGCTTCGACGGAAGAGGCCGCCACGCCCGTCGCGCAGGCTGAGCCGGTGAAGCCAGAACCTAAAAAAGCCAAACCGGCGGCGAAGCCCGCTCCGGCGCCGCAACCCGAAAGCTTCGTCGATACGCTGATGGAAGACCCGATGCTGCTTGCCGGCGGCGGTGCTGTTCTCGCGCTGTTGCTTGGCTTCATGATCTGGCGCCGTAAGCGCAGCACTTCGCTGGACAACAGCCTGATCGGAATGACGACGACCGATTCGAGCTCGGTATTCGGCACGACCGGAGGCCGCAATGTCGATACCGGTGCAAGCGGCTTGCAAACCGATTTCAGCCAAAGCGCGATCGGCTCGATCGATACCGAAGAGGTGGACCCGGTTGCCGAAGCCGACGTCTATATGGCCTACGGGCGTGACGCGCAGGCCGAGGAAATTCTCAAGGAAGCGCTGCAAAAAGACCCCAGCCGGCAGGCCGTGCGCCTGAAGCTGCTGGAGATTTACGCTTCGCGCAAGGATCTCAAAGCTTTCGAGACGACGGCAAGCGAGATCTACGCCGCCACCGGCGGACAGGGCGGCGATTGGGAAAAAGCCGTATCGCTGGGTCGTTCCATCGATCCGAGCAATGCAATGTACGGTGCTCCGCAGGCAGTGGCTGCCGTCACGCCGGTCGCCCGCGTCGCGACCGAGATCGCCAACGATGTGCAGCATGTCGAGGCGGTGGCGGAAAATGCAGCGCCGCTGCTCGATCTTGATCTGGACAGTGGCACCACGGCACAGCCGGCCATGCCCGATATTGCTTTCGACTCGAACGTGTCGCAGGCGCTCGATCTGGACCTCGATCTGAATCTTGGTAGCCAACCGGCGGCGGATGCAGTGCCGGCTTCGGCCGAGGAGCCGGCGGATTTCTCGCCCAGCGGCACTTTCATCATGGACGCCGAAACGAAGAAGGCGGTCAGCGAATTAGGCGAGTCGCAGGCGCTCGATATCGATCTGGGCGCGCCGACGCTGGAACCGAGGGACGCCAGACCGAATCTGGGCCTGGCGATCGATTTCAAGCTTGACGAGCCGACCATCGAACAGCCGAAAGCGGATGTGCCGGCGGTCGACCTCAGCGGCCTGAGTCTGGATTTGAACGAGAACGGCGAGCAAGGCGCCGACTCAAGTTGGCAGGAAGTGGCGACCAAGCTGGACCTGGCCAAAGCATACGAGGAAATGGGCGACAAGGATGGCGCGCGCGAACTGCTCAACGAAGTTCTGAAGGAAGGGGATAACGCCCAGCAGGAACAGGCGCGCACCATGCTTGCTGCGATTCGTTAAAATTTTTTTCTTCCCTATCGCGAAGGCCGCATTTGCGGCCTTCCGCTTTTTGAAGCGCCACATTGAGAATCGCACTCGGCCTCGCTTATGACGGCTCCGCTTTCGAGGGCTGGCAGTCGCAGCCCTCGGGGAAGACGGTACAGGACCGACTGGAATGCGCGCTGAGCGCGATTGCCGCCGCGCCCGTGCGCGTGGCGGCCGCCGGCCGCACCGACACTGGCGTTCATGCCTGCGCACAGGTGTGCCATTTCGATACACACGCGGCGCGCCCGATTTCGGCATGGGTACGCGGAACAAACGCCCACCTCCCCGATAGCATAGCGGTGCAATGGGCCGCCGGAGTCGACGAGCGATTCCACGCCCGCTTCTCGGCGATTGCGCGCAGTTACATATACGTGCTCTATAACCATCCGGTGCGGCCGGCCTTGTTCGCACATCAGGTCGGCTGGTTCCATGCACCGCTCGATGTGGAAGCGATGCAGCGCGCCGCCTCACTATTGCTGGGCCAGCACGACTTCAGCGCGTTTCGGTCCGCCGAGTGTCAGGCGGCGCATCCGGTGCGCATCATGGAGCAGGTCGAAGTACGGGTACAGGGGCCATACTTCGTCTTTCGCTTCACCGCGAACGCTTTTCTGCATCACATGATTCGTAATATCGTCGGATCACTCGTCTATGTCGGCAAGGGGGCGCAGGCGCCCGAATGGATCGAGGCATTGTTGCAGGGACGCGACCGAAGCGCCGCGGCGCCGACGTTCTCGCCCGCCGGGCTGTATCTGGCCGGCGTGCGCTACCCGGATACGTGGCGCCTGCCGGCGTTCGCGCCTATGATCCCGCCTCTACCATGAGCCCAGCGATGCATACCCGTATCAAGATTTGCGGTATTACCGAAGTCGCCCACGCGCTGGCCGCTGCGCGCCTGGGTGCGGACGCAATCGGCTTGGTGTTCTACGCGCCCAGCCCGCGTAACGTCAGTCTGGTGCAAGCGCGCGAGATCATTGCCGGGTTGCCGCCCTTCGTCGCGTCCGTGGCATTGTTCGTCAATCCCGCGCGCGAGGATGTGGAGCGCGTACTCGCGCATTGCCCCGTTTCGCTGCTGCAATTCCACGGCGAGGAGGACGCCGCGTTTTGCGCCAGCTTCGGTGTGCCTTATCTCAAGGCCGCGCGCGTAAGGCCGGGCCTGGATTTGCTAGAATACTTTGCTTCGTACGGCGCGGCCGCCGGGTGGCTGCTGGACGCCTACAGCGAAGATACCTATGGCGGCACCGGGGAAGCCTTCAACTGGGATCTGATTCCCGCAACGCTTGCCCGACCAATGGTCTTGTCCGGCGGGCTGACACCCGACAATGTTGCCGCGGCGATTCGTCGCGTGCGGCCCTGGGCCGTGGATGTGTCGAGCGGCGTCGAGGTGTCGAAGGGTCGCAAGGATGAGCGATTGATTGCCGCATTCGTTGCGGCAGCGCGTGCAGGGATGAACCATGCAGATGTATGACTTACCGGATGCCCAAGGCCACTTTGGCCCCTATGGCGGGACCTTCGTTGCCGAGACGCTGGTGCATGCCCTCGACGAACTGTGCGCCGCCTATGAACGCTATCGGGAAGATCCGGAGTTCATTGCGGAGTTCGCATACGAACTCAAACATTTCGTCGGGCGACCGAGTCCCATCTATCACGCCAAGCGCTGGTCGGAATTGCTCGGCGGCGCGCAGATCTATTTCAAGCGCGAAGACCTGAATCACACCGGCGCGCACAAGGTCAACAACACCATCGGTCAGGCGCTGCTCGCCCGTCGCATGGGCAAACCGCGCGTCATTGCGGAAACCGGCGCGGGGCAGCATGGCGTGGCGACGGCGACCGTGGCCGCGCGTTACGGCATGGAATGCGTGGTGTACATGGGCTCCGAAGACATCAGGCGTCAGGCCGCCAATGTGTATCGGATGAAGTTGCTCGGCGCCACCGTCGTGCCGGTCGAATCCGGCTCCAAGACGCTCAAGGATGCGCTCAACGAAGCGATGCGCGACTGGGTGACCAACATACACAACACCTTCTACATCATCGGCACAGTCGCGGGGCCGCATCCTTACCCGATGATGGTGCGCGATTTTCAGTCGGTGATCGGCGAGGAATGCCTCGAGCAGATGCCCGAGATGGTTGGCCGTCAACCCGACGCGGTGATCGCCTGTGTCGGCGGCGGCTCCAACGCGATGGGCATTTTCTATCCCTACATCGCGCATGAGAATGTACGTCTGATCGGCGTCGAGGCTGCCGGGCTCGGACTCGCCAGTGGCAAACATGCCGCATCGTTGACCGCTGGCAAACCGGGTGTGCTGCACGGCAATCGCACCTATCTGCTGCAGGACGAGAACGGCCAGATCGTCGAAACGCATTCGGTGTCCGCCGGACTCGATTATCCGGGCGTCGGTCCGGAGCACGCCTGGCTGAAGGACACCGCGCGCGCCGAGTACGTCACCATTACCGACGATGAGGCGCTGCAGGCTTTCCATGATTGCTGTCACAGGGAAGGCATCATCCCCGCGCTGGAATCGAGTCATGCATTGGCTTATGCGGCGAAGCTCGCACCGACGCTTGCGCGCGACAAGGTATTGCTGGTCAATCTATCCGGCCGCGGCGACAAGGACATGCATACCGTCGCCGAGAAATCGGGTATCCGCTTCTAACTCCTTTCGAGGGCGCTGTGGCACAGCGCCCTTTTTTACGAATGTCGAAACTAAAAACCGTATTCGAGCGACTGGCGCATGAGGGTCGCAAAGCGTTGATCCCCTTTATCACGGCCGGCGATCCTGCCGCGCCCGGCACCGTCGAACTCATGCATGCACTCGCCGAAGCCGGTGCCGATGTGATCGAGCTGGGCGTTCCCTTTTCCGATCCGATGGCCGACGGGCCGGTGATCCAGCGCGCCAGCGAACGCGCGCTCGCGCGCGGCGTTGGCCTCCATACGGTGCTCGACTATGTGCGCGAATTCCGTGCGACGAACGACACTACCGGTGTCGTGCTGATGGGTTACGCCAACCCGGTGGAAGCGATGGGTGCGGAACAGTTCGTCGTGCGCGCCGCGGCGGCCGGCGTGGACGGCGTGTTGATCGTGGATTACCCGCCGGAAGAATGCGGACCGTTCGCGGCGCTTGCGAAAGATGCGGGCATCGATCTGATTTTCCTGCTCGCACCCACTTCGACCGAAACGCGTATCGAGCAGGTTGCGCGTCTGGCAAGCGGTTACATCTATTACGTCTCCCTCAAAGGCGTGACAGGTGCGAGCACGCTCGACGTGGAGGATGTCGCGCAGAAACTCCGCGCCATTCGCAGCAAAACGAAATTGCCGCTGGGCGTGGGCTTCGGTATTCGCGATGGCGAGACTGCGCGCGCGGTAGGTCAGGCGGCCGATGCCGTCGTGATCGGCAGTCGCTTGATTCAAACGATGGAGGAGGCGGGTGTCGGTGCTGCTGTGGACAGCGCGCGACGCTTTGTCGCGGAAATCAGAGAGGCCCTGGATCGACCATGAGCAGTTGGATACAAAAGTTATTGCCGCCGAAAATACAGCGCAACGACGGCTCGGGGCGCCGCTCGGTGCCGGAAGGTTTGTGGAGCAAATGTCCGTCATGCGATGCGGTGCTCTACACCACCGACTTGCAGAACAACGCCAATGTCTGTCCCAAATGCGGACATCACGGACGGCTGACAGGGCGCGCACGTCTGGAGCAGTTGCTCGACGCCGAGGGTCGTTTTGAGATCGGCGCCGAAATCGAGCCGATCGATTCGCTCAAGTTCAAGGACTCCAAGCGTTATCCCGATCGCTTGCGCGACGCGGCGAACAATAGCGGCGAAACGGATGCGCTTGTGGTCATGCAAGGCAGCATTACCAACGTGCCGCTGGTGGCCGCCGCTTTCGAGTTCGATTTCATGGGCGGCTCCATGGGCTCCGTGGTCGGCGAGCGCTTCGTGCGCGGCGTGACCCTGTGCGTGGAGCAGAATCTGCCCTTTGTCTGCTTTACGTCATCGGGCGGCGCGCGCATGCAGGAGGGCTTGTTTTCGCTGATGCAGATGGCCAAGACAACGGCCGCCCTGACACGGCTTTCCGCGCGCAGATTGCCGTTCATTTCCGTGTTGACCGATCCCACCATGGGCGGCGTATCGGCCAGCTTCGCTTTTCTCGGTGACGTCGTGATTGCGGAGCCGAAAGCGCTGGTCGGTTTCGCCGGGCCGCGCGTCATTGAACAAACCGTGCGCGAAAAACTACCCGAAGGCTTTCAACATTCCGAGTTCCTGCTGGAGAAGGGCGCCATCGACCTCATCATCGATCGACGTGACATGCGCGATCGCCTCGCTTCCCTTATTACATTGCTGATGCGTATCCCCGCACCGGCAGTCTGAACATCGCAGGTTATGCAACATCCCACTGATCTGGCGGGCTGGCTCGACTATATCGAGCAGCTGCATCCGAGTACCATCAAACTGGGTCTTGAGCGTGTGCAGCGCGTGTACGACGCGCTCGATGTGCCGAAATTCTGCCCAATCTTCATCGTCGGCGGCACCAACGGCAAGGGCTCGACCTGCACCATGCTGGAGTCGATTTTGCGCGCGGCCGGCCATCGTGTAGGCAAGTACCTCTCGCCGCATTTGATTCGCTACAACGAGCGGGTGCGTATCGCCGGCCGGGACGCGGATGACGCCGAACTGATCGCGGGTTTCGAGGCGGTGGATGCAGCGCGCGGCAATGTAAAGCTGACCTATTTCGAATTCACCACGCTCGCCGCGTGGGTGACTTTCTCGCGCGCCAAGCTCGACGCACTGGTGCTCGAAGTCGGCCTGGGCGGTCGGCTCGACGCGGTCAACATTTTCGATCCAGACTGTTCGATCGTGACCAGCGTCGATATCGATCACACCGACTATCTGGGCGATACGCGCGACAAGATCGGCTGGGAGAAGGCGCATATTTTCCGCGCCGGTCGCCCGGCGATCTGCAGTGATCCTGTGCCACCTGCCAGTCTCGTTGAATATGCCGAAGGAATCGGCGCGTCGCTGCGGCTCATCGGGCGCGATTTCGGTTACGAAGGCGATCGCCAGCAATGGCTCTACTGGGGTCCGGACGGACGACGCAGCGGTTTGCCTTATCCCGGCCTGCGCGGCGCGAATCAATTGTTGAATGCGTCGGCGTGTCTGGCCGCGCTGGAGGCGATGCACGATCGCCTGCCCGTTGGGGTGCAGCATATACGCAGCGGGCTGCTGTCGGCCGAATTGCCCGGCCGCTTTCAGATTCTTCCCGGCCGCCCGACGGTCATCCTGGATGTGGCGCACAATCCCCACGCGGCCGCCGTGCTGAAGGAAAACCTGTCGTCGATGGGTTTTTACGCGCATACGTACGCCGTGGTCGGCATGCTCAAGGACAAGGATGTCGCCGGTGTGTTCCAGCATTTGAAGGGTCGCATCGATCGGTGGTTCGTTGCCACGCTCGATAATCCGCGCGGCGCGACAGCGGAAGAGATCGCTCAAGTCATTCGTAGTGTCGACGCCGGCGGCACTATCGAGTGCTTCACCACGCCGCACGAAGCCTATTCGCAAGCGACGGAAGCGGCAGGTGAGAGTGATAGAATTTTGGTCTTCGGATCGTTCTACACCGTGGCCGATGTGATCCCGGCGCTCGATGCACAGCGGTCGGCGAAAGCGCCACGTTGAGTCACCTCGCGCACCGCGCAAGGCTTTAACCCGGAGATCATGAGTACATGGCCAATCCAGACGAAGCACTCGATTTGAAGCGGCGTGCGCGGCGACGCCTGACGGGTGCCATTGCGCTGGTGCTGTTTCTGGTGATCGTTCCGCCGTGGATCATGGATCTCGAACCCAAGCCGGTCGAGACCTCGCTCAAAGTCGACATCCCCAAACCCGACGATCGCTCGTTGCCGTTGCCTGCACCGTCTGGTGCTCAACCGATAGTGTCACCAGCCGGCGATGCCGACACGAGCGAGCCGCCCGCCGTTGATTCGGATGCCGCGCCCGTTGACGGGGCTAAAGCGGCGCCCCCCGTCCCGACGGCGAAACCGGCAGAAAAAGCGCCGGCCAAGGAAGCGGTAAAGAATGAGTCGCCCGCCAAGCCCGCGGTCGTCAAGCGTGACGGGACGTATATCGTTCCCGTCGCCACACTGTCCGCCAAAGGCAGCGTCAAGGAACTCGAAGCCAAGATCAGTCTGGCGGGCATTGAGACCTACACCGAGCCGGTCAAAGTCGGTGCCGATCAGCATACGCGCGTGCGCGCAGGTCCTTTCGAGACAAAAGAGGCGGCGGAACAGGCGCGGCAGCGTTTGCGCAGCATGGGTTTGAAGCCCGGTAACGTCACCACTCGATGACCTGGGTCGATTACGCCGTGCTTGCCGTACTCGGCGTGTCGGCGGCACTGGGGTTGTGGCGAGGATTCGTACGTGAAGTGCTGGCGCTGATCGGCTGGGTCGCCGCCGGAATTATCGCAGTGCTGTTCGCGTCGCAGGTCGCAGCCGTGCTGCCGCAGGATTTCGCCACGCCGCTCACGCGGCAGTTGCTCGCAGCGGCGATGATATTCGTGCTGGTGTTGATCGTTGCCGGCCTGGCCGGCGTGCTGCTGGCCAAGTTGATGCGGGCGGTGGGTCTGGGCGCGCTGGATCGCACGTTGGGTGGTTTGTTCGGATTTGTACGCGGTGCGCTAATCGTGTTGATTGCCGTGCTGCTGGTCGGCGTGACGGGTTTCCCGCGGGAGCCCGCCTGGCGCGAGGCGCAGTTGCGCGGCCCGCTGGAAACGATCGCGATTTTTGCCAGAGCGTATCTGCCGGAAACGATTGCGGCGCGCGTTCGCTATGACTGACTGAAGAGGTAAATCCATGTGCGGAATAGTAGGTGTCGTGGCGAAGGGACCGGTCAACCAGTTGCTCTATGACGGGTTGCTGGTCTTGCAGCATCGTGGCCAGGATGCGGCCGGCATCGTCACGTCGCAGGGCAAGATGTTCCACATGCACAAAGCGCCGGGGCTGGTGCGCGACGTGTTCCGCACGCGCAACATGCGCTCGCTGCCGGGCAACATCGGCATCGGCCATTGCCGCTACCCGACCGCGGGCTCCGCCAAGAATGCGGATGAGGCACAGCCCTTTTACGTCAATTCGCCCTTCGGCCTGGTGCTCGGCCACAACGGCAATCTCACCAACGCCGATCAATTGAAGCAGGAAATGTTTCGCCTCGATCGGCGCCATATCAACACCAACTCCGACTCGGAAGTTCTGCTCAACGTTCTCGCGCATGAACTGGAGTTGGCGGCGACGGGTTTCGAGCTCGATCCGGAGACGATATTCAAGGCGGTGACCAACGTGCATCGTCGTTGCAAAGGCGCATACGCCGTGGTTTGCATGATTGCCGGCGTGGGCCTGCTGGCGTTCCGCGATCCGCATGGCATTCGCCCGCTGGTAATAGGCCGCAATGACACACCGGACGGCCCCGAATGGATGGTTGCATCCGAAAGCGTTGCGCAAGACGCGATGGGCTTCCAATTCGTGCGCGATGTGGCGCCCGGAGAGGCGGTTGTCATCGATGAGCAGGGCGGATTCTTCAGCCGTCAATGCGCGCAGGATGCTGTCCTGACGCCTTGCATATTCGAACATGTTTATCTGGCACGACCCGATTCGTTGATTGATGGCGTATCGGTCTACGAGGCGCGCTTGCGCATGGGTGAGCAGCTCGCGGAGAAGATCCGCACCAAGCACGCACAATTGAAGATCGACGTGGTGATTCCGGTGCCGGATACCAGCCGGCCCATCGCCATGCAGCTGGCACAGGGACTGGGCCTTCCCTATCGCGAAGGCTTCGTCAAGAATCGATATATCGGGCGCACCTTCATCATGCCCGGACAAGGCATACGCAAGCGTTCGGTGCGGCAGAAATTGAACGCCATCGGCATGGAGTTCAAGGGCAAGAATGTGCTGATCGTGGACGACTCCATCGTGCGCGGCACGACAAGCCGGGAAATCGTGCAGATGGCACGCGAAGCGGGCGCATCGAAAGTCTATTTTGCCTCGGCGGCGCCGCCGGTACGTTTCCCGAACGTGTACGGCATCGACATGCCGACGCGGCATGAACTCATCGCCACCGGGCGTACCGAAGACGAAATCGCGCGGGAGATCGAAGCGGATGTGGTGATTTATCAGGAACTCGAAGCGCTGAAGAACGCAGTGCGGGCGGTGAATCCCGCGCTGCACGATTTCGAGACTTCATGCTTCGACGGCAACTACGTAACCGGCGATGTGACCACCGAGTATCTCGCCGCGGTGGAAAACCGGCGTGACGATGAGCGCGATGACACGGAAGACAATGAAGACGAGTCGAGCGAGAACGCGGCAGCTTGAACGCCATGCCTTTGACAGTCGCGGGACACGCGAGTAACGTTCGACGCAGCGCCGATTTGAGCACAGCTTGCGGGCGCCACCGCACCGAGCGATCGGGCGGATGACAAACAAATACGGCTAAAGCGTGGTCAGTAGGCGGGGCGACCCCGTACCAGAACCCGTTCTAGCCAGGCAGGCTGAACGGGTTTTTGTTTTGGAGGGTCGTCTGGTCAGGCGCCGAGTATGGTCGCTCGGGCGCGGTGGTACGAGGGTAATGCCCGTCTGTGCCGCGCCGAAAACCTTGACCGGCACGTCCTTATGGCGATGCGCACCGCGCGGTACCGGCAGCGCCGCATCGGGTCGTTATCTATTGCGGGAGTGGTTTAGACATGACGGAAGAATTCGATTTCGATACACGGGCGATACGCGCCGGGACGGTGCGTAGTCAGTACAACGAGCATTCGGAGGCGCTGTTTCTCACTTCGAGCTTCAGGTTCGAAAGCGCCGCGCAAGCGGCGGCGCGCTTCGCGCATAAAGAGCCCGGCCCGGTCTATTCGCGTTTCAGCAATCCGACAATTGCGATGTTCACCGATCGGCTTGCCTCGCTGGAAGGCGCCGAGGCGTGCGTGGCGACCTCTTCCGGCATGTCGGCGATCCTCGGAGTCGTCATGGGCCTGCTGAAAAGCGGCGATCACATCGTGTGCTCCGCCGGCGTGTTCGGTGCGACCGTGCAGTTGTTCGGCACCATCTTCTCGAAGTTCGGCATCGATACGACCTTCGTGCCCAGCACCGAAGCAAGTGCGTGGCAGGCGGCAGTCAAGCCGACGACGCGCATGCTGTTCGTCGAAACGCCGTCCAACCCGCTGCTTGAGGTGTACGACATCGCCGCGCTGAAGAAGGTGGCCAAACAGGCCAACGCGCTGCTCGTGGTCGATAATTGTCTCTGCACGCCGGCCCTGCAGCGCCCGCTCGAACTGGGCGCAGATATCGTCGTGCACTCGGCCACCAAGTACATCGACGGGCAAGGCCGTGTGCTGGGCGGTGCGATCCTCGGTCCGCAGGATCTGGTGCTGGAGACGATCGGCCCGGTCCTGCGCACCACCGGGCCATGCCTTTCGCCTTTCAATGCCTGGCTCATGCTGAAGGGCCTGGAGACGCTGCGCCTGCGCATGGATGCACATTCGAGCAACGCGCTGGCGGTTGCGCAATGGCTGGAAAAACATCCGCGCGTTGAACGGGTCTACTACCCGGGATTGGAGTCGCATCCGCAATACGCGCTGGCGCGCAAGCAGCAGCGCACTGGCGGCGCGATGGTTTCATTCGACGTGAAGGGCGGCCGGGAAGCCGCCTGGCACATTATCGACAGCACGCGGCTGATTTCCATTACCGCCAATCTGGGTGATACCCGCACGACCATTACTCACCCCGCTACGACCACGCACGGCCGCATTTCGGCCGAGGCGCGCGCGGCCGCGGGCATCGGCGACGGCTTGATCCGCCTGCCGGTCGGGCTTGAATCGGTCGAGGATCTGAAAGCCGATTTGAAGCGCGGCCTGGACGCCTGAGTTCAGAGTAGTTCGATTACGCGGCAGCCGGCGCCATCACAACGCAGATAGCTGCCGCGTTGATACCAGTCGCCCAGCACCCAGCGTTCGCAGTCGACACCGTCGATGTGGTGCGCGTGGCGCGCCGGTCGATGCGTATGGCCGTGGATCAGGCGAGGGTAGCCGTAACTGCGCAGCACCTTTTCCACTGCGCTTCGGCTGACATCCATGATCTCCGGCCGCGTATCGCGTTTGGTGCGCTCGCTTTTGGCGCGTAATTTGGCGCCAATGCGGCGGCGCCAGCGAAACGGCAGGGCGAGGAAAGCCTGCACGATGAATGGCCGACGCCAGCGTGCGCGCGCCTGTTGGTAAACGACGTCGTCGGTACACAGCGTATCGCCGTGCATGAGCAACGTCGATGCGCCGTATACGTCGATGACGGTCGGATCGGCGATGAGTTGCATGCCACCGCGTTGCGCCGCGCGTGCTCCGATCAGAAAATCGCGATTGCCGTGCATCAGATAAACCGGTACGCCGGTTGCGGCGAGGCGACTCAACGCGTCGATGACATTCCGGTTGAACGGATCGTCGGCATCCTCGTCGCCCACCCAATATTCAAACAGATCGCCCAGGATGTAGAGCGCGGCTGCCTCTCGTGCATGCTCGTCCAGAAAACGCAGGAACGTTTGATAGAGCTGCGGCCGCTCGGCGGCCAGGTGCAGATCGGAAACGAAGAGGTACGGCTTCACGGTCGAGGCATTGTGCTATGCCGTAGATGCGCGCGGCGACGAGTGAGGTGAGCACCGACGGATCATCGACCGCGCGCAGCTATTGCGCATGACTACGCGATGACTTCGGCGCGTTCGATGATGACGTCTTCTTTCGGCACATCCTGATGGAAGCCGTTCGTGCCGGTGTTCACGCCCTTGATCTTGTCGACCACATCGGTGCCGTCGACAACGCGACCGAACACGCAGTAACCCCAGCCTTGCGCGGTCGGTGCGGAGAAATTGAGGAAATCATTGTTTTTCACGTTGATGAAGAACTGCGCGGTGGCCGAATGCGGATCCGACGTGCGCGCCATGGCGATGGTGTATTTGTCGTTCTTCAGACCGTTGTCCGCTTCGTTCTTCACCGGTGCGTTCGCTTCTTTTTGTCGCATGCCGGGTTCGAAGCCACCGCCCTGAATCATGAAGCCGTCGATGACGCGGTGAAATACGGTGTTGTCGTAAAAGCCGCTTTCCGCGTAGGCGAGAAAATTCTTGACGGTTTCGGGCGCGCGCTCGGCATCGAGTTCGAGCGTGATAACGCCGTGGTTGGTATGCAGTTTGACCATGGGGAGATCCTTATTGCGGAGTGGAAACGAGCGTGGCCGATTCGATGACCACGGGTTGGCTGGGAACATCGGCATAGGGGCCGACGCGCGTTGTGGGAAGCTTGGCAATGCTTTCGACCACGTCCATGCCGCGCACGACTTTGCCGAATACCGCATAGCCATAACCGGCCATGGTGGGCGCGGTGTGGTCGAGGCCGACATTATCGTTCACGTTGATGAAGAACTGCGCGGTGGCCGAATGCGGATCGCGCGTGCGCGCCATGGCGACGCTGCCAATCCTGTTCTTGAGACCGTTGGCCGCTTCGTTTTCGATCGGCGCGCGCGTGGACTTCTGCTGCATATCCGGCGTGAAGCCGCCACCCTGAATCATGAATCCGTCGATAACGCGGTGAAAAATCGTGCCGTTGTAATGGCCTGCCTTCACGTAATCGAGAAAATTGACAACCGTTTGCGGTGCATGGGTCGGATACAGTTCCAGCACGATGGTGCCGCGATTGGTTTTCAGGGCGACCTGGGGATCGGCGGCCAGCGCCGTGGCGGTAGCTAAGCACAGCAGCAGCGAAAGTAAGATTTTCAATGGGACTCCAGTCAGGGTGCGGTTTTAGGCGCCGGAGGGGTGTAGGCGGCAAGATCGCGCGCGAGGCTTAGCTTGCCGCGCGCACTGCGATTGGCGCCGTCGAGGCTCAACGCTTTCTCATAAGCCTGGCTTGCCAGCAGGACGTGGATGTCGCCCAGATTTTCATACGCCGTCGCGTAATCCGGTTTGACTCGTACGGCCATATCGAGCGCATCACGCGCGGCACGGTAATCGCCGCGACCGGCGTAGAGCACCGCCAGATTGTTGTACGGTTCCGGCAATTCTGGATATTCGCGTGTCAGTGCAAGAAATACCTGGATGGCCGCATCGGGGTTGCCCTGTTCGGTCAGGATCACGCCTTTGAGAAAGCGCGCTTGCGTGTCGTCGGGATGGGCCGCGGTATGAGCATCGAGTTGCTTCAATGCCTGTTCGGGTTGGCCTGCACGCAACAGCGCGCGCGCATCGTCGAGCGGCGCGGCATGCAGCGTGGCAGCGCACAGGAGAGAGAACACGGCGGCGGCAATGAGCGAAAAGCGCATCGGAAGAAATCCAGTCAAATCCGGAACGGGGCGCGAGGCGCCCCGACCGGCAAGCTTCAAGCGGCCTCCCATACTCGGCTATACTGCGGCGCCTGTTTTTCGAGCGTCGCCGGCTGAGGCATGCGCGCGATTCTAACAGTCTGCACACCACCGCAACGTTTTCCGCCCCATGCTGAAGATCTACAACACGCTGAGTCGCAGCAAACAAGAGTTCGTGCCCATTGAACCGGGGCGCGTACGCATGTATGTCTGCGGCATGACCGTGTACGACTATTGTCATCTCGGTCACGCGCGCGTGATGGTCGTATTCGACGTCGTGCAGCGCTGGCTGCGCGCCAGCGGTTTCGACGTTACCTATGTGCGCAACATCACCGATATCGACGACAAGATCATCCGGCGCGCGACGGAGAACGGCGAATCGATCGGCGCGTTGACCGATCGATTCATCGAAGCCATGAACGAAGATGCCGCGCGCCTGGGCGTGCAGAAGCCGGACCATGAGCCGCGCGCTACAGAACACATCGGCGCCATGCTGGATATGATCGGCACGCTGGAAGACAAGGGCTATGCCTACCGCGCGCAAAGCGGCGATGTGAATTACGCAGTGCGCAAATTTGCCGGTTACGGCAAATTGTCGGGCAAATCGCTGGATGAGTTGCGCGCCGGCGAACGCGTGGAGATCGACCGCGGCAAACACGATCCGCTCGATTTCGTGCTGTGGAAGCACGCCAGGGTGGGAGAGCCGGCCTGGCCGTCGCCGTTCGGAGATGGCCGCCCCGGTTGGCATATCGAATGCTCGGCCATGAGCGGCGAACTGCTGGGAGAGCGCTTCGATATCCACGGCGGCGGCGAGGATCTGCAATTTCCACATCACGAAAACGAGATCGCGCAATCGGAGGCGGCGCACGACTGCACGTTCGTCAATTACTGGATGCACAACGGCTTCGTCCGGGTGGACGACGAGAAGATGTCGAAGTCGCTCGGCAACTTCCACACCATTCGTGATGTGTTGAAACAGTACGATGCCGAAGTGGTGCGTTTTTTCATTTTGCGCGCGCACTATCGCAGCCCGCTCAACTATTCGGACCACCATCTGAGCGAAGCGCGCAGCGGGCTGATGCGACTCTATACCGCGCTCAAAATCGCGCCTGCCGCGCTCGATGCGCCGATCGATTGGAGCACGCCGCGCGCGGCGGCGTTTCAAGCGGCGATGAACGACGACTTCAATACCGCCGAAGCGGTTGCGGTGCTGTTCGAGCTCGCCAATGAAGTGAACAAGAACGCCTCCTCTCAGGCAGCGGCGCAGCTCAAGTCACTCGGTGCGGTGCTGGGTTTGCTGGAGCGCGATCCGGAGCAGTTTGTGCGCGGCGATCTTCCGGCGGGATGGACCGAGGCACGTATCGAAGCGATGATCGAGGCGCGTGCGACTGCCAAGCGCGCCAGGGATTTCGCCGCGGCCGATGAAATCCGCAAGGCACTTGCCGACGCAGGCATCGTGCTGGAGGACTCGCCTGCCGGTACCGCGTGGCGGCGAGCCTAGGAAGGCATCCATAAAAAACGGGCGGCTTGGCCGCCCGTTTTCGAGTGCGCTTGCGCGTGTGTTGTTATTCTTTTTTCTTCTAGTTCTTATTAGTCCTTGAACGCCAGATCCCGGCCGAGAATGGTCAGACCGACGTACTTGCTGCCGTTGTGATCCTTGGGTGAGAAGCCGACGATATAGCCGCCCAGATCATACGATTCGATGGATTCGAGCCCCTTGATCAAACTCGCACGTGATACGTTGGGTCCCGCGCGGCGGATTCCTTCGACCAACACCTTGGCAGCGATGTAGCTTTCCAGGCCGGTGAAGGAGTGAACCTTGCCGGGCGCCAGGCCCTTGATCGCCTGCTGATACTCACGCACGATCGGCACCGAAGCCTTGGTTGGCGTGGGCACTACTTGTGACATCACTACGCCAAGGCCCGCCTGACCGAGTGCGCCGGCCAGCGCGGTCGAGCCGGCGAAGGACAAGCTGACGAATTGCGAGTTGAGATGTAGCGCACGCGCCTGCTTCACGAAATCGGCGGTGGTCCGATACAGTGTCGTGCAGATGACCACTTCCGGATTGCTCTTCACAACCGTCGCGACTTCCGCCTGAATTTCCTTCTGCGTTCGTTTGATCGATGCGATCGCGACTGCTTTCAAGCCACGTGCTTGCAGCGCGCGCTCAACGGCGGCAAGGTTTTCCGAACCGACCGTGTCGTCGTGATGCAGCACGGCGAAACGCTTGAGGCCGAAGGTCGCGTAGTGCTCGATGACCTTTTCCAGTTCGTCGCCGTAACCGGCTCGGTGGTTGAATACCAGCGGACGGAATTTGCGCATGTAATCCGCGCCGGTAAACGGTGCGAAGAACGGCACCTTGGCGCGATCCACGTGCGGCATTGCCGGCTTGCTCAGCGTGGTGCTGCCGTAGCCGAAGAGTGCGACGACATTGTGCTTTTCCAGCAATTCGATGGTGTTCTTCTCGGAGCGATCGGTCTTGTTGCCGTCGTCAAGCGACAGCAGTTCGATCTTGCGTCCGTTGATACCGCCTGCTGCGTTGACCTTGTTGATATAGGCCAGTGCGCCGTCGCGGATATCTTCGCCCAGTTCCTTGTTGGAGCCGGACAGCGGCGCCGATTGCCCGATCACGAGGGGCTCCGCGTGGACCGCCGCGACGCCGCAGAGCGTGAGGCCGATCACCGTGGTCAGGTGTGCGATTGATTTGCGAAGCATGCTTACTCTCCTCTCCCGGATGGTGCGTACGGCTTTTTTGGTCTTGCGCGATCCTCCGCCCGGCAGGTTGAGCGACGCGGGTGAATTCCCGCTTCGGCCTCGAACCAACGGCGGACTGCGGTACTTGTACACAGTCGCCGTAAATGATGCGGGCGCGGCTGCCTTCGAACCAAGGGCAAAGTTGGCGCTGGCGCCTCATGGGTCGAATTAGGAATCGATTCGGTCCCCGGACAGGGGCGCGAACCCGGCGGCCGGCCTCCCTGGGCGGTGGGAGGGGCGCTGCATTGCTTGCGAGGGTGGACTGCCGTGAGAGGTTGCGGTTGGGCAGCCTATAAAGATCAGGCGCTGAAGAATTCGCGCACGCGGTTCATCCACGATTTGGCGCGCGGATTGTGGCGTTCGCTGTTGTCCTGTGTGATCGTCTCGAATTCGCGCAACAGCGCTTTTTGCCGCTCGTTCAAGTTGATCGGCGTTTCGATCACGACATGGCAATAGAGGTCGCCATGGCTGTTGGAACGCACGCCCTTGATGCCCTTGCCGCGCAGCCGGAACGTTTTGCCGCTTTGGGTTTCGGCAGGAACCTTGATCTTCGCGCTGCCGTCGAGGGTCGGGATTTCGATTTCACCGCCCAGAGCGGCGGCGACGAAGCTGATGGGCATTTCGCAGTGCAGGTCATCATGATCACGCTGGAAAACGCTGTGCTGCTTGAGTTGGATCTGCACGTACAGGTCGCCTGAAGGGCCACCGTTCATGCCGGCTTCGCCTTCGTTGGCGAGGCGGATGCGATCGCCCTCATCCACGCCGGCGGGAATCTTGACCGATAAAGTCTTGTGCGTCTTGACTCGGCCTGCGCCCTGACAGCTGGAACACACTTCCGGAATGATCTTGCCGGTGCCGTGGCAGCGCGGGCAGGTTTGCTGGATGGAGAAGAAACCCTGCTGCATGCGCACCTGGCCGTGACCGTCGCAGGTCGGGCAGGTCTGCGGTTTGGTGCCCGGCTTCGCGCCGCTGCCTTTGCACGTGTCGCATTCCTCGCTGGTCGGAATGCGAATCTTGGTTTCGGTGCCGTGCGCCGCCTGCTCGAGCGTTATTTCCAGGTTGTAGCGCAGATCCGCGCCGCGATAGACCGAAGAGCGACCGCCACGCTGGCCGCTGAAGATGTCGCCGAAAATATCGCCGAAAGCTTCGGCGAAATTGGAATAGCCCGCGCCCGCGCCGACCCCCGCGCTGGCGTCTATGCCGGCATGGCCATAGCGATCGTAAGCGGCGCGCTTGTTCGAGTCGCAGAGGATTTCGTAGGCCTCTTTGGCCTCCTTGAAATGCTCTTCGGCCTTCGGGTTGTCCGGATTGCGGTCCGGATGATGCTTCATCGCCAGCTTGCGATAGGCCTTCTTGAGTTCGTCCTCGCTCGCGTCGCGATTGACGCCCAGTACTTCGTAATAGTCGCGTTTAGCCATGTTCTAGTCGAGAGTGGTGAGTGGAGAGTCGAGAGCGAATAAGTCGAGAGCCCGCTTGCGCGAGCTCTCGATCTCGACTTCGGCACTCGACCCGCCTTACTTCTTGTCTTTCACTTCGGTGAATTCTGCGTCCACCACGTTGTCGTCCGTCTGCTTGCCGCCTTGCTCCGCATGTGCCTCGGCACCGCCGCCCGTGTGACCTGCGGCCGCCTGGGCGTCGGCGTACATTTTTTCGCCGAGCTTCTGCGAGACCTGCGCCAGTGTCGCCGCCTTGGCGTCGATCGTTTCCTTGTCGTCGCTCTTCAGCGCGTCTTCAAGATCCTTGACCGCAGCTTCGATTTTCGATTTTTCGTCCGCGTCGATCTTGTCGCCGTATTCGGTGAGCGATTTCTTCACCGAATGCAGCAGCGCATCGGCCTGGTTGCGCGCGGTAACGAGTTCAAGCGTTTTCTTATCGTCGGCGGCATGCGCTTCGGCGTCTTTCACCATACGCTGGATTTCGTCTTCCGACAGTCCGGAATTCGCCTTGATGGTGATCTTGTTTTCCTTGCCGGTCGCCTTGTCCTTCGCCGACACATGCAGGATGCCGTTGGCGTCGATGTCGAAGGCCACTTCGATTTGCGGCATGCCGCGCGGTGCGGGCGGGATGCCTTCGAGATTGAACTGGCCGAGGCTCTTGTTGCCGGAAGCCATATCGCGCTCGCCCTGCAGCACATGAATGGTGACCGCGCCCTGGTTGTCATCGGCGGTGGAGAACACCTGCTGCGCCTTGGTCGGGATGGTGGTGTTTTTCTGGATGAGCTTGGTCATCACCCCGCCCAGCGTTTCGATACCGAGCGACAGCGGCGTCACGTCGAGCAGCAGCACATCCTTGACTTCGCCCTGCAGCACGCCACCCTGAATCGCCGCGCCGATGGCAACCGCCTCGTCCGGGTTGACGTCCTTGCGCGGCTCCTTGCCGAAGAACTCCTTCACCTTCTCCTGCACCTTCGGCATGCGCGTCTGGCCGCCGACGAGAATGACGTCGGAAATGTCGGACAGCTTCACGCCGGCGTCCTTGATCGCCACGCGGCAGGGTTCGATGCTGCGTGCGATCAAATCCTCGACCAGGCTTTCGAACTTCGCCCGCGTGATTTTCATGGTGAGGTGCTTGGGGCCGCTAGCATCCGCCGTGATGTAGGGCAGGTTGACCTCAGTTTGCTGACTGGAAGACAACTCGATTTTCGCCTTCTCGGCCGCTTCCTTCAGGCGCTGCAGCGCGAGCACGTCGTTGCGCAGATCGACGCCCTGTTCGCGCTTGAACTCGTCGCACAGATAGTCGATCACGCGCTGGTCGAAGTCCTCGCCGCCGAGGAAGGTGTCACCGTTGGTGGACAGCACCTCGAACTGGTGCTCCTTGTCGACCACCGCGATTTCGATGATGGAAATGTCGAATGTACCGCCGCCAAGGTCATACACAGCGATCTTGCGATCGCCTTCCTGCTTGTCCATTCCGAACGCGAGCGCCGCGGCGGTTGGCTCGTTGATGATCCGTTTGACATCGAGACCCGCGATGCGGCCGGCGTCCTTGGTCGCCTGACGTTGCGAGTCGTTGAAATATGCCGGCACGGTAATGACCGCTTCGGTCACTTCCTCGCCTAGATAATCTTCCGCGGTTTTCTTCATCTTCCGCAGTGTCTGTGCGGAAATTTCCGGCGGCGCGATCTTCTTGCCCCGCACTTCGACCCAGGCGTCGCCGTTGTCGGCCTTGACGATGTTGAAGGGCATCAGGTCGACGTCCTTCTGGACTTCCTTTTCGTCGAACTTGCGGCCGATCAGACGCTTGATCGCGTAGAGCGTGTTCTTCGGGTTGGTTACGGCCTGACGCTTGGCCGGCGCGCCGACCAGCACTTCGCCGTCTTCCATGTACGCGACGACGGATGGCGTGGTCCGCGTGCCTTCCGCGTTCTCGATGACCTTGGGCTTGCCGCCCTCCATGATCGCAACACACGAGTTGGTCGTGCCCAGGTCAATGCCGATAATTTTTCCCATGGTGGATGTCCTGTGTTCAGTATTCGGTTGGTACGAATGTGGGGCTGGAGGCCGCGATGTTCAAGCGTCCTTGCCGTCCTTGCCCTGAGCGACGGTGACCAGCGCCGGGCGGATTACGCGATCGTGCAGCACGTAGCCCTTTTGCAGCACGTTGATCACTGTGTTCGGTTCCTGATCCGACGGCAGCATGCTGATTGCCTGATGCTGGTGGGGATCGAATTTCTGTCCGGCCGGATCGACCGTTTTCAGCGACTGTCGCTCGAAGACCTGCTCAAGCTGTTTCAGCGTGACTTCGATGCCGCTGCGGTAGCTCTCGACGGTCGCGCTCTCGACCGCGAGCGCTGCCTCCAGGCTGTCTTTCACTGCCAGCAGATCGGCGGCGAATTTTTCGATACCGAATTTGTGCGCCTTGGCGATGTCTTCCTGTGCGCGTCGGCGCACATTTTCTGTTTCCGCCTTCGCGCGCAACCAGGCGTCATGGTGCTCGGCGGCCTGCAGTTCGGCCTGCCGCAACAGCTCTGCGGGACCGGGCATGCGTTCCGCCTCGGGTTGCGCCTGCGTCTCGTTACCCTCGGGCGCGGCCTGATCGGGGCCGGGTGGATTCAGTTCGGGATATTCGGGCTGCATGGGACTCTCCGTTCGAATCCCAAGCTAATGGGGGCGCTTCGCCGGATTTCAAGGGGCCGGGTCTCCCGACGCCCGGATTCGGTCAATCCCGTAACAGCAGCGCGCTCAGTGCCCACGAGATAAGCGCATAGACGATGGCGCCGAAGAAGGCGGACCAGAAGCCGCTGACCGTGAAGCCTTCGACGAAAGATGCAACGAACCAGAACAGCAACGCGTTGATGACGAGGATGAACAGACCCAGTGTCAACACGGTGACGGGCAGGGTAAGCAACACCAGCACCGGGCGGATGATGGCGTTCACCAGGCCGAGCACCAGCGCGACGATGAGCGCGGCGAAAAAGCTGCTGATCTGAATCGAGTCGAACAGGAAGGGCAGGGCCAGCAAGGCGCCGGCATTGATCAGCCAGATCAGCAGGAGTTTTGCCATGTCGTTTTCCTTGTCTTTCAGCGCGATGCGCCGAGTGCCCTGGCGCGTTGGGCGGCTTGCTGCGCCGCGGCTTCCAGTGTCGCGCGGTCGCGGTCGATCCAGCCATGCAGGTGCTCGCGCACGATGTCCGCCAATGCCGCGATCCACGCCGGCTGGTCGTTCAGACAGGCGATGGTGTGAAATTCGCGACCACCCGCCTGCAAAAAGGTCTGCCTGCCCTCGATGCCGATCTCTTCCAGCGTTTCCAGGCAATCGGCCACGAATCCCGGACACACGACATCGACGCGGCCGACACCCTGCTTGCCGAGCGCTTCGAGCGTCGCCGCGGTGTAGGGCTGCAGCCATTCGGCACGGCCGAAGCGCGACTGGAAGGTAAGCATCCACTGATTCGCTTCGAGCCCCAGTTCCTGCGCCAGCAGGCGCGCCGTCTTATGGCATTCGCAGTGGTAAGGATCGCCCCGATCGAGGCTGAAGCGCGGCAGTCCGTGAAAGCTCATCAGCAGCTTGTCGGGCCGCCCCTGTTTCAGCCAGAAAGCGCGGATCGAATCGGCCAGGGTGCGGATGTAGGACGGGTGATCATGGAAGTGCTTTACCGTTCGCAACTCCGGCACATTGCGCGTACGCGCATAAAACTCGAATACTTTGTCCAGCGCCGTGGCGGTCGTACTGGCGGCGTATTGCGGATAGAGCGGCAGCACCAGCACGCGCTCGCAGCGTTCGGACTGCAGTGCGGCGAGCACTTCGCCAATGGCCGGCGTGCCATAGCGCATGGCGTGGCGGACGACGATCGGCGTATGCAATTGTTCACCGAGCAGGCCCTGCAGCAGTTGCGCCTGGCGTTCGGTGTATACGCGTAGCGGCGAGCCGTCGTCGCGCCAGATCATGGCGTACTTCGCCGCCGATGCGCGCGGTCGCGTACGCAGAATGACCCCATGCAACAGCGGCTTCCACAGCAGCGGCGGAATTTCGATCACGCGCGGATCGGACAGGAATTCGCGCAGATAACGCCGGACGGCGCCGGTGGTCGGCGCGTCGGGTGTGCCGAGATTGACGAGCACGATGCCTATTTTCGGCAGACTGTCGTGCTGGAATGTAGGTTCGGGCGCGAAGGACATGGAATAGGCCGCGCACCCGCGGCTGGATTAGGGGATGTCTGATTAAGTGCCGAGGATGGTCGCGAGTGCGCGAAGCTGTACGAGCGAGGACAAAGCAATCAATCGCTTATGCCAAACGAACTAGCGACCGCTTGGATCAAACAACCTTAATCAGAGCCTCCTTAGTGTTTGGACAGCGCGCTCGACAGGAGCTTCGCGGTGATATCAACGATGGGAATAATGCGCTCGTAGGCCATGCGGGTCGGGCCGATCACGCCGACCGTGCCGACAACCCGGCCTTCGACTTCATAGGGCGCGGTCACCACGCTGCATTCGTCGAGCGAAGAAATGCCCGACTCCCCGCCGATGAAAATCTGCACGCCCTGGGCGCGGCTCGACACGTCGAGAATCTGCATCAGCGTGGTCTTTTTTTCGAACAGTTCGAACAACTCGCGCAGTCGCACCATGTTCGAGGACAAATCCTCCGAATCGAGCAGATTGCGCTCGCCGGAAATCACGTAGCTGTCCGCGCTTTCGGCGAGCGCTTCGCCGCCCGCATTCAATGCGGCAGTCATCAGCGAAGTCATATCTTCGCGCAACTGCTTCAGTTCTTCTCGCACGCGGCGACGAATCTCGTCGAAAGTGAGTCCGGCGTAATTCTGGTTGAGGAAGTTCGCCGCCGTAGTCAGTTCCGCGGGCGAGTAGTTCTTTTCAGTCAGCAGGATGCGGTTCTGCACGTCGCCTTCCTGCGTCACGATGATGAGCAGCACGCGCTTTTCCGACAGCGCCAGAAATTCGATGTGGCGAAAGGCGGGTGCCGAACGGCGTTGTGCGACCACCACGCCGGCGAAATGGGTCAGCTCGGAAAGCAGTTGCGAAGCCGCGCCGATGGCGCGCTGCGGATGATCGACGAACAAATGCCCTTCAAGCTGGCCGAGGTCGATGCGATCCAGCGGTTTGATAGTCAGCAGCGTGTCGACGAAGACCCGGTAGCCGCGCGGCGTCGGGATGCGTCCGGCCGAGGTGTGCGGGCTGGCAATGAAGCCCATTTCCTCCAGATCCGCCATTACGTTGCGCACCGTGGCGGGCGACAGATCGA
The DNA here is from genome assembly GCA_036676355.1 of Nitrosomonadales bacterium. Classification (GTDB taxonomy): domain Bacteria; phylum Pseudomonadota; class Gammaproteobacteria; order Burkholderiales; family SG8-39; genus ZC4RG42. The sequence goes on along the minus strand of JAKFDA010000043.1, from coordinate 23,866 downwards.
GCCCGGAATAGCGAGACAGCGCGCGGGAACCGACCGGTTCACCTTCGGCGATGTACCGTTCCACGAGTGTCTTGAGAAGAATGCGAGCGCGCTGGTCCAACATGGCAAGAGCGATTCTACACAACGTGCGAGGGCGGGCAAGGAACGACGCAACGCAGGACGGTGTGAAGTCTTTTGTGCGTGGCCGAACCTTATGGTCTAATTTTGGCCATGTTGCCCACTTTCAAGACCATCGCGCTCATCGGCCGCTACAAAAGCCGCGACGTGGCCGTGCCGTTATTGTTCCTGGCGCGTTTCCTCGTCAATCGCGGTTGCGAGGTGCTCGTCGAGGCGGATACCGCCCATGAGTCCGGCGTCGATTCCTATCCCGTCGTGGATTACGAGGCCATCGGCAAGCGGGCCGACCTCGCCATCGTATTGGGCGGCGACGGCAGCATGCTGAGCGCCGGTCGTTCACTGGCGGCCAGCGACGTTCCGCTGCTGGGCGTCAATCAGGGCCGGCTTGGTTTTCTGACCGATATCGCGTTCAACTGCCTCACCGAAAAGATGACGCAGATTCTGGACGGGCAATACACCATCGAGACACGCACCCTGCTCGAACCGCATGTATCACGGCAGGGCGAGCCGGTACTCACGCCGCTGGCGTTGAACGACGTGGTGGTCAGCAAGGGCGCGAGCGGCCGATTAGTTGAAATGATCGTCCATATCGACAAGGAATTCGTCTACGACCTGCGCGCCGACGGGCTCATCATTTCCACACCGACCGGGTCCACGGCCTATGCGCTGTCTTCCGACGGCCCGATCATCCAGCCCAATGTGCCGGGGCTGGCCCTGGTGCCGATTTGCCCGCAGACGTTGTCGAATCGACCGATCACGGTGGGCGATGGGTGCGCCATCGATATCACGCTCAAGCGCGGCCACGACGCACGCCTGCATTCCGACGGCCAGCCGCAGTTCGATCTGCTGGAAGGTGATCGCATCACCATCCGCCGTGCCGAGCACCATGTGCGGCTCGTCCACCCGCCCGGCTACAGCTACTACGCCATGTTGCGCGAGAAGCTGCACTGGAGCGAGAGCCTGTTCTAGGCCGCGCGCGCTACGTGCTGGTCCACCTTTCCATTCGCGACTTCGCCATCGTCGACAAGCTCGATCTCGAGTTCGAGGCCGGCTTTACCGCGCTCACAGGCGAAACCGGCGCCGGGAAGTCGATCCTGATCGACGCTCTTGCGCTCGCGCTGGGCGAGCGTGCGGATGCGGCCAGCGTGCGTGCCGGATGCGAACGCGCCGAAGTGGTTGCCGAATTCGCCATCGAACAACAACCGGCGCTCGGGCAATGGCTGCGTGAAGCCGAACTGGAAGGCGACGAAGGACGTCTGCTGTTGCGCCGGGTGGTGGATAAAAACGGACGCTCCCGGGCGTTCATCAACGGCACGCCGGCAACCGTGCAGCAACTGGGCAGCGCGAGTGCGTGGCTGATCGATATCCACGGCCAGCACGCGCATCAGTCGTTGCTCAAGGCTGACGCCCAGCGGACGCTGCTGGACGAACACGCCGGACTGAGCGGACTGGCACGCGAAGTCGCAAGCGCTTTTCGCGACTGGCAACAGCTCGTGCGTGCGCGCGCTGAATATGAAACGAATGCCGCGGTACGCGAAGCGGAGCGCGAGCAACTGCGTTGGCAAGTCGATGAGCTGCAAAAGCTCGCGCCTAAATCCGGCGAATGGGAAAGCGTGCAGGTCGAACAGACGCGACTCGCGCACGCCGCCAGTCTGATCGACGGGGCCCAGGCCGCGGTGGATGCGTTGAGCGAAGCGGATGGCGCCGCCGACGTGTTGCTGTCTTCGATCAACAGTCGCCTGCGCGCGCTCGCCGGCTACGATACCGCGCTCGAAGAAACAATCGCGTTGATCGACGGGGCGCAGGCGCAATTGCAGGAAGCGTCCACCGGGTTGCGGCGCTACCTTGATCGCGTCGAACTTGACCCGGGGCGGCTCTCGACGGCGGAAGCACGTGTCGAAGCGCTGCATGGCGCGGCGCGCAAATTTCGCGTAACGCCGGATGAATTACCCGCGTTGGCCGACCGGCTCCAGGCACGCCTCGCGGAACTCGATGCGATCGCGGACGCCGACGGATTGGCGGCAAAAGAAGTTATGGCCGCGGCAAAGTACAACGGACTCGCCGGCAGGCTTTCTGCGCAACGCAAAACGGCCGCCGCCAAACTGGCGCGCGAAGTGACCGCGGCGATGAAGGAACTGGCAATGGGGGGCGGTCGCTTCGACATTGCCTTGCGCGCCATCGCCGACGGCAGCGCGGGCGGTAACGAGCAGATCGAATTTCTCGTCGCGGCCAATGCCGGCGGCGATGTGCGCCCGCTGGCGAAAGTGGTTTCGGGCGGCGAACTGTCGCGCATCAGTCTTGCCATTCAGGTGATCACCAGCAAGGCGGCCGCGGTACCGACGCTGATTTTCGATGAGGTCGACGCTGGCATCGGCGGTGCGGTGGCCGAAGTCGTCGGAAAAAAATTGCGGGCGCTCGGCGGCGAACGGCAGGTGTTTTGCGTGACGCATCTGCCGCAGGTCGCGGCGCAGGCGAATCATCAGTGGTCGGTGGCGAAAAGCAGCGCCAACGGCTCGGCCAGGAGTCGCGTCACGGTGCTCGATGACAAGGCGCGCGTGGAAGAAATTGCGCGCATGCTCGGCGGCGTGGAAATCACCGCGACCACGCGTAAGCACGCGGCGGAATTGCTGCAACCGAGAGCGGAGAGCGCGGAGCGGCGGGCGAAAACCTAGCGGCTTTCCTCTCAGTTCGTTCCTCTAACTGCCTTTTGCTCTCAGCTCTCAGCTCTCTGCTCTCGGCCGGCTTCTAGCGCATCGTCACGAATTCTTCCGCGCTGGTCGGATGAATCGCAATGGTGTCGTCGAAATCCTTCTTCGTCGCACCCATCTGGACCGCTACGGCGAAGCCCTGCAGCATTTCGTCGGCACCCTGGCCGATAACGTGCAGCCCGACGATCTTCTCCTCAGGCCCGACGCACACGAGTTTCATCGAGGTCATCGCCTTGTGCTGCGTGAAGGCGTAATACATCGGCGTGAAACGCGTCTGATAAATCTTCACCGCGTCGCCGTATTGCGCACGCGCCTCGTCCTCGGTGACGCCTACCGTGCCGATGGGCGGGTGGGTGAAAATTACTGTCGGGATCAGGTCGTAGTCGAGCTTGCTGTCCGGCTGGTTGTTGAACAGTCGATCAGCCAGGCGACGGCCGGCGGCGATCGCGACCGGCGTGAGCGGCGCGCGCCCCGTTACATCGCCGATGGCATACACACTGGGAACGTTGGTGTTCTGGAATGCATCGGTCGGGATGAACCCATGGTCGTCCTGGTGGATGCCTGCGCGTGCCGGTTGCAGTCCTTCGGTGTTCGGTTCGCGGCCGATCGCCCAGATCACTTCGTCGAACCCAGGCTGCTTGGTGCCGTCCTTGAGCGTCACTTCGATGCCGTCTTTACGGCGTGTCAGCGAGGCGACTTGCGAATTCGCGACGACATCGATCCCTTCGGCTTTGAGCGCTTCCATAGCGCCTTCCTGCAGCATGCGATCGAAAATACGCAGCACCGCATCGCGTCGGATGATGAGGCTGACTTCGGTTCCCAGCGCTGCAAGCATGCCTGCCAGTTCTACTGCGATATAACCGGCGCCGACGACGGCCACGCGCCGCGGCTGCGTCTTCAGTTCGAAGAAACCGTCCGATGTGATACCCAGTTCCGCGCCCGGCATCTCGGGGATGGACGGCCGGCCGCCGGTGGCGATGACGATGTGATCCGCGCTCAGGCGTTGTCCGTCGACTTCGATGGTGTGCGCATCGACGAAGCCGGCGCGCCCGCGGTAAATGGTTACGCCGTTTTCGCCCAGATAGACGCCATAGCGGTCGTTCAGTCGCGCGACATAGGCGTCACGCGACTGCTGAATCTCCGGCCAGTGAAAGGCGGGTGTTTCCAGGCTGTAGCCATAGTCGGTCGCATCGTTCAGCGCATGGCGCAGTGCCGCACCATTCCACATGATTTTCTTCGGCACGCAGCCGACGTTGACGCAGGTGCCGCCGAGTCGACCTGCTTCGACCAGTGCGCAGCGTTTTCCGTAGCGCGCAGCGCGATTGGCGGTGGCGACACCGCCGCTGCCGCCGCCGATCGCGATCAGATCGTAATGTTGGGTCATGGGGAACGCTTATTTGATTGAGAAGATGATGTGCAGTATCGCTAAAGCCAGGCAATCCGGCCATTTGAAGCTTTGCATGGCCTGCTTCGGGCCAAGCTATCGCTTCCCTAAGTTCGGCGGCTTCGATAGAATACGCGGCCTTTGCAGGCGCGTAGCTCAGCTGGTTAGAGCACCACCTTGACATGGTGGGGGTCGTTGGTTCGAGTCCAATCGCGCCTACCAGCTTCCTTCCCGGAAGCTGGCTGGATCGGCCCGAAGCCGTCTCCAAAGGTTTAAAGCCCGGTGCTGCGAATGACGTACTCCACTCACACGAATTGATTTCAGCCCCGAGTCCGCTTTGATCTCTCCCTGAAAAGCGCGGCTCGTCCGCGCTTTTTTGCTTGAGGCCCGACCACAATGCCCATCATTCGATTGCCTGACGGATCCGAGAAGCGCTTCGATGCGCCGGTGACCGTTGCCGAGGTTGCTCAGTCCATTGGCGCCGGGCTTGCGCGGGCGGCGCTGGCCGGTCGCGTGGACGGCAAGCTGGTCGATACCTCGCATCGGATCGAGCAGGATGCGGAACTGGCCATCGTCACCGAGCGGGACAAGGACGGCCTGGATGTCGTGCGTCACTCGACCGCCCACTTGCTGGCCTACGCGGTCAAGGAACTGTTTCCCCAGGCGCAGGTGACGATCGGCCCTGTGATCGAAAACGGCTTCTATTACGATTTTTCCTTCGATCGCCCGTTTACGCCGGAAGATCTCGAGCGCATCGAAAAGCGCATGGCGGAGCTGGCGAAGAAGGATTTCCCCGTCGCACGCGAGGTCTGGCCGCGCGACAAGGCAGTCGATTACTTCAAATCCATCGGCGAGCACTACAAGGCCGAAATCATCGCCTCCATTCCGGCGAACGAGGATGTCTCGCTCTATCGCGAGGGCGACTTCATGGACCTGTGCCGCGGCCCGCACGTGCCGAGCACCGGCAAGCTGAAGATCTTCAAGCTCATGAAGGTCGCAGGCGCCTACTGGCGCGGCGACTCGAAGAACGAAATGCTGCAGCGCATTTACGGCACCGCCTGGATCAGGAAGGAAGATCAGGACGCCTACCTCCATATGCTGGCGGAAGCAGAGAAGCGCGATCATCGCCGCCTCGGCACGCAGCTGGACTTATTCCATGTTCAGGAGGAGGCGCCCGGCATGGTGTTCTGGCATCCCAAGGGCTGGACACTGTGGCAGCAGATCGAGCAGTACATGCGCCGGGTCTATCGCGACAACGGTTATCAGGAAGTTCGCTGTCCGCAGATTCTCGATCGCAGTTTGTGGGAGAAATCCGGCCACTGGGAGAACTACAAAGAGAACATGTTCACCACGGCCTCGGAGAATCGCGATTACGCGATCAAGCCGATGAATTGCCCGGGCCACGTGCAGATCTTCAACAAAGGTCTGCGTAGCTACCGCGACCTGCCTTTGCGCTACGGCGAGTTCGGCTCATGCCATCGCAACGAGCCGTCCGGGTCGCTGCACGGCATCATGCGCATTCGCGCCTTCACGCAGGACGACGGGCACATCTTCTGCACCGAGAATCAGATTCTCGATGAATGCGTCGCTTTCACGGCGCTGCTGCAGAAGGTGTATCGCGATTTTGGCTTCGACAACGTGATCTACAAGATCTCGACCCGCCCGGAAAAGCGCGTCGGCTCGGATGCGACCTGGGACAAGGCGGAAGCGGCGCTGATCGAGTCGCTCAAGCGCTCAGGTTGCGAGTACGAGATTTCGCCGGGGGAGGGCGCCTTCTATGGACCGAAGATCGAGTATTCATTGAAGGACGGTATCGGTCGGGTGTGGCAGTTGGGCACCATCCAGGTCGATTTCAGCATGCCGGAGCGCCTGGATGCGGAATACGTAGCAGAGGACAACACGCGCAAGGTTCCGGTCATGCTGCACCGGGCCATCGTCGGGTCGATGGAGCGCTTCATAGGGATCCTGATCGAACACTATGCCGGCGCGATGCCGCTCTGGCTGGCGCCGGTCCAGGTGGTTGTTCTGAACATTTCCGAGCATCAGGCTGAGTACGCCAAAGAGATCGCGGAACGACTGACCGAGGCCGGCTTCCGGGTCGAGGCGGATTTGCGTAACGAGAAAATTAACTATAAAATCCGCGAACATAGCTTACAGAAGCTGCCTTATCAGCTTGTCGTTGGTGATAAGGAAAAGGCGGCGAACAAGGTGGCCGTGCGTACCCGCGGAGGAGAAGACCTCGGACAGATGGATCTGTCGGTCTTCATCGAACGCCTCAGCAACGAGGCGGCCCCGGGCAGCGCGGCCTAATTTTTTGAGAACTGGAGAAGCAACATCGCACAGGAAAAAGCGCAGCGAATCAATGGCGAGATCAACGCTCCCGAAGTAAGGCTTGTGGGAGAAGAAGGCGAGCAGTTGGGCATCGTGTCGATTGCCCAGGCGATGCAACTCGCCGAGGAAAAGGAACTCGATCTGGTTGAAATCGCGCCGACGGCGAAACCGCCCGTGTGCAAGCTGATGGACTTCGGCAAGTTCAAATATCGTGAGGCCAAAAAGGCGCACGAGGCGAAGCAGAAGCAAAAGAATATCCAGGTGAAGGAAGTGAAGTTCCGGCCTGGGACCGACGAGGGCGACTACAAGATCAAGATGCGTAATCTGATCAAGTTCCTCGAAGATGGCGACAAGGCGAAAGTGACGTTGCGCTTTCGCGGCCGTGAGATGGCGCACCAGGAATTCGGCCAGCGCCTGCTGCAGCGCGTGCGCGACGATCTCGAAGCGTATGGTGTGGTCGAGCAGTGGCCCAAGATGGAAGGGCGTCAGTTGATCATGGTCATTGCACCGAAGAAGGTTGTAACGAAGAAAGATGAAAAACCGGCCAGTTCGGCCGGAGAATCTCCCGCAGCGGCGTAGTAAAGGCGATGCGGAAGTGGGAAAAGACCGATTAAGTGCCAAAGATGGTCGCGAGTGCGCGCAGCTGTACGAGCGAGGGCAAAGCCGGCAAATGTTCAAACAGCCGGATTCGATATACCGTCATTCGTAACGCTTAATCAGTGCTTTTTTAGGACCCTCGCTTACGAGTGGGGCAAAAGAAGTAGTGCCGTGGTCTTGAAGTGCTTCGCCAGAAGCCACCCGGCGCTAAGCTAAAAGATGGAGTTGTTATGCCAAAGATGAAATCGAAGAGAGGCGCTTCGAAGCGCTTTCGCGTGCAGGGTAGCGGAGGCGTGAAGCGCAGCCGTGCGTTCCTGCGCCACATTCTCACCAAGAAAGCCACCAAGCGTAAGCGTCAGTTGCGCGGTATGACCCAGGTGGATGCTTCCAACATGCGCTCCGTGCGCGCCATGCTGCCCTACGCGTAAGGAGACGTCAGAATGCCAAGAGCCAAACGTGGCGTCGTTGCACGCGCCAAACACAAAAAAGTTCTAGCGGCGGCCAAGGGCTTCCGCGGTCGTCGCGGCAACGTCTTCCGCGTCGCCAAAGAAGCGGTGATGAAGGCGGGGCAGTATGCCTATCGCGATCGTCGTGCCAAGAAGCGTACGTTCCGCGCCTTGTGGATCGCGCGTATCAACGCGGCGGTGCGTGAACACGGCATGTCGTACAGCGTGTTCATGAATGGTCTGCGCAAAGCCGAAATCGATATCGACCGCAAAGTGCTGGCAGATATCGCGGTGGCGGACAAGCCGGCGTTCGCCAAGATCGCCGAGCAGGTGAAGGCGCGTCTGGCCGCTTAGGTAGTCAATGCAGTACCGCTCGCCCGCTTTGCGGGCGAGCGCTTTTCCGACATAACAATACGACCGCGTCCCTGTTCGGGCACGGTATCCCGAATGCGGGGCACAGGGGACGTTTCGAACGATGCAAGACCTCGATGCCATCGTCGCTGAGGCGATCGCGCAGTTCAGCGCAACCACGGATCCCGCTGCCTTGGAACAGACCAAGGCACGCTATCTCGGCAAGACCGGTGCACTCACCGAACAACTCAAGGGCCTGGGCAAGCTCCCGCCCGACGAGCGTCGCACCGCAGGCGGTCGCATCAACGACGCCAAGAATCGCATCGAATCAGCGCTTGTCGCGCGGCGTCAGGCGATTGCGCAGGCGGCACTCGATACACGACTCGCGGAAGAATCCCTCGATGTGACGCTGCCCGGTCGCGGGCGCGGGCGCGGCGGCATTCACCCCGTGCTGCGCAGTTGGATGCGGGTGGAAGAAATCTTCCGTTCCATCGGCTTCGATGTGGCGGACGGCCCGGAGATCGAAACCGACTGGTACAACTTCACCGCGCTCAATCAGCCGGAAAACCATCCCGCGCGTTCCATGCATGACACCTTCTATCTCGAGGGCGGGAATCTGCTCCGCACGCATACGAGCCCGATGCAGGTGCGCTATGCACGCATGCACGTCGAACGCTTTCGAGACGCACCGCAACAGCCGCCAATCAAGGTGATTGCACCGGGTCGCACCTATCGGGTCGACAGCGACGCGACACACTCGCCGATGTTCCATCAGGTCGAGGGCCTGTGGATCGCGGAAAACATCAGCTTTGCCGATCTCAAGGGTATTTACTCGGATTTTCTGCGCCGTTTTTTCGAAACGGACGAACTGCAGGTGCGCTTCCGTCCGTCGTTCTTTCCGTTTACCGAACCATCGGCCGAAATCGATATGGCCTTCAAGGACGGGCGCTGGCTGGAAATCTCCGGCGCGGGGCAGGTGCATCCGGCGGTGATTCGCAACTACGGACTCGATCCCGAGCGCTATGTCGGCTTCGCTTTTGGCAGCGGCCTGGAGCGGTTGACGATGCTGCGTTACGGCATCAACGACCTGCGCCTGTTTTACGAAAACGATCTGCGCTTCTTGCGGCAATTCAACTCAGGAAGGGGCGCTTAAGTGCACAGTATGGTCGCGAGTGCGCGAAGCTGTACGAGCGTGGGCAAAGTGAGCCGGTGTACTGGCCGACTTCACTCGGCAACATCCTTCACTGAAATACCTCAATCGGCGCCTTATTAGCCGCGCGGCGGCTCGCACAACATGCAATTTTCCGAGAACTGGCTACGTACCTGGGTCAATCCGCCCATTTCGACGGATGCGCTATCGCATATGCTGACGATGGCCGGTCTGGAAGTGGAAGAGGTGAGCAGTGTGGCGCCGCCTTTCAGCGGCGTGGTCGTCGCCAAAGTGCTCGAAATTGCCAAACACCCCAACGCGGATCGCCTGCGCGTCTGCCAGGTTGATATCGGCACCGACACCCCGCTCAATATTGTGTGCGGCGCGCCGAATGTGCGTGCCGGACTGAAAGTCGCATGCGCCACCGTCGGCGCGAAATTGCCGGGCGAAAACGGTTCGGTGTTTGAAATCAAGCCGGTGAAAATGCGCAGTGTCGAAAGCCACGGCATGCTGTGCTCGGCGAGCGAGCTGGGCGTATCGGAAGAGAGCAGCGGCTTGCTCGAACTGCCGGACGACGCGCCGGTGGGCAAGGATTTTCGGGCGTATCGCGAACTCGACGATGCGCTGTACACCTTGAAGCTCACGCCCAATCGCGCCGATTGCCTGTCGTTGCGCGGCGTGGCGCGCGAAGTTGCAGCCTTGACGCAAGCGCCGTTCGAGGCGCTGAACATCGTGCCCGTTGCCGCGACCATCAGGGACGGATTCCAGGTGCGCATCAGCGATCCGCAGGGCTGCGGGCGTTTCGCCGGGCGCGTGATGCGTAACGTCAACGCGCATGCGCACACGCCGGACTGGATGAAGGAGCGCCTCGCACGCAGTGGGCAACGCTCGATCTCCGCGCTGGTCGATGTGACCAACTACGTCATGCTGGAACTGGGCCAGCCGCTGCACGTGTACGACCTCGCCAAGTTGCAAGGCGGCATCGATGTGCGCTTCGGGCGCAAGGGCGAGACCCTCAAACTGCTGAACGAACAGACCGTCGAGCTGAATGACGATGTGCTGGCAATTACCGATGCGCGCGGCCCCATCGGTCTGGCCGGCATCATGGGCGGCTTCAGCACCAAGGCCGAACTGGAGACGCGCGACATCTATCTGGAAAGCGCGTTCTTTTATCCGAACGCGATTGCCGGGCGTGCCCGGCGCTTCAATTTCTCCAGCGATGCATCGCACCGCTTCGAGCGCGGTGTCGATTTCGCGCGCAATGTCGAAGCGCTCGAGCGCGCAACGCAACTGATACTCGAAATCTGCGGCGGCGAAGTGGGGCCGGTGAACGACGTGGTCGCTCAATTGCCGCAACGCAAGCCGGTGCGCATGCGCAGCGCACGCGCCGCGAAGATAATCGGCGTCAAGGTGCCGGACGATGAAATCGCCCGCATCTTCGAGCACCTTCATTTCGAAGTGACGCGCGATGCCGAAGGCTTCGTTGTGGTGCCGCCGTCGCATCGCTTCGATATCGAAATCGAAGAAGACCTGATCGAAGAAGTCGCGCGCGTGTACGGCTTCGAACGCATACCGAGCCATCCACCCGTTGCGCCGACGGTGATGCGGGCGCAGCCCGAGGGCCGGCGCACACCGCATGCGTTGCGGTTGCTGCTCGCCGATCGCGATTTCCAGGAAGTGGTTAATTTCAGTTTTGTCGATGAAACCTGGGAAACGGACCTTGCCGGCAATGCCGAGCCGTTGCGGTTGCTCAATCCGATCGCCAGCCAGATGAGCGCCATGCGCTCCAGCCTCATCGGCGGGCTGGTCGACAATGCGCGCTACAACATCAACCGCAAGGCCGCACGTGTGCGAGTCTTCGAACTCGGTCGGGTGTTCCTTCGCGCACCCGAGGTGCGGGATGGCGAATTGAGTGTCGCGGGCATCGCGCAGCCGGTGCGCATCGCAGCCCTCGCTTTCGGCGGTGCGAACGAAGAGCAATGGGGCGAACCCTTCCGGCTGGTTGATTTTTACGACCTCAAAGCCGATGCGGAGGCGCTGCTCGCGCCGCTCCATGCCCGCTTCGTCAAGGCAGCCCATCCGGCCCTGCATCCCGGCAGATCGGCCCGGATCGAGGTGAACGGGGCGGCCATAGGGTGGATCGGCGAACTCCATCCGCAGTGGCAGCATAAATTCGATCTGCCGACCCCCGCGATCGTGTTCGAACTCGACGTCGAACCGTTGCTTCAGATGGGCGTCCCGCGCTATACCGGTGTCTCGAAAGTCCCCGCCGTGACCCGTGATCGGGCCGTTCTTGTGGACGACAATATCGCTGTGCAGACCTTACTGGATGCGCTCGAAAGCGTGCGTCCGGCTTTTGTGCAAGAGGTTACGGTGTTCGATTTGTACCGCGGCAAAGGCGTGCCAGATGGCAAAAAAAGCCTTGCTTTCCGGGTAGTTATGCAAGATACTGCGCGCACGCTGACCGACGCTGAAGTGGACGCTGCAATGGCGCAAATGACCCAAGTGTTGGTGAGTCGCTTCGGCGCACAACAACGTATCTAGGGGAGAACGAATGACCCTCACGAAGGCCGAGCTGGCCGACATGCTGTTCGAGAAAGTCGGCCTCAACAAGCGCGAAGCGAAAGACATGGTTGAAGCCTTTTTCGAGGAAATCCGCGTGGCGCTGGAAAGCGGCGAAAGCGTGAAACTCTCGGGCTTCGGCAACTTCCAGTTGCGCGACAAGCCGCAACGCCCAGGACGAAATCCCAAGACCGGCGAAGAAATTCCCATTACCGCGCGCAGGGTCGTCACCTTCCATGCCAGCCAGAAACTGAAGGCGCTGGTGGAGCAGGCACATGGCGGAAAGCAGCAAGAACGCCAGCATTAATCTGCCGTCGATTCCGGCGAAGCGGTACTTCACCATCGGTGAAGTGAGCGAACTGTGCGGCGTCAAACCGCATGTGTTGCGCTATTGGGAGCAGGAATTCACTCAACTCAAGCCGGTGAAACGGCGCGGCAACCGGCGCTATTACCAGCATCACGAGGTCCTGCTCATCCGTCGCATTCGCGAATTGCTGTATGAGCAGGGTTTCACCATCAGCGGCGCACGCAATCGGCTGGATGAAAGCATGCGTGAGCGTAGCGGAACCCGCGCCGAAGCCACTGCCGCTGCGGCATTGGCTCCTGATCTGGCCAGCGTGCGGCGTGAAATCGAAAGCGTTCTTCAACTGCTCGAGGCGTAATCGCTCATACGCGCGTCAGACGCGCATAACGCTCTGCTATAATCGCCGCCAGTCGGGGCGTAGCGCAGCCTGGTAGCGCACCTGCATGGGGTGCAGGGGGTCGGAAGTTCGAATCTTCTCGCCCCGACCAAAGATTTGCACGAAACGAAAGGTCGCCATCAGGCGGCCTTTTTTTATTTGGCACCGGCTGCAGGGCGGCGAAATTTTCGTGGTCTGTCTCGTGCCGGGAGTCGTGCCGCGCTTGCATGTCTCTCACGGGGAACATGTGCCTGTTGCATCCCGCCAGCCCCTGTTCGCATAAGCTCGGCCGCATACTGCGCCGGCGACCAGCGTATTGGTAGCACATTGCTTGTGCGGCGCACTTTCCGTATATGAAAACGCAACAGGCGCGCGGCACCGATAAAGGCGCTCACTTCCGCACCGTCCCAAATAATGTCGGCATCTGCAGCTAGATAGAGCAGATCTCCCAGCTCAAAGTCGATGAAGAGCAGGCCGGCCCGCGGATCGTGTATCAAGTTGCCAATGGTATTGAAATAGGAATTGCCGACGAAATCCGGCATGGTCAGCGTATGGTCGCCATCGATACGCAGGAAACCGGGGTGACCCCCTTTGTGTGAAATATCGACGCCTCGCGCCATGCCGGCAGTGGTATCAAGATTGACGCTTGCGATGAAACAAGTGTCCGCATGGCCAATCAAATCGCGGTCTGCAGCGCCGAGTTGAGCGGCATCGATGGCCGCAGCGTCCGCTGTGACTGTCGGGTTGCTCTTAATCAAACAGGGCTCCCGACGTTGTATGTACTTGGCGCAGTTGCCGAAGCTTTGACTGACAGCCATGGTCAAACCGCTATCGTCCCCGGTAGTGATAATGCCGTTCACACGATTGCGACGTCGCGTTGGGAATTGAATGCCCAGAGCGCCGATGAATGCGCCTTCGTTCAGTCGTCCCTCCAGCGGATTGCCCGGCAATGACGCGCCCGCTATATGCAAAGTGCGCGAGTCGGGGGTGGTGAGAAAACCGGGCCGGCCAACCTGCATAGTCGCCCATGGCTGCCCGTCCGCGTCGACGCTGCCTATCAGCAGAAATGGGAGTTCGTTGAAGAATTGCCGATGCTGATCCGGCATGTAGTTCCGGATACCCGCCTTGCGTACTCGGGCGTCTAGTGTCGCGCGCACGCCGACGCGCTCTTGAGCAGCCAGTTCTGAAGCGTGAAATGGCGACTCGTCCGCCGTCCATCCCGGGATCGCTGCTGGGCTCGACATGATGGGCTCGGGTGTGAATCCTCGCTGCGCGATCTCGCGTCACTCCGCCAGCAAGCCGGCCTTGGTTGTAGGCATCGGCACGAAGCGCGGCAGGGCCTCGATACGATGCAACCAAGCGCAGATATTCGGATGCGGCTCGAGCGATATGCCGCCCTCCGGGGCATGAGCGATATAGGCGTAGGCGGCCACGTCGGCTAATGTAGGCGTATCGCCCAAAGCGAACTGTTTACCGCTTAATTCCGCTTCCAGTACTTTGAAAAGTGCGGCCGCAATTGTCTTTGCCTGCGCTTCATCATGCGGTGCGCCAAACACGGTGATCAGGCGAGCGAAACCGGGCCCTCTCAATATCGGTCCCGCGGCCAAAGACAGCCACCGCTGCACGGTCGCGGCGCCGAGCGGATCGTGTGGCAGCCAGGTGCCATCATCGTATTTGGCTGCGAGGTAGACGAGGATCGCATTCGAGTCGTACAGAACGAGATCGCCATCTTCGATGACGGGAATCTGGCCAAAGGGATTCCTGGCCAGAAATTCCGGGCGTTTATGCTCGCCGGCGGGCAGATTTACCTCGACCATCTCGAACGGCAAGTCGAGCAGGTGCAGCAACAACAGCACACGATGCGTGTGACCCGATAACTTAGCGCCGTATAGGCGTATCGGCTGTGCCGGTGTGGCAATGGTCATTTCTATTCCTTCGGGTTGATTGTTGGCAACACTGGGTCCGGCGGAGACAAGGTTAACGCTCACATAGTGTGTAGAGAAGATGGATAATTAAGCACTAACAATCCATTAAAAATGGACAATATTGTGAAAGAGCTTGGCACCCTCAATCTCAATCGGCTCGCCGTGTTCGTTACGGTGGTAGACGCCGGTTCCTTGACTGCTGCCGCCGCACGATTGGGGCTGGCGAAAACCATGGTCAGCACGCATATGCAGCGGCTCGAAATCGAACTCGGTGCGCGTCTGCTCGTACGCACGACTCGCAGGATTTCGCTGACCGAACCTGGTGAAGAGTTCTATGCGGCGAGTTGCAAGATCCTACGCGACATCAACGATGCCGTACTGGCGATCGGGGACGGTGCGATAGAGCCGCGCGGAACACTGCGTGTGACCGCGCCGATCGATTATGGCGCCACTGTTATTACTCCGGCGCTGATAGCACTTCGTCGCCAGTACCCCGCGCTGAAGGTCGAACTCCTTTCTGCGGACAGGCGTTTTGATTTGATTGCCGAAGGGATAGACGTCGCGATCCGGCTGGGTCGGTTGGCTGACTCGGGTCACCAGGCTTTTAAGATCGGCAGCTACACCAAGTGGCTTGTTGCCAGCCCGCAGTTCCTCGAGCGCAATGGGTGCCCCCAAGTACTGGAGGATCTCGGTGGATTGCCTTTTATCTCGTTGTCTGCCTTGCCGCAGCCCCTGCTGTTCAAGTTCGAAGGCCCGGCCGCTGAGAAAAGAACGGTTCGATTTAAAGCGGCCTTTTCGGCCAATACGGCTCCTGCCTGTAAAGCTGCGACACTGGTCGGCGGCGGTATTGCGATCCTGACCGATTTCTCCATCAGCGAGGATGTATCCGCAGGCCGGCTTGTCCGTCTTCTGCCCGAGTGGTCACTGCCAATTTCTGACATTCACGCCGTTCTGCCAGTTGCGCGCCATTACCCACCCAAGGTGCGGGTATTCATCGATGCACTGAAGACGTAGACGCGGAAAAGATTCGTTGACTACGATGCAAGCATAGCCTTCGATCATGCGCGATCTCTTAGTGGTTTCAATGACCCTTGTACCTACTAAGTCATCGGAAGCGAAACTGAGTGATGACTATAATTTTTGATACAAACAGCGAAGGTGAACCGAAGATGTCCAAGAAGATGGAGATTTCAGCAGCGAGCGAGCCGTTGGCTCCGATTGCGCGGTTGGCGCTTAGGGACGAGGTCGTAAGTCAACTCAAGCAGATGATTGACGATGGAATCCTGATTGCAGGAAGCCGTCTTCCGGAGCGTCGGCTTTGCGCGCAGTTGGGAGTCTCCCGCACCCCCTTGCGTGAAGCGTTTCGCGTACTCGTGTCCGAAGGAGTGCTGGAAGTTCAACCTCATCGTGGCGCTACGGTAAAGAAGTTAAAGGCCGAAGATATTGACCACATGTTTCAGGTGCTTGAGGTCCTCGAAGCACTGGCCGGAGAGCTAGCCTGCGTAGCCATGACGGACGAAGAGTTGGCGCAGATTGAGCGACTCCATGAACGAATGATGAAGGCGTTCCAGCAACGCGATCGACGCACCTTCTTCAAACTGAATCAGCAAATTCATGAGGCAGTCGTGCGAGCAGCACGAAATCCTGCCCTGAGTAAAGTCTATGAAGGTCTGAGCGGACAGATTCGCCGCATTCGATATATGGCCGGCAACACTGATTCCCAATGGGTTGTCGCCGCAGAGGAGCATGAAAAGATCATGCGCGCGCTCAAGGACCGGAACGGCAAGGCACTACAGAATCTGCTGCGTGCCCACCTTAGGCATAAGCGCGAGCGAGTGAAGGCGCTTCTTGCGCAGTAACGATCGATTAAACAGGGAGGCGTCTTCCCTGCAGCAGAGTAAGCGGCTGGAGTCGGGATAAGGCGCGTCAACGGCTGCGCATGGCCAATTACTTGGTGGGCGAATCCGTCGAACCGGCTTGAGCGTTTTTCTTGACGTATTCGCGCTTGTGACGCAGGTGGCGCCTCAGGATGCGGGCAAGTTTCTTTCCATTGCGTGCCACCAGCGCATCCAGAATTTCACCGTGCTCTTCCACAGCCAGCTTCCAGCTTTCCTCGGATAGATTAGCCATATATCGCGCGTAGTGCACACGGCTGCCAAGGCCCTCGTAAATGGCAATTAATATCGGGTTGCCACACCACCTGACGATGGCCTCGTGGATGTGCTGGTTCAGACGAAAATACGCCTTGCGTTCACGGCGCTTATAAGTGCGGACTAACTCGTTGTGCCACTGACGCACCTCATCGATTGCTGATTGTGGCATGTGAGCGCAGGCGAGTTCACCAGCGAGTGGCTCAAGGGACTCCAGTACCTGAAACATATAGTCGACTGATTCCGCATCGAGCTTGGTAACTATCGCGCCTCTCTGGGGCATGAGGGTGACCAAGCCTTCCGCCGCCAGCACTTTCAACGCCTCTCGCAAGGGTGTGCGGGAGATTCCCAGTTGCTTACAAATGACCAGTTCTGGAACGGCGTTTCCGGGCGCTAACTCGCCATCGACAATGAGCGTACGTAAGCGCCCTACGACTTCGTTATGGAGCGAAGGGCGCGCAATCGGACGGATATTCTTTTCAGCGGATGGTGCAGGCGCCGAAGCAAGGCGAGCAGGTTTCGAAGTCTTCGACATGTTTTGATCTGGTTTTAGCACTTGTTTCATAGTGCGTAGATTACAGCAGCCACGGTAATCGAAGTTTTTGGGCTAGATCAAATGACATCAGCCGCTTGTCTTTCCATAATCAAAATGGTATACATAATTACGTATCCTTAATTATGAGAACTCGGTGCGCTGACGAAAAGGGGCCGCCGCGTACCGAATTCGCGCCCTGTAGTAATGGGTCTCGACTAGCGCCCCTTGCAACCCACTGTAAAGAAGGTTTTATGCGAAAGACATTCGACATTCTTATTATGGGTGCCTCGTATGGCTCGCTTCTTGGAACCAAGCTGGCGCTTGCCGGGCATAGGGCGACCTTGGTATGCCTTCCCGCCGAGGTCGAGTTGTTCAATAGAGAAGGGGCGATTGTTCGCACGCCGACCAAATATCGCGAAGGCCTTGTCGAAATAAATACCCGGAAGCTGTTCGGCAAATTGTCCGCGGCCGGTCCCGCCGATGTTAATCCGACCAGTTTTGACCTCGTTGTGTTGGCGATGCAGGAGCCGCAGTACTGCTCGCAGGGTGTGCGTCAGCTATTGGACGCGGTAGCCCAAGCGGAAGTGCCTTGCATGTCGATTATGAACATGCCGCCATTGCCCTACTTGAAACGGATTCCAGGCATTGACGCGGACGCCTGCCGAGGCTGTTACACCGACGCTCGTGTGTGGGACGGTTTTAACCCGGCGCTGATGACGCTATGCAGCCCGGATCCGCAGGCCTTTCGGCCGCCCGGTGAAAAGCTCAATGTGTTGCAAGTCAGGTTGCCGACGAACTTCAAGGCTGCAGCGTTCGTATCCGAAGCGCACACGTTGATGTTGCGCCAGTTGGAGGCCGATATCGATGGAATTCGCTTCGATACGGGCGCCGGCATGATCGAACTGCCGGTGAAGCTCAGGGTGCATGACTCGGTCTTTGTGCCGCTGGCCAAATGGAGCATGTTACTGGCGGGCAATTATCGTTGTGTGGGGAAAGAGGGCGCTCGGTCAGTCAAGGACGCGGTGTATGAAAACCTCGATACCACACGAGCGGTTTACCAATGGGTGGCTCAAGTGTGTATGTCGGCAGGTGCGGACGAAAAGCACCTGGTTCCCTTCGAGAAGTACGCAAACGCTGCGCTTTCGCTCACGAGTCCGTCGTCTGCAGCACGAGCCTTGTTCGCCGGCGCGCCCAACATCGAACGAGTGGACCGCCTGGTGCAAACGATCGCAGCGCAATATGGCATGCGCTCGGATGCGGTGGACGAAATCGTGTCTTTGGTAGACGCACAACTTGCCGTTAATCGCAGAGCAGCGGAAAAGCTAAAGCGCCAGTCGGGTCTCGGCAGTTAGCAGATGCACTTAAGCGCGATTCCTCTCTTCGCAGGAAGATCAGGTGCTTGACTTTCCTGAAATGGTATACATAATTATAAATGATGTATTCGGAAGGGTGGAAAACCGAATCACTAACTGGGCTGCGCCCAGCCTCTCGTCTTCGCAATAACGAAGGTACAAGGTAAATATTTAAAGGAGTTTTCGTTAATGAGTACGCAGCCAGGACGCCACTTTCTGCAGATTCCGGGGCCAACCAACGTGCCAGTCCGCATCCTGCAGGCGATTAGCCACCCAACGATCGACCATCGAAGTCCCGAATTCCAGCGACTTGGGCAGGAGGTGCTCGAGGGAGTAAAGAGCATTTTCAAGACCCGTCAGCCCGTCATTATTTTCCCGGCCACCGGGACCGGTGCGTGGGAGGCTGCGCTCGTCAATACGCTTTCACCCGGCGATACAGTGCTTGCGTTTGAGACCGGGCACTTCGCAACACTGTGGCGCAATATGGCGCATCACCTCGGTCTTGAAGTTGACTTCGTGCCCAGCGATTGGCGCCGCGGAGTTGATCCACAAGTGATCGAAGCGAAGCTCGCTGCGGATACTGCACACCGTATCAAGGCGGTCACCGCCGTGCACAACGAGACGGCTACCGGCGTCACTTCGCGTATCGCAGAAATTAGAAAAGCAATTGATCGGGCCCACCATCCGGCATTGCTTTTGGTGGACACGATTTCGTCGCTCGCCTCGATTGACTACCGCCACGATGAATGGGGGGTCGACGTAACCGTGGCCGGGTCGCAGAAAGGCCTGATGTTGCCTCCTGGATTGTCCTTCAACGCTGTAAGCGAGAAGGCGCTCGCAGCGTCAAAGACGGCGAGGTTGCCGAAAGCGTTTTGGCGTTGGGAAGACATGCTTGCGTCGAACAAGACCGGTTTCTTTCCCTTTACGCCTGGGACCAACTTGCTCTTCGGACTGCGCGAGGCGATTCATATGCTCCTCGAAGAGGGCCTGGAGAACGTGTTCCGGCGTCATGACCGCCACGCCGAAGCGACTCGCCGAGCTGTGCGTGCCTGGGGCCTGGAGGTGCTGTGTCTAAACCCAGCGGAATACTCCAGTTCCCTTACTGCGGTTGTAATGCCGGAAGGGCATGACGAGGCCGCATTCCGAAGGATTGCGCTCGAGCGCTTCAACATCTCGCTCGGTCAGGGGTTGGGCAAACTCAAGGGACGCGCGTTTCGCATCGGACACCTGGGCGATTTCAACGATCTCATGCTGTGCGGCACCTTGGCCGGCGTGGAAATGGGATTAGAACTCGCTGCCGTGCCGCACCAGAGTGGTGGCATTACTGCGGCAATGAAATATCTGTCGTCGGCGTCTGCGCCAGAGTCGATGCCGGCAGTATCCCGTGCCGTGAAAACAGCGTAGCAGGACACCGGCTCCCAATCTGAAAACTTCAGGAGACAGCACATGTCAACGATCACACGGCCGAAAGAGGCGTATCACAAACAGACTACGGAGCGCATGGAACGCCATCTACCGACACCGACGTGGAGCGTTCAGCAAAAATTGGCACTGACGTGCCGGATTCTGGCCGCAAACGGACATGAATCAGCGATCGCGGGTCAGCTCACTGCGCGCGGCGAAAAGCCAAATACTTATTACATGCTGACGTTTGGTCTCGGCTTTGATGAAGCCTCAGCGAGCAACATCATCCTGGTTGACGATGACCTCAATGTACTGGAAGGCGATGGCATGCCGAATCCATCGAATCGTTTTCACCTCTGGGTCTATCGTCACCGACCGGACGTAAATTGCATTGCGCACACGCATCCGCCATATATCTCGGCGCTATCCGTAGTTGGCGAGGAACTCGCTGTGGCGCACATGGACCACACGATGTTTCACAACGATTGCGCGTATCTGCCGGAATGGCCCGGCGTCCCAATCGGCGATGAAGAGGGAGAACTTATTACCACCGCGCTCGGAGATAAGCGCGCAATCCTACTCGCGCATCATGGCCAGCTTGTGGCAGGCAAAACGATAGAGGAAGCAGCGGTGATGGCGGTGTTCATGGAGCGCGCGGCAAGGTTACAGGTTCGCGCGCGCGCGATCGGCCCGATTAAAAAAGTGAAGCCGGAGCTGGCGCAAGAGGCGCACGACTATCGTCTCAAGCCGAAAGCCGTTGGTGCGACGTTTCACTACTTCGCGCGGCGCCTGTTGAAGAGCGAACCGGAGTGCTTGGATTAACCAGCGCACGCACACAAATCCTATTTCTATCGAGAAAAATCAGGGTTCAACAAAAGGAGATACATCCATGGCTAAGTTCAAGGTGGCCGCCGTCCAGACTTATTCGGAAGTTTCCCAGCCGGAAAAAAACCTCGCATCGATGTGTCGCTCCATCGAAGATGCCGCGCGTAACGGTGCGAAATTGGTCGTATTACCGGAATGTATGAATGCGGGCTATGTCTGGAAGGACGCCCAGGAGGCGCTGAAAGTCGCCGATCCGATCCCGGGCCGATTTACCGATGAGATCGCAAAGCTTACGAAAAAGCACAACATTTATGTAGCGACCGGGATGTCCGAGCGCTACGAAGGCAAGGTGTTTAATGCCGGCGCTCTGGTGGGGCCGCAAGGGCTGATCGGAAAGTACGAAAAGAATTTCCTGTTCGACTTCGACCCTTATTTCTTCGCGTTGGGCGAAACAGGGTATCCCGTCTTCAAAACCGAACTGGGCAACATCGGCCTGTTCATATGCGCTGATGCGCGGATTCCGGAGGGCGCGCGATCGCTCACCCTGAACGGAGCGGACATTCTGTGCCACCTCACCAATTCCACGACGCACGAACAGCATCTGCTGCATGTGCCGACTCGCGCCAACGAGAACGAGGTGTGGATGATCAGCGCCGACAAGGCCGGTCGGGAAGAGGGACTCACCTATCCCGGGCATACGCTGATCATCGCGCCTGACGGAACCGTGATGGAAGAAGGTGGGCAGTACGATCACGGCATCCTTTACAGCGAGATTGACACCGATAGAGTGAACAAGGTGCGCCAGTCCACAGACGGCATTATTCAATCGCGGGTACCCGAAAGCTACGCACTGCTTGGTGCTCCTTATGAAGAGCTGCCTTTCGCGCAGATCGCGCAGCGCGCCGTCGTGCCTTCGGAGCTGGCGGTTCTCGTTGCTGCAGTACAGGTCACCAACACGGGCGGCGATGTAAAGGGCACTCTGGAGCGTGCACTCAAGGTGGGCTACGAAGCGGGCAAGGAGAATTCACGCGTCGTAGTCTTCCCCGAACTCTTCCTCGGTGGGCCGAACATGTCTCCGGAAGAGGCACGTGCGAGCGCCAGCTATACGCCTCAGGTTTTAGAGGCATTCGCGGCTCCGGCGAAGCATTGGGGCACTTGGTACGTCCTCGATTTAGTGGAGCAGACTGCCGATGGTGCCCTGTATCACACGGCCTTTGTCGTCGGGCCGACCGGTGAAGTAGTGGAGCGTTACCGGAAAATTCACTTGTCCGCCAGCGAGCAGAAATGGGCTAAGCCTGGCAAGACATACTCCGTTTTGAATTTGCCGTTCGGCAATTTGGGCATCATGACGGGTCACGAAGTGCGCTACTGCGAAGCGGCGCGTGTCCTCACCTGCATGGGGGCTGATTTTATTGCTGCACCATCTGCTTGGGGTGCGGAGCGGGATGCGGATTTGTTCCTGCGCGAACGCGCGCTGGAGAACAAGGTCTTCATCGTTGCAGCCAACCGCTTGGATGCCAAGATCCATGGGCAAAGCCGCATCGTCCTGCCGAACGCGGCCATTCCGCATCGCAGCGAAAGCGGGCAATTCGATTACACGTTCGGCTATCTGAACCTCGTTTGGGCACGCGATAAACAGATTCGCCCCGGAACCGATTTGATCAAGAATCGGCGGCCTCATCTGTATGGTGGCATCACCGGCGTCGAACCCGAGAACACGCAACAACAAAAGCGCTACGCGGCAAGCTGAATATAGCTGCGGCTCAATAATGGAAAGGCTGTACATGCGCTCAATAGCGCGCATGTACAGCAAAGGGCTTCAGCGGCGGCCAAGGGAGACGGGCTATGACAGGCGTGAGAAATAGAGTCGGGTCAGCATCGCATAACCTGAAGGGCTAGTGTGCGCGCTCTTCGCAAGGCATATATACAACCACTCGCGCCTTGAACGCCATTAGTTCTATCCACCGATTTTCCTGCCTCGCCGTTTCCGCGTCGTGCGTTTCCGACGCAAAGTTGCACCGCATTATTACAAGTGAGCGAAGCGAACGTGTGGTGTTCGCTCGACCACCTTCGCAACTGTCCACAGAGGCAGCTTTTTCACTCCTGAGGAGAAGAACATGAGCAGCAACCGACGTGGTTTTCTAAAGCAGGGTCTGGTCGCAGGTGCAGCAGCAGGAAGCTTGGGTTTTCCCATGATCGCCAAGGCGCGGCCTTCGTTCAATTGGAAGATGACGACGACCTGGCCGGCCGGGACGCCGGGCTACCAATCGGGTCCGGGCAGTTCGGAAGCGTTCGCCAAACGAGTGGCCGAAATGTCCGACGGTCGATTGAATATCAAAGTCTTCGCCGCGGGCGAGTTGCTACCTGCGTTCGAGGGCTTTGATGCGTGTTCCGCCGGCACGGTGGAAATGAACCGCGGCGTGGCATTCTACTGGTCCGGCAAGACCTTCGCCTCGCAGTACTTCGGCACCGTGCCCTTCGGCATGAGCTTCAACGGCCAGAACTCCTGGCTGCAGTTCGGCGGCGGCAATGAACTGTGGCGCGAAATCTATAAACCGTTCCATCTCATTCCTTTCGCTTGCGGTTGCACCGGCGTGCAGATGACCGGCTGGTTCAAAAGGCCCATTAAGAACATCGACGACCTAAAAGGTTTGAAGATGCGCATCCCGGGCCTTGCGGGCAAGGCGTACGCTGCGCTCGGTGTGGACGTGAAACTGCTGCCCGGCGGCGAAATCTTCCCGGCGCTCGAACGCGGCGTGATCGACGCGGCCGAGTGGGTGGGGCCGTACCTGGATCAGCATATGGGTTTGCACAATGCGGCGAAGTTCTACTACACCACCGGCTGGCACGAGCCTTCGACGACCGCCGAACTGGTGGTCAACGAAGCGGCCTACAACAAGCTGCCGAAGGACCTGCAGGCGATCATCAAGGCGGCGGCCGATGCGACCAATCAGGAAAGCCTGTGCTTCTTCGAATCGAAGAACGCTATTGCTCTCGATGAAATGGTCAGCAACAACGGCGTAAAAATCAGCCGACTACCGGAGGATGTGATTAAAGGACTGCGCGAAGCTTCGAACCAGATCTTCTCTGACGCCGCGGCCAAGGACCCGCTGGTGAAGAAGGTCAACGACTCGTACTTCGCGTTCAAGAAGAAGCACGACCACTGGAACCAGGTCAGCGAAACGACGTTCCAGACGACGGTTCGCTAACGGGCGGCATTTTGATCACAACGGGCGCTTCACGGCGCCCGTTGTGTAAGTTGCCCGCAAAAAAATCAAAGCGGCGTGAGGGCACCGTCTGCATTTTATTAGCTCGGATAACGGCTGATGAAAAACCCATTTATAAAAAC
>JAKFDA010000042.1:0-13021 GCA_036676355.1 Nitrosomonadales bacterium | reverse complement strand
TTGAAAAGCTGGTCGGCGACCGCGGATGAATCGCTCGATTCGATGCTGCCGCTCACGGCTTCACCATGCTGGTTACGGCCTTTGTAGGCGAACGTGGTCACTGGTCTTCCACTTCGCTGGCCACGCGCATGACTTCGGCGACGGTCGTGCGACCGACTGCGGCGAGCGCGAGCGCGTGCGACCTGATCGTGCGGCCGCGCATGCCGGCCTGGGCCGCCGCCATGAAGCCTGCCGGGTCATTGCGGTTGACGGCCTCGACCAGCGTGGCGTCCATTTCGAGCAACTCGTACACGCCGTTGCGACCGCGAAAGCCGGTGCCGTTGCAATGCGAGCAGCCGCGGCCGTGCATGAACCGCGCGCCCGACGGGATCGATTCTTCGCTTGCCTGCAACCAGGCGCGTTCGTGCGCATCGGGCTCGATCGGCTCGGCGCAGCTTTCGCAGACCACGCGCACCAGTCGCTGCGCCAGAACGGCATGCAGCGAAGTCGAGACCATGTAGGCCGGCGCACCCATGTCGATGAGGCGCAGCGGGGTGCTGGCGGCGTCGCGCGTGTGCAAGGTGGAAAACACCAGGTGGCCGGTGAGCGCGGCGCGCAAACCGATCTGTGCGGTTTCCTGGTCGCGCATTTCGCCGACCAGAATCACATCCGGATCATGCCGCAGTACCGAGCGCAGCACGCGGCCGAAACTCAGGTCAATTTTTTCGTTCACCTGCACCTGACTGATGCCGGCCAAACGGTATTCGACCGGGTCTTCGACCGTGATGATCTTCTTCTCGACCGTGTTGATTTCGGACAGCGCCGAGTAAAGCGTGGTGGTCTTGCCGCTCCCCGTCGGGCCGGTCACCAGCATCATGCCGCTCGAACGCTGCGCAATGGCGCGCACGCGGGCAAGAATGTCGGGCGGCATGCCGAGGCGGTCGAGGCCGCGCGTGCCGCTGGATTGATTGAGCAGGCGCAGCACGACAGATTCGCCGTACTGCGTCGGCATGGTCGAGATCCGCACGTCCACCTGCTGGTCGCGCGCGCGGATGTTGCAGCGACCGTCCTGCGGCAGACGTTTTTCCGAAATATCGAGGCCGGCCATGAGCTTGAGACGCAGCACCAGCGGCGGTCCGATCTTGGCGTCGGCTTCGGTTTGCAGCACGAGCATGCCGTCGATGCGAAAGCGCACATGCAGCCGGTGCTCTTGCGGCTCGATGTGAATGTCGGACGCGTTGACCTGCGTGGCGTCCTCGAACAGCGACTGCAGCAGGCGCACGACCGGCGCATCTTCGACGCTCGCGCTGGCGCCCAGGCTGCTGACGTCGATATAGGCGTCGCCGACATCCTGTTCGAGCGCGCGCGCCAGGCCGGAGATTTCATCGGTGCGCCGATAGACGCGATCGAGCGTCTGCAGCAGCAGCGATTCGTTGACCACGGCCAGATCGATGTCGCGCTTGAGCACACGCGCGATTTCGTCGTAAGCGATCAGATCGCTCGGATCGCTCATGCCGACCAGATAGCTGTTCTTGCGTTCTTCCAGCAGCAGCGCGCGATGGCGGCGCGCATGCATCTCCGGCAGCTTGCGTGCAATCGCCGGTGCGACGTTGAGGAATTTCAGATTGAGATAGGGAATGTCGAACTGGCGCGCCAAGCCCTCGCAGATCTGGTCTTCGGTGACGAAGCCGTGCTCGACGAGCACGCGGCCGAGCTTGCGGCCGCTGCGACGCTGCTCGTCGAGCGCGAGCTTCAGTTGCTCTTGCGAGATCAGTTTCTGCAACAGCAGCGTCTCGCCGAGCCGGATTTTCTCGGGTCTGGCCACCCACGTCTCCAATGCCGGAATATCGTCATAAGTTAGGCGCCTCAACTTATTCCGGCAATCGACGTTGCTTAAAGAGTGTCAGTTATTCCCTTGTTTTTTCAGGTAATGTGCGACGGCAAATGGTCGTGTTTGTCAGAGTTTCGACATGGGCCGAGCGCCGTGTTTGATGCAAATATGCGCCCGGCGCAATGCGGGGGAACCGCATTATTCGGCGATCCGCTCGCGTATTGCCGCCACAAGTTCCAATGAGCGCAGGCGAGCGGCTTGATCATGAATGTGGACGGTAATCATGAGCTCGTCTGGCTGGTTGGCGGCGAGAAAGTCGCGCAAGCCTTGGCTCACCGTTTCGGCCGAGCCGACGAACGAATACATCAGCGAATGATTGACACCGGCCTTTTCGGCGGGGGTCCATAGCGCGTCCATGGAATCGACCGCCGGCGGTACCTGGCCGGGTTTGCCGCGACGCACGCCGAGGAAGGCGCGTTGTTGCGAGGTGAATAGCCGGCGCGCGATTTCATCCGTATCCGCTGCGAGGACATTCACCGTCAGCATCAGATACGGCCGCTCAAGTTGGTCGGACGGGCGAAACTCGTTGCGATAGACGTCGATCGCGTGGGTCATGTAATCGGGTGCGAAGTGCGAGGCAAACGCATACGGCAACCCCAGCAGCGCGGCCAGTCGGGCGCCGAACAGACTTGAACCCAGCAGCCAGATCGGCACGTTCAATCCCGCGCCTGGTATCGCGCGAATGCCGTTCGGCGGCATGGCACTGTCAAAGTAATTCTGTAATTCGATGACGTCTTCCGGGAACTGATCCGGACTGGCGAACGGGTCGCGACGTAAGGCGCGCGCTGTAGCCTGATCCGCCCCCGGCGCTCGACCGAGTCCCAGATCGATTCGATCCGGATACAGGGACGCCAATGTGCCGAACTGCTCGGCGACCACGAGCGGCGAGTGATTCGGCAGCATCACGCCGCCGGCGCCGACACGAATCGTTTGCGTTCCAGATGCGACGTGCCCGATCACAACGGCCGTCGCCGCGCTGGCGATGCCGGCCATGTTGTGATGCTCCGCCAGCCAGAAACGGTTGAAGCCGAGCCGCTCCGCCTGTTGCGCAAGGTCGAGTGTCTTGCGCAACGCATCGCTCGCGCTTTCGCCTTCGTTGATCGGAGAGAGATCGAGTACCGAGAATGGAATCATTCAACGCTCGCTGAATAATGTCGCTTTGAGGGTGGGGCGCACAGCAACGTTCCGAAGCGCGCCGTCTTGCATTGTCGTTGATGGAGCGGACATCAACACGTGTCGCCCGCAAAAATAGTGACGCGTCGGGAGGGCGCGACTTAAGCGTGCTTTAAGCGAGTGCCGTCGATGATCTGCACCGCTAAACCGCCGGCGGCGGGCAGGGACGACCACGCACGATGAAATACCGCAACAATCTTCCACTTGTGTTCTTGCTGGGCCTGCTCGCGCTGTTCACGCTGACGCGGGCAGGTCTTGCCGCATATGCGCTGTGGCTGTCGACCGATGGCGATGTGCCGCTGCATTTATGGCCGCTTGCGTTCGCCAAGGGCCTTCGGTTCGATCTGGCGGTATCGGCATTTCTGCTCGCCCCGGTGTTGGCGTATGAAGCGCTGATTCCGCAGCGGATCAAGCGCAGTGTCTGGCATTACGGGTTGCGGCTGGGATGGGTCTGCTTCTCTGTCTCGATTCTGCTGTTCGGCGTTGTCGCGGAGTTTACGTTCTGGACCGAGTTCTCGACGCGCTTCAACTTCATCGCGGTCGACTACCTGCTCTACACGCACGAAGTCATTGGCAACATCGAGCAGTCGTATCCGGTGGGCGCGATCCTGTCCGCGATTGCCGTGACCGCCGTTCTCGTCACATGGATGGCACGCGGCGCGATAAGAAAAGCGGATCTGCAATCCGTGCGCATGAGGCAGCGTGTGCTCTACGCGATACTCGCCGTCGCGCTGCCGATGCTGAGCTATTCCGCCGTGAATGTCGATCAGATGGAAGGGACCGACAACGCGTATATCGACGAGCTTTCCGGTAACGGTTTGTTCTCGCTGGCCGCGGCCATGCGGCGCAACGAATTGGATTACGACCGCTTCTATCGTGTCATGCCGCAAGCCGAAGCCGACGGGCTGCTGCGTCGTTTGCATCTGGAGCGAGTGCCGCTATCTTCGACGAGACAGGTGAATCTGTCCGATATTCGCTCTCGGCGTGCGCAGCTTTCACCGGCAGTACAGGCACGCCGACCGCGAAACGTGGTGCTGGTGTCGGTGGAAAGTCTTTCGGCGAGTTTTCTGGGCGCCTATGGCGCAACTGACGGTTTGACGCCCAACCTCGATCGCATTGCGCGCGAAGGTTGGCAATTCAACCGCGTATTCGCGACCGGCACACGAACGGTGCGCGGACTTGAGGCGCTGTCCCTCGGTACGCCGCCGGTGCCGGGCCAGTCGATTGTGCGTCGTCCGAAAAATGAACACCTCGCCACCATCGGCGAGCTATTGAAGGATCAGGGTTTTGCCACGCAGTTCATCTACGGCGGATATGGCTATTTCGACAACATGAATGCCTACTTTTCCGGCAATGATTACAAAATCGTCGATCGCACCGATTTCCCGAATCAGTCCATCGTTTTCGAGAACGCCTGGGGCGTTGCCGACGAGTCGTTGTTCGACAATGCACTGAGTGCCATCGACAGCGAGGTGAGGGCGGGCAAACGAGTCTTCACACACATCATGACGACCTCGAATCATCGTCCCTATACCTATCCGGACGGTCGGATCGACATTCCTTCGCCGGGCAAACGACCCGGCGCGGTGAAGTACACCGACTATGCGATCGGCAAGTTCATCGAGGATGCACGCGCAAAGCCGTGGTTCAACGACACGCTGTTCGTCATCATCGCGGATCACTGCGCTTCGGTTGCCGGCAAAAGCAGGCTGCCCGTCGGGAAGTACCACATCCCCCTGATCATGTACGCGCCGGCCTTGCTCAAACCGGCGACCTTCGATCTGACGATGAGCCAGATCGACGTCGTCCCGACGCTGCTCGACATGCTCGGCGTCGATGGACGTGATACATTTTTCGGCACATCCGTCTTCCGTCAGGTACCGGAAGAGGGACGCGCGTTCATCAGCAATTATCAGGAGCTCGGGTATTTGAAGCACGGCATCCTCACCGTGCTTTCGCCCAAACAACAGACGCAGGCGTTTCGCGTCGATCCCGTGACTTTCGAAACGACACCCACTGCGCTCGACGAACAATTGCTGAAAGAAGCGACCGCGTATTACCAGACCGCATCGCGGGCTTTCAAGGCGGGGGATCTGACGCTGGCGCATTATCGAACGACGCACCCATAACAAATCCGGCGTGGTCATGTATACGCGAATCGCCGATGCCCTGCGCGCTCAGGGCGGATCGATGCTCGGTATTGCTACGCTCGTTTGTTTGGCGCTGGCCAGCAATCGCTTTTCGAATCTCGACCTGATCATCAGCGGCTGGTTCTACGACGCCGCGACGCGGCGCTTTCCGCTTCGTAATGAATGGCTCTGGTCGGCGCTGTTGCACGAGGGCGAGAAATGGCTGGCGGTCGGACTGGTGATTGCGCTGATCGTGGTCTGGGGCTTTTCTTTCAGAGGAGGCGCACGTAACCAGGCATTTCGCGCGGCGGTGCGATCGTTCGCGACATTCACTGTCGCTGTCGCGCTCCTCTCGGCGGGCATGGTCGCATTGGTGAAGGGACTGTCCGCACATAGCTGCCCCTGGCATCTGGCGCTATTCGGCGGCACGGCGGACCTCTTCAGAATCGGCGGCCCGCTACCGCTTCATCCCGGTTCGGGCCGCTGTCTGCCCAGCGGGCACGGCTCGGTGGCTTTCATGTGGATCGCCGCGGTGTACGCAAGCCGGCGATGGCTGCCGCAATACACCAAACAACTGATCGCAATGATTTTGATACTGGCATTGATTGCGGGAGGGGTCCAGATCGCGCGCGGCGCGCACTTTCTCTCGCATATTCTGCTCAGCGCAGCGTTGTGTTGGGCAATCGCATGGATGGCCGATATTGTTTGCCACAAGCGGTTATGGGAAGCGCGGTGGTGGAGATCGTTCCGTCCGCACGACGCTCGTCTGTCGGACTGAGCAACCGGGAATCAGGCGGTTCAGCTTTATCCGGCTTGCGCCGGCGGAAAGGCGACGCTGACTTGGAGCCCCTTGCCGCCTTGCGGCACGCCGAGCGTTATCGCCGCCTGATGCTGGTTGGCAATCGTCCTGACGATCGCCAGGCCAAGACCACTGCCGAGCGATCCGTCAGCCGTCGCTTGCGCATCGCACCCGCGATAGAAGCGATCGAACACGCGGTCCCGTTCGTCGTCAGGAATGCCGGGGCCGTTGTCGCGCACCGTGATGGTCGGATGGCCTGCATTGTTCGAAACACTGACGTCGATGACGCCGTTCGGTTCGTTATAGCGGATCGCGTTATCGACGAGATTGTCGAGCAGGACGGACAACTGGTTCCGGTCGCCGTCGACCCAGGCTTCGTCGATGATTTCCACACCGAGATCGACGCCCTTGTGCTCGGCCTTGACGCTCAAGCGACTCACCACCGAGCGTGCTAGATCGGCGAGCGAAAGTCTTTCGCGCTTTTGCAGATTCGCTTCGGGGTCGAGGCGCGAAAGTTCAAGCAACTGCACGAGCAAATGCTCGACGCGCTCGACACCGGCCTTCAGATCGGCGACAGCCTGCGTGCGGATTGTTTCCGTCGGTGCGCGCTCGACCAGCTGCGCCTGCAGACGCAGCGCGGTGACGGGGGTGCGCAAGCCGTGTGCGGCATCCGCCACGAACTTCCGTTCCAGAAAAAATGCATCCCCGAGGCGGCGCAAGAGTGCGTTCAGAGACCGGATGAGCGGCTGCAATTCCCTCGGCAGATTGTCGTCGCGAATCGGATCAAGTGAAGTTTCGCTGCGTGCCGCGACATCCCGGGCGGCGCGATCGAGCGGGCGCAGCCCTCGTCGAAGCGCGATGCTCAACAGTACGCCGATCAATGCAACCAATGCGAAGGTGGGAATGAGCGATTTCGACGCAACTTCCGCGGCGAGAATTTCACGCGACGAAGCACGTTGCGCCGCCTGGACGATGCCCTGATCCGTTCTGATGGAATAGACATGCCACTCTTCGGAGCCTTCCTTCAAGGTAGTCAGGCCGGTCTTGTTCACGAAAGGCAGTGAGACGCTAGGGTCCGAGGTATACCGGAGCACGCCATCCGCAGTCCACACCGTGGTGACGAAATCGAAATCGCCCTCCTGCTCGTAGAAATTCGGAGTACGAGGCACGTGTGCGGCCGGCATCGAGGCGTTATCGAAACGATGATGATGCGCCGCCGCCAGCGCGACCTGTTTCAGGTTCTCGTCGAATACTTCCCCTAACTCGTCGAGGGAGATCAAATACGACGCGAAGACGAGCACCAGGCCGCCGATGCTCAGCGCGCTGAGAATCCAGATCAGAAGTTGTCGTTGCAGGGACCGCATCAGGACTCGGAAATCTTGTAGCCGACGCCGCGGACATTTCTGATCACGTCGTTGCCGAGCTTCTTGCGCAGGTGATGCAGGTGCACTTCGACGGCGTTGCTGCCGATTTCCTCACCCCAGCCGTAAATTGATTCTTCCAGTTTTTCGCGCGAGAGCACCGCGCCGGGACGTTGCATCAGCGCTTCGATGATGGCGAACTCCCTTGGCGATAGACTTACTTCGGCGCCACGCAGGGTAACGGTTCTTTTGACGGGATCGAGACAGATTGCACCGAAGGTGTGCAGGGGAGTGGCACTTGCGGCGTGTCGGCGCAACAGTGCCCGGATGCGCGCGACCAGCTCGTCGAAATCGAAAGGCTTGAGCACGTAGTCGTCGGCGCCTGCGTTCAGCCCGGCCACGCGGTCCGCGACGGCGTCCCGCGCAGTCGTGATGATTACCGGAATCGCATTGTTTCTGGCGCGCAGCGCGCGCAGCACCGCCATGCCGTCCCGACGCGGCAAGCCCAGATCGAGGATGGCAAGATCGTGGACGCCGGTGGCGAACGCCAGTTCGGCGGACTGCCCATCGGTTACCCAATCGACCGCGAAACCCGCATCCGTCAGTCCCTGACGAACCGCTTTCCCGACCATTCGATCGTCTTCGACCAGTAGCAAACGCATGATGGTGTCTTTCTCCATGCCTCCAAGATTCGATGGGGCGACCTTAAGTTTTCCTTAAATCTTGTTGCCTTAAATTTACAAGTTGCACTAATTCGCTGAGAAAAATTCATCGACATGCCCGATATGTTCGAAGCAAACGACTCTATGGAGTTTGTCTCCGATGTCGCTTGCTCCTCGACTGCGATTGCCCGCTGGAGTCCGGTCGCATTGTCGGTCGTCATTCCGGTTCGCAACGAAGCACCCAATGTGGGACCGTTATTCGAGGAAATCCGCGCCGCGCTGGACGGCAGGATCGATTACGAAGTGATCTACGTCGATGACGACAGCGATGACGATACCGTCGCACGCTTATCGGCCTTGGCCGTCTCCTTCCCGCAACTGCGCACCATCCGGCATTCTCGCACCTGTGGACAAAGCACGGCGGTTCGAAGCGGTGTCAGGGCGGCCCGCCATGAGTGGATCGCTACGGTGGACGGCGATGGCCAGAACGACCCGATGGATATTCCGCGCCTGTTGAAGGCGCTTTCCGATAGCCCCCACTCGGTACGCCTGATCGGTGGTTATCGAAAGAATCGTCGCGATACGGCACTCAAGCGCCTTTCGTCGCGCGTCGCGAATCGTGTACGCAGCACGCTGCTCCGTGACAACACGCCGGACACGGGGTGCGGCCTGAAGTTGTTCCAACGGGAGGCGTTCCTCGAGTTGCCGTATTTCGATCACATGCACCGCTTTCTCCCCGCCCTGATGCATCGCGCGGGCTGGGAAACGCGCTCGGTGGAAGTCAATCATCGTCCGCGCCTGCGGGGCCGTTCCAACTACGGGCTGCATAACAGGCTGTGGGTCGGCATCGTCGATCTGTTCGGCGTGATGTGGTTGATGCGCCGCGCCCGGATTCCCCAGTTACGCGACACGAGCGACACTAATGACCGACTATGATCCACTTTGGCTGGCGATCGGTTTTCTCGGCCAGGCCTTTTTCACCATGCGCTTCGGAGTGCAATGGTTTGCCAGCGAGCGCGCAAAGCGCAGCATTATCCCGGTGGCATTCTGGTACTTCAGCCTTCTTGGCGGTGCGACCCTGTTGCTGTATGCCGTGCACCGGCAGGATCCCGTTTTCATCGTGGGGCAGGCGGCCGGTGTCTTCATTTATCTGCGCAATCTCCATCTGATCTACAAGGAAAAAAACAAGGCCTGCGCGGCGCTATCCGAATAAGTTCGTAGCCCTCATCGTCGCAGCGAAGCAGCGTGCCCGCGTTGCATCTCCGCGCTTTCACCTCTTCGATTTAGATATGGCTCCCAGCGCATCTTCCTGGCTCAGGTACACGCTCCTCGTGCTCGTCATTGGGTTGATGTGCATCTATTGGGGCTTGAGCGTCAAGCCGATCTATAAGACGCAGGAGCTCCGTGTCGCGGAGACGGCGCGGGTCATGGTCGCCGACGGCGACTGGCTCGTTCCGCGCTACAACGGCGAGGTGCGGCTGCGTAAACCGCCGCTGGCGTACTGGCTTACCGCATCGAGTTATGAGGCCTTCGGCAAAGTCACCGAGTTCACCGCACGATTTGCCTCCGCCACATTTTCGCTGTTCAGCGTGCTGGCGTTATTTCTCTGGCTCCGTAAAGCGTCAGGGACCGCCACGGCGCTGGCGACGATCATCTGCTTCGTGTCCAGTTACATGGCGCTGCGCTATTTCAGAAGTGCCGAAACCGATGCGATTCTGCTGTTCTTCGTCATCGCGGCCTGCATCGTGGTTTATCGACTGCTGTTCGAAGGCGTCAGCACATCGCGCGTCGTCGCATTGCATGTGCTGATGGGGCTCGGATTCCTGACCAAGGGCCCGGCCGCGCTGGCCATGCCGCTTGCGGTATTGCTGTTCTTCTCGTTGAAGCGACGCCAGTACGCGTTATTGCGCAAACTTGTAAACCCGCTTGGTCTGCTGCTCCTGCTGTTGTTGGCGCTGGGCTGGTATGCGGCGATTTATTTTGAGTTGCATGATGTGGCCACCTACTGGGTCGGTGAAGAAGTGGAAGCAACCTATCTGGGCGGCCACCGTGCGAATCCGGTTTATTGGTACGTCCCCGGCTTGTTCAAGTTCTTTGCGCCGTGGTCCGTGTTCTTCATACCTGCAGGCATCTGGCTTTATCGAACGAGGCCACTCCCGCCTGTTGTGCAACTCGCGCTGGTGTGGTTCGCCGCGACATTCATCATCCTGTCCCTCAACATCACCAAACAAATACAGTACGCGTTGTTGCTCAGTCCGTCGCTCGCAATTCTGCTCGGCCATTACCTTGCGAATGCGCGCGGTCGATACGAGCGATTGAACAACATCCTCTACGCCGGATTGATCTTGGGCGCTATCGGCACGGCGATCTGGTTGATCGTGAAGGGCGAGGGCGGTGTAAACGCACAGGTGCTGTTGCTGGCGATGGGCGGGCTGACGCCGGTTGCGGTCGGCGCGCTGTTGCGCGTGAATCTTCGCCGCCACGCTCCGGCACTGCTGCTCGTCGGCCTGATCGCTTCGGTCTGGGTATACGGTCAAGAGCGCCTCTACGCCGACAGCGAGGAGTCGAACGTCAAGCACTTCGCTCTGGCGGCAAAATCGTACGATCCGCTATATGTTTACGGCGGACCGAACGCGCGCATCTCGTTTTACGCGCAGCGCGTTGTGCCGAATGCCAAGGACGGGCCGGCACTCGAACGACTGACCGGGCCGCATGAAGTGTTCTACCTCGCTACAGAATCGGAATCGGATGTGCCTCCGGCCTGCCGCAACGCGGCGCCTGTCATGCGGGACGGACAATACGTGCTCCTGAGATGCCGGCTCGGCGACAAAAACCTGGCTGAGACAGGGGAAATAAAATAGCCGGCATTCGGCCATCAGGCTCGCGGACCAATATGGACTGCGTTGTCACCGAACGGCCCCCAATCGGGTGCGCAAGTCGCGGCTTCACGATGCATCGTTGTGTTAACGCATTGCAAGCGATTACGGAGGCCGTTATATAGCGGAAAGCACGTTCTGAGGAAGTTGATATGGAATGGTCACACGCCGACCGGCAGCCCTCACAGTCGCTGCAGGAGTTCTTTGCGCAGGAAATCAACCAGGAGGACGACACCAAAGCGTTCGAGGTTCTGGCGATTTCCTCACCCAAGCGATCGGTCTGCTACGGCGCCTACCGCTTTGCGAACAAGACGACCGGCGAAGAACGGGTGAGCGCATTGATCATCCCGGTCAAGATCCAGCGGAGCGAACAGAGCATCGCCTTCAAAGTGATGACCGAATACGACTGCCCGCTGGAATATCATCATTGCCCGAAGAAGATTTACGCAATGCTTACGCGCTTCAGGCATTGTGAAGAGAGCCCCCATGCGAAAGAGTGGCGCCATCGAGTCGAATCCTGGCACAAGCGCGTCGACGGCATGCCGGTTCTCAAGTCCGGATTGAAGGTCGTCTTCGAAAATCCGGTGCAGTTCGCCAATGGAGACGTTCAGGCCGAGTTCACGATCGAGACTTCCCGTCCGCTTGTACTACGCGGCAGTAACGATGTGCTTTATCGAATCCGCGATCTTCGGGACCGGATCGGACGAGGCGATGCACGGGTTGTGATCTGAGCCACGCCATCAGCGCGCACAGGTCCGGCGTCGGGGCGTTCCCCGTGCTTTGTTAAACGTTGAATTCTTGGTGAAGCGATGGTGGTCAGCGTCCGCGACCGCCTGAAAGACGGTCGCCTCCATGCCATTCGGGTCGCAGGGCGCACTGAAGCCTATCTGGCGTCCCTCTATCGGGCGTACATGATTGCCACAGCATCAATCCGGGCGCCGTACGCGTTTCGGCATGCTCCATGCTCCTAACCAGACCTCTCTTTGACCGGCACAGCGATTGCCCGCATCGACACGATGCAGTCATCCATGCGACTCCATCTTCAACCCCACTGCACCGACAAGGAGCGATTGTCATGTCAATAGCAAAAGTGATCGAGATCACCGCAGAGTCCGAAAAGAGCTTTGAAGATGCCATCCAGCAGGGCATTGCGGGTGCTACTGAAACGCTGGAGAACGTCCGCTCGGCATGGGTGAAGGAGCAGCAGGTGGTCGTGAAGGACAACAAGATTCAATGCTATCGCGTCGACCTCAAGGTCACGTTCATAGTCGAGAAGCGCTAATCGGTCGTAGAGTTTCCGGCAGCGCGAGCGAGAACGACTGATGAGCCATCGGCCGGTCCGGGGCGTTCAATGCGCGCGCTCGCTCTTGGCTCGATCCGATTCACTCCAATAGAGACCAATGCCAGAAGATCACCAGCGCCGCACTTGGGAACGGGGCTGTTAAAACAGGCGACGCTTCTACTCGCCGCCGTCTTTTAGCGCCTCCGTGTCGCGCTCTATCTCGTCTGAGCATCGTGACCGCATATCTGCTCATGGA
The DNA here is from genome assembly GCA_036676355.1 of Nitrosomonadales bacterium. GTDB lineage: Bacteria > Pseudomonadota > Gammaproteobacteria > Burkholderiales > SG8-39 > ZC4RG42. The sequence goes on along the minus strand of JAKFDA010000042.1, from coordinate 613 downwards.
CGATGCGATCGGCCTGCACGAGCGTTTGGGGATTGGCGGCAGTGGGGCGCTTCAACCTGCATGGCGGATGGGCGTTGCGGCCGACTGATTATGGAGAGCTGCTTGTCATCGCCGGCGTCGCCGGGGTGCTGTTCTTACTGGTCGCGCTTGCGCATCGTCGCGCGGACGCACCCGCGCGCGCCGATTCACGACGATTGCTGCTGTTGCTCCTGCTGCTCGGCGTGTTCGGAGTGGCGTTCGATCTCATACACAGCATGGCCGGCGCGGGCACCCCCGCGGCGCTTGCGGCGCTGGTGGAGGACGGCGGGGAAATGGTGATGATGTCGCTGATCGCGGCCTACTGTTTCGAAGTTTGTTGTCGAGTCTACGAAGGTGGCCGCGACACGGCGCGCGAGGGCAATTCGCCAGCCTCGGCAGCTTCGGTATAACGTCATTTACATAGTAGGCCAGGTATCGATGTGCTCGCGTGTATCGATGTTCTGGCGTGGACTGCATGAAAATATAATTTTACATAATACACATTGTCGCTTTTGCATTTCAGAAAAGACACTGATTGATGAATCAGCCCTAGTGGCTCCCGGAAGTATTAATGGCCCGCTTCCGGAAGTAAGAA
>JAKFDA010000041.1:0-47354 GCA_036676355.1 Nitrosomonadales bacterium | reverse complement strand
TTTACATTCAGGCCGGAAGATCTGGTCGAGCGGTTGCGCGAGGTCGTGACGCCGTTCATCGACCGGCTCCAAGATGGTTCCTTTTGTGTGCGCCTTGAGCGCCGGGGCCTGGCGGGAGAAGTGCCGAGTGCGATGATCGAGCGTGAAATCGGCGAATTCGTGCATGAACGTGCCGACGCCGCTCACAAAACGCTGCGCACGGAATTCAACCACCCGGACTACATCATCGCGGCGGAAACGGTGGGACACGAATGCGGCGTCGCCCTGCTGACCCGCGCCATGCGCGAACGCTATCCGTGGATTGAGACACGCTGAGCCGGTGCTCCGGCGCTCAAGGGGCACCGGCGGTCTTGTCCGAAAGATAGGCAACGGTGCTCGAAAAGCTGGACAGGCGCGGATAGTCCGTCTCGGGAATAGCGATGCCGTAACGCTTGTGCAGCGCCGTGACGAAGTTGAGGAAGTCCATCGAATCGATGTCGAATTCCTCTCGCAGGTTTGCATCCCGGTCAATCGCGGCGATGTCGATTTCGGGTGCGATCCGTCGCAGTTCCTCCGCAACGATCGTTTCACAGTTCTGCGCGTTCATAAGGAAGCGGGCTCGAGTAGATGGCGCCCGACGGTGTTGAGAAACACCGCGCCGCGATGGCCGTCGCTCACGCGATGATCGCCGGCAAGGGTGATTTGAACGGTGCGTCGTGGCACGACGGAATCGCCCGCCACCCACGCTCGCAAGACGGGCATGCCGAACCCGACAATGGCCACCTGGGGCGGATAGATCACGCCGTACAGGCTTTCCACGCCGGGCTCGCCAATGCTCGAGACAGTGATGGTCGGGTCGGCGATCTCCGAGCCACGAAAGCGACCGGCACGCACGCGCGCGACCAGACTGCGCATGCTGCCCATTAAAGCGTCCAGATCGAGCTGGTCGGCATTGTGAATTGCGGGCGCGACCAGGCCGACGCCCCGGATATTGATGGCCAAACCCACGTGCACGGCTGCGCTCGTTCGATGCGCGCCGTCGACGTAGTGACCGTTGAAGTCGGGATGCTTCTGCGCTGCGCGTGCCACCGCTTTGACGAACAACGCGGCCATGAGCAAGCGCTCTGACGGTTCGCGCTCCGCGTTATGCCGGGTGAGCCAGGCTTCAGCGCCGCTGAGATCCACCGTATGCGCGAGGTAGTAATGCGGGATTTCCCGCTTGGAATGCACCATCGCCGCCGCGATTGCGCTGCGCATGGCCGACATCTCGGGCGGCGCTTCTGCGGCGCGCTCGCGCGGGGCTTTCGCCACCAGCGCGGCGACGTCGCCCATCACGATTTCGCCGTTCGGGCCGCTGCCTGTCAGCGTGGAAAGATCAATGCCGGATTGTGCGGCTAGTTGGCGAGCAGCGGGGGTCGCCTTGACGCGCGCTTGCGATGCCGGCAGTTGTGTCGGCGCCCGCGAGGGTGGCGCGATAGTCGGTGCCGGCGGTTTCTCAGCGGGCGGGACGCTGACTGTCTCTTCGACTTCGGTGCCTTTGCGCTCGCCGGGACAGGTGATGACCGCGAGCGGTGTGCCGACCGGCACTCGCGCACCGATCTCGACCAGGCCGTGATCGAACATCCCGTCTTCAAACACCTCGATTTCGATTGCGCCCTTTTGCGTTTCGACGACGGCAATGGGGTCGCCCCGTTTGACCGGCGCGCCCGGTTGCACCAGCCATTCGACCAGCGTGCCCGCTTCCATATCCGCGCCGAGTGAAGGCATGCGAAACAGACTCATGGTCAATGTGCTCCCAGAAGCGCTTTCGCGGCCGCCGTTATTTTTGCGGTCTGCGGAATCGACGCCTCTTCGAGATGGCGCGCGTAAGGAATGGGCACTTCGACGCTGCATACGCGTCCGAGCGGCGCGTCGAGTTCGAAAAATGCAGCCTCGACGATGCGCATGCCGATTTCCGCGGCGATGCTGCCCGAGCGCCAGCCTTCATCAACCATCAACGCGCGCCGCGTCTTGCGCACCGAGGCGATTATGGTTTCATGATCGAGCGGCCGCAGTGTTCGCAGATCGACGACTTCGGCCGCGATGCCTTCCCTGGCCAATTGCTCCGCGGCGTCGAGCGTTTTGTACAGCGATCCGCCGTAAGTGATGAGCGAGATGTCCGTGCCCACACGGCGCACCGCGGCGCAATCGATCTCCACCGGCCCCGCATTCACTGCCAGCGAGCCGCTGCGGTTGTAGAGCATGACATTCTCGAAAATCAGCACCGGGTCCGGGTCTTCCAGCGCCGTCCACAGCATGCCGCGCGCGTCTTCCAGCGTCGCAGGTGCGAGAACTCGGATGCCGGGGATGTGCGCATACCAGCCTTCGAGACTGTGCGAATGTTGCGCCGCCAATTGACGACCCGCACCAGTCGCCATGCGGATCACCAGCGGTACGCCGAACTGGCCGTTCGACATGTGCCGCAAGGTCGCGGCGCTGTTGAGGATCTGATCAAGGGCAAGCAGCGAGAAATTGCAGGTCATGACTTCGACGACGGGCCGCATGCCGGCAGCCGCCGCACCGATGCCGGCGCCGGTAAACGCCGATTCGGACAGCGGCGTGTCGCGTATGCGCTCGGGACCGAACTGATTGAGGAGCCCCTTGCTGACGGCATAGCAGCCGCCGTAACGCCCCACATCCTCGCCCATCAGGAAAGTGCGCTCGTCACGCTGCAGGGCGTCGACGATCGCCGCCTTGACCGCTTCTCGATACGTGATCTCCACCGTCTCCGCGGCGGGCGTGATTGCGGGCGGCGGCGCGGGCCGCTCAGGCGCATACACATGCCGAAGCAGATTCTCGACCGGCTCCAGCGTTCCTGCTTCCGCGAACGCCACGGCCTCCTCGATCTCATCGTGTACCTGCGACTCGATGCGCGCGACTTCGTCGGAATGAATCATACCGTTGCGTTCGAGCCAACCTTGAAAACGTACGATCGGCCCCTTCTTGCGCCATTCCTCGACTTCAGCCTTGTCGCGATAAAGCTGCGCATCGAACATCGAATGTGCACGGAAGCGGTAGGTATGGCACTCGAGAAAATAAGGCTCATGCGTCTGACGCATGACTTCGAGCGCGCGCCGCGTGGCGGCCTCGACGGCGATGACATCCATGCCGTCCACCGCCTCGCTTGCGATGGCGTAGCTACGAGCTTTGATGTGCATGGCGGTCTCAGCTTCGGAACGCGCCAGCGCGGTGCCCATGGCGTACTTATTGTTCTCGCACACGAACAGCACGGGCAGATCCCACAGCGAGGCGAGGTTGAGGCTTTCATGAAATTCGCCTTCGGCGACCGCGCCTTCACCGAAGAAGCAGGCCGTGATGCGGTCTTCACTGCGCATCTTGTCGGCCAGCGCCAGGCCCACCGCGAGCGGCAGCCCGCCACCGACGATTGCGTTGCCGCCGTACAGGTTTGCTGCGCTGCTGAACAAATGCATCGAGCCGCCGCGTCCACCCGAGCAGCCTTCCCACTTGCCGAACATTTCCGCCATCACTGAACCCATCGATACGCCGCGCATCAATGCATGCGCATGTTCGCGATAGGTCGCGACCACCCGGTCTCCTTCCTGCAGCACCGGGATCACGCCGACGGCTATGGCTTCCTCGCCGTCATACAGATGGAGGAAGCCGCGAATCTTTCCCTGGGTGTACAGCTCCGCACACTTGTCTTCGAAACGCCGAATACGGACCATCTGCGTAAATAATTCGATCGCATGGGCGCGACTGAGATGCGGTTTGATGGTGGACTCGCTCATCGTTCGTCGCTTTCGAGCGTGGAGATGTCGCCCTCGGGCAATCCGAGTTCGCGCGCTTTCAACAACCGCCGCATCAGTTTGCCGCTGCGGGTCTTGGGGAGATTGCCGCGAAAGGCGATGAGTTTGGGCGCGACCGCCGGACCGAGGCGTTTGCGCGCATGGCCGAGGAGTTCCAGTTCCAGCGCCTCGCCTGCTTCGAATCCGGGCTTGAGCGCAACGAACGCTTTCACGACTTCCCCCGCGGTTTCGTCGGGGATACCGATCACCGCCACTTCCGCGACCGCCGGATGCTCCATCAGCGCGCTTTCGACTTCGAAGGGGCCGATCAGATGCCCTGCGCTCTTGATCACGTCATCATCGCGGCCGACGAACCAGTAATAGCCGTCCGCATCGCGCATGGCCAGGTCGCCGCTGAGATACCAGCCGTCGGCAAAGCACTTCTTGTAGCGTTCGTCCTCGTGCAGATAGGCGCGCATCATCGAGGGCCAACCGGGGCGAAGCGCAAGCTGCCCGATGCACATCGGCTCGGTCACCTCGCGCACGCCCTCGGGCGTTTTTTGCACGATGCCGGCGAAAATGCCAGGCAACGGCTTGCCCATCGATCCGGGCTTCACGTCCATCGACGCGTAATTGGCGATCATGATGCCGCCAGTTTCCGTCTGCCACCAGTTGTCGTGAAACGGCATGCCGAATACTTCAGCGCCCCAGACCACGGCCTCCGGATTCAATGGTTCCCCCACGCTCGCCATGAAGCGCAAATGCGAGAGATCATGTCCGGCGATCAGCTCGCCGCCCGCACGCATCAACATGCGGATCGCGGTCGGCGCGGTGTACCACACGTTCACTTTTTCGGATTCGAGTATCCGGTACCAGCGCTCTGCGTCGAATTCCGCCTCGTCGACGATCATGGTCGCACCGTTGGTGAGCGGCGAAATGATTCCATAAGAGGTGCCGGTGACCCACCCGGGGTCGGCAGTGCACCAGAACACATCGTCGCGATGCAGATCGAGCGCCAACTGACCGGTGATGTGGTGCGCAACCACGGCCTCGTGCACGTGCACGGCGCCCTTCGGCCGCCCGGTGGTGCCGCTGGTGAAATGCAGCAGCGCCATATCCTCCGGCTCGGTGCGCACGACATCGAACGTAGGCGCGGCGTCATTCATCATGAATGCCAGGTCGTGCGCACCCTCAGGCAGTGCGCCGTGAACAACCTCCGTCAGCAGAATTTCAACGTCGGCAAGTTCATGCCGCCACGAAGCGATTTTGCGTTTGTAAAGCGCCTGTGACGTCACGAGAACGCTGGCTTGACCGATACTCATTCTCGCCTTGATCGGCTCAGGACCGAACGCCGAGAACAACGGGCAAAACACCGCGCCGAGCTTTAGCGTGCCGAGCGCAACGATATAAAGCTCGGGCGCTCGTCCCATCAACGTGTAGACGCGGTCGCCTTTTCGGATGCCCAAAGTGCCAAGCGCATTGGCGAAGCGATTCGTAGCAGCCTGGAGATCCGCATAGGTCAGATCGTGCCGGCTCTGGTCATTGGCAATCCAGCGGATGGCGACCTTCTGCGCGCGCCCGTTGGTCACATGGCGGTCGACCGCCTCATAGGCGATATTCAACCCGCCGCCGGGCAATCCATCCAACATCGCTCGCGCCGCATCCCACGAGAAGCGCCTTAACGCTTCGTCGTAACGCGGCATGTTCGCGTGCGCGACATCCTCGGGACGCTTCGCAATGATGCTGTTCACCATCGCGGATCGCGACCCCACCGCCCTTCAGCGGCGCAAGAGGACGCAAATAACCCGACAGCTGTGTGCACGTCAGCGTCTGATTTTCTCTTCGCGGGAGCGCTCCCGCGAGACGACGGAGGCAAGATCGTTGAGTTGTTCGGCGACGATTTCGAGTGCGTCGTCCAACGTCGCAATGCCGGCAAGGGTGCCTTTGGCGGGCCCTTTGGAGACGAGTACGGGAAGCCGCCGCACGCCTTCGTGCCGCATGATCGATATCGCGTCGAGCACAGAATCATCCTCGCCGACGCTTAACAGGCGGGGGCCCATGATTTCCCAGACCGCGATGTTCTGCGCCGCAACGTCTTTACCAACCACGGCAATGACGATGTCGCGATCGGTGACGATGCCCACCGGCACTCGTCCCTCTGGTGCGTCCTCAACGACGACCACACTTCCGACGTGGTACTCACGCATAAGATGCGCCACCTGCGGCAGCGTCAACGTTTTCTCCGCAACGACGACTTCCCGGGTACAAATCTCTCCGATCTTCATATAGGCCTCTGCGTCTAATTCAAGGGAACCTCTGTTGCCGACCGCGCTTTGCCGGGTGCCGGGTCTTCTGCACACTCCATGTGACAAACGATATCCCCGGCCCTACCGCCGCCGCTAATCCCTGGTCTCGACCGCCCAGCCATCCCGGTCGTTAATGATTTCCGTCATGCCCTCCGCCTTGCCTTGTTCGTCCTCGATCATTCCGAACAGGTGTGCGAGCGGACATCCCGGTGCGTGACATCGATGCAATGCCGCACATCCGGCCCGACTCTCATCCCAGTTCACCCAGCGCTCGCATTGCGGGCACCATTCCGTTGTCGTGTCGGATGTCATCGGCTTCTTGCATCGCAAGCGGATACTTGCTTATCGCCGCGCTTAGGGCGACGGCGACTGATCGTGTATCAACGCCTTGAATTCCGGCCATTCCAGCGCCGGCCAGATTTCGGAGTATGCGTGCCCATAGCTTCGTATAAGGATAGACACCCGAGTCGCCGTTTCAAGGTCAGGTGCCTTGAAGATATCGACGTAGTCATAAGGTCCGAGCACGGCGTAGTTGCCCTGCCATTCGACGTCCGGACATTCCTTGCGGATCTGATCGATGGCATGTCGCTCGAGTGTGTCGAGAGATTTCGGCTGATGGAGTGATTCCACCGAGACTCGCGTAAGCATGATGAAAGTCGGCATGGTCGGTCCTTCGTGCAGAGCGATAACAATCGCTGCAAGCGAATTGCATTCCCACACGCTCGAAAGCTCAGTTGGTCAAGTCCGGCTCGCCACAGCGTTCCAGCATCACGCGGCGCGTCACATTGCGTAATGCGATGGCCGCCTGCCAATCCGTCGCTTCTGCACCTTGCGGCGGTTCCATGTGAACCTTGACTGCGTGCCGACGCGGAAACCAGGAATCCGCACGCAATACCGAACGCGTGCCGCGAATGACGACCGGCACGACGGGTATGCGGGTGCGAGTGGCGACGACGAACGCCCCCATATGAAAAGGTGCGAGACCCGGCATCCTGGAAAATCCGCCTTCTGGAAAAAACACCAGTGACTCGCCTTGCCGCGCGGCGGCAACCAGGGCATCGACATCGTCGATGCCCTGCTCCGCTTCGAAGCGCGCGACATAGCGCACGCCCAACCGCGCAAACATCAGCCGGATGAATGGTTGTACGAGGAACTCGCGCTTGGCGGTGAAGGCGATATCTGCCGGCAGCACCGCGGTCAGGACGATCGCGTCGATGTAGCTGGCGTGGTTGGCGACGTAAATAGCACGCGTGGTTGGCGCGAGATGCTCCTCGCCGTCAACCGTGACGGGTATGCCGGCCAGGGAAACGAGTCCGCGCGCCAAACGCTGCGCGCAACGGCGCCGCCGGTGCAGGCCGGGTAACAGCAGGCATAACGCCGTGCCGACCGCTCCGACGGCCAGAAACACCGTCCACAAATACCCCGCGTACGAAATGCGCAGTACCGCGCGCATGGCGCTTCGCCCGTATGCCACGACGCCGCTGGCGGCCAAGCGAGCGAATTGCAGCCATACGGGGCGAGGCGTTCCGCTCAGCGCACCGCGCTCGTAAAGCTCCCGACAGGCGGCGCGTCGGATTTTTCCGCTTGACGTTTTCGGCACGACCCGGGACGGCGTCACGATGATGTCGTCCGCCGGGATGCCGATGTGTGCGATCGCCAGTTCGGCGATGCGGGCCCGCAAGCGCTGCTGTTGCGCAGCGTCCGCGCTCCTTGTTTCAGCGAGCACCACGACACGGTCGGTGCCCGAGGCGCGGTCTATGGCACCGAACACGGCCACACCGCCTCGCCGGATGCCGTCGAGATCAGCAATCGCCTCCTCGAGGTCGTATGGGTGGATGTTGTGGCCGCCGCGGATGATCAGATCTTTCTCGCGGCTCGTCAGGAAGAGCTCGCCCCCGGCGATGTAGCCGACATCGCCGGTATCGAGCCATGGCCCGTGAAATAGCGCCTGACTGGCAGCTTCATTCGCGAAATAGCCGCTGGTTGCCGATGGCCCGCGAAATTGCACATGACCCTCGACGCGCTCCTGCACTTCACGGTCGGTTGCATCGACGACACGCACCTCGTAACCCGGCAGCGGCGCGCCGCACGAAACGACGCGCATGCCCGGCATTTCAGGCGCGATCGGCGCGGCGCGTCCATCGCGCGCAAGCACCTTCGTGTCGATGCGTTCCACATGCGGAACGCTATCGAGAGCAGGAAACGTCAATCCCACCGCGGACTCAGCGAGCCCATACACCGGCATCATGGCTCGCGTATCGAAGCCGTATTTCGCGAACCGTTTGCTGAAGCGCTCGATGGTCGAGGCGCGCACCGGTTCTGCGCCGTTGAAGGCGACGCGCCACGCGCGTAAATCCAGGCCCGCCAAATCTTCATCACGCACTTTGGAAGCGAGAATTTCATACGCGAAATTCGGACCGGCCGACAGCGTGCCGCGATAACGGTGCATGGCTTTCAGCCAGCGCGACGGCCGCGCAATGAACGATTGTGGCGGCATGATGTAGAGCGGCACGCCGTAATAAAGCGTGCCGAGCCAGGCGCCGATCAAACCCATGTCGTGATACAGCGGCAGCCAGCTTACGAAGACATCATGCTGAGTGATCGCCACCGCCTTCCCCATGGCGCGGATGTTGGCAAGCAGATTCGCGTGGCTCAGCACCACCCCCTTGGGGTGGCCGGTACTGCCTGAGGTGTATTGCAGCAGCGCGGTCTGCTCCTTGTTCACCTTTGCGCACGATGGCAATTGTCCTTTCGCGCACAGTGCTTCAGCCGTTACTGCGTGACGCAACTGGCCCGCCGAGGCACGTAATAAGTGCGCAACCGTCGATGTTCGCGCATCCGTAACAAGTACTGCCGCCCGACAGTTCTCCATGATGCGCAATTGTCGACGCAGATGCTCTTCGACCTGCGATGGCCGGAATGGCGGATAAAGCGGCACCGGCACAACTCCTGCGCACAGCGCACCCATAAACACGGTGAAAAATGAGCGGCAGGTCGGCAACATGATTGCGACCGTTTCTCCGGGCGCCAGGCCCAGCGCTCGTAAGCTGCCGGCGACCCCTCGCGCTTCGCTCGCGAGCGCCGCATAACTCAATGTTTCAACGGTGGGCGCCGCATCGATAAGTGTGAGATGCCCGCGGTCGGGATGGTTCGCCGCGTGCCAGTCGAGGACTTCGATCAATGTGGCGCACTGTCGTGGTTCGCTCGGCCCTTCAGCGGTGTCGAAGACCGGCGCGAGGATCGGCTGTTCTTCCACTCCGGCGCTCTGCGGCAAGCCGGCAGCGATGGCCTGGAGCAATTCCTGCGCGGTCTCGGCCGTCAGAGCGTATTCGTCCGGCAGATGCACGCCGAACGTCGATTCGATGCGAATAATGAGTTCTACGCGCGCAAGGCTGTCGATGCCGAGGTCGCGCTCAAGATTCGCCTCGAGCGTCGCCGGCGGTGCGGTTGAACCTCGCAACTCCGCCAGCATAACGTCGATGACGTGCAGCAGTCGCTGTGCGTCGCCGGCGCGTTCAATGGTCGCCGCGCTCATGCCGTCGCCTTTCAGATTGCTGTCGACGCATATCTTCGTTTGCCAATGCCGGGCTTTTCGCAATGCGCTGTCCGCGTGGAGCGCGATAAAAGTGGTTTGGTACGGACAACGCGTGCGCTATAAATCAAGAAAGACTTTCCACGTTGCCAGGAGGCGCGATGAGCCCACAGCTTGTATCCATCCCCGCAAGCAACGCTCTGATCGAAGGCGTCCTCGACGTGCCTACCGACGCCCAGGGCGTCGTCATCTTTTCGCATGGCAGCGGCTCCGGACGCCATTCGCCCCGCAATCAGTTCGTCGCCGGCGTGCTGCGCGATCAAGGCATGGGCACACTGCTGCTCGATCTGCTGACGCCGGAGGAAGACCGGACGTACGCGAACCGATTCGACATCAGCTTGCTGACCGAGCGCTTGCAACACGCAGTGCAATTCATCGGCGGCCATCATCTGACTGCCGATATACCTGTCGGGCTCTTTGGCGCCAGTACCGGCGCCGCTTCCGCGCTGCGTGTCGCCGCGCAGATGCCGCAAGCGATTCGCGCGGTCGTTTCGCGCGGCGGCCGCCCGGATCTCACCGGCCCGCGATTCCTCAATAAGGTTCATGCACCGACACTGCTCCTCGTGGGCGGTCGGGATATGGGGGTCATCGAATTGAACGAATCGGCCCGCGACGCGCTTGTGCACTGCAAGGTGTCACTGATCATCGTTCCGGGTGCGACACACCTTTTCGAGGAGCCCGGCGCCCTGGACGAGGTGGCGCGGCTTGCCGCCGAATGGTTCATCCGTCATTTCGCGGAGGATCGCGCCCATAGCGTGTGATGGCGGCTACAAGGTGTTATTCGTCATGTCTGACACCGTCACCCGCTTCGCCCGGGAACCTTCCACGGCCATTTCCCTGAGGAAATGCACCGGCGTACCGATATCGAGTTCATCGAACGAAGGGTGCGCCACGTTCTCGCGGCTGAAGTAAAACTCTCCGCCATCGTCAGCCTCGATGAAGCCGTATCCCTCATCCGCGAAGATTCGCGCGACCTTACCGTGCTGCGTGATTTCGTGATGCTTCACCTTGCCGCGCTGCTCGCGTACCGTGTCCTCCAGCCGTCGCCCCACCGCATCGAAGGCGTCCCGGATCGCCACATAGACATCCTCGTGGTGGTGTCGCGTGGAAATGATTTCGCTACGGCCGGGTGCGCGCACATCAACACGCACCTGGAACTGCTGGCCTTGGGTGGAATGTTTATTGAGTTTTTCGATCGCGACCCGGCAACTCGTTATCCGCGGATGGAGCCGCTCCAGGCGCTCCGCGCGTTGCCGGATGTTGCCGTTGATCGCGTCGGAATGCTCCATGTCGCGAATGGTGATCTGGAGAGGTACTTGCACGGGAACCTCCTTAGGTGGTCGTTCCGTGGCGCTGACCATCAATCCCGCCATCGGGACGCTGCGACAACTTCTTTATAGGACTTTACGCGCCCCGCTGGTTGATGTGTCTCAATCCTCGCGCAATCCATCATCCCGTCGCGCGCGTGAGGTGTCGCGCGTAAGCGTGAATCTAAATCGAGCCGCTATTACGAACCTTCACGGAGCGTCGGATGACGAGCAAGGCGCCGCATTGGGAGTTGTACCCGCATGAGGCCGATATGGGCGTGCGCGGCTTCGGCATGACGAAAGGCGAAGCGTTCGAGCAGGCGGCGCTCGCCATGACTGCCGTGATCACCGATCCCAAGTTCGTCGCATCGAACGAGGAAGTCCCCATCGAATGCGAAGCCCCGGATGACGAACTGCTCTTCACGGCATGGCTGAACGCAATCATTTATGAAATGGCGGTGCGCAACATGCTGTTCAGCCGCTTCGCGGTCGCAATCGACGGCACGCGGCTCCATGGTCACGCCTGGGGCGAACCGGTCGACCGAACATTGCACCACCCCGCTGTCGAAACCAAAGGCGCCACCTTCACCAGCTTGCGCGTCGCCCGCGAAGCGGACGGCATGTGGTGCGCCCAAACCGTCGTGGATGTGTAAACCATGAATCTCGATCTGTTCGAACAGTTGTCCCCTTATGAATGGCAGATTCCGCTCCACGGCGCGATGCGTGTGCCGGCGAAGATCTACGCCAGCGAAGCTTTGATGCGTCAAATGGACGAGAAGGTGTACGAGCAGGTGTCCAACGTGGCGGTGTTGCCCGGCATCGTCAACGCGTCCTACGCCATGCCCGATGCGCATTGGGGTTACGGTTTTCCCATCGGTGGCGTGGCAGCCTTCGACCCGGACCAGGGTGGCGTGGTGTCCGCCGGTGGTGTCGGCTTCGATATCTCATGCGGGGTGCGGTGTCTGCACACCGGTCTCAAGCGCCCGGACATCGAGGCCGTGCAGCGTGAACTCGCAGAGGCGCTCTACTTTGGCATTCCGGCCGGCGTCGGCAGCACCGGCGCCATCCGCCTGAACGCGGCGCAGACGGAGGCGATGCTGACCGGCGGGGCCACATGGGCCGTGGAACAAGGCTGGGGGGAGCCCGCCGATCTTGAACGCATTGAAGAACACGGCTGTATGTCGGGCGCGCGGCCGGAACAGGTATCCGAGCATGCCAAAAAACGCCAGCGTGACGAAATGGGCACGCTCGGCAGCGGCAATCACTATCTCGAGGTCCAGGAAGTCACGGCGATCTACAACGCCGGCATCGCCGAAATCTTCGGGCTGAAACGCGGCGACATCGTCGTCATGATTCATTGCGGATCGCGCGGCCTCGGCCATCAGATCGGCACCGATTTTCTGCAGCGCATGGCTGTCGCGGCCCCGTCGTCCGGCATCGTCCTCCCCGACCGCGAGCTCGCGTGCGCGCCGATCAATTCGTCATTGGGGCGCGACTACCTCGGCGCAATGCGGGCGGCGATAAATTGCGCTTTGGCGAATCGGCAAATCCTCACGGCGCTGACGCGGCGTCTGTTTGGACGCGTGCTGCCGCAGGCGCGCCTGCCCCTGCTTTACGATGTTTCGCACAACACCTGCAAGGTCGAAGAGCATGTTGTCAAAAATCAGCGGCGCAAACTTTACGTTCATCGCAAGGGCGCGACGCGCGCCTACGGACCGGGCCATCCCGACATTCCGGAACCATTGCGACGCGCAGGACAACCGGTGCTGATCGGCGGATCGATGGGTACCGGGTCTTACGTACTGGCCGGCACCAAGCACTCGGAAGAGCGCGCCTTTTCGTCGGCCTGTCACGGCGCCGGGCGCGCGATGAGCCGCCATCAGGCGTTGCGCACTTGGCGCGGTCGTCAGATTGTGAACGACCTTGAAGCGCGTGGGATCCTGGTGCGCAGCGCTTCGATGCGGGGCATCGCCGAAGAAGCACCGGACGCATACAAAGACGTGTCCGCTGTCGTAGACGCCGCGGATGCCGCGAGCCTGGCGCGCAAAGTCGCGCGTCTCGAACCGCTCATCTGCATCAAAGGTTGAAGCGCCGGGTGCGATCGAATGGCCCGGGCGTAAAAATCACCGCCATGCGCACCCTAACGCTTTTTCTGTGCGGTGACGTGATGACTGGTCGGGGGATCGATCAGATCCTGCCCCATCCTTGCGAGCCCAGTCTCTACGAGCAGTACATGCGCACCGCGCTCGGCTACGTCCATCTCGCGGAACACCGGTCGGGTGCCATCAACTACCCTGTCGGCTTCGATTACATCTGGGGCGATGCGCTGACAATCTTCGACCGCATCAAGCCGGATGCACGCATTGTCAATCTCGAAACTGCAATCACCACCGCGGAAGAGCCCTGGCCCGGCAAAGGCATCCATTACCGCATGCATCCGGCGAACATCCCCTGCCTCACCATGGCGAAGATCGACTGCTGTGCGCTCGCCAACAACCATGTGCTCGACTGGGGCTACGGCGGATTGCTGGAGACGCTAGGCACCTTGCATCTCGCCGGATTGCGCACGGCGGGCGCCGGTCACGACGCGCAAGCCGCGCAGGCTCCCGCGACGATCGAGTTGGCACGCGATGCGCGCGTGCTTGTCTATGGGTTCGGCTTAGAAAGTGCCGGCGTGCCGGCGGGATGGGCGGCGCGCGCCGGGCGAGCCGGTGTAAGTTTTCTGCACGCGCTGTCCGACGAAGCTGCTCGCGCCATCGCCGCCCAGATCAAGGTAGCGAAGAAGAAGGGCGACATCGTAATCGTGTCGCTTCATTGGGGGCCGAACTGGGGTTACCGTATTACCGATGCGCAGCGCAGCTTCGCGCACCACCTGATCGACGATGCGGCGGTCGACATTGTGCACGGCCATTCCTCGCATCATCCAATCGGCATCGAGGTTTATCGAGGCAAGCTGATTCTGTACAGCTGCGGTGATTTCCTGAACGACTACGAGGGCATCGACCTTAATCACATCGGCGATGGCGACATGCGATCCGATCTGACGCTGATGTACTTTCCTGTGATCGACGTCGCATCGGGTCAGTTGACGCAAATGCACATGACGCCGCTGCGGATACGCAAATTTCACCTGGAGCGCGCCTCCCGATCCGAAGCGCAATCACTACACGCGATGCTCAACCGCGAGGGTCATGTCCTCAACACCGCGGCGGACCATATGTCGGGCGAGACCCTCGCCCTCCGGTGGCATTGACCGGCTCCTGAGGTCTAACGTTCGTTGCCCGATTAAGACATCACGCGTGCAAGTCTTTCCTCACACTAGGACAGCGCGCTATGCACGTTCTCCGCCGCTCGCCGCTGTAAGCACACCAAGCCCAGTAGCACATGCTTGATGGCACGTTTCACGATTTCAAAAGCCGATAACGAAAGGGCGTTCACCGTAGGCTTAATGCGTCGCGTCCGAATGTTATGGATGCCGATCGGTGTGCCGGCTGCCGCAGAATGTGCGACTGCCGTGCGGACGAGTTGGCCGCGGCGGTGTCGGTTTCTACCCTAAGTTGGATTTCGTTCATATCGACTCCGGTCGGCGGCGAAGCTGAGGCCCGACCGGGCGCGACACCTGAAGCGTTTGTCCGCTGTCACCTACAGTGCCATCGCAAAACGGCGCCTTCGCAGCGCCGCTTTGTACATTTACTGAACGCTGATCTGCTTGGCCGCTGCCCCTTCCTTTTTGGGTAGCGTTAATTCAAGCACGCCGTCCCGGTACGTTGCCATGGCTCCGGCTTCATCAATGTCGTGATCGAGCGAGAAGCTACGATAGAGCGCGCCATAATAGCGCTCGCTGCGCACGACCTGCCCTTTCTCCTTCGTCTCCTCTTCACGCTTCGATTCCGCGCTGATCGAGACCGTATTGCCGTCGACCTGGATCTTGATGTCTTCTTTCTTCAAACCCGGCATCTCGGCCTTGACGATGTAGGCGTTGTCGCTCTCCTGCACATCGAGCTTGATGTCCATCGCTCCTTCGAGCTCGAAGCGGCTCGGGCGCCACATGCTGCGCAGCATGTCCTCAAAAGAATCGGCAACTGGTTGGATGCGACTTGGGAACGGATTGAAACGGGAGATGTTTGCCATGATGATCGCTCCTTTGCGATACAGCGAGGGCGCAGATGCAGGTGCACCTGCTTAGGGAAAGCGCCGCGAGCACGGCAGACATGTTGTCATGTGCTGGAGGCGCCTTGATCGCGGAATATCGTGACCGGCACATGCGCATACGAAACGACTTTGCGCGCAACGCTGCCCAGTAACAGGCCGGCGATCCCGCTCCTGCCGTGTGAGCCCATGAAGATCGCATCGCACTGATTGCGCCGGGCGGCGTCGAGTATGCCTTTATGCGGCGCATCGGCCGACTCGATAAGGGTATCGCACTGCACGCCGGCGGCTCTGGCCGGCTCCGCCGCCGCGGCTAGAAGTTGCTCGGCGTCCAGGCGCGTCTGCTTCTCAACGTTGCTGACCAGTTCAGGAGGAAGTACAGCACCCGCACTCGACAACTGCCGCGGCAAAGGTTCCATCGAATGGCAGATCGTCACACGCGCGCCGTGCTCCCTGGCGAAAGCGATGCCGGCGTCAACCGCCCTTTGTGATACGGCGGAGCCGTCTGTCGGAAGCAGAATATGGTTGAACATGAATTATTTCTCCTGATCGGATGGCCTCACCGTTGCATGGTGCGCGGTTGGATCGGCCGTTACGCTTACATGCCGCGCAGACATTCGATGACCTCTTCGTCCTCGACCTGCGGAAAGCTGCTGTAGAACTGCCCCACGGCATAGAAGGATGCCGGTGCATGCAGGCACACCACCTCGTCGGCATACGGACGAACCCGTTCCAGGCTGTCCGGCGCCGCCACCGGCACTGCGCATATCAGTTTGCTGGGCGCCTTGCTGCGCACTGCGTGCAACGCGGCGATCATCGTCGCGCCGGTCGCAAGGCCGTCGTCGATGACAATGGCAACCCGATTCTCCGGACTGATGGGCGGACGACCCGGGGTGTAACCGGCGCGCCGCGCGATCAGGGTCTGGAGCTGGAATGCACGCTCGCGAGCGAGGTAGTCCGCATCCGCGCCCGCACGTTCGGCATACGGCGACAGGTATATCCAACCGCTTTCGTCGATAGCCCCGATGGCGAACTCGGGATTACCGGGCGCACGCAGTTTCTTGACGAGCACCACATCGAGTTCACCGTCGAGACGTTCGGCGATGACTTTCCCCATGGGAACGGCGCCGCGCGGGATCGCCAGGATCAGCGCGTTTGTTCCCTTGTAGGAGATAAGTGCGTCGGCCAGCGCATGCGCACCTTCAATACGATCGCGGTAAAGCACGTTCAATCCTCGCGCTTCAGATTACATATTCAAAATAGTCGATCCTTAGTGCCCTGGCTTGACATCGGTCAAAGCCGGCGAGGAGTTAACAAAGTGCCATGCCGCGCACTGTAGGCTCTGACGCGGGCGGTTTGTCCGATAGCGTGATGACCCGTTCCGGAGTGCTGCGGTCATCGGCGATGTCGCGGACATCTCGACGCTACCCGGCCAAGAACGACCGGATCAATTCGAGGCGATTACGGTGCACGCGAATATCCGCGTCCATGAACGGGTGCGCATATTCAGCCCGCACCTCGGCGCGGCCGCCACGAGCCTTCGCCAGTTCGATGAGCGCTCGAGAAACCTTCAGCGGAACAACCGTGTCCTGTCCGCCGGCGACGACCAGCAGGCCGGATGCGTCTCGGGGAAAATTGGCCGCCGGGTCGTACCTCTGCGGGCATCCCAGGTCGGATACGTGGCCCGGCGTCGAATCGATCACGGCTCGATCGAACTCGATGCCTGATCCGATGACGTTCAACAATACGATGCCGCCGAACGAAATGCCGTACAGAAAACGTCTGCCCTGAGTGATTGCGCCGACGTGATCGAAGAGTTCGCGATAATCGCTCACGATGGCCTTGAGCCGGGGCTTTCCTTCCGAATTCCCGTAGCCGCGATAGTCGAAGATGTAGACCTCGATGCCGATCTGTGCAAACGGGGTCAGATCCGGGATCAGTTGATCGGCCAACATTGCATTGCCCTGAGCGACCAATACAGCGCCGACTACAGTCCCGCCGGCGGCTGTGCTGGCCAGCTTGTAACCCTTCAAGAGACGGCCGTCCCTGGTTCTGTATTCGGTCGGAACGGCATTTGAGGCGCTGCTGGTGATTTCCGGATTGGGTTTGCCGGCCGCACGGCTCCAAAGCCAGAAGGCGAATGGCTCACGAACGGAACCGCAAACGCTCTCTTCCAGCGTACCTGGGTCGTTGGCGGGCGATTCGGAAGCAGCGATCATTGAAATAAAAATCACCAGCAGGCGACGGAAAATCTGCATGCGAATGATCTGCATGGGCCACCCGGCGTTAAGCGCGGCCATGAGGGCGCGAGTCCAGACGACTATTGCCTCAGATCGCGCTACGAGCAAGCATGTCGTTGCAGCGCACGGGCGAGAATCGGAGCGACCGAAATCACTTCGACGCGATCGTTCTGCGCCATTGCGACGCTATTGGTGGTCATGATGCGGGTGACGCCGGCATTGCTCAGCCGTTGCAACGCGCCGGGCGCCATGATCGCATGGATGAACACGGCGTGGACTTCTCGCGCACCGGCAGCCAGCAAGGCGCGGGTGGCGCTTTCGATGGTGCCGCCCGTGCTGGCCATGTCATCCACGATGAGGCAGGTTCGGTCCTTCACCGCGCCCAGTAGCTGAATCGCTTGTGCCGTATCGGCACGCGGCCGTGCTTTGGTTACTGCCGCCAGGGGTGCGCCAAGCGCCGCAGCGTAACGCTGTGCGCGCTTAACTCCTCCCGCATCGGGCGAAACGACTACCGGCGCATCCAGCATCCACTTGCGCAATGCCGGCACGATGACCTCGTCCGCTTGTACGTGGGTGAGCGCCATGCTGAAAGCGCTTTCGAGCGCGGGCGAATGCAGTTCCAGAACGACAAGCCGGTCCACGCCTGCGGCGGCGAGAATGCGCCCGGCCAGGCGCGCGGACAGCGGTTCGCCGGGAATCCGGCGAACATCCTGACGCGCGTAACCGAAATAAGGCGCGAGCGCAGTGATCGTATGTGCGCCGGCGCCCTTGGCGGCGTCGGCGATCAGCGCAAGCTCCATCAGGTGAACGTTGGTCGGAGGGGAAGTCGGCTGGACGATGCATACGTGCGAACCGCGCAAATCCGCCTCAATCCGTACGGTCGTCTCACCGTCCGCAAACGCCCGCACCGCGAGAGGAACGACCACGGCGTCGCAGAGCGTTCCGATCTCCTGGCCGAGTTCGGGGTGCGCATTGCCGATCAAAATGGCAGGCGCCTGCGGGCCGTCTTGTCCGCGCGTTGAGGACTCGGAAGGATTCATGGCCCCGCGCCGCAGGGATTCACGCGCCTTGAAGGAAGCGAGGCGCCGTTCCGCGCCGCAACGACCATCCGGTCATTGAACACTGATTTGCTTTGTTACCGCTCCCTCTTTCTTGGGCAGCGTCAATTCAAGCACACCATCCACGTACTTGGCGGTCGTTGCGCCTTCATCGATGTCATGACCGAGCGAGAAGCTGCGATAGAGGGAACCGTAATAGCGTTCGCTGCGAACCACTTGCCCTTTCTCTTTCGTTTCCTCTTCGCGTTTTGACTCGGCGCTGATCGAAACGGTATTGCCGTCCACTTGCACCTTGATTTCTTCTTTCTTCAAGCCGGGCATCTCGGCCTTGACGGTGTACGCCTTCTCGCTCTCCTGGACATCGACCTTGATGCCCATTGCGCCTTCCAGCTCGAAACGGCTCGGCCGCCACATGCGCCGAACGAGGTCTTCAAATGAATCGGCGAATGGCTCGGCACGACTCAGGAGGGGGTTGAAACGAGAAATGTTGGCCATGATGACGACCTCCTTAATGAGTTCGAATCTGACACAGCTGACAATGCGCCTGCTCCATCAAGCAGGGTGGAAGGCGTGACAGCCGATGGATCGTCGCCGACAAACCAGACGAAGGTAGCCGACGTCGCTACGCGTCAGGGCGTAATTCATTGGGATAAACCGTTACCGGAATGTTCGCGTACGAAAGCACTTTTCGCGTCACGCTGCCCAAGAGGAGGCTCGCCATGCCACTGCGCCCATGAGAGCCGATGAATATAGCGTCGCATTGGTTGCGTTTTGCGGCGTCGATAATGCCCTGATGTGGAGTCGAAGGTCGATCCATCGCGGTGTCGAACTCGATACCCGCCGCTTCGGCTGCTTTCGCAGCCTCCGTGACAAACTCCTGTGCCTTTTGCTGCAGCTGCTTCTCCATCCTCTCGATGACTTCCTTCGGCAGAGCGACTCCTTCGTCCCAGAGGTATCGAGGTAAAGGATCCATCGCGTGGTAGATCGTGACACGCGAACCATGCTCTTTCGCGAATGAAATGCCCGCCTCCACCGCTTTTCGCGACAACTGTGAACCATCGGTAGGAAGCAAAATATGTGTGAACATGGTTTCACGCTCCTTATTGCCAAGAACAGGCACGCTCTAATTCGCGGGATATGCGGCATCCATCATTCGCATTCCACATTTCCGGTCGAAGCGGATCGGGCCAAGAAAGCTCCGATTAAGGTTGTTTGATAAGGTGATCGCCAGTTCGTTTCGCATACGGATTGATTGCCCGCTGCGGGGTCGCGTCCATCGGCTTCACCGATGGAACCTGCTCCGCGCTTCGCGGTCCCGCACTCGCGATCATCCTCGGTACTTAATCAGACATTTCCTAAGCGCAAACTTATAAGAGCCGGTCAACGCGGGGCTGCGCTCAGCGACCCATGCGCCCGCCCGGCCCCATTCCGTCACCGCCCGGGCCCATACCGCCACCGCCCGGTCCCATACCGCCACCGCCCGGTCCCATACCGCCACCGCCCGGGCCCATACCGCCACCGCTCGGGCCCATACCTCGTGCCGGTGGTTCATCGGGCAAGGTCATGCCCCGCTCTTTAGCACGAGCTTGCATTTCTTCGTGATGCTGCTGACGGATTTGCTCACGCTCCTCGGCGGTTTTCGCCGCGCGCATCCTGGTTTGGTACTCGGAGCGCTCCTGTTGCGTCATCATTTGGCTTCCGTAAATTTGCTCCGTGTCTGGTGTTTGGGCGCCAACGGCGCTCGCGCAAAGGGAAAGCGCACCAGCCAAGACGGACAACGCGATCAACCGGCGTTTCATCATGGTCGTCTCCTTTTCATCGAGCCACTTCAGAAAAAAATACCGAACTCACTCCGATCTTTTGCCACTGTCTTTAGCAATTGTTGGACCGAAGCAATGCGTCGACCAGGTCAATCCCACCGTGGATTTCGGCGCCACTCACCAGAGCCGAAGCTTGAACGGAGAGGCGGCGCTGCCGGCGAGGTGAGGTAGGTCGTGTGTCCATGGATCAGCGTGACCAAACGACTTGAACCATGCCATCCGACTCTCTGTAGTGATACTCGACTTGCCCACTGTAGGAGGCGTATAGCGCTTCGCCGATGCACCGGGCGAGGTGCCTGCCCGTGGTCGCCACGAGCAGTGACCCGTCCATCGGAGTGATGCTCATCGTGCGCTCGAGGGGATGCTCGGCCTTTTCATGTTCCTCGGTGAGCTTGAGCAGCTGAAGCAGGTCGTTACAGCGGGCTTCGGAGAACTGCCCTTTCAGCAGGACTTGGCCGCCCGGCTGATCATTGCGTATGCGGTTGCAGGCCGGGCAAGGCTCCTCAATTGCATCATCCGGAGCGGCTTCCCATTTCCAGCGTCCTGCGCGGTAAGCGACGCCGCACAAAGGGCATCTGAGCACGGAAAGGGCCGGGATCGAATCGGGGCTTTCCTCATTCGGCAGGGCTCGCATTTCCTCGTGTCGAAGCAGCCGCCATGCTCTACGTTCCACTTTCATGAGACCCCCGATTTGAAAGCGTACGTTTACAACATAGGAGAAAACGATTACGGCAGGCTTGACGTCGATCAAACAAGATCACCACGGGCGCCCGAGTGCACTTGCGTGTGCAAAGGGCGGACTGCTGGGCCTCGTATCGGCTTGACGGGGATGCCAACCCGAGTTGGCGGCATGGAACCGCACAGTTAAAAAATGCGCGTGGCATCACCACATCGAACGATTGCGCATTTTTCCCTGGCCAGCCTGTGCCCGGCGATTCATGGAAATGACGTGGCACGATGATAGAGCGCGGGCCGGAAATACCGAGTCGGGCCGCCGAACACGACGGTCATCCCGAGTACGCGTATTGGAATCGCACGATCGGCTTTCTGTTGCAACTGCTCGACACGCAAGTCGCAGGACTGTCGACGGCGCAGGCGACCGAGCGCATGAGGCGCTTCGGACCGAATGTCGTGCGCGAGCCGGAACGATCGGCCTCCCTCGCCTTGCTGGGTCGGCAACTCGGAAGTCCATTGGTGATGATCCTGGTGTTCGCCGCCGTTGTATCGCTTGTGCTGCGAGACTGGCTAGACGCCACCCTGATCCTGATCATCGTTTTTTGCAGCGGCGTGCTTGGATTTATGCAGGAACGCCGCGCATCAAAAATAATCGAGCGCCTTAGCGGTCGCTTGGCGCTCACCTCCCATGTGTATCGCGATGGCGAACTGGCGCGCGTCAAATCCGAAACGCTGGTTCCTGGAGATATCGTCACATTGGCCGCGGGGGATCTGATCCCCGCCGACGGTATTCTTATCGACGCGCACGACTTTCTGGTCGTCGAATCGAGCCTGACGGGCGAAGCGCTTCCTGTTGAAAAACGGGTGGGCGTGGTGTCCCCGGATGCTTCCCTGGCACAGCGAACGAATTGCGTATTTCTGGGCAGTTCGGTGCGTAGCGGAACGGCCCGAGTCCTGCTCCTTCGCACGGGGCGACAAACCGTATACGGCGGGATTGCGGAGCGGCTGGCGCGGCGGCCACCGGACAGCGAATTTACCCGCGGCGTTCGCCGGTTCGGTTACACGCTCCTGCGAATCATGATTGTCATGGTGCTGTTCGTGCTGCTGACCAATCTGCTGTTCGAGCGGCCCGCAATCGACTCGTTGCTTTTTGCCGTCGCGCTGGCTGTCGGACTGTCTCCGGAACTGTTGCCGGCAATCGTCAGCGTCACGCTTTCATCGGGCGCGCGCGTAATGGCTCGCCGCGGCGTCGTCGTGCGCCATCTGGAGGCCATTGAGAATCTCGGCAGCATGGACGTACTGTGCACCGATAAAACCGGCACCCTGACCGAAGGCGTCATTGCGCTGGAAGAATGCGTCGACGCGCACGGAAGGCCGTCAAGCGAGGTTCAGCGATTGGCCTACCTCAACGCCGCGCTGGAAACCGGCATCGAGAATCCGCTCGACGCCGCGCTCGTCAAAGCGGGTCAGGCTGCCGATATACGCATCGACGAGTGGATCAAACTCGATGAAATCCCATATGACTTTCAGCGCAGGCGCTTGACCATTGTTGCCTCGGATCGCTGCGACCATGGAATTGCAACAATAATCGTCAAGGGCGCGTTCGAGTCCGTGCTGTCGGTATGTACGCATGCCGCTTACGACGGACGCGAAGAGGTGATGGACGAAGCGCTGCGCCGGCGCCTCACGGACTATTATCAAAAAAAAGGAACGGAAGGTTATAGAGTGCTGGCGATTGCGACGAAGCCCGTCGAACGCAGAGCGCGCTATGAAATCGAAGACGAAACCGGCCTATGCTTCGTTGGCTTCCTGATCTTCCTCGACCGTCCGAAAGCGAGCGCCCGCGCTTTGATCGAAGACCTCGCGATGCTCGGTGTGCGACTGAAGATCATCAGCGGCGACAACCGCTACGTTACGGCGCACCTCGCCGACGCCGTCGGGTTGAACCGGCAGGCAATGCTGACCGGAGACAAAATCGGCGCCTTGAACGACGAGGCGCTATGGCAACGTGCCAAGCATGTGGACATATTCGCCGAAATCGATCCGCACCAGAAGGAAAGGATCGTGCGCGCGCTTCAACGCACCGGCCATGCGGTGGGCTATATGGGGGACGGCATCAACGATGCGCCGGCCTTGCATTCCGCAGACGTTGGAATTTCCGTTGAAAGCGCCGTCGATGTGGCGCGAGAAAGCGCCGACGTAATCCTGCTCGGACCGGATCTCGATGTGCTGCGGGTTTGCATCGAAGACGGGCGCCGCGCATTTGCCAACACGATGAAATATATCTGTGTCACCACGAGTGCCAATTTCGGCAATATGGTCAGCATGGCGCTCGGAACTCTGTTCATCCCTTTCCTCCCGCTGCTGCCCAAGCAGATCTTGTTGAATAATTTGTTGTCCGATCTGCCGTCGATGGCGATCGCGGGCGATGCCGTCGATGCGGAGATCGTCGAACGCCCGGGACGCTGGAACGTCGGCGATGTGCGCACCTTCATGGTGGTGTTCGGATTGCTGAGTACGGTGTTTGACCTCCTCACGTTTGCCGCACTGCTTTACGGCCTCAACGTGGACGAGGAGCACTTCCGCACGGCCTGGTTCGTGCTGTCTCTGATGACTGAGCTTGTGGCTTTGTTGACGCTGCGGTCGTGGCGGCCCGCCTGGCGAAGCGTCCCCCGACCGCTGCTGCTGTGGGGAACGGTGGCGATCGCATGCGTCGCATGCGCGCTCCCCTACGTTGGTGCTGTCGGAGTCGCGTTCGGATTTGTGCCGTTACAAGCGCCGCTGTTACTGATACTCGCCGTTATCATCCTGGCCTATGCGGCGGTGACGGAAATCGTGAAAAGATGGTTGCTCTCGGCCGCGGTCCTCCGAATCAACCAGCCGACGCCGCGGGCGACTAATCCGAGGCGCTAGGACGCAGCCCGACAGGGACGAAGCGGTCCGCACCCTCTTCGCCGCCATCTGCGACTACGCGGGCGCGGAATGCGCCGCAGCATAGCGACGCTTAGGGCCGGCGTTCTTTACTTGCGCGTTGCCGTTTCACGCTTTTGTTCGCGACTGACGGCGCGTACAAGATCATCGAGTTCATTCGTCATGATCGCGAGCACATCGTCGAGCGTGACGATGCCTTGCAAAATGCCTCGCGCCGAAACCACCGGCACTCGCCGCACGCCGCCTTGCCGCATGCCGTGCAAGACATCGGCAAGTGCATCGTCGCCGCGCACGGTTACAAGGTCAGTGGTCATAATGTCGCCGACGGTCATCGTCTGCGCCTGTAAATCGCACGCGACAACCGAAAGCACTATGTCCCGGTCGGTCAGCAAGCCGACCACCGCCTTACCCTCATTCGTATCTTCGACGACAACAAGGCAGCCGACGTGCTGCTCGCGCATAAGGCGCGCCGCCTCGGCGACGCTCATTTCCTTATAGGCGACGACCACTAACGGGTTGCAAATATCACCGACGTTCATGACGTTCTCCATTCGGCTACATCTATTGCTGCTGATCGCGCGGTTCGCGGTAAACCAAAACCGGTATATCGATGTGCGCGAGAACCTTTTGCGTAACATTGCCAAGCAGCAGCCCCGAGATGCCGCTACGCCCGTGCGAGCCGATGAACACCAAATCGCATCCGAGTCGCTTCGCCGCATCGACGATTCCCTGGTATGGGGTCTGTGGCCGGTCGATTTCGGTGCTGACGGGCACACCCGCCTGCTCCGCCATGCGCGCCGCATCGGCGACAAGCCTTTCGCCCTCTTGCCGTGTTTCGGCTTCGAGCGTTCGGATGAAATCGGGGTTCAATGCGTTCGATTCGCCTCTGAGATAGAGCGGGAACGGCTCAAGCGCGTGATAGATGGTGACTTTTGCGGCATGGGATTGGGCGAACGCAATGCCTGCTTCAACGGCTTTTCGAGAAAGCTTTGAACCGTCTGTGGGAACAAGGATGTGCTGGGTCATTGTTCGCTCCTTAACCGGAAGGGGTTGAATTGCGTCCGCTTGATATCCACGTTTTCATCATAGCCAAACCAGGCCAAATAAAGAGGTCATTGCCCGCGCAGCGCTCTGCTGCGCCGAAGCCTGGATGTGCTCGATTCGGTTTGTCGAAATTTTTTACATGTGCGTTGACCGCTTCCGGAAAATTCGCCGACGGGCGAACTTCTCATCTGCGGTTCGCGCGCCTCACGAGCAATTCCGGCAGGTACAAAGACCGACTGATGTGAGCAAAAGTGCGCGCCTGTGCCTGCGCATTCGATATCCGAATATCTTTGGATATAACCAAGGCCCTATGTCATGACATGGGATTCGCAGGCGCCGCCGGTTCCGGCAGCGGAATGAACTCATCGTGGTCCAGGTCCGGCAGCTTCATTCGACCTGCGCGCCAGTCGGCCTTGGCCTGCTCGATGCGCTCCTTCGACGACGAAACGAAATTCCAGTCGATGAAGCGCGGACCGATCGGCTCACCGCCGAGCAGCATGATGTGCGCGGCCTTCAGCGCCTTGATTTGCCCGTCCGCCTTTGCGCGGAATACCGCCATTTCGCCGGCAGAAAGGCGATCGTTACCGATCTCCGCGGCGCCGGTGACGACATAAGCCGCGCGCTCGGAATATTCGCGCGGGAGCGAGAGGCTCGCCCCCGCTTGCAGATGCGCGTGCACGTAAAACAGCGGCGAATAGACCGCGACGGCCGCTTTCGCGCCATAAGCCTCGCCAGCGATGACGCGCAACCGCGCACCCTGCTCGTCGATGATCGGCAATTGATCGCCATCGTAGTGCGCGAAGGAAGGTTCGGTTTCTTCGTGTTCGGTCGGCAGTGCAGTCCATGCCTGGAGGCCGTTCATCCTGCCGCCTTCGCGACGCGCGCGCTCGAATCGTTCGGAGTGCGTGATGCCGCTCCCTGCTGTCATCCAATTGACCTCGCCCGGCCGGATCGGCTGTTCCGATCCGACGCTGTCGCGATGCATGATCTCGCCTTCGAGCAGATAGGTGATGGTCGACAGTCCGATATGCGGATGCGGACGCACATCCGTCGAGCGCGGGATGCCGGGCGGAAAATCGACCGGACCCATGTGATCGAAAAAGATGAAGGGGCCGACCATCCGTCGTTGGGTATAGGGCAATACCCGCCCTACTTCGAACCCGCCGAGGTCGCGTCGCCGTTGCCGAATAAGCAGATCGATCATGTTTGCTCTTTCTTGTTCGTGCATGAGCGACTAAGGCGCCTTCTTTGCCTCGAGAAATGCCGCGGCCATCGAGGCCATGGCGCGAGTGCCGATGACGAGGGCGCTTTCGTCAACGTAGAAATTCGGATTGTGATTCGGCGCAGCCGTGGCCGGATCCTCTCCTTTAGGCGTGATCCCGAGGAAAACATATAACCCCGGCGCTTGCTGAGCGAAGAACGAGAAATCTTCCGACGCGCCCGGCAAAGGCGCGGTCGCCACCTCGCCGTTGGCCGCGCGCTCCAGCACCGGGGCCATCTGCGTTGCGAGTCGCTCGTCGTTCACCGTGGTGGGATAAGAGGGAACGAGGACCACATTGGCAGTCGCATCCATACCTTCGGCAGCGTTCTCCGCGCTGAGCTTCACGTCCCGCAGGACCTGCGTCCGAACCTGTTCATCGTAAGTGCGAATCGTGCCGGACATCGAGACTTCTTCCGGCACGATATTCGGACCGCTGCCCCCGCTTATCTGGCCGATCGTCACCACTGCCGGCGACTGAGTGAGGTTCGCGCGACGGCTCACGACCGTTTGCAAACCGTTGATCACCTGCGCCGCGGTGACGATGGGATCGATGGTGTACCAGGGCATGCCACCATGTCCTTGCTTGCCCGTCACCGTGATCTGCAGGGTATCGCTGGCGGCTGTGGTTGCGCCACTCCGCCAACTGATTTGTCCGGAGGGTCCTGGCATCACATGCAGACCGAAGACCGCGTCGGGCTTCAGCCGGTCGAACAGACCCTCTTCCACCATCAGTTTGGCGCCAGAGCTTTTCCCATCGCTCGGCCGGTAAACGCTCGACCCCTCTTCCGCCGGCTGGAAGATGAACACGACCGTACCCGGCAAGTTTGCGCGCATACCTGCCAGCACTTCGGCGGTGGCCATCAGCATGGCGGTGTGCGCGTCATGGCCGCATGCGTGCATGACGTCCACTTCCTTGCCGTGATACGTGCCCTTGGCTTTCGACGCAAAGGGAAGCGTTTGCGGCTCTTTGACCGGCAGGGCATCCATGTCGGCGCGCAGTGCCACGGTCCGCCCCGGCTTGCCGCCTTTGAGAATGCCGACTACGCCCGTGCGGCCAACGCCTGTGAGCACCTCCATGTCGAGGCGGCGCAAATGATCGGCGACCAGCTTTGCGGTGCGCTTTTCCTGATCGCCCATTTCGGGATGCTGATGAATATCGCGGCGCCACGCGATGAGCTTCTGTTCCACGGCCGCCGCCCTGCCAAGCGCCTGCTCCGCGAGAGACGATGTTTGCGCCTGTGTTCCGCCCGAAGCCCATAGCAGCAGTCCGGCGAGCATGAACACCACGGTTCTGTATGAATGCATCGGATCCTCGCACCACGCTGGAAGCGCTGTCGTGTTGCAGGATGTGTACCGTGCTGCCGCCTGGTGAGATCGCCGATGCGCGCTTCCCGGATTTCCGATGACCTCTTATTAATCGAATTTTGCGATCAAATACGTCTAAATAACGCGCTTTTTTTGAGTTCACCTAGATGATTCAATGTACTCCTGCGCTCCATTCGGAGCCCGCCACTTCAGGAGATGCATATGAAAAAGCTTGCAGGGTTGATCGCGGCGTCAGTCTTTTCCGTTTCTGCTTTTGCGGCCCCCACGACGTACGTGATTGACCAGGACCACACCTATCCGCGTTTCGAATACAGCCACTTCGGCTATTCGACGCAAATCAGCCACTTCGACAAAACAATTGGCAAGGTCGTGTACGACAAGGAAGCGAGAACGGGTCTTGTCGATATCACCATCGACATGAAGTCGGTGAACACGGGATCGAAGCTGTTCAATGAACATATTCAAGCGGCCGACTTTCTCGACACGGCTAACTTCCCCACTGCAACGTTCAAGTCCACGGACGTAAATTTCGAAGGGGACAAACCCTCCACCATCGACGGCAACCTGACAATCAAGGGCATCACCAAACCAGTCACGCTCAAAGTGACATCGTTCAAGAACGCGGCCCATCCGATGACTAAGAAGGATGCGATCGGTGCCGACGCCGTCACGACGATCAAGCGCTCGGATTTCAACGCCGGCAAATACGCGCCGCATGTCGACGACGAGTTGACCCTGCGTATTTCGCTTGAAGCAATGGCGCAGTAACGCAGCCGGTATGGCGCGCCATTGCGGCGCTGCATGGCGCCTGCATGGAATGCAGCGCTATGAATCACCTTGGAGGTTTTATGCCAACTCACGAAGCAAAGCTTGTGAACGAATCGCGACGAGACATGTTTCGTCTGGCGGGCGCCGGTCTCGGCGTCGCAGCGTTGGGCGCGACCGGTCTGGCACGCGCACAACTTCCCGAAGAAGCGAATACCGAATCGCTGGAAATTGTTCGCAAAGGTATCAACAAGGACATTCGCGTTTACAACATCGATCTACTGGAAGCCGAGGCGAAGAAGAAATATTCGGAAGGCGTTTATGTATTCGTCGCGCACGGCTCCGGCGAGATGTGGACGCTGCGTGAAAATCGCCGCGCGTTCGACGACTACATCTTTACCCCGCACCGCATGCAAGGCGTGGTGCGCGACACGATCGACACCTCGGTCAGCCTGCTGGGTCTCAAGCTGCCGCATCCGATCATCGTGACGCCATTCGGGAGTCACGGTTTGCATCACCCTGCGGGCGAAGTCGCAACCGCCCAAGGCGCATCGCGATCCGGCGCCCTGCTCACCGTCTCCAGCGCTTCGACGCGCAGCATGGAAGACATATCGAAAGCCACGAAGGATCCGAAATGGTTCCAGATGTATCTCAACGTCGATGAAGGCTTATCGCGCGAAGTGCTGCAGCGCGCTAAGGCTGCGGGATACCACGCCATCGTGCTGACCATCGACGCGATCGGCCAGGGCTCGTCCGACGAATATGAACGGTTGGGCAAGCCGCGTCCGTGGCTGCCTTACGGCAACTTTCCTGCGGGCGGCAAGGCGGCGAACGCTTTCAAAACGAATCTGTCATGGAACGACGTCGAGTTCATTCGCAAGATCACCGGACTGCCGGTGATCGTCAAAGGGATTACACGGCCTGAAGATGCGGTCGCAGGCGCCAAAGCGGGCGCCGCGGCGATTCAAGTGTCTAACCACGGCGGCCGCGCACTCGACGGTACGCCGGCAGCGATCACGGTGCTGCCCAAGGTCGCCGGCGCATTGCAAGGCGATGTGCCGATCATTCTGGACAGCGGTATTCGTCGCGGGACGGATGTCGTGAAGGCGCTTGCGCTCGGCGCGAATGCCGTCGCAATCGGGCGGCCGCTCATGTACGGCCTCACGGTCGGCGGTGCAGGCGGCGTGAATGGTGTGATGGAGTATTTCCAACGCGAACTGGTTAACACCATGCTGCATAGCGGCGTGAGCAATATCGCCGCGTTGGGACGCGAGCATGTCCGACCGTCGGCTACTGCGCGAGCCGGTGCGTTACGCGCCTGATCCGCTGTGCACAAGTGCTGCTTCGCGCAGTACTTGCCGCCACTTCTCAGAGTGCCTCGGGAAGAACCCACGGCCACATAAGGAGGAGCACGACATTATCGAAATTCGCAAAGCGGACGAATGGCGGCGCCCGCAATTCCCGCGCCGTTCAGCGCGGCTTCGAGACGGTTCGACCAGCGCGATTCACTTCGGCCAGTTCCTTGCTAGGGCGTTGAGAGCTCAATTCGACGCTCAGAAGGACTTTGACCATGGTCAGTCGCACTACTTCGCGCGCACACGCATGGCCCGCTTTGCCGCTGGACGCATGGCAGCCCACATATGAAACGTTGCATCGATGGATGCAAATTGTCGGCAAGGTAAGAATGGCGTGCGGCCCATGGGTTAATCACTCCTGGGGCGTGACGCTTTATCCGACGGTATCCGGCGTGACCACGTCGGTCATGTTCCATGGCAACCGTGCGTTTCAGATCGATTTCGATTTCCTCGAACATCAATTGGTTGTTTCGACGACAGACGACCGCAGCGCCGTGCTCGCGCTGGAGCCGCAATCCGTGGCGCGCTTCTACAAGCGACTCATGCAGGCGATGATCGCGCTCGATTTCCGCGTCGAGATTTATAAAAAACCGAACGAACTCGCCGACACCACTGCTTTCGACGAGGACGAAACGCCGCGCGCCTACGATCCCGAGTATGCCGCGCGATTCTGGCGCGTGCTATTGCAATCGCAGCGCGTAATGAGCGAATTTCGCGCCGAGTTCATCGGCAAGTGCAGCCCGGTTCATCTTTTCTGGGGCGCGCTCGATCTGGCGGTCACGCGCTTTTCGGGCCGCACGGCGCCCCGCCATCCCGGCGGCATCCTCAATCTGCCCGACTGGGTGGTGCAGGAGGCTTATTCGCACGAAGTCTGCAGCTGCGGATTCTGGTCGGGAGGGGGTCCGGTTCCTCATGCGGCGTTCTATGCCTACGCTTATCCAGAGCCGGAAGGTTTCGCCGCGGCCACGGTGCAGCCGCGCGAAGCGTATTACAGCGACGAACTGAAAGAGTTCGTTCTGCCCTACGATGCCGTACGAAATTCGAAGTCTCCCGATGAGACGCTGCTGCGGTTTATGCGCAGCACGTATGCCGCGGCCGCCGACCTGGGCGGATGGGATCGGCAAGCGCTTGAACGGGGTGAGAGCCCACGCGCCGGTCGCGCATAGCACTGACTCCGGACGCGCGTCGCCGCCGGCCGACGCTTTTTGGTTGCAAGTGAGATTTAAATCGTCAAAAGGCTGAACCTGATCGCGGCCTTGACCTACAACGATGTGGAAGTGACCGAAAGCAATGGCCCCAACAGAAGCAGATGCCGATTCAGATTCCCCGCGCCACGGCCTCGTTATGGATGGATTACATGTTCGCGGCGCCCGGCTGGCAGGGTTTCGGGCT
Organism: Nitrosomonadales bacterium; assembly: GCA_036676355.1. GTDB lineage: Bacteria > Pseudomonadota > Gammaproteobacteria > Burkholderiales > SG8-39 > ZC4RG42. The sequence continues at coordinate 16,369 of JAKFDA010000041.1, read as the reverse complement.
CGGCGGCGGCGTTCGGTATGTGGGCAAGACCTACGGCGATGAACTGAACACCACCAGCGTGTCGTCGTTCACGCTCTATGACGCTGCGATTCATTATGAACGCGGTCCGTGGCGCCTGGCGCTCAATGTGAGCAACCTGTTCGACAGGAAATATTTCTCGTCCTATTCGGGCGGCACAGGAACGTATTACGTCAGCACGGAACGCACCGTCATCGGCTGTGTGAAATACCGCTTCTAAAAGGCTATAAAAAAGGGCGGCATCGTCGCCGCCCTTTTGCACTGGCTTACGCCCGGATCAGTGATCAGCCGTGGCGCTGGCTTCAAGCTCCGGCGTCGCGGTCGCCTCATGATGTCGAGCCAGCCACTTGCCGATTGCAACCACGAGGAGTGCGCCGGCGAGACCGCAGACGACACCCGGATGGAAGCCGGCAATGCCGAACTGCTGATGCACCACTTCCACGATGTGTTCTTCCCAGCCGCTGATGATCGGATCGCTGATCGCCATTTCCCCCGCCACATAACCGATCAGCGCGGCTCCGAGAGTGATGATGACCGGCCACCGCTCCATCACTTTGATCAGGGCGGTCGAGGCGAAAATCACGATTGGAATCGAGATGCCGAGGCCGATCAGAAGCAGCGCGAGACTTCCGTTCGCCGCTGCCGCCACCGCGATCACGTTATCGAGACTCATGACGAGATCGGCAATCAGAATGGTTCGGATGGCCGCCCACATGGTGGAGCCGGCTTCGATGTTTTCTCCTTCACCGCCTTCCGGGGTCAGCAACTTGACGCCCACCCACAGCAGCAGCACCGCGCCGACGAGTTTGATCCACGGCAGAGTCAGGAGCGCAACGGCGACCAGGGTCAATCCGATCCGCAACACGACCGCGGCGCCCGCGCCCCAGATAACCGCTTGCTTTTGCTGTTTTTCCGGTAGTGAGCGCGCCGCGAGCGCGATCACGACTGCGTTGTCACCGGACAGTACGATGTTGACGCCGATGATCTTCAGCAGGCCAACCGAAAAAATTTCTTCTAACACCCTCTCCTCCTATTTGAGAATTCCCGATGCAGGCCACGCACGCAAGTTGTTTTAAACATAGCAGCGTGGCTCATTATCGCCATGTGTAAAACCCCATCGGCTGCGCAGGCAGTGCATTGCGGAGCTTCCAAATAAGAAAGCGATGTAGCGTTGCGGATTTTGCTGCGGCCGCGGGTTGTGCCAGCAGCATCATGGCGTTTCACCTTGATGCTTCCCGGCCGAGTTCAGGCGTTCCGATCGCGCGGTAAGTCTGTTGTCTCTCCCGGCGGGTGCGGACGCCCCACTCTAGGTTGTTCCATAACGCCATACAATTGGCTATCTGGAACTAGATTGGTGCCGTGATGGCAAAAATTGCTTCGAGTGATATCCGCGCTCAGATGGAGGCGTTCGTAACTACGGTGGAACAGCGGGGATTAACCGCGGCGGCCCGGCGCAAGGATGTGACCCCGTCCGCCATTTCCAAACTGATCACACGCCTGGAAGACCGGCTCGACGCGCGCCTGCTCAATAGAACGACGCGCAAACTATCGCTGACGCCGGAAGGCGAGCGGTTTTACGAACGCTGCCGCAGCATCCTTGCTGCGCTGGAAGACGCCGAGAACGAAGTCAGTCGGACGCGCGATCGGCCGCGCGGCCGCCTGCGCATGACAGTGTTCGCGCCATTCGGAACCCACGTGTTGGTCCCCGCCCTGCCGCGCTTTCTATCGCGCTACCCCGACGTGGCGGTGGAGCTTGAAGTGAGCGATCGGATCGCCGACCTCGTGGCCGAAGGCATCGACATTGCCGTCCGCCTCGGCTCCCTGCCCCATTCGACTCTGGTGGCGCGCAAGCTCTGCGACGTGCATCGCATCGTATGCGCTTCGCCCGCCTATCTGGCGCGCGCCGGCACACCGGCCACACCGGCCGATCTACAGTCGCATAACTGCATCCTTCGCTCCGATCTGCCGGCGCATTCGCAATGGCCCTTCAACGGGCCGGCCGGCCGGGAAACGGTCCATGTCGCCGGTAACGTTTCGGCCAATAACGGTGAAACCATGCTGCAACTGGCGCTTGCCGGAATGGGCATCATCCGAAGCGTGGACATGGCCGTCGGTGATGCGTTTCGCAAAGGCGAACTGGTACCCATTCTCGGCGACCGGCACATTTCCGAGACGGTCCCGCTGTATGCGCTTTACCCGCAGGGCCGACACCGATCCCCACGCGTCTCTGCAATGCTGCAATTCCTGCTGGACTCGTTCAGCCACGCGCCGTGGCGTTAGCCTTCAATGGCGTGCGCGAAAAGATGTCCGAGGTGCGACCTCGATTCGCGGGCATTTGCAGCGGCGCGCGTTCAGCGATTTCGATGCCGAGTCGTTCAAGCACGTCGATCTTGTGACAGCATGCGACAAAGCGAACCTTCGCTTCGAGTTTGTTATTGATCGCAAGCGACATCGCATCCTCCCCGTCCGACATTCAAGCGAGATCGAACAACAGCACTTCCGCGCCCCTGCCATCGGTGAACGTCAGCGTCGGCTTGCCGCACAGCTTGACGCCGTCTCCGGTCGATAGCACCTGCCCGCACAGCGAGACTTCGCCGCGCGCAACATGCACATAGACGCGGCGTTCCGCTGCGACGCGGTATTCGATGCGCTCGTCACTATCGATGAGGCCCGCATAGACATAGGCGTCCTGCCACAGCTTCAATGATCCGTCCCGCGCATCCGGCGAAGCGAGCAGGCGCAGCTTGCCGCGTTTCTCCGACGGCTCGAAGAAGTGCTCCTGATAACTCGGCTTCACGCCGGTGAATTTCGGCACGATCCAGATCTGCAGGAAGTGCACGGGGTCCGTGTGCGAGTGATTGAACTCGCTATGCGTGACACCCGTCCCGGCGCTCATGACCTGCACGTTGCCCGGCCGGATGACCGAGCCGCTACCCATGGAATCCTTGTGTTCCAGCGCGCCGTCGAGCACGTAGGAAATGATCTCCATGTTGTTGTGACCATGCGACGGAAAACCGCCGCCGGGCTGAATCGTGTCGTCGTTGATGACGCGCAGCGCGCCCCACCCCATCTGTTTGGCATCGTAATAATCGCCAAACGAAAACGTATGCCAGCTGTCGAGCGCGGGGAACGCGGCATGGCCGCGCTCGCCCGCTTTACGTATCTCCATCATGTCGATCTCTCCTTCATGCGGCAGCAAGTTCGCGAATCTGCGCGTGCGCCGCGGTTTCGGCGCGCGCTTTTGCTTCGTCGCCCAGGTTGAGGCCTTCGGCGTAAATGAACGTCACGTCGGTCATGCCGAGAAAGCCGAGGAAGTTACGCAGGTATGCGGTCTGCGTGTCACCCGGCGTGCCGCTGTACGAACCGCCGCGCGCCGCGACGATATAAACCTTCTTGCCGTTCACCAGCCCTTCCGGTCCGCTGGACGTGTAGCGAAAGGTGATGCCGGCGCGCGCGACGTGATCGAAATACGCCTTCAGCGTCGAAGGGATGCCGAAGTTGTACATCGGCACGCCGATCACGATGACGTCGGCGGCGAACAATTCGGCGACGAGTTCGTCCGACAGTCTGATCGCGTCGCGCTGCTGTGCGTTGCGCTGGTCCGCCGGCGTAAAAAACGCGTTGATGGTTTCTTCCGCCAGATGAGGCACGGGCTGCGCGGTGAGGTTGCGCTGCACGATCTGCTGCTGGGGATGACGGGCGATCCATTCGGCGACGAATTTGTCGGCGAGTTGATTGGCGTTGCCATTGGTGCGGGCGCTTGAATTGATGTGCAGGAGAGTGATCATGGTTGCTCCGATGGCTGGTTGATGGAGCTCATTCTGCGTTTGTATTAACAGATAAAAAAGCGCAAAATTTTTGTCAATTCAATCTGAAAACCAGATCAATGATTCCACGGACCACCCTTGAGCAATGGAGCGTTCTGCAGGCGATCATCGAGCATGGGAGCTATGCCAGGGCGGCCGAGGCGCTGCATCGCAGCCAATCGTCGATCAGCTACATGGTGGCGCGCCTGCAGGAACACCTCGGCATCGAACTGCTCGCCATCGAGGGGCGCAAGGCGCGCTTGACCGAGCGCGGCGCGGTGCTGTTGCGACGCGCGACAGAGTTGCTCGCCGATGCGCGGCGGCTCGAACAACTGGCCGGCAGTCTGCGCGAAGGCAGAGAGGCGGAAGTTCGCCTGACTGCCGACGTGGTGTTCCCGACCAGATTGCTGCTGGACGCGCTCGCCCGTTTTGCCGCCATTGCGCCGGCGACCCGCGTGCAGTTGAAGGAAGTGGTGTTATCCGGCGCGGACGAGGCGTTGCTCGATCAAAGCGCCGATCTCGTAATCGGCAGCCGGGTGCCCCCGGGTTTTCTGGGCGACCTCTTGATGGAAATCGAGTTCGTCGCGGTGGCGCGCCCGGATCACCCGCTCCATCAACTCGGTCGTGAAATCACGGTGGACGATCTGGCGCGCGGACAGCAGATCGTCATTCGCGATTCAGGCACCGCCAAACCGCGCGATGAAGGCTGGCTGGGCGCGGCGCAGCGCTGGACCGTCACGGGTATCGAAACGTCCATTTCGCTGGTCGCCGGCGGCCTCGGTTTTGCCTGGCTGCCCTGCCATCTGATCGGCCCTCATATCGAGACGAACACGCTAAAGCCGCTTCCGCTGCGCGAAGGGCAGCGGCGCCGGGCGCAGCTGTACCTCATGTATGCGCAGCCCGAATTGGCAGGCCCCGCTACACGCGAACTCGCGCAGGTGTTGCGTGAAGCGGTGGCGCAAGCGGGCGCCGCGAACACTTAGTCAAGTCGATCGTGACGTCGACCGAACCGGCTTCGCTTCTTTGCCGAAAATCCCGTTTCCGGCGGTTTTGTCGAAGCGGTTCAACTGCGTGGACGCTCAATGCCTGTCACGCCGCGTATGAGGAAAATTCCTCCTTTTCGCTCCGCGATCGTATGGCGAGCGAGAATATTCGCGCCCGATCGATGGACAATCGATCCCTATGAAGAATCAGCAGTTACAGCGCACGGCGGAGAATCCGGATGAGGAAATCGAGCGGCTTCGCGCCATGCTGACCGTTCGAGAAGTGCACCTACACGCCCGATACGACGCCGAGAAGTCCGAGATCGCCAGCCTCAAACGTCGCTTGTCCGAAAGGGACAAGCATCTGCGTGCGCAGCAAGCAGCCTTGCACGAACGGACGCTCTATCTTGCGGTGAGTTTGATTCTTCTCGGCGCGATGGTGATTGCCGCCTGGGTCTAGGCCGTCTCCTCCCAACCATCCCAATCGGGTAAAGCCTTCGTAAGAGTACGACGCATGCGCCGGACATGCGAGCCGGGCCAGTACACCCGTCCACAGCCGGGACAGCGACGTACGGGGCCGGGTAACGATCGCGCCCTGTCAGGCACGAGGTTGGCGATTTCACATATCGTGGCGGCCCGAAGCATCGTGTTACAGACCAGGCAGCGCGTAAAGAGCTCTGCCGGGCGCGCGAGATTGCATGCGATGATGACCTCGTGAAGTTGTGTGAGTGGGGCATCGCCGGTAATCAAGAGCCCCCGCACCGGACGGAGGTGAATGAGCAGATGACGGTCACGGGTCAGCAGCACGCGCCCTTCCGCGTCTGCGAGAGCGACGAGTTCCGGGTCCTGCACGGACGGATCGTAGGCAGCATCGAAACCCATCACGCGTAGCCAGCGTGCGAGTCCGCCCAGCATGGCATCCGCGAGAAAACGACTGGTCATGGCGCCTGATCTAACGAATCAATGTTCGCTCGACCCCGGCGGTCTTTGCCTGACGCCATCGTAAGGGCGAGTACCGGCATGGTGCTTGCGCCCTTTCCCGCGTTACCACGAGCGACTAAAGGGGACAACATGGCAGCGAACCCCGGATCAAAGCGTATCGCGGACTGGCCGGAGGAGCCTCGCGAAGCCGCGCGCCTTGTCATCGACCAGTACGGCGAGCCGGACGAGGTCACTGACACGCAACTGGCCTGGCATAACCGCGGGTGGTGGAAACGCATCGTCGCGACAAAAACCTTCCACCGTCACAATTTTCCGGTGCCGCATTTCGACTCCGTCGAATCGGTTATCGACTATCGTGTGCCGGTCGATAAGTTCACTCCGCTTGCCGCGTTCGACGGCAGGGTCATCGTCGAACGCACCGTCGGCGAGGTCTCGGCTCGCTGCCACGATGAACAGGCGAATTGGCTGGCGCTCAATCTGATGCATGACATCGTGATCGGCGCGAAAAACGTGGACGAAGCGCGTAGTTACTACGCCAAGGAATTCGCCGACTACCGACGGAAGAAGCCCGCGCCATACATGCACGGACTGCGCTTTACGCCGGGAAACCAAACTGCCGGCGCGATCCCGACACGCGAATCCTGTCGGATGAATATCTCGAGAACGCCGTCAGGGAAGACCGATCGCACGGCTAGCCTTGAGTGCGCATCGATTTCCCGGGAACGGGCGTTGCTGCCCGACCGGCACGCACCCTGAAAGGTTCCGACATGCTGAAAGTTCTGGGCTGGATCATCGGCATCATTTTTCTGATCGGCTTGCTGGTCGTCATCGGCGTGTTCGACTTCATCCTTTGAAGCTCATCTGACGCGACTACCCTCGCAGCTATTTCGTCGCACGCTGTTTTGCCGCAATAGCGGCGACGTGCCGGCCCTGGTACCGCGCGCCTTCCAACTCGACCTTCGATGGCTGACGACTGCCATCGCCGCCGGCAATCGTTGACGCGCCGTAGGGCGAATTGCCCATGATCTCGGTCAGACCCATCTGGCCCTGAAACGTGTACGGCAGGCCGACGATGATCATACCGAGGTGCAGCAGCACCGGATGAAAAGTCAGAATGGTCGATTCCTGTCCGCCATGCTGTGTTGCGGTCGAAGTAAATACCGAACCCACCTTCCCGACCAGCGCGCCGCTTTGCCAGAGCGCTCCCGTCTGATCGATGAAATTCTTCATCTGCGCAGTCATGTTGCCGTAGCGCGTTCCGGTGCCGAAAATAATTGCGTCGTACTGCGGCAATTCCTCTACGGTGGCAATTGGCGCCGGCTGATCCATTTTGTATCCCGATTTGCGCGCGACCTCCTCGGGTACAAGCTCGGGCACCCGTTTCACGACGGCCTCCGCGCCCGCCTCGCGCGCGCCGGCGGCGACTTCGTTCGCCATCGTTTCGATATGTCCGTAAGACGAGTAGTAAAGCACTAGAACTTTGGTCATTGATTTCTCCTCGATGAGACCGCCGCTATGACGGACGCGGTGGACTGCCAGTTCCAGCGCCATACCGGCGACGCGATTCCCGGTGCGACCAGGGAAGTCTGATTAAATGCCGAGGATGGTCGCGAGTGCGCGAAGCTGTAGGAGCGGGGACAAAGCAATCAATTGCTTATGCGAACCGAACCGGTGGTCGCCTCGATCAAACAACCTTAATCAGAGCTTCCCTAGGCCAGCCCCGGCAGCAATCCCTTCAGCCCTTCGGCCATGATTTGCACCGCCATTGCTGCAAGCAGCAAACCCAGTATGCGCGTGGCGACATTGAGCGCAGTGAGGCTGATTCGCGCGGCGATGGCATGTGCCTGCACGAGCGCCATCCAGGACACGAGGCAGACCAGCCCGATGCAGAAGATGATCGCCAGTTGATGCGCAATTCCGCCTTGCCCGACAGCAATGATCGATGTGCTGATTGCACCGGGTCCGGCGAGCAACGGAAATGCAATCGGCACGATGCCGCTGACATCGCCGCTTTGAAGTTCATCCGCCTCGGCATTGGTCTGGCGCACCTTGCCCGCTTCGGCATTCAACATCGCCAGCGCCATCAGCAGCAACACCAGACCGCCGCCGACGCGAAATGCCGGCAGGCTCGCGCCGATGAGCCGCAAGATCCCCTCACCTAGAAAGCTGGACAGCGCCAGCATCACAAATACGGTGATCGCGATTACACGTGCAAGTCGTGCGCGCTCCGTTTCGGTTTTTCCCTTGGTGAAGCTGAGAAAGAACGGAATCGCAAGGAAAGGGTCCACCACTGCGGCAAGGGTGACAAAGAACCGCAGATATTCCGTCAAACTTACCATGCGCTCCCTCTGCTCGCTTGTTCGATTTTTTTCACGATACGCTTCCGGTTCGGCGGCTGCCGACGTCGGTTTTTCTTGTTTCGAGAGTATGAATCTTAACCGGTGCGACATGTGGAGCGCGCTGAACGCGATTCGGCCGCGCCCTATCGATATGTGCAGGCACGGGAACGCATCCCGCGCGTACACCTGGATACGCCGCGTTGCCGTCCGGTTCGGGGAATGCTTAAGTTGAAGTAAAAGGGGGAGACCGACTGTGCCGTCTCCCAATTGCTACGGCGAGCGACGCGGAAATGGATTCGTAGAGCGCCCGCACATGGCAGGCGGTGCGCCCGGAACCGATCACTGAGCAACCTGTCGCGCGGGCGCAGGCGTGGGGTGTATGGAAGCGCGGATCGCGCGGTCAGCGCTTCACATGCTCCCGGTTGAATCCGCGTGTCGGTGGCGTCACGCTTGGAACCCCTTCCGACCCGTCGCTGCAAGGCGACTGCCATTCGTGCAACAACTGCGCGAGTCCCGTCTCGCCGTTTCGCTCGGCGAGATCGATCAGGGTGAACACGTTTTCGTCGTTGACGCGTTCATGGGCCATGCCGAGCTTGAGCTGCCTGAAGATTTCCTTCAATTCGTCCGAGGGTTCTGGAATGGGTGTGTTTTGCATGGAAGGTCTCCTGCTTGCGGGTGCAACACCTGGGGCTCCGTTAGAATGCCGCAACCTGCGTGCCTGCGATTGCCCTGCCCTTCGCTGCAGCGCTACAGCGGCCTACATGTCATCCACACGTCACAGCTAAGAGTCGAACATGACATATACCTCTGAAATCCATCCCGGCGTGTGCACAACGCCGCCCGAAGCCACACGCGGATTCGTGCTGAATCACACCATGCTGCGCGTCAAGGACCCGGCTGTATCGCTGGACTTTTATACGCGGGTAATGGGCATGCGCGTTTTGCGCCGGCTCGATTTCGCCGAAATGAGCTTCTCGCTCTACTTTCTCGCGCGCGTCGAGGCGGACGAAGTCGTTCCGGAGGAACAAGGTGCGCGCACGGTCTGGACATTCAGTCAGCGCGGCATTCTCGAATTGACGCATAACTGGGGCAGCGAAGACGACCCCGCGTTCAAGTATCACGACGGTAACGCACAGCCGCAGGGGTTCGGTCACATCTGTTTTTCCGTGCCCGATCTGGACGCAGCGATTCGCTGGTTCGACGACAACGGTGCCACCTACGTGAAACGCCCTGAGCAGGGGAAAATGAAGAACGTCGCTTTCATCAGGGATCCGGACGGCTACTGGATCGAAATCATCGAAGCGGCGCGACTTGCAAACCTCGGTAGGCCATAGCGCTCAATGCGGATGTGAAGCCGGGTGCTCGCCGGGTAATTCCAGTGTGCTGATCATGACCGTGCCGTTGATGTTGCGGGCGGAGAACAACACCTTGTCGCCCGGTTTCACTTTTTTGAGCATGTCCGGATTTTTCACCGGGAACGCCTTGGTCGCGGCCGGCGCGCCCAGATTTTTGAGCGGCTCGTGCTTGAGCGTGATGGTCTGCGCTTTCATGTCGACCTTTTGCACTTCACCGGTGGTGATGTAGCGCTGCGGTTCGTTCGGATCGTCGTGCGAAAACGCCGGCACGACAAACGCGTTCATCGCGCCGATGGCAATTGCCATGACCATGCTTTTCATGCCGACCTCCTCGTTGCGAATGACGCGCGAAACGCCGCGCCACCTCCAGGCTAAAGCGCCGTGTCGACGTTACACCACAAGGTCTGGGCGACTTTGTTACAAAAGATGGCCTTGCTCGGACGTTCGAGCGGTCGACTGCGGTAAGCTCATGGGCAACGCTGCATGCCGCCCGGCGTGTGACCGATAAGACCTTTGATTTCGTCGATGCATTCACTGATTTTCGATAACTCCTTCGTGCGAGACCTGCCTGCGGACCCGCAAACCGGCGCAAAACGGAGGCAGGTACACGGCGCGCTTTATTCGCGCATCGATCCCACGCCGGTTGCCGCGCCGCGGCTGGTGGCGCACTCCGCCGAAACGGCCCGATTGCTTGGCCTTTCCGAGGCTGATGTCGCATCGCCCGAATTTGCGCAAGTGTTCGGCGGCAATCTCCTGCTGGACGGCATGCAGCCTTATGCCGCCAACTACGGCGGCCATCAGTTCGGCAACTGGGCCGGTCAACTTGGCGACGGCCGCGCCATTACGCTGGGCGAAGTGGTCAACGCCGCCGGAGAGCGCTGGGAGTTGCAACTCAAGGGCGCCGGCCCGACGCCATACGCCCGCACCGCCGACGGGCGCGCGGTGATGCGTTCGTCGGTGCGCGAGTTTCTCTGCAGCGAGGCAATGCACCACCTCGGCGTGCCGACGACGCGCGCCCTGTGTCTGATCGCAACCGGCGAGCAGGTGGTGCGCGACATGTTCTATGACGGCCATCCCCGTCCCGAGCCGGGCGCCATCGTGTGCCGTGTGTCGCCCTCCTTCATCCGCTTCGGCAACTTCGAGCTGCCGGCCTCGCGCGGCGATACGGCGTTGCTGACGCACCTGGTCGATTTCACCATCCGGCGCGATTTTTCCGAACTGGTCACCGCCAACGATGTGCTGGATGATGCGGTGCGCGCGGAATGGTTCGCACAGATATGCGAACGGACAGCACGCATGGTGGCGCACTGGACACGTGTGGGATTCGTACACGGCGTGATGAACACCGACAACATGTCCATTCTCGGATTGACCATCGACTACGGTCCCTACGGCTGGATCGATAATTTCGACCGGGACTGGACGCCCAATACCACGGATGCGCAGGGACGCCGCTACCGATTCGGCCAGCAGCCGCAAATCGCGCACTGGAACCTGGTGCGGCTGGCCAATGCCCTGGCGCCTGTGTTCGGCTCACACGAGCCGCTGCATGCGGCCCTGCAACGTTACGTCGAGGCCTACACCGAAACCAATCGCGCCGGCGTCGCGGCCAAGTTCGGACTGGCTGAATGCCTCGATGAAGATCTGGAGCTGATGAGTGCGCTGCACGAACTGCTTGAAACGGCCGAAGTCGATATGACGATTTTTTTTCGCGCACTGGCCGATGTCGATCTCGAGACCCCATCGCCTGAAATTTTCGGCCGCGCCTTCTACGACGACGCCAAGCGCCGCGAGGCGACACCGCGCTTCATCGCATGGCTGTCGCGCTATGCGGAGCGCGTGCGGGTCGATCCGCTTACATCGGAGGCGCGGCGAACGCGCATGAACGCCGCCAACCCGCGTTACGTCCTGCGCAACTATCTTGCGCAGCAGGCAATCGATCGCGCCGAACAGGGCGACGACGCCGGCGTCCACGAACTGCTCGATGTATTGCGCCGCCCCTACGACGACCAGCCCGGCCGGGAAAGCTACGCGCAGCGTCGGCCGGACTGGGCGCGTAACAAGGCCGGCTGTTCGATGCTGTCCTGCAGTTCGTAACGCCCCGGTGCTGCAATGACCGTTCAAGCGAGCCGGAGAGCCGATGTACGTTTCGGGCTGATCAACTTTGCGCCGGCCGGCTTCGTCGTGCTGTGGAGTTCCGGCTTCATCGGTGCCAAGTTCGGTTTGCCCTATGCCGAGCCGCTCACCTTCCTGCTGCTTCGTTTTGCCGCAGTGCTGGCGATTCTGCTGCCCATCGCATATGTCATGAAGGCGGCCTGGCCGACCAGCGGTCGGGAGTACGGCCATATCGCCGTGGCGGGTTTGCTTGTGCACGCAGGCTATCTGGGCGGCGTCTTCAGCGCGCTGCATCACGGCATGTCGGCCGGTGTCGTGTCTCTCATCGTCGGTCTTCAGCCGGTACTGACCGCGGTGCTTGCAGCGGCATGGTTGAAGGATCGTGTCGCGCCTCGACAGTGGCTGGGACTCGTGCTCGGGCTGGTGGGTGTTGCGCTGGTGGTCTCCGGCAAGTTGAATCTGGCCGGAGACGCGACATCATTCATGCTGGCGCTGATGGCGCTCGGCTCGATCACGCTGGGCACGCTTTATCAGAAGCGCTTCTGCCAACACCTCAATCTACTGAGCGGCACGGCCATTCAATACTGCGCCTGCCTCGCCCTTTATCTGGTTCTGGCTCCGGCGTTCGAAACCATGCACGTGCAATGGACCGCGCAGTTTGTTTTCGCACTGGCCTGGCTGGTCATTGTGTTATCGATTGCTTCGATCATGCTGTTGTATGTGCTGATCCGGCGCGGCGCGGCAACGCGTGTGACCTCGCTGTTCTATCTGGTGCCGCCGACCACCGCGATCATGGCGTGGCTGCTGTTCGGCGAAGTGTTTGCCGGCTGGGCGCTGATCGGCATGGTGTGCTGCGTGGTCGGTGTGGCACTTGTCGTGCGGCAGCCTGCTGCGCCGGCTCGCGCCGTGCGTGCATAACGACGACAATAGCAGCGGGACGCGAGTCGCGCCGACCCCGCGCCGCGCCCCGGCGCTCCGGAACCAAACTTCGCCCGCATGGGTCTGGGCAAAAAGGCAGCCCGCCCATGCCGGTTGCCACGCACCGATAGGAGGCGTAGTGCGCGGCCTCGCATTTGGCACACTGCTGTATCGCTACTTCTTTTTCGGCTGGCTGTTTCGCGATGCCGGTCGCGGAACGCTGCTCGAACGCGCCGCCGCGTGGCGCCATAATCAATCCCAAGCGCAATGGCTGCCGGTTTATATGCGTCGCTGGTGTTGTTGCGGCGCGCTGTTCTATATGTTCGGAATCGGCCTTGAGCTGTTTCTTGCCCAGCCGGCGCTGTCAGCGATGTTCTATGTGCCGGGCGCGCTCACGGTTCCCGTCAATGCAGTCATTGCGGCGGCATGGATCGGATTGAAGACGCTTCCCGGTCCGTTATGAAACCGCAGGCGCCCGCGAAGGCGCGCCGCGGTTGATCGGTTGGATCAGGTGTCCGGAGTCCGATCGCCGAACCGGGCCGCCTCAGGTGGATTGCCGGTCACATAGGCTTGCGTGCCCGCGACATCATCACTGCTCGCCGGCTCGCTACCCTGCCATCCGCTTTCTGTCGTTTCTCCGGTCGCGCGTTTGATTTCCCGCTCAGCGGTTTCGGCCACGCGTTGCGCCGATTCCTTCATCGGTTCGACATACTCGCGCGCCGTTTCCCTGGTTCGCTCCATCAGACTATCGCGCTGTTCGCCCAGCCATTCGTCCTCGCGTCGTGTAGCCGGCAGGCTGGCGCCCAATGCCGCGCCGATCGCCACGCCGATAGCGCCGACCACCAGCGGCTGCTCGTCGACCATTTGCGAAACGCTACTGCGCGCCCGGTAATATTGATCCCGCGAGCGCTCCTGCAGATAGCCGACACGCTCGCGTGCGTTGCTCGCCTTGTCCGAAAGCCGGCTGCGCACTTGCGATGCCCTGCCCCTTAAATCTGCGTAAGTACCGCTGGTGCGATCGCTTAGCTCCGAGGCTTTCTCACGCAAACGATGCGCGCTCTCACCTGCGCGCGCTTTCAGTTCTGCGGCCTTGCTTTTCACAGTCTCGGCCGTATCGCTCGCGCCCGATGCCGCACGTTGCATCAGCGATTCATCCGACTCGTCGAAGTCCTCCATGCCGGCATAACCGTATGCCGGAGCATCGTAGTCGTCGTCGCGCTCATAACGGCCCGCCCGATAACCCGTATCGGTTTTCCTGCCGGCCATCATGAGCCACGCGAGCCCGATGCCGATGAGCGTCACCGGTACCGGATTCTGACGCACGCTGTTGCTGAGATTCGTGCCGAAGTCCGCGGGTAAACTGCCGCGCCAGTAATCGACCGCCTGATCCATTAGTTGACCGGGCGTGAGCTTCGTCTGGATCGCATCGATAGTCGAACTGACTTGCGCGCGTGTTTGCTCGAGTTCGCTCTCGATTTCCGCCGGCTGCTTGTTTTCGTCGTTTGCATTCATCTGACTTTCTCCTGGGCTACGGCCTTATCGCGTCTGAGCGAGTCCATGGTGCGCTGAGGCATCAGGTTGTCCGGCTGCAAGCGCGAGCTGCCGCTTTTCACCATGATGTAGCCGATCACCGCAATCACGATGCCGACAATCAACGGCGCAAGCCAGGGCGCCAGTTCCGGCGGCAATACCATTGCTACGCCGTTCACGATTGCCTGCAGCAGAATAAAGACACCCGCCAGCAGAATCGCTGCGCCGATGGCGATCGATACCAGTCCGCGCTCAGCGGTTGAAATTTTTTCCGAAATTTCCGCACGCCCCAGCGCGATTTCCTGGCGTACGAGTTCAATCGTTTCCCGGCTTAAATCGGACAACAGCGTCGGTAGCGACCTCTCGGTCTTGTCTTCATAAGCCATAGGAGCCTCCGCGAGTGTTTTCATCGGCCGTCGGTAGCGGCGCGCTTTCGGTGGCGCCGCCGTCGGGCGCCGCTGTGCGTGTGCGCAGTCCGGAAGACGCACCGGTTTGTGCATCCGTGCCCATGGCTTCCGTATCCATGTACGAGGTGCGCGAACCTGCGTCGCTGCCCGCACCGGCGAAGCGTTGCGTCATGCGACTCTGACCGCTATACCGATCGGGATCAGTGCGCCGGTCCGCGGAGCTTTTTAGAAAACGCGCGAGTAGAAAACCCGCGACTACCGATCCGGCAAAGAAAGCGGTAGGCGAACGACGCGCCATGTTTTGCGCATCGTTAATCAAGCCGTCGATATCCTTTTCGCGCAGGCGTTGGCCAAAGGATTCCAGTTGCTCGGCAGCGAAGCCGACATACCGTCCGGTCTGCGCCTCATCCTCATTGCTGAGTTGATCGGCAGTGCTGCGCAACGCGCGAGCAACCGAGTCCATCTGGCCTGCGGCCTTCTCCTTCTGTCCGGATAACATCTGCCGGCCCTGCTCCTTTGCACGGCCGGCCATGTCGCCCGCGGTTCGCTTCACCTGTTCCTTGGATTGATTGAAAGACCGCGCCGTATCGCTCGACGCGCCGATGCTTGCGCGGTCGCCGGAGCCCGCCGTCCAAGTCGTAGTGCCTTCGCCCGGTGGAGACTGCGCGCTATAGCCACCGGCCGTATTCGAGCGGTCCTTGTCAAGTTCTGCCATGGTAATCACCTCTGCATGATGGTGTTTCTAGCGCGGCAAGAAATGCGCCTTGATATCGAATGGGGCGGGTACACGGCCTGCACGTCGCACGAACAATATTCATGTGCGCGGACCGCGTGGCGACGCACGCTGTCGAGATGTGAATCGAATCGTCCATGCTGTCCAGGTCGAAGTGGGAAACACTATGTTCGGTAAGCGCGACAAACCTCAACGAAAGCCGGATCAACGCAACGGCAATGCATCCGATCGGGGGCGCGAAGCCGAGCATCCGACGGAAATTCCCAAGCGCGGCTGGAAAGACATTCTGCTGCGGGTCAAGGCGGAAGTCGCCGATGACAACATGTCGATCATCTCCGCCGGCGTCGCGTTCTATCTGTTGCTCGCCATCGTTCCAGCGATGGCAGCCTTCGTGGCGATCTACGGCATCTTCTCCGATCCGCATTCGATCAACGCACAACTCGATTCCATGGGAACAATGCTGCCGGCCGATGCACGCAAGATGATCGAGGAGCAACTCACGCGTCTGGCGTCCACATCCTCTAAAGCGTTGGGTATCGGCGCCATTGTCGGCGTATTGATTTCACTGTGGAGCGCGATGAACGGCACGAAAGCAATCATTACCGCGCTGAACGTTGCTTATGACGAACGTGAAAAGCGCGGCTTCTTCAAGCTCAACCTGATCGCGTTGGGTCTTACCGTGGGCGTAATGGTGTTCGTTGTCGTCGCGTTGGCGTTGATCGCGGTGATACCTGCGGTGCTGAATTTTCTCGGACTGGGCAGCGTAGTCGAGTGGCTCGTCCAGATTCTTCGTTGGCCTCTCATACTGGCCTTTCTGCTGGTCGTGCTCGCTGCCCTGTACCGCTGGGCGCCCGCTCGAGATGAAGCGCGCTGGAAATGGGTCACGCCGGGCGCGCTGTTCGCCGGCTTTCTATGGCTGCTCGGGTCGATCGGATTCTCTCTCTACGTCAGTTTTTTTGCCGACTACAACGCCACTTACGGCTCGCTCGGGGCGGTCGTGGTGATGTTGATGTGGATGTACATCAGCACCTTTGCCGTGCTCCTGGGGGCGGAGACCAATGCGGAAGTCGAACGGCAGACGCGCAAGGACACCACGGAGGGCCCGCGGAAGCCGCTCGGCAAGCGCGGTGCCTACGCCGCGGATACCGTGGGCGAAGCGACCGACACGCGCTGAAGTCGGGGCCGGCAAAGCCGCCTGGCGGCAGGCCGGTCTACCCGACTCC
>JAKFDA010000040.1:0-27373 GCA_036676355.1 Nitrosomonadales bacterium | reverse complement strand
GCGCATCCATTTGGCGATCAGCGAGAAGCGAATGCCGCCGCTTTGTTGCTCTTCGTGCGACGCGAGCAATACCTCGCCGAAGCGGGGGGAGTCCTCCAGCCGCACCATGTACGCGAGCAGATCTTCATAGTTGCGCGCTTCACCGCGCAATCTCACCGTGTCCCCCGACTGGCTGGGTTGCACACCAAGTAGTGCGACGTAAGCACTGGCCGCGCCTTCCAGTTCGGTGAACATCTGATCCCAGGGGCGCGACAGTTCAGTCAATATCAACCGTGCATAGTCGAGTTCCTTGGCAACCAGAGTGGGGTCGCCCATGGGCTGTTGCAGACGCGGCGTTTCGCGGCGCAGCAACTTGCTCGTCTCGGCGTGTTGCGTTTCGAGGTGCGTGCGCTCGTTGGCTAGACGCCAGTATTCGCCGCCGACCATCAGACCGAGCAGAATGCCGAGGCCGAGCAGCAGATGCGCTAGCCAGCGCGGAGGGCGCGTCGCCTGCAGAAAATCGAGATGCAGCGGGCGCATCATTGCAGTGCTTCTGCGTGATCGGCCGCAGCGCTCAGCGGTCGCCAGTCGAGCGACCAGCCGGCGCTGTTCGATAGTTCGACCCTTGGCGCATGGTCCGATACCAGGAGGACACGCCCCGGCTGAACGCCATTGGCCATCTGCGTACGTTCGAGCAGCGGTCGCAATTCGTCGGCGAGATTGCCGCGCAACCGCTCGGCGTAGAGAAAACGCCACGCCTGATTTTCCAGATAAGCCAGCGCGATTCGCCCTGGTTCGACAATGCCGAACCAGGTTGGCGCCTTGGTGATTTCGCGACGCAGCGTGTTGAATTCTGTTGCCACCAGCGGCTCGACGGCCAGTAGATCGAGGTGTGCGCCGGTCACGGTGGTGACCAACTGCTGCATGAGGTCCTGATCGATGCCTGCGGCGATCGCGGTGTTTGCGCGCTCGCCGTCGTTCAGCGCCACCTGCCAGCGTTCGGCCCGCTCGCCATAGATGGCGCTCAGATGATGTCGCGCAGCGGCAATGCGTTCCTCGCGATTGCGCAGCCGGGTGAGGGTCGGCACCAGCGCGTAGCGCACGAAATGGTTGGAAAGTCGTACGCGCACGTCGGCATTGGACCATGCCAGCTGTTTCAGCCCGTCGCCAAGAGCGGCGATCGCCGGTTGCCAGGCGTTGCCGGCATCGTTTTCGCATTCTAAAACGATGCGTTCGGGTGGCTGCTCGCTGCGGTATTGCGTGAACTCGACGCGGTAAGGTGCGAGCAGGATGTCGTGCGACTCGCGCTGCAGCATGCCGCGCAGCTTGCCGGCGCGGGGCAGACCCGCGCGGCTAAGCCACGAAGGTGACACGGTTGATCTCCTCGAGGCTCGTTTGCCCCCGGGTCACGAGTTCCACCGCCGCATCGCGCAGGAACCGTGTGCCGTTGCGGCGCGCCGTGTCTTTAAGAGAGCGAATCGGTGCGCGTTCGACGATCATTTCACGCAACTCGTCCGTGAGCACCATGACTTCGGCGATCGCGGTTCGTCCCTTGTAACCGGTGCCGCGGCAATTGCCGCAGCCGCGCCCGGCGCGAAATTCGCACACTTCGAACTCGCCTGGATCGATTCCCGAGTCGGCCAGTTCCTGCGGCGTCGGCGCGACCGGTGCGCTGCAGTGCGTGCAGTTCAGACGAATCAGGCGCTGCGCCACGACGCCGTTGAGCGCGGCGGCGAAACTGTAGGTGTCGACGCCCATGTGGGTGAATCGCCCGAGCACATCGAACACGTTGTTGGCGTGAACGGTGGTGAACACCAGATGACCCGTGAGCGCGGCTTGAATGGCGATCTGCGCGGTTTCCGGGTCGCGGATTTCACCCACCATCACGCGGTCCGGATCGTGACGCAGAATCGAGCGCAGACCGCGCGCGAACGTCAGCCCCTTTTTTTCGTTCACCGGAATCTGCAGTACACCCGGCAGTTGATACTCGACCGGATCCTCGATCGTGATGATTTTGTCGCGCCCCAGATTCGTTTCGGAAATCGCGGCGTACAACGTCGTGGTCTTGCCGCTGCCGGTCGGCCCGGTGATCAGCAGCATGCCGTACGGCTCGGAGGCAAGCTTGCGCAATGTGCCGCGTGCCTTGCTGTCGAAGCCGATGCTGTCCAGCGTCAGGCCACGTGCCTCATCGGCAAGCAATTGCTTGTCGAGTATCCGCAGCACCGCGTCCTCGCCGAAAATCGACGGCATGATCGAGACGCGAAAATCGATCTCGCGGCCGCGCACGCTGACCTTGAAGCGGCCATCCTGCGGCACGCGCCGTTCGGAAATATCCAGCTCCGCCATCACCTTGACGCGCGAGATCACCTGTTCGGCCAGTTCGAGTCCGGGCAGGCTGCCGATATAGACCAGCACGCCGTCGATGCGATATTTGATGCCCAGCCCGCTCGGGCCGGTTTCCAGATGGATGTCGGAAGCTTCGGTTTTGAGCGCGTCGTAGAGCGTGGACCGAACCAGGCGCACAACCTGACTGGTGTCTTCGGTAATGCTGAGAAACGAAAGATTCTCGATGCCGGACAGATCGGTGGTGACGGCCATGGTTGCTGGCAGCATCGCCGCCACGGCCGAGAGCGATTCCTCCTGCCGCGCCAGGTAGGCTGCGACATCGGCGTGATGCGCCAGCGCCCAGGTGAATGCTTCGCCGATGCGCTCATCGGCCCAGGCGATCTGGTCCGCGGCGAAGGGATCGCCCAGCACCAGTCGCAGTTGCGCTTCATCGTCGCGGAACAGCAACATCTGCGCGCGTAGCGCTTCGCCGAACGGCAGCAGTTCGAACGCCGGCGTCCAGCGATGCAGATCCTCCATGGTCGCGACCGGGTAATGAAGCGTTGCGCCGAGACGGACGGCAAACGCTTCCGCCGGTAATCCGGTCAGTTCATCCAGGGCGGCAGTGACGGTCGACTCCCGACTGAGCGCGAGCTTGCGCGCCTCCGCTATTTCCTCGGCGGAAAATGGCGCGAGTACGTCTTCCGCCATATTCATTGCAGGCTCCCGGCCAGTTCAAAGATCGGCAGATACATCAGTACGACGATCACGCCGATGACGATGCCGATGACGGCCATCAACAGCGGTTCGAACAGCTTGGTGAACCAGTCGATCCAGCGCGCCAGTTCTTCATCGTGAAACACCGCGATGCGCTCCATCATTTCGGCCATGTCGCCGCTTTTCTCGCCGACGCGAAGCATGCGCAATGCCACCGGGGTGGTGAGTCGCTCGGCATCCATGGCGACCGAAACGCTGGCGCCCTCGCGTACCCGTTGCGTTGCAG
This sequence comes from Nitrosomonadales bacterium, assembly GCA_036676355.1. GTDB lineage: Bacteria > Pseudomonadota > Gammaproteobacteria > Burkholderiales > SG8-39 > ZC4RG42. Next base: position 24,066 of record JAKFDA010000040.1, on the reverse strand, counting down.
CGCCCAGCGACGGACGCATCTGCATTGGCAATAATCCGGCCACCATCGCCAGCGCCGGCACAAGCGGTGTGCCGCCGCGCAGCAGCATGCCCAGCGTGCGATAGAAGCGGGCGATCTGGTACACGCGCATTCGTTCACCGATGCTTGGCAGGCGCTGTGCGAGACGGGCGAACAATGCCGGCGCGCGCATTAGGCCGAAGACCAGGAGCGCGATCAGGCATAGCCCGAGCGCAAGCGCGGTCGTACCGTGTTCGTTGAGCAGCAGTCCCCATTCCATGAGTAGGCGCGACAGCAGCGGCAGTTCCCGACCTGCGTCGGCGTAAATGCCGGCAAAGCGCGGCACGACATAGGCGAGCAGAAAGAGCGTGACCAGCCCCCCGACCGTAATGAGCACGGCCGGATAGATCGATGCGCTGACGATCTTCTTGCGCACCAGGTCGACACGTTCGTGATAGGCGATATAGCGCGTCAGCGCTTCGGGCAGGTCGCCGGTACGTTCCGCGGCGCGAACCGTGGCGACGAACAGTGTCGGAAATGTTGTCGGATGCGCTTCGAGCGTCTGCGAAAACGAACGTCCTTCGAACAACTTGTCGCGCAACTCGATGAGCAGTTTACGGGTCTCCGGCCGCTGTTCCTTCTCGATCATGGTCTCGATGACCTCGACGAGAGATAGTCCAGCGGCGAGCAGCGCCAGCAGTTCCTGCGCGAACAGCAGCAACGGGAATGCCTTGCGCAACGATGGCAACGCGAAACCGCGCCTGCCGCGCACGGACAAAACCGCCAGCCCCTGCGCTCGTGCTAGCGCCAACGCCGATGTTTCGTCGATGGCGTTGACCGAAACGCTCACAACGCCTTGTGCGCCTTTCAGCCCCCGGATTTCGAACTGCATAAACTTCTTCCTCGGCTGCGCCTGCGGCGCGAGCAACTATGAGGGATTCCCGGTGCTCAGGAATTTTTCCGTCGATCCGGGGCGAGTGCGGCTTCCTGCAGTTTACGAACCCCAACTCGTAACGTCGGCGGCGTGTTCGGTTCCGCCCGGTTGTCCATCCTTGCCGAAGGAGAAAAGGTCGTACTCGGCATGCTGCCCGGGAAAACGGTACTGATAAGGTTTCCCCCAGGGGTCGAGCGGGACGGCCTTTTCGAGATAGGGGCCGGACCACTTCGCCTCGTTTTCCGGCTTCGTGACGAGTACCGCTAGGCCCTGCTCCGAGGACGGGTAATGGCCTGTGTCGAGTCGGTAGTGATCGAGCGCCTTGCCCAATGCGTTGATCTGCGCTTGCGCGGTTTTGACTTCAGCTTTACCGAGTTGCGAGAAATAACGTGGCGCGACGTAGCCGGCGAGCAGGCCAATGATCACCATCACGACAAGCAGTTCAAGCAGCGTAAAGCCTCGCGACCAGCGCGCTTGTTTGAGCATGGTTTTAATCGTCTCCTTCAAAGCATGCCGTACTTCTGCGACGGACATGCCAACCTATATGCGGGACGTCGACGACCTGCTTCCTTAATCGGCCTCTCCTGCGACGCATTATCGGGCGAAGGTAGCGCCGCTGTTTGAGTGACACGATTTTTTACAGCGCTTCACGGCAGCTGTCTGGTTTTTTGTCGCCCCGCGTCATCAAGTTACCTCATCGGATCGGCTACTCAGCAGTACAACCAAAAGCGCGTCAAAAGAAGTGCACTTCACTGCCGCGACTTTTACAGGTTAGCCAACCGCCATGGGAATACGCCTCTGCGTTGTTCAGGTGGCTCATAAGAAGTGTAGCCGCCGAAGAATTCAACATGCCGAGAGAATTGTGGACGACGAACATTTCGATTTCGTTAAAACGAGACAGGTCGTTTGATGCACCTGCGAAGTAGATTGTCGGGCAAATATGACAAAAGCAATTCGGGTCGATGGTCCTCTGCCATCCGGTAGTCCGGCACCCTGAGGAGGAGTGTCCTTCGGTTCAAGAAGAGTTTGGTGGCGCGCTTTCAGTTGCTGGACACGATACGCGCCAGCCGCAGCGTCAGGCCTGAAGTGGCGTAGGTAGTCAGCATCCGCAACGAGGAAAGCGTTATGAAGAGTCATACCATTCGACATGAATGGGCGGTGGCAATTGACGCGAGAGTTGAGCGGCGAAGTGCTCGCAAGTCTGCTCGAATGTTTTGCGCCACTGCTGTATCGCTGACACTGGCGCTTGGCACTTCTCGAGCTTCGGCTCCAAGGTCACCATTCCCGAGTACGGCTTCCAGTTTGCCAACCGCGGGCAAGGCTTTGTGCAGGACATCCCAACGTACCGGAGCGGAGGGTCGCAAGCGTCCGTTCATCGCGAGCGTCTCACGGTAAATGTGCGGCACCGACACGCCACGCAAGTTTAAATCCGCTAGGTATGCGTTTCTGGTTCGGATTCTTCACACCAAGCGTAGAGCGCGTCATAGATAACCATGCCTTGCTTCAATAACGCGTGATCGTCTTGGATGTTCATGTTCAAGCCCAAAGAGATCGCAAGCAGACCTGCCGCCTGTGGGGCGAGGTCCAATCGACCCGTATCAGCACCACGGACGATTACGGCAAGCTTCTGCAGGGCGGCGTCCTCCAGGTTGTGTTTTTGGAGGAAGGCGTCAAAGCTGCAGTAATCTCCGTCATGCGTGTACTCCACATCGGGCACGTCATACGGGATGGCGCCGGTCTGCGCAGCCATTGTCTTCACTTGACCAGCCGCGACATAAAGGAATTCGGCGTCCTTGTCGATGAACCGCGCGATGAGCCAAGGACAGGCAATGCGGTCGATCTTCGGGCGTTCTCGCGTAATCCATTTCATATCGGATCTCCTCAGTTGATGGATGGTTTGCAACCATCAAAGCGGGCGATTGTCTGCCGCCAATCGATGTTTTGCATAAACCCATCAACATACGCGCCGGCTATGACGCACAAGCGCCGAAAAAACCAAGAACATCGGCAGTGTGGGAACGACCAACCAGAGCGTCGCCCGCGATACTTTACCGACCAGGTGCAAGTCTCGCGTTTCATCATAGTAGAGCCAGCCAAACGCGATCAACGAAATGATGGGTAACGATTAAGCAAGGCACCCAGCCAGGCGGTCACCTTGTCCAGTTCGGTGACCGCCACGATGATGAGGGCCGCCGGCGCCAGTTTGATCGGTTAGAACATCGCTTCACCCTTCCTTTATGCAAAGCGCCGCACACACGGAGTTTGCGCCGCATCACGATTCAGTATCACTTCAACGTGAATCGCGCGGTGAGCGGCTTGCCCTTCAAGTGGATCACCGCAACGGCTTTCGTACCGGGCGCAGCGTTGAACGAGCCAGCTGCTTCGAACTTGTCGCCGGCGGGCTTAAGCTCGACCTCCTGCTTGGCTTGTCCCGAGAGCAGCGTCAGCTTGGCGCTTCCATTGGAGACGTCCACCGGCTTCCCGTGGTCGCGCACATAGAGCTGCATGACTTTCGGCTCGGCTACTAACTCATACTCCAGCTCATTGGCTGCGGCCACGACGCCGCCATGCTTTGGCTCGCCCGCACTGTGCGCCCACACCGCGGCGCTGGAAAGACACATCGCAGCCACCATCAGAAATCGTTTCATCATCAACTCCTCGAACAAGCGATGCATTACACAGGGCCGCATCGCACGCCCTTTTTCGAAATCAATAGGTCTGTGCTTCGTCTTGCATGAGGCGCTCAACCGCCTTGCGCCCAACGCGCTCGAACACCAAGGGGGTGAGCACCGTATCGAGCAAGGTGGAGCTGATGAGTCCACCGAAGATCACGACTGCCACAGGATGCAGTATCTCCTTGCCTGGCGCATCGGCCGCGAAGAGCAACGGCAGCAGCGCAAAGGCGGCCACTAGCGCAGTCATGAGCACGGGCGTCAAGCGTTCAAGCGAACCTCGTACGATCATCGGCCTGCCGAACGCTTCGCCCTCGTTGCGGCAGAGATTGAGGTAATGGCTGATTTTCAGGATGCCGTTACGGCTAGAAATGCCGGTGAGCGTCACAAAGCCCACCATGGACGCAACAGAAAGCGAGACGCCGGCGATCCACATTGCGATCACGCTTCCAATGAGCGCGAAGGGAATGTTGATCATAATGACGCCCGCCAAAGCGGCCGAACGATAGCGCGAATACAGGACCAGGAACATCATCGACAGTGACACGAGCGAGAGCAACGCAATCAAGCGCGTCGCTTGCTCCTGTGCCTCGAACTGGCCTTCGAGCTGAACAAAGTACCCCTTCGGCATGGCGAGCCGCGCGGTCGCCTCGCGCACCGCCTCGACAATGGCTCCCATGTCGCGCCCGTCGGTATTGGCGTACACGACGAAACGTCGGCGGCTGTTTTCGCGACCGATCTGATTCGGCCCATCGCTCATCTCTACAGTCGCAATTGCCGACAGCGGAATGGGGCCATTCGCACCTTCCAGCATGATTCGCTCGAGCTGCTGCGGCGCGCGTGCTTCGTCGGGTAGGCGCAGTACCACATCGAAACGGCGCGCGCCGTCGATAAGCTGGGCTTCGCGCGTGCCATCGGATAAGAGCTGAAGCGCTTGCAGCGCCTCGCCGGGCGCAATGCCGTGTTGCGCCGCCTTACGGTAATCCAGGCGCACTTTGATTTGGGGGATCAGTACTTGTTTCTCCGTTGAAACATCGACCAATCCGGGAACGGCGGCGAGGGCCTGTCGCACTTGTTCGCCCAGGGTGCGTAAGGTCTCGGTGTCACCACCGAAAACCTTCACCACTAGCTGTGCGCGAACACCGGAGAGCAAGTGATCGAGTCGATGCGAAATGGGCTGACCAACAGCGACACTGGCCGGAAGCATCGACAGGCGGCTGCGTATATCGGCCATGACCGCTTCGCGATCACGATCAATCGCCTTGAGATTAACGTCGATCTCCGAGCTGTGCACGCCCTCGGCATGCTCATCGAGTTCGGCACGCCCCGTACGGCGACCGACCTTCACCACTTCGGGCACCTCGCGAATCAAATCTTCCGCGATCGCGCCCATCCGATTAGACGTCTCAAGAGCTGTCCCCGGTTCGAACATCAATGACAGAACGAGGGAACCTTCGTTAAACGCGGGCAAAAAAGCGCGCGGCAGAAATGGCACGGACGCCATTGCGAGCAACGTAGCGATGACGGCTGCCGCGAAGATCGGCGTTGTGCGTGCGAAAGACCATGCGAGCAGTCGTTGGTCCCAGCCTTTGAGCTTACGCACGAGCGGGCTTTCCGGCCGTTCCAGCTGCGGCATCTTCGGCAACAGGTAGGAGGCAAGCGCCGGTGTCACCGTCATCGAAACCAACATCGAAGCGAGAATCGAAACGATGTAGGCGATCCCCAGGGGCGCGAAAAGGCGGCCTTCGATCCCGGGCAGCGCAAAGAGCGGCACGAAAACCAAGACCACGATGATGGTCGCGTAGACGATGCCCGAACGCACTTCGACCGACGCGCGCCAGATCACCTCCATGGCATTCCAAAGGCCACCTTGCGTACGGGCCTGGCGCAGCCGCCTCAGAATGTTTTCGATATCAACGACAGCGTCGTCGACCAATTCGCCGATCGCGATGGCGAGTCCCCCGAGCGTCATTACATTGATCGAGAGATCAAAAAGCCGGAAGACAATCGCGGTTACGGCGAGGGAGAGCGGAATCGCAAGCAGCGAAATGAGCGTGGTGCGTATGTTCAGCAGGAATGCGAACAGGATGATGGCCACGAGGATTGCCCCATCTCGCAAAGCCTCGGCGACGTTCGAAATCGATGCATCTATGAATGCACTTTGGCGAAACAGAATTTCCGGGGTCGCGACGCCGGCTGGCAGTCCCTGTTTCAACTCGGCGAGCGCAATCTCGATTTGCTCGGTCAGTCGCACGGTGTCGGCATCGGGCTGCTTCTGGACGCTGACGATGACCGCCGGCTTGCCGTTGAAGCCGGCGTCGCCGCGCTTCACGCCTGCGGCATAGCGAACGTTCGCCACTTGCTCGAGCAATACCGGCGCGCCATTGCGGTGTGCCACCGCGAGGCCGCGTAGATCGTCCAGGCGATCGGTGCGGCCCAGATTGCGGATCAAGTACTCGCGGCCATTAAGGTCGATAAAACCACCGCCTGTGTTGGCGGCGAAACCGCGGGTCGCTTCGCGGATTTGACCAAGTGAGACATCGAACTGCGCAAGGCGTGCCGTGTTCGGCTCGATGCGAAGCTGGCGTACATCGCCGCCGATAGGGATGACTTGCGCGACTCCTGGCACGGATAAGAGCCGCGGCCGCAATACGAAGTCTGCGTACTCGCGCGCTTCCATAGGCGTAGCGCCACCTGAAGCGACGGGCAGGGCGATCAGCATGATTTCGCCCATGATCGAAGACACCGGTCCGATGGTCGGGGTGATGCCCGATGGAAGCTGCTCTCCAACGGTGTTCAGTCGCTCGGCCACCAGTTGGCGGTTGCGATAGACCTCGGTGCCCCAGCCGAACTCGACATAAACGATGGAGAGGCCGACGCCGGAAACGGAACGCACGCGCGTGACGCCCGGCAAACCGTTCAAGAACGTCTCGATGGGGAAGGAGACCAGCAACTCCACTTCTTCGGGCGCCATGCCGCCGGCTTCGGTGAGCACAGTCACCAGCGGCTTATTGAGATTCGGAAAGACGTCGACAGGTGTGCGCCATGCGCTGATAGCGCCATACACCATCAGCAACGCGGCGACCGCCAACACCATGAGTCGATTGGCAAGGCTTGCGCGAACGATCCAGTTGAACATGCGAGGCGCCTATCGAATCTGGTTGATGAGCGAGGCGCCCGAGACCACCACGCGGTTGTCGGCCGCCAGACCCTGGGTCACCACAACGTTGCGAGCGTCCAACGGCGTAACGGCGACGACTTGCGGAACGAAGCGTTGAGCACTGGTCTTCACCCAAACGACGGGCTCATTGGCCGCGTTGCGGACCACCGCTTCGCTGGGAAGGACAATGCCTTTGATGCGCTCCTTAAGCTGAGCCAGCACAGTGACCGGCTGTCCGAGGGCCAGGCCGACAGCTTCCGTAGGGCCGTCACGCTTTAATTGAAAGACGAGCGGTAACGCGCCTTCGCGCAAGGCGAGGCCACTGCCGAGGTACTGAAGGCCACCGCCGTTGATATCGCGCAGACTTGCCCCGGCGATCTTCGAGCCAAGCGTTGCATCGGTGGTGTGGGCCTCGATGAGCAAGCGCGCCGGGTCCACGATCTCGAATAGTAGTTCGCGACCGTCGACGATTTGGCCCGTGACGGCATTGGCGCTTGCAACGATACCGCCCACTGGAGCGCGCAAGGCTTCCGCTTGAGATAGGCTTGCGCCGACCGCTCGTTCGCGCTCGCGCAGGCTTTGCGCTTCTGCAACGGCCGCGTCGATATCTTTGCGTGCAACGGAGCCTTCAAGCTCTTGCAGCCGTTTCGCACGTTGTTCGGCGATCGCGCGGTTGGCGCGCAGTTCAGCATGTTGTGCTGTCTGGTTGCCCAGGTCGATCGCGCTCGCGGTTGGATGCAAAACGGCGAGCACCTCACCTTGCTTCACATGGCGGCCGACCACCGCGATGCCGCCCGGTCCCTGCGCCACGCGGCCGGCGAAGGGCGCTTGCACCCGACCGCCCGAATTTGGATCCATGATCACGCGGCCGTTCAATTCGACCGGCAACGCGTGTTCACCTTCCACGCCGATTTGGGTACGAATGGCCATTCGCCGCTGGGCCGGCTTTGGAATTTGCACACTGCCATCGGCTAAGCGTTGGACTGTGCCGATTGCGTGCGCATGTCCTGGGGTGTCCAGATGTTCGCCGTCGGGGCCATGCGCACCAGGGCCAGCGAAGGCATGCCCTGTCGCAAAGAGCGCAGCACAGAGCAATGCAATGGAGAAGGGGTGCTTCATGCCATCGCTCCGCGTTGCTTACGCTTCTTGATAAGCCACGCAAACAACCCCAGAACAATCAGCCCGACGCCAAGAGCGATGCTCCACTTTGGTTGCGCCGCGCCGTGATCTTGTGCATGCGAGGCGCTGAGGAGCGTGCCCGCCAGCAGATCGCTCTCGTTGCCTGCTTGCACGGTAAACACCAACGCATGCTCACCGGGCTCGCGCAGTTTCTGCAACAACTTTGCGTCGGTGAACGCGTAGTCACCATGATCAGCATGGAACGTCCCGGCCGCGCGGATGCCTTCCATCTCGACTTCGACTTTGGCGTGCAGCACCGGCTCGTTCGAGCTGAAGCGGTCGATAAGCACGGAGAACTCGTCTTCGTTGAGCATTGCGACCAGTTCGAAGCTGTCCGATTGCGCTTCTAACGTGGGTGCCGACGCGGCAACGTCGTAGGCGGCGGCGTTCGGACTCTCCAGATGTTCACCATCCGGACCGTGCGCACCGGGGCCAGCGTACGCAAAGTGCGCAAGGCCAAGCGCCGCAATGGCGACGAGAACGCGCGCTGCGCGGATGAGGGTCGTGTTCATGGAAGGACTCCTAGTGCTTGATTCAGTCGGGCGCGCGCGAGACCGCGCTCGGTACGGGCATGTTCAAGTGCGACTTCCGCCGCGCGCGCGGTACTCTGGGCACGCAGCCAGTCAACCAAGCTGAGTTCGCCCACTTCGAAGGCTTTTTTGAGAAGGGCGGCTCGCTCACCGGCCGTTGCCTTGCGTTCCTCGGCGAGGAGAAGGTTTTGCTCCGCGCTTTCGAGTGCCGCTTGGGCTGCGGCGATGTCCGCCTGCACACTATCGAGTGCGGCGCGTTCTTCAGCGGCTGCCGTCGAGGCTTCCGTTAACGCCGCCGCATCGAGCGGCGCATTACGCGCGGCAGTGGCCAAGGGAATGCGAATGCCAACACCAACGGTCTGGTCATAAGCAGAATCGCTCATGCCGCGCTCCCATCGGTAAGAGACCGCAACTTCCGGCGCGTCACGTCGCGTACTGCTGACATACCGAACGCGCTTTGCCGCGCGATCGCTGCCGAGACGCGCGGCGAGGACTCTGGGATGTGCTTCCAATGGCGAGGGCGCTTGGTGAACCGTTTCTTCGTACCGTGCGGGAAGCTGCGCATATCCGGTCAGCGCTTGCAGCTTGGATGCGGCCTCCGCGCGCTTGCTGCGCGCCGTTTGCACTGCCGACATGGCGATGAGTTGTTCTTGCTTTGCGAGGAGACCTTCTGTGCGCGCTAGCTCTCCGGCATTGACCCGCCGCATCACATCCGCTTCCATCTTCTGGGCCGCCGCAGCGTGAAGCTGCGCGTGCTCGAGTTCGGACTCGGCCTCGGCCAGGGCCCAGATGCGCTCGCGGACTTTACCTGCGAGCATCAGCCTTGCAGCTTGCACGCGCGCTTGTGCTTCGCTCGTCTCGGCTTCAGCCAGGGCGCCGCGCGCCGAACGCTGGCCCGGAAGCCAGATCGGCGCAGCAATGGACACATCGTGTTCCTCGATCCCGTGATCGTGCGCCAACTTATCGTTGCGCGTGGCAAGGCTCAGCGAGGGCGAACCTGCGAAGGGGCTGCTCGCCTGTGCGCGGCCGGCATCCGCCTCGTTCACGCGGCCTTCGGCCTGGCGGGCGCTGCTTGCGCGTGACCAAGCCCGCTCTATGAGCTGAGTCACATCGCTCGGGCGTTCTTGCCCGGCTGCGGGCATCGCGATTGCCCAAGCAATCGCAACGATCCCCAAAGAGGTACGTGTTCGCACCCTGGTCTCCTTAGCTTGAAAGACAGTTCGAGCCGAAGGGCGACATCCACTCACCGGCAGGGCCGGTGGCAAAGAGAACCAGGCGTGGATTTGACCTTCGGCGCTCAGCCGAAGGTGCGTGGCGGTCGGAACAGGCTATCGAGGACGGTCTGCTTGATTGGCGGTGGCTCGATATAGGCGAGGTCACTTCCGCAGCCGGGCATGGCAGGGAGCTGAACGTTGTGCGCGATGGCCGCAAAACTCAAATAACCAGCGTGCCGACTTAAATGCTGTAGTGACTCGTCCGAATTGTCGTGTTGGATCGAGCCGTCATCGTGGTGATGATGGGCTACCCCCAGTTCATGATCAGCCAGATGCTGCAAGTCTGCATCGGAGCCATGCAGCCCGACGCCAGCAACGGCGCTATAGGCCTGAAGCGGCACGAGCAGCATCAACAAAAGGGCAAGATAACGGCGAAGCATGGACGCTATGTTAGCTGTAAAACCGGCCGATACTGTAGCCGGTTGTAATTCTTAATTCGGCTTTGTTTCAGCCGGATCGTCTGGCAAGCGGGCCATTGCGGAACACCCCGGCTGTTGCAATATTAGGGACAGCGCTATCCGCTGAAAGACGGAGCAAGCGCATCGCCGCAGCGGCGGAAAACTGCCTTACTGGTCGGGTTTTTTCGGCGTAGCAAACTGGACTTCCTCGGCTCTTAAGGACGTTCCGTCTTTGGCAACATCAATGAAGACTCTGTCGCCCACCTGGGGGAGAGGCTGCGCGCCGCCTTTCGAGACGTAACGTGTCTTCTCGTTCAGCAAGACCGTAACGGGTTCACCTTTAGGCGGCGTCACTTCAATCTGGCTGGTGTCGATCGCGGTGACCATGCCCATGACATGCTCTCCGGAGCCATGAGCTTTCACCGGGGTAATCGGCAAGATCATAGTGAGCGCAAGAATAATAACGATGCCGGTTTTCATGTCAGATCGCTCCTTCTCGAATTTAATGATGGTGGTGCTCGCCCATGGGCGGCGCATCGGCCGCGTCCTCACCTTTCAGGAAGCGATCGGCGGCCGCTTCTTCTTCGAGTTGATGTTTGCTCTTCGGGTTCAGCGTTTTCATTTCTTCAAACTCCGCTTGTGTCAAATCCGGAAGATGTCGGATGAAATGAACCAGCTTCCAGCTATCGAGATCTTCGTCCGGATTGCCCGTTCCCCACGCGGGCATAGCAGTGAAGCGAATGCCGTTGTGAATGATGAAGAACAATTCACCATCGGACATCGATTGCGTTTCAGGCCGGCGCAGATCGGGAACTCTTGGATAGACGTTCTCCCCGATGGGAGTATTGCCGCTTCCGTCATTCGCGTGACAGATGGCGCAGTGGTCCGCGAAGTGCGCGCGCGCGTGCGCCAGAACGTCTGGCGTGGCGCGAATCGGGTTTGCTTTGTCCCCCTGAGCCCGGGGAATGGCCATCATACGCAAATGGCGCGCGATGAATGCTTCTAACGCGTGAGGCTCGGTTCTCGCGCTGTATCCGATCTTGTGTCCCTGATAGACAAGCCAGATCACGACGGCTAGAAGTACCGCGATTCCAATGAGGAGAATCGAGAGCAACTTCGAGAGCATTACAAGTCAACCGCGTATGGCGCCATCCGAGCGAAACCCGCTGGAGATGTAAAGCATGCACGAACAGTCCGACCGAGAAGTTGCCGATTTTCGATATTTCGCGGCGCAGTACCCGATGCTCCTGATGCATGCATAGCGATCAATGTTCGCGCGCCGCCCGAAATGCCGACCCGAACTACCCTTGGAACGTCACAACGGCATACCAAGCCCAAATATCACCCTGTAATCCGTATCGGGGTGGGATTTTCTAATTTTTTGGTCAATGGGAATTCCGACCGAAAGATAGAAAGACAGGTTGTTCTTCGCGGTATAGCGAACGCCCGGGGAAAGATAAAGGATACTTCCACCACTATCTTCTTGCTCCACGCCGTCTATGCGCTCGCGCTGCTGCCACTCGCCATTGAGTTCTAGACCCACGTCCCAGTTTGAATGAGCGTGAGGAACGCTCTCAAGACCGTGCTCGTGTGCCGCCTCGGGTAAACGGTAAAACACACCGATGTTGTAGAACGCTCGATTACCGAGATCGGTGTCTTGCGACCCTTCGCCGGCGAAGGAGTAAAGAAAGCTGCCCGAGACAGATACCGGGCCAAAGCCGAAGGTTGTGGCTAGGCCGAGTAGAGGATCCCATGATCCCGAACCCGGCTGTTGTTCAGTCTCGAACCTGAGCCCTTGATCGTTCTTTTCATAGGTCTCTCCGGTCGGCGCTTTGATGCCAAACAACAAAGCTGCCTGAATATTTTGCTGTTCCGCCTGGAGGAATCGGTATTTCCCGATGACAGTCAGATCTCCGATGCCGTTCGAGTCTCCCTGCTCCGTGACGGCATTTGTAGTCACGCCGCCGGCATGGCTGTGAAACGGTGAACGTATGTCCTCGCGATGGATGAAAGGAAGACGTGCACCGACAGTGAAATCGTCCGTCACGCCATAACTCACCCCAAGAGAGGTGCTCAGCAGGTAGTCCGAACTATGGGCATGGACATGCTCATCAGCAAATTTCTGAAGTTCCGCGTCGGAGTAGGCGTCTGCTTGCGTATAGCTCACATCGAAGCCGAGACCCCAGCTGCCTTTCGGCGCGGTATCCGCCGGAATCGTGACAATCGGCCCGCCTGTTCCAATGCCAAAGCCGATAGGGGGGTGATCAGCGAGTGCGCCTCCGCTCATCAGTCCAAACGCGATCCCGAGGGATACAACCTCGATGTTTATGCGCTGCTTGCTCATGGGGTTCTCCTGCGTGTGGCTGATGAGGAGGGTTTATCGAGAAGAGGAGTTTTGGTTGCCACATCGGCCACCCGTGGAATGGCGGCCAGGAATTGACGCATTTGTGTTGGCCGCTCGCCCGCAGGGTATCTGTTATCCCCGAAGACCATTACCACCCACTGAACGCGCACGCCGCGGTACTGCAGAGATTTATTCAACATGACCACCGCCGGATTTCATTCTAAGAACTACCGGACTTTTTCAGGGAAAAGAATCGGTGCGCACCTCTCAGGAATTACACGGACGTGCCTAAGTCTAATGAAACAACGTGGTAAGAATCAGACCGGAAGTGCAACAAATCGTTACGGATTGCAGCGCGTCGCAAGGGCTTCACTTACCCATTGTCCAATGGACCAATTGTGAAGGGACCAACAATTAGTGTAGCGGTGAATGTTGCAGCTCCGTGCGAGGTGAACGGGTAGCTAACGTCCGACCACTTGCTCGTATGCTGGCTGAGAATTCGTTCGCCTGACGAGACCGTTCAACATGGTTTCCGATCGGAGGTTCACATGCGCAAGTCGGTCGCCGTCGCAGCGTTCGCCCTCGGTCTCAGTACGGCTTCCTTCGCCGAGACGGAGCCAAACGTGTTGCAGTTGCGCGAGGCGGCGCGACTGGCGGTCGAACGACAGCCGGGGCTTGAGGCGTACGACTATGCCGCGGTTGCCGCGCGGGAAGCGGCCGTCGCGGAAGGCGAGATGCCCGACCCGCTGGTGAGCTTTGGCGCACAGGACGTTCCCATCACGGGCAGCGACGCGCTCAGCTTCACCCAAGAAGATATGACCATGACAACGATTGGCGTGATGCAGGAAATGGTGCGGCCTGAAAAGCGCCAAGCCGCCGCCAATCGCATGCAGGCGGAAAGCGAGCAGTGGACACTGGAGCGCGCGGCACAAGCGCGCGAAGTCGCTCGCGATGCCAAGCTGGCATGGATCGATGCGTATGAAGCGGCGCGCCAAGCTGCGTTGTATGAGCGCCTTGCGGAGGAGTTATCGGCGGAACGCAAGGTCGCAAGCCAAAGAATATCGAGCGGCGCAGCGCAGGCCACCGATGTGTTCCAGCTGGACAGTATGCTGGCCGGCATCAACGACCGACGCATTGCAGCCGGAAACGGTGCGCAGCGCGCGCGCGCGCGGTTGGCGCGTTGGCTGGGCGATGCCGCGTTTCGCCCGCTGCCTACCGCACTGGCCTCTGCCGATTCAGCGTCGATGGAGCAAATGGCGCCGTTCGAAGCAGTGCTCGAGAATCACCCTCAACTGGCTGTACGAAGGAAAGCGATGGACGTGGCGCGATTCGAAGCGGATCGCGCGCGTGCCGATCGCAAAGCCGATTGGAGCTGGCAGGTGATGTACGGCCATCGGCAGTCGGATCGCTCGGACATGGTCAGCGTACAGATCGCGATGCCGCTGCAGATCGATCGCGCACAACGGCAGGATCGTCGCGTCGCCGAAAAGCTCGCGTTGGTCGAGCGCATGCGCGCGATGACAATAGATCGGGAGCGCGAACTGAAGGCCGACCTCCTCGCAGTGCAAGCCGACGCTGAAGCGGCTCATGCGCGATTGCGAGAATACCGAGAGCGTCTGGCGCCCGCGGCGCAAGCGCGCCTGCAATCCGCTTCCGCGGGCTATGCGTCCGGTGCGTCGTCCTTGTCAACGCTGTGGGAGGCGCGACGCGGTGCGGTCGAAGCCGAATTGCAGTACGCGGCGATTGAAAGCGAAATGCTGCGTGCCGAAGCGCGCTACGCCTACCTCGCCGGAGAAACACAGTGAACAGGCGGGCGACGGTGACCGTGCTCATGGTCGCCGTGTTGCTTCTGACCGGCGTGGCGGTCTGGTGGTGGCTGGACCAACGTGATGCATCGATCGAGTCCGATCAGGCGAGGATTGTCAACGGCGTAGTGCAAGACGACTCCGGCAAACAGGTGCTGTATTGGCATGACCCGATGGTGCCCGGCCAAAGGTTCGACAAGCCTGGCAAGTCACCTTTCATGGATATGCAGCTTGTTCCGCAATACGCGGGCGATGAGGGAGACGCGGGCGTACGTATATCGCCGAACATGGTGCACAACCTCGGCGTGCGCACGGGCAAGGTGGAGGTGTCCACGCTCAAAGACCCGCTGGTTGCAGTGGGTCGTATCGCGTTTGATGAACACGAGATCGAAACGATTCAGACGCGAACTGCGGGATTCATCGAACGCCTGTATGTGCGCGCGGAGGGGGATCCGGTCAAGGCGGGGCAGAAGGTGGCGGAGGTGTATGCGCCCGAATTGCTTGCAGCGCAGCATGAACTCGTCGCATTGTCGCGTGTCGCCGATGTGCCGGACATCGAGGCCCTCCGTGGAGCGGCGCGGCAACGGCTGCGGTTGCTCGGCATGAACGATACGGAGATCCGGACCATAGAAAAATCCGCCACGCCCAGCCCGCGCGTCGGCGTCTATGCACCGACCGCGGGGATTGTGCGCGAACTCGGTGTGCGCGAAGGCGCGCAGGTCATGCCGGGCCAGACCATTGTGCAGCTCGCGGGACTCAAAAAAGTTTGGGTATTGGCCGAGTTGACGGAGCGCGACTCCGGTCGCGTGCGCGCGGAGCAGTCAGCTGAAATCAGCGTCGATGCAATACCCGGTCAGTCATTTCACGGCAAGGTCGATTACATCTATCCGCAGCTCGACGCGGCTTCGCGTACGGTGAGGGTGCGCATCGAAGTGGCGAATGAAAGCGGCTTCTTGCGTCCCGGAATGTACGCGCGGGTGCAGCTTGCAGCGAAAGAGCGTGAGGCACTCACCGTGCCGAGCGAAGCAGTGATCGAGACCGGGACGCGCAAAGTCGTCCTCGTGCGGCAGAACGACGGTTTTCGACCGGTCGAAGTGCGGACGGCCGGTGAAGCGGGCGGGCGGACTGAAGTGCTGGCCGGATTAAGTTCGGGCGATGAAATCGTCCTCTCCGGCCAGTTCCTGATCGACTCGGAAGCGTCGCTCAAGGGGGCGCTTTCGCGACTCGACATTGGGGCCGCGAGCGCCCCTCCCGCGACGACGTCAGAGCAGGCGACCATCAGCGGGCAAGGCACCATAGACGAGGTGGCGCCCGCGCGCGGTGTCGTCACGCTCACGCATGACCCGATTCCCGAGTTGCAATGGCCGACCATGACGATGGAGTTCAAGCTGCGTGATCCCGCGACAGCGGCAAGCCTGAAGCCGGGAACGAAAGCGCGCTTTGAAATGAAGAAGCAGCCGGAGGCGGGCGATTACGTCATCGAGTCAATCCAGATCATCGACGGGAGCGGCGATCGATGATCGCCAGGGTGATCCGCTGGTCGGTGGCGAATCGTCTGTTGGTATTGCTCACGTCCATTCTGATCGCGATATGGGGCGCGTACAGCGTGCTGCATACACCACTGGATGCGATTCCGGATTTATCCGATGTGCAGGTGATTATTCGCACGCCGTATCCCGGACAGGCACCGCAGTTGGTGGAGAACCAGATTACGTACCCGATCACGACAACGATGCTGTCCGTGCCGGGTGTCAGAACGGTGCGCGGGTATTCGTTCTTCGGCGACTCCTTCGTGTACGTCCTCTTCGAAGACAAGACCGACCTGTACTGGGCGCGCTCGCGTGTACTGGAATATCTCAATCAATCCACCGCGCGATTGCCGGAGGGCGTGACACCGGTTCTCGGTCCCGATGCGACCGGCGTAGGCTGGGTTTATCAGTACGCGCTGGTCGACCGCAGCGGCCGCAACGATCTTTCACAGCTCCGTGCATTGCAGGACTGGTTTTTACGCTACGAACTGAAAAGCATTCCCAACGTCGCGGAGGTGGCCACCATCGGCGGCATGGTCAAGCAGTACCAGGTGCAGGTCGATCCGGACAAGCTGCGCTTGTACGGCATTCCGCTGACGAAGGTCACCGAAGCAATCCGCGAGGCAAATCGGGAAACCGGCGGCTCCGTGCTCGAACTGGCGGAGGCTGATTACATGGTCCGCGCCAGGGGCTATCTCGAATCGCTCGACGATTTCCGGCAAATCACGCTGAGCGTTTCGGAGACGGGGACGCCGGTGTTGCTGGGCGACGTCGCGCGCGTGCAACTCGGGCCGGAAATGCGGCGGGGGATCAGTGAACTGGACGGGGAAGGCGAAGCGGTCGGCGGCGTAATCGTGATTCGCTCCGGCCAGAACGCACTGGAAGTCATTGAAGCGGTGAAGGCAAAACTTGTTGTGCTGACCAAGAGCCTTCCGCCGGGCGTTGAAATCGTAACCACTTACGACCGCAGCGCGCTGATCAAGCGGGCGGTACGCAATCTCTGGTCCAAGCTGCTGCTTGAGTTTGCGGTCGTGGCATTGGTGTGTGTGCTATTCCTGTGGCACTTGCGCTCCGCGCTGGTTGCCATCGTCGCATTGCCGATCGGTGTGCTGACCGCCTTCATCGTCATGCATTTGCAGGGCATCAACGCCAACATCATGTCGCTCGGCGGCATTGCGATCGCGATCGGAGCGATGGTCGATGCCGCGATTGTGATGATCGAAAACGCGCACAAAAAGCTTGAACACTGGCGTCTTCAACACGGAGAACCGGATGCACGGAAGCACCTGACGCTGATCACGGATGCCGCGACGGAAGTCGGGCCGGCTTTGTTCTTCTCCCTGCTGATCATTACCCTTTCGTTCGTGCCGGTATTCACGCTCGAAGCGCAGGAAGGTCGCTTGTTCGCACCGTTGGCTTATACCAAGACCTACTCCATGGCCGCGGCGGCCGGTTTCTCCATCACATTGGTCCCCGTACTGATGGTCTACGCGATACGCGGACGTATCCGCGGCGAGGCGGAAAATCCATTGAACCGCTGGCTGATCGCGGCATATCTGCCGCTGTTGCGGGCCGTGCTGCGGCATCCGCGCGCCACCTTGCTCGGTGCGCTGATCGCGGTTGCACTGACACTTATCCCGCTGGGACGGATCGGCGCGGAATTCATGCCGCCTTTGGAAGAGGGCGACCTGCTCTACATGCCCACTGCATTGCCTGGACTGTCGGCCGCGAAAGCAAGCGAGCTCCTGCAGCAAACCGACCGTCTCATAAAAATGGTGCCCGAAGTTCAAACCGTGTTTGGCAAGGCGGGGCGCGCGGATACCGCGACGGATCCTGCGCCGCTGGAAATGCTGGAGACGACGATTCAGCTCAAGCCCATGGAGGAATGGCGGCCCGGCATGACGTTCGACAAGATTGTTGCGGAGCTCGATCAGCAACTGCAGATCCCGGGTATCGCGAATCTGTGGGTGCAACCGATTCGTGGCCGCATCGACATGCTGACAACAGGGATCAAGAGCCCGGTCGGGATCAAGATTGCCGGGACAGACCTTGCGATCCTCGAAAAGCTCGGACAGGAGATCGAGCGGCTCGTCAAACAGGTGCCGGGCACCTCATCGGCGATTGCCGAGCGTCTGACTGGCGGGCGTTATATCGACGTGTCGATCGATCGCATAGCGGCGGCGCGCTATGGCTTGAGCATCGACGATGTACAGAGCCTGGTGGCAACGGCGATCGGCGGTGAGAATATCGGCGAGAAGATTGAAGGTCTCGCGCGCTTTCCGATCAACGTTCGCTTTCCCCGCGAATTGCGGGACTCCCTGGAGGAGCTTCGTGCGCTGCCGATCGTGACCGAGGACGGCGCGACGGTGCCGCTCGGCGCGGTCGCGCAAGTAAATATCACCGATGGTCCGCCGATGATCAAGAGCGAAAACGCGCGGCCTTCGTTGTGGGTCTACGTCGATGTGCGTGACCGCGATCTGGTCGGATTCGTGCACGAAATACAAGACACTGTCGCGCAGAATGTGCAACTGCCGCCGGGCTATTCGATATCCTGGTCCGGCCAGTTCGAATACTACGAGCGCGCCACGAAGCGCCTGGCGTGGGTGGTGCCGGCGACGCTTGCAATCATTTTTCTCTTGCTGTTCCTCATTTTTCAGCGCGTGGGATCCGCGCTGCTTATCCTCGGGACGTTGCCCTTCGCCCTCGTGGGAGCGGTGTGGTTTCTGTACTTGCTGGGCCACAACTTTTCGATCGCGAGCGGCGTGGGCGCGATTGCACTAGCCGGGCTCGCAGCGGAGTTTGGGGTCGTGATGCTGGTGTATCTGGACCACGCGATCGAGCGCCGCAAAGCCGAAGGACGGCTAAGGAATGTACAAGAGCTGCATGAAGCCCTGATCGAAGGCGCGGTGCTGCGCGTACGTCCGAAAGCCATGACGGTGGCAGTCATACTCGGTGGCCTGCTCCCTATCCTGATCGGCAGTGGAGCCGGTGCGGAAACCATGCAGCGGATTGCCGCGCCGATGGTCGGCGGGATGATTACCGCGCCGTTGCTGTCGCTGTTCGTTCTGCCGGCGTGGTATGCAGCCCGAAGCGCGGTTTTTTTTCGGGAAGAGAGCGGCTATAGGACCGCGGCGCCGTAGCGCTTGTATTGAGGACCATGAGGAGTTCGCCATGAGAATTTTGTTGACCACTGCAATGGTAATCGGCGCCTGTGCCGGCACGGTATTGGCACAAACCAATTCCAACTTACGGCCTCAGGCTGACGATCAAGGGCAGCGCACGACAGCAGGCGCGCAAAAGGTGAACGGCGAGGTGAAGAGAGTCGATCAGGGTGCGCAGAAGATTACCCTCAAGCATGGCGAGTTGAAGAATCTCGGCATGCCGTCCATGACTATGGCGTTTCGAGTGAAAGATCGGGAAATGCTGGCGCGTGTGAGAGTCGGCGATCACGTGCGATTCACCGCTGAACGTGTCAATGGCGCGCTTACGGTGACGAGCATTGAGCCGTCCGATTGATATCGGCACTCCCTCCGCCATGAGTTTGAGCTCGGTTTCGATGATTACCAATGCATCCAAACCGCCTACATTGGTTGTTCGACGCCGTTCTTTGCGTCACCGCAACCGACCCTCCTCAACCCGAGGCTTCAGCGCTCCCTTTAACGACGCATGGAAATCGCGCACCTCTGGGTCTGTCTCTCGCGGCGCGCTTTTCGGAAGAACGCGGCCCTACGCTTTCTTGGCGGAGAGGTCGTCGCGCCGAGCGGCACGGTGGTGGGCGTACCAATACGCCAGGCCACCGAGTACGAGGAGAAATCCGAGGATCCGCGCCGCTCCGATGAAGAATTCGGCATTCATCTCGGGCAATGGCGTAGCAACCAAAGCCGCGGCGCGGTCAACCAACCAATGCCAGGCAGTGTGGCCTACCAGGATCGCTGCCACGAACGGCGTGTATTTCGCGGCGAGTGGCTTGTGCGCTAACCAGGCCAAGGCGGGCAGTAGCAGCACGAGTACGAGCAGCTGTCCGAGTTCGATCCCTACATTGAACGCGAACAGCGATAGTACAAGGTGTTCCCCGGCGAACTGCAGTTCCTCGGCGAGGGCGAACGAAAAACCGAAGCCATGCACCAGCCCAAAGATGCCGGCGATCAGCCAGCGACGGGAGAGGTTCGGCTTCATCAAGTTTTCGATCGCCATGTAGATGATCGATGCTGCGATGATCGTTTCTACAAGCGGCGGAAACCACTTTCCTGTCGGGACGAGGCCGTAAGCTGCCGAGATGAGAGTGATCGAATGAGCCACTGTGAATGAAGTGACAATCGCCACAAGGTTCCAGCTCAATCGACGGAAAGGCAGCACCAGGCAAAGCAGGAAAAGCAAATGATCGATCCCGCTGAGAATATGGCGCACTCCGGATTTGACGAAGACCCACGCGGCCCGCTGCCAACTCGGGTCCAGTGCGACGGAAGCGTCGTGCCCCCGCAGCACGTAAATTCGCTCGGCTCCGTCGGGCGGCATAAAGCGGACGTCCACAGTGAGTCGTTCGCCGAGTTCGCGAGCCGTACGAACGTCGAGGACGAAGTCGCTTCGATCTGAGGGAATCGGGTACTCGAGGTGGACGTCGAAGTATCCCTGGTTCCAGAAGACCTCCGTCTCTGGGGCTAGAGGTGGACCATGGATCAGTTCCAATGCACGCGCGTAGCTCTCGAACGCCTTGTCGGAGGGCAGCGTAATGCGCTGGGCCGACTGCTCCGCTACAAGTGTCTCGCCATCGGCGCGAATCTCGAATTCCTTCGCCGCAACGGTTGCAGCCAGTTCAAGATGCGGTCCGACCCTCGGCAGGTCAATGAAGCCAGGCCCGCGCTTGGGCAGGTCCAGGGTGCCGAGCAGCACGAGCGGGATACGGATGAGCAGGTGAAGGCGCTCTCCTTCCGGCTTCACGAAAGCGTGCAGCGAGATTTTGTCCGGAATGTCGTGTGCGACCGCCGTGGGAACGGTGATAGCGATCACTAAGATCGAAGCGAAAGCCCAGCGAAGCAAGCGGACCGATTTCATACAGGCGTCCGCGCGGCGCGGCGTGTCTCTGCGTGCGGTTCACCGACGCGATGATCAAAGCTGACTATCATCTTGCATGGACGATGCGTAGTACATGAATCGAACCGGTTCGGTGTTGTGACGTACACGGCCTCGGCGACTTTCTTATCCATACGACGGAAAGCCGAGAGTTCGGTGATTGCCATCGAATGAATCGCGGGCTCCGCACATCACCGTGCGGAGCCCGCGCGCATGTACGTCCGTCGTCGATGCTACGACTCCATGCTATTGAAATCCTCCTTAACGAACTCGGGACGATGCCACCAGAAGGTGCTGTTCTTGGGGTGGTCCGGCACGGGAGGCAGCCAAGTATGCTTCGGAGGGTTTTTAAGGCTTGCGCTGTTCATGCTCGGGTTGTTGCTGTTCCCCGTAGTCGGGAACGGCGCGATGATCTCCTCGACGGTGCGGTATATTCCGTTCACCATAGTCGCCCTGACGTTGATGGTGTCCTCGATATTCTGCAGCGGGTTGCCCTCTACGAAAATCATGTCCGCCAGCTTGCCCTCCTCGAGCGAGCCGAGATCGTCCTGGATACCCAGGAACCTCGCCGGAGTGCGAATCGCCGCCAGGAGCGCCCGGTAGGGCGTCCAGTGTCCGTAGAAGACCAGTGTCCGCAATTCGGCGTGCAATTGAAGCATGACATCGCTACCGAGCGGGAAGTCGGTGCCGGCGAGCACCATCGACCCGGCTTCCCTCATGCGCGCCATCGTACGCGTGTGACGGCAATCTTCAGTCACGCATTCCGGATCAGGCTCCGGTGGCTCGTCGCATTGCGGCAGCTTCCAGTTGGCGAAGATATTCAGGCGGGGATCGGTACCCGGACAGACATGGTCCGACAGCACGTCGAACCCACCGATGGTCGTCATGATGGCGCGGTCGGCATACGCCTTCGGAACGTCCTCGTACGACTGACCCGCGGGATCAGTCACAGTGCGCGCGTAACCGAGGCGTTGCGTGCCAGTGAGGTGCGTTGTGGTGTCGATGCCGGCGTAGAAGCCGGGGGCCATGAGGTGCGTCGCGGCCGGGATGCCGAATCGATGCGCGGCTCGGGCCACTCTTTCTTTTACGTCGGCCGGCGTACGCACGTACGTCTTCACGATGTCGTAGTCGAGCTTACGCATCCTCGATAACTCGAGGGGCAACTGCTCGAGCCTGACGGGACGGAAATGATCCAGGTGGGTGCGGGTACCGTCGATGGGCTCGCCCGACGCGAACCCGCGCGGTCCGACGCGAACGCCCGCTTTGACCGCCTCGCGATTTTCAACCGAGCTGTATGCCACATCACCCGGCGCCATGGTCGAGGTCATCCCGTAGGCAAGCTGCGCCCGGTTCGTGCGATCGGCGAAGAAGCGGATTTGGCGCTCGCGGTGGAAGTGCGTATCCCAGAGCCCGGGCATGACGAAAAGATTGGAGGCATCGATTACATTCGGACCGCTCAAGGGCTTCGTGTGCCGTTTGATGCTCTTGATGCGGTTTTCGACAACCTCGATATCGACGTTCGTCCGAATCCGTGGACTCGTCGCGTCCCAGAACGTGCCCGCGTGGATGATCTGGCGGTCTGGCCCTTCGGCGTGGCGATACCTCAGGTTGAGCTCCACGTTGCGCCGGCTGCCCCCGTTGCGGCTGATCATCTTGAGCTCACCGTTATTCAGGTAGAGCAGTTTCGAGGAGTCGCCGCTCCAACTGATGTTTTCACTTGCGTGGTTATTGAGCTTCACAGCCGGTCCGGTCGGCTTGCCGGTGGGATCGACCGCGATGACATGCAGCGAGCCGTCGAGGATTAACGCCATCGACGTACCGTCCGGCGACCACACCGGGCCGTCGTTGCCGCGCGTCGTGATGGTGTCGAATTCCTCGCCGGGCGGGTAATAGTTCTGCTCGCCGGTGTTCAGATTGACGGTGAGGATCTGGTTATGACCTTCGCGGAACCTCGTCGAGAAGCGCATGCGGGCCGCAAGGGCGATGGTATTACCGTCAGCGGACCAGCTCGGCCTGCCGGGGGCAAAGAGTTCCGGGAGCACCAAACGCAGTTCGCCGGTGTCCACGTTGACGGTCAGCGTCTCAAAGTCCTGATTCTGGAAGGCGATTGTCTGCCCGTCCGGAGACCACGCCGCCGACACTTCCGCGCCGTCGAGCGTCGTGATCCGGCGCTCGGTGTTCTCGACCATGTCTCGAACGTAAAGGTCTTCCGTTCCTGCCTTGTCCGATGAATAGGCCAAGTACCGACCGTCGCGCGACCAGGCGGGGTCGACCTCGTAGAACGAGTCGTCCGTGATCTTGCGCGGCTTCTTCCCGATTTCCATGACCCACAGGTCGTTGAGCGCCTGGAACACGACAGACTTCGCGTCAGGGCTCAGTACGGGCGTGACGATTCCGATGGCCTGCGACCTCCCCGAGTTGAAGTCGTATCGCTTTTTATCGTATTTGAGTTCCGGCATCTCGAGCGTCGCACGGAAGGGTATGTCGCTGGACGCCGAGGGATTGTTGATGTCGATGACGCGAATCTTCCCGTCCGCGGCGTACATGATTTCGTTCTCCGAAATCCACTGCGGCCTGCTGTACCGGAAGACGTCTTGTCCGGTCGTGATCTGCCGTCCAGAGACGTAGAGGTTGGAATCCATGTCGCCTGAGCCGATGTAGGCGATGTCGGTTCCTGTAGGCGCCCACGACGGTGAATTAATCGTCAAGTCCTCTGTCTGCGGAATGATCGTACGCCGCTCGCCGGCCTCGTTAACTGCCTCGATGCTATTCCTCACCACGTAGGCGATCTCAGTGCCGTCGGGCGACCAGGTCGGCTCGCCTTCCTCCGACGTGAGGGTGTCGGCCCAGAGTTTCAGAGCGCCGGTATTGGGATCCGCAGACCAGATGTTGTAGCTGCCGAGTGCAGCGTCCTGCAGCGGAGGACGGAGCTGGCCCGTCGGCCGGTCGGACGCAAACGCAACCCGGGACCCATCGCGAGACCATACCGGCTCGCGATGGTCATACGGGCCCTGGGTGAGTTGACGAACACCACTGCCATCGGCATTGACGAGCACGACGTGAAAGTGTCCGCCGTTTTCACTCTCGTAGCCCTGGTATGCGATCCGCTCGCCGTTCGGCGAGATCTCCGGTCTGGCGACGTCCTGAAGGACCTCGGTGATTTTCACCGCCCGG
>JAKFDA010000039.1:0-29360 GCA_036676355.1 Nitrosomonadales bacterium | reverse complement strand
ACTCGCCTACGTTGCCGCGGACGAACACGAAGGCATCGAGGATCTCGGCGTCGCGGCCATGCAGATCGCGGGTCGCGTCGAGAAAATCCTTTTGCAGGTCACTGTCGGTATCGTGGTTGTAGACATCGTTCACATGCGGCAGTCGGAAGTTGGAGATGAACTGCGGATACGCCGGATCGGTGATGTCGATGATTCGTCCAAAACCCGGCGGGCAAGAGAAAATTTCGTCGGTGAAAATCCCGAGCTTCGGGTGCTCCTCCTCATCGACAATTACCGGCAGGTAAGTGTGGGCCGCCCCGGCGCTGACCCCACCGCTGAATGGCGGAATGTAGTCCAGGCGCGAGATGATGGAGGGATTGCTGCGATCGGTCACATCGATGACGATCGCGCCGGCACCACGCCATGCGACGTACAGCCGGTCCATGTGGTAATGGATTTCGTGGCACCAGAGTTGTTGCTCTGTGCCATCCGGCAAAGGCTGGTCGGTAGGTCCGCGTTCCTCTCCAGTATGCTGACCCGGAATATGTATTCTGCCTACCAGGGCTGGATTCTGCGGGTCCGCGTAATCGACGATCACCACTTCCTGGTTGCTTCCATTGGTGGTCGCACTCTCCGGCATATTTGCGCAGGCATAGACGTAGCGATCGTCGATGTCCAGACCATGCGTAGAACCATTAGGCTGCGTCAGGAAAAAGCCTAGCAGCTTCGGATCTGCGGGATCTGATACATCGTGGAATGTAATGCCTGATTGCACCGGCTCACCGGCCGGGGGTTGAACCGGGTTGCTGCCGCTCTCATCCTGAGTTCCGATAAGAATCTTGCGCTCGTTGTTGAGGCGGATATAAGGGCAGCGCGTACCGGGGTTGCAGGGGATAAAGGCGAGCGGCTCCATATCCGCGGGATCGCTTACATCAGCGACGATGATGCCGAAGAGAGTCGGGGGAGTGTTATAGCCCGCGAAGTATCCGATACCGTCTTGCACACGCAAGGAATTGAACCCTGCGCCGAGCCCGTTCTGCTGAGCATACGGCGTGAGCCACGGCCCCTTGAAGTAGCTATGCCCGACGACTTCAAAATTCCTGCTTCTTGAAAACCGGTCGGTTTGGCGCAGATTCAAGTCAAAGGTATCTATGCGGGGTGGGATCCGCCGCTCGGGGATGAACCGCCCAGCCCCTTGCGCGAGAACCGGTTCGGACAGCGCCAGCCATAAAAAGACAGTGGCTAACAGCGCTCGCACTATCGACGATCTAACGTTCGCGGTTCGGAGCATGGCAACTTCCTCCTTACGTCGGCAAAACAACTCCCTGTTGTGTGACCTGAGCGCGTGAATGCTTGCTGACGTTCGAACTTAATTGTTCTTGCTGGCGGAGCTACTACGCTGCGTTGCGATTTTTTTGAGCATCGGCGATGCCTAAAAAAAAATAAGCTGCAGCATTCTTAAGTTATCCGTGAGTCGGCACTTGGCTGCGTAAAGTGTGTACGCCGGTGCGACACCGAGAGAATTGTCTAGCCGTAGCGCAGCGCAAGCTTTAGGGACATCGAGTCGATTGGACTAAGCGATGCGCGCTCGATCTGGCAATTCCGTTTCGTTGTTCTATTTATAGAGAAGAGGAGGGACGGGAAAGGTTTGCATACTAGGACTAGGCGGACGGCGGGCTCTTAACGGCGTCGCGCGCATCCCGCTCTCATGTGACACGAAACGGAGCGACCATGCTTATCGCTCCGTTAGAGGTCCTGTCTCCAAGTGCAGCACTCGCATCCGGGCGCACAAGGTGCTCGCCGGCGGCGCCGTCGCAGCGCGGACATTCTCCTAGACGAAGTTGCCAGCGCAACGGTGGCGAGGACTAAATCAATATATCGAGGAGGCACCATGCTAAGTCGCTTAAACATTCTAGCGGTTCTTGCAGTAGTGCTGTGCGGCGCGACGCTTTCCAGTGGCGTGGTCGCCTCCGATCAGGCTGACAAATCGCGACGCGCCAATCGGGCGGATATGGTGCTCTATAACGGCAAGATTCTCACTGTAGACGATAACTTCTCCATCGCCGAAGGCGCCGCGATAAAAGACGGAAAATTCATCGCGGTAGGTAGCAATGGGGAGGTTTTACGGTTCGCTGGAGCGGGTGCAAAGCGTATCAATTTGCGGGGCAAGACCGTTGTGCCGGGGCTCATCGATGCTCATGCCCATATGGATAGAGAAGGGTTGAGAGATACCAATCCATCGCTTGCCGGTGCAAATACCAAGGCCGACATCCTGGCCATTATCAAAGCAGAAGTTGACAAGACCAGCCCCGGGGAGTGGATTGTGACTGCGCCTCTGGGAACGCCGCCCTTTCACTTCGAGGCGCGCGCCATTCTCGAGAGCACGGGTCTAGATCGCTACGATCTAGACACTGTCGCCCCGGACAATCCGGTCTATATCCGCAGTATCTGGGGCTTTTGGGATCGTCCACCGTTGGTTGCAATTGCCAATAGCGAGGCATTGCGAATAACCGGTGTGGACGCGGGCACTCAGCCGCCCTATGAGGGTATCGAGATCGTTAAGGACACATCTGGACAACCTACCGGGGTTTTTTTCGAGAACAATAGCCAGCCGGCCCTGGAGCATAGCTTGTTCAAAATGGTGCCGCGCTTCACGCACGACATCAGAGTCGCTGCGCTGCGCGAATCCATGCGTATCTACAACTCCTTTGGAACCACCAGCGTCTACGAGGGACACGGAGTCGCCTCAGAGGTGATCGCAGCGTATAAAGAGTTGTGGACCAAGGGCGAGATGACCGTAAGAGCCAATCTGGTTCTCAGCCCTACGCCGGAGTGGTTTGAGGATCCGGTTCGGCCGGAGTTCGAACTCTTCTTGCGCGACTGGGCGACCTACGCCGGGGGCCAAGGCTTTGGTGACGAGTTCTTGCGGTTTAACGGGCTGTTTTTCCAGGCTGGAGGAAACCCGGACCTTGCGGCGATACTCGCTGCTGAGGCGCCTTACACAGCCTGGGCCGGCTACTATTACGACGCGCCGCCCTCGGGCGAAATATTCAGTCGAGTGGCGATGATGGCCGCAAAGTACGATCTCAGACTTCATGCCATCGCCGGTGGCGGTGCGGGCTTAGACACCGCACTGGACGTTTATGAAGAGGTCAATCAAACGTATCCCATCGACAAGCGGCGTTGGGTGATCGAGCATGTGAGCGACAATACTTCCACGCAGATCGATCGGATGCGAACGCTTGGCATCGTCCCAACGGCTATCCCGCCTTCAACGATATGGAAGAGATCTACGCCACCACCCGCGGACCTCAGCTCCTTTGCGCCTTACAAGAGCCTGATCCAGGCAGACTTGAAATTGGCGCTTGCAACCGACAATGTGCCGGTGAATCCCTTTTTCACGATATGGACAACGATTGCCAGAGAGAATCGTAATTTCGGTGGCCCCATCGGGCCAGCCGAAAGACTGACTCGTGAAGAAGCGCTCCGCGCGATGACCATCAACGGCGCGTATTTAAGTTTCGAGGAAGACGTAAAGGGATCCATAGAAGTTGGCAAATATGGCGACCTGGTAGTGATAGATCGCGACTACATGGAAGTTCCGCAAGACCAAATAGATGAGATCGAAGCGCTGATCACCATAGTCGGTGGCAAAGTGGTCTATCGACGCGATGCGAAGGCTCCGCCACAGTAGCGCTCGCTGATTGGCATCTTGGTCGGTACGCGTATGCAACGAGCCCGTCATGATGGTTGCCTTTCGTTCAGACCAGCGCGTTTGAGAACCGCGACTGAAGCTGAAGAATCGAAATCATCACCGCAGACGGTAAGACCGTCTTTCTTTAAAGAGAGCGAGTGTGTAGGCCCAGTGGTCGTGGCACGCATGAGCAGGTGGCGACCCAAAAAACCGTCTTCGCGTCGCCTGGAGCGCTAGGACGCGCTATAGGGCGCGTAGCCGTGCAGCGGCGTATACGGCAGGCCGAATTGTGCGGTCTGCGCCAAAGCGAGCTGCTAATACAGGGCGCGTAGTGTTCCCTGGTGCTTGAGATGCCGCGCGACACCGCGCGACCGTGACAGCGACACATCGGCAACCCGTACCAGCCAGCCTTTGTCCTGATGTGCGTCGTCGATCTATTTCCCTTCACAACGTGACTAGCGGCTACGAAGACGGGCCATGCCGCCGACACGCGAGTTGCACGTAACTGCGTGCACAACCAGAAGGCATGTAAAAGACCAGCGATCGTTTCGCCTATAACCGGAAAGACTCGAATTGCTTTTTGCCGGAGATGTCGGCCGGTATAACAAGCGATAAGACGTGCACAGGCCGCCCGACATAACGCTGTGTTTCTTCTCCACGATTCTTTAGTGGCACGGTCGCTGCAGGCGGGCACTTCGGATGTAGAAAGTGCCTCGCCGGGCAATAGTTCCGGCGCGAGCAGTTCGACCAGCAGGTCGAGGTGGCGCGCCAGACCGTGGTGCTTGAGCAGCGTGGCGTGGCGGAGGCGCAGACGGGCGTCGCGGTGTCGCAGATAACCTCAACTACGCGGAGGTGCAGCGCCAGAACGCCGTGGCGGTCGAGAGTGAAGCTTAATGGGTGAATTCTGAGGGGAGCGCAATGAAACGTTCGATGCGATTAACTCTCTATGTGCTGAGCTTTTTAGTTCTTAGCTTAACGACGCCATTGGCGATGGCAGATCGCGACCGTGATGGAGATCGCTTTGATGACAATCCCTTGTTAAGTGTGACCGTCTCGTTTGGCTGGGGACTGAATACCGCGATGCCGGGCACCCCTCCAAATGTTGCTAATGATCGCATCGTGCCCAGCCTAGTTAGGGTTAAAAGGGGCGGTGTAGTGAATTTCGTAGTAGCCGGATTCCATCAAATATTTGTTTATGATCGTGGAGTAGAGCCCGAAGATATTGTGGTGCCTTCTGAAGGTACCTTCGTCAACGATCTAAGCCAACCATTGATCTACCAAGGACTAAGTCCAGTTGGTGACGCTCCGGCCGGTTTCTCCAACGCCCGCAATCGCGTTGAGTCAGTATCGTTTGCGAAGCGGGGGACTTATTTAGTTATATGTAATGTGCGTAACCATTTTCTCGCCGGGATGTATGCGTTTGTGAAGGTGCATTGAGCGCGCTCGTACTCTGTACAACAGCGGTGGCTGTTGCAATGGGCGTGCTTGACGGGCTACTGGTTTCAAGCACGTCCATGCACACGGGGTCCGGTGGACGCATGGGAACCACGATACCGATTCGGAGACCTGCAAGGTCGTAGTCCAGACGAATAACGTCGAAGTGGATCAACGGGGTTATATCTATGCCGCCGACCGTGCGAATTCAGGCCTGCATATCATCGAACTCACCGATGAGGCGAAGCAGGAACTGACCAGAAGGGCGGAGGCCGGCACGCCGCCGTACGAAGAAAATTAACTGCGGGAAAGTGGTTGTGGAAAGCCGCAATGCCGCGGCTTTCTTGTTTCCGCCATTCGCTGTCGCGCCCGCTTACACCAACTCGCTTTCGCCTTTTCATAGCGGTCCAGCACCAGAATTCACCGCCATTGAGAGTGTTTTATTCCAGCGATTGGCGCGCGTTTCAACCGTAGTAAGCGACGGGCGCGTCATTCGTCGCGCACAAATACTACGGACGCTGGTGTTCGCGCCATTGACGTTCGTCACTCGTGGTGGCCGAGCATGCTGTAGCGGCGCTTTACACTCGCCGTTGGGGCTCATTGCTTTATCGCTGCATCTTAATAAAGCGTTCCTCTATTTCAGCGCTGCTGCATTGGCCTAACGGACAGGGTTCCCGCTGTACGTCGTACACAGCACGCGAGGCTTCGTTTTAACCCGACATAGAAATTCAACACCACGCTTGCAATGTGTCTGGATTATATGACATCGGAATAGTCGGCCCGAACAATGCTTCGCTCCTCGGGTGGTTCAACTGGCTAGGGGAGTTGTGATCACGGAATCATAAAACCGCTTTGTGGCGCAAGCCTTCTGACGGTCGAACACAGCAGGCGCGCCGGGCTCAACGTCAAAGCCATCAATTGACGTGGGTATGTGTTTATCCACCGAGGAGGGTTGCAATGAGACGTTTTGTTCCAACACTGAAAGAAACATGCGCTTTCGGCGTACTGAGTGCCGTACTCGTGGTACCTAGTATCGCGTGGGCTCAAGGTAGTACCGGGCCGGTAGACAGACACAACATGAGGGCTGTCGGCTATAACGATTTGCAAGGGCGAAGCGCGTACTGGCCCTACATCGAAAATCAAGGCGGACGTTGGATCGCCTACGTTGGCCATCACGGCGGTGAGGCGCTGAATCCGCTCACCGGTCAGGTCGAGCCGAACGGCGTATCGATCGTCGATGTCACGAATCCCGCGAATCCCAAGTACCTGCACCACATTGCGGGTGCGGGTGGCGCAGGCGAGGCAGGCGGTCGTCAGATGACACGCGTGTGTTCAGGCGACGTATTGCCGCAAGGCGAAGCGGGCAAGTACTACCTGCTCACGACGCGTGGCAACCTGGCGCACGAGATCTACGATGTTACTGATCCGGCCAATCCCACGTTGCTGACCGTCGTAGTGGACAACCTCAATGGGACGCACAAGAACTGGTGGGACTGCGAAAGCGGCATTGGGTATCTGGTTTCCGGCGTGCCGGGCTGGAACACCAATCGTCATTTGCAGGTTTTCGATCTGAGCGATCCAGCCAACCCGGTATTCATCAGGAACTTCGGTGTGGTGGGACAGCAACCCGGTGGGACGCCTCCTGACGACAATCCTTCCCTCCATGGTCCGATCAAGCTCGGCAACCGCGTGTACATGGGGTACGGGACATCGTCCAACGGACTCTTGCAGATCCTCGACAACGAAATACTAGTGAACGGTAATCCCGATCCGACGGAAGAGAATCTGCGTGCACCCGTCATTGGGGAGCTTGAACTGGGCCCGTTGCATGGTGCGCACACCACAATGCCGTTCTTGAATGTGCAGCCTCGGGAGTTCGAGGATTTCACCGAAGGCAATGTGCGTAACATTGTGGCGATCTCCAACGAGTCGACGGCTAACGAATGCCGCGAGTCGCCGCAGATGGTGTACTTCGCCGACATCACCGACGAGACGGAGCCGCACATCGTATCGAACTATCAGGTGGATCCGAGGCGCGCCCTGGACCAGCTTGGAGGAAACTATTGCGATGTGGGTGGGCGGTTCGGCGCGCATTCGTCGCATGAAAACTTTAACAGCCCATACGGAAGCCAAGTGCTATTCGTGGCGTACTTCAACGCCGGCATCCGGGCGGTCGATATGCGGAACCCTTGGTCGCCGAGAGAACTCGGCTACTACGTGCCGCGCGTCAATCCGCGCACCGACGAGCGCTGCGTCACGGACAACGGTGTAGAAACCTGCAAGATCGCGATCCAAACCAACAACCTGGAAATCGACAATCGCGGCTTTGTCTATGCGGTTGACCGCGCCAACTCGGGTATGCATATCGTCGAGTTGACGGATGAGGCCAAGCAGGAGCTGACCAGAAGGCCCGAGGCCGGCACCCCGCCGTACGACGAGAACTAAGTGGAGCAGAACGGGAAAAAGCCGCGGGATTCATCCGCGGCTTTTTTTTCACCAACTGAAGCGTTATAGACGCATCAGCTTGTTTTGGCGTTTAGGAGATTTTCGATGAAAGCTCTGACAACTAATACACTAGGGAAGTTATGCACGATGGCGCTACTCGGAGCGGTCGTGCCCGGCGTGGCGATGGCGCAAGGCAGTACAGGCCCTGTCGAACGACACAACATGCGTGCGATCGGCTATGACGATTTGCAAGCGCGCAGCGCTTATCAACCCACAATCGTGAATCAAGGCGGGCGCTGGATCGCCTAC
Organism: Nitrosomonadales bacterium; assembly: GCA_036676355.1. Taxonomy (GTDB): domain Bacteria; phylum Pseudomonadota; class Gammaproteobacteria; order Burkholderiales; family SG8-39; genus ZC4RG42. The sequence goes on along the minus strand of JAKFDA010000039.1, from coordinate 21,499 downwards.
ATCGGCCATCACGGGGGCCAATCGCTCAACCCGCTCACCGGACAGGTTGAACCGAACGGCGTCTCGATTCTCGACGTAACAGACCCGACCAACCCCGAGTACCTGCACCATCTACCGGGCGCAGGCGGCGCCGGGGAAGCCGGGGGGCGCCAGATGGCGCGTCTATGCAGCGGCGATGTACTTCCGAGCGGCGAGTCGGGCAAGTGGTACATGCTGACGACGCTCGGCAACCAAGCGCATGAAATCTACGACGTCACCAATCCGGAAAATCCCACGCTGCTCACGACAGTCGTCGATGGCTTGCTCGGCACGCACAAAAACTGGTGGGAATGCGAGACCGGCATCGGCTATCTGGTCTCCGGCGTGCCCGGTTGGAACACCAATCGCCATCTGCAGGTATTTGATCTCGGCGATCCGGCCAATCCGGTGTTCATCCGGAACTTTGGCTTGCCGGGCGATCAGCCCGGCGCGACGCCGGATCCGGATAATCCTAATCCCGGTCTGCACGGCCCCATTGTGGTGGGCAACCGCGTCTATATGGGCTATGGCACGCGCAGTGACGGAATCATGCAGATTCTCGACAAGGAATTGTTGGTGAACGGCCCGGCGGAGCCGACAGACGAGAATCTGCTCGCACCGCAGATCTCGCGCCTGGAACTCGGTCGGTTCCACGGCGCACATACGACATTGCCGCTGCTCAACATCAGCCCTCCGGAGTTCGAGGACTTCACCGAGGGCCAGACGCGCGACATGGTAGCTATCATCGGTGAATCGATCGGCGGCGAGTGCATGACGCCGAACAATATGATGCTGCTGGCGGATGTTACGACGGAGACCGAGCCGCACATCGTCTCCAATTATCACGTCGATCCAAGGAGCAGCAAGTTCGGCAACTTCTGCGAGCGCGGCGGGACGTTCGGGACGCATGCTTCGCATGAAAACATGAATAATCCGTATGGCAACAAGGTGGTCTTTCTGTCGTACTGGAATGCGGGCGTGCGTGCGGTGGATGTCCGTAACCCCTGGTCGCCGAGAGAACTGGGTTTTTACGTCCCAAGAGTTAATCCGCGAACGGACGAGCGTTGCGTGACGAGAGATGGTGTCGAAACCTGCAAGATCGCGGTGCAGACCAACAATGTCGAAGTAGACGATCGCGGCTTTATCTACGCCGCGGATCGCGCCAACTCCGGATTGCACATCCTCGAACTCACGGATGAGGCGAAGCAGGAGCTGACCAGAAGGCCCGAGGCCGGCACGCCGCCGTACGACGAGAACTAAGTAGAGCAGAACGGGAAAAAGCCGCGGGGTTCATCCGCGGCTTTTTTATTGCGCGATGCCGAGTGCGCGGTCGATGTAGCGCTGCACGTCGCTATTCAGTTGCTCGTCCAGACAGTCGAATGTCGCGACATCCGGCATTGCGCGCAGCCAGGTGAGTTGCCGCTTGGCGAGCTGACGCGTGGCATAGATGCCGCGATCGCGCAGTTCGCGTGCGTCGTATTCTCCATCCAGATGCAACCACGCCTGTCGATAACCGACGCAACGCATAGACGGCAGGTTTGCGTGCAGGTCGTAGCGATTGCGTAACTCGCGTAATTCGTCGACCAGGCCGGCGGCCAGCATGGCGTCGAAGCGACGTGCGATCCGCGCATGCAATGCGGTGCGGTCGCCGGGAATCAAGGCGATTTCGATAAGACGGAACGGCAGCGGCGCCATGTTGCGCGCGCCGATCAGCGTGGACATCGGCTGTCCGCTGAGGCGGTGGATCTCGAGCGCCCGCTGGATGCGTTGCGAGTCGTTCGGCTTCAGCCGCGCCGCCGTTGAGGGATCGATGCGTGCGAGTTCGGCATGCATGGCCGGCCAGCCGCGCTCGGCCGCGTCGGCATCGATCGCGGCGCGCAGCGCCTCATCGGCATGCGGGAGATCGGACAGGCCTTCGCGCAGGGCCTTGAAGTAGAGCATCGTGCCGCCGACGAGCAGCGGCATGCGGTGGCGCGCGTGAATGTCGTGCATCAGGCGCAGCGCATCGTCGCGAAACCTTGCCGCCGAATACGCTTCGGTGGGATCGATGATGTCGATCAAATAATGCGCCACCGTCCGCTGCTCTTCCCGGGTCGGTTTCGCCGTGCCGATGTCCATTTCGCGATACACCTGCGCCGAATCGACGCTGATGATCTCTGCGGGCAGATGCTTCGCGAGATGCATCGCCAGCGCCGACTTGCCGCTCGCGGTGGGGCCCATCACGACGATGGCGGGTGGCAGCGCCATCGCTAACGTCCGCGCATGAACAGCTTGTCGAGATCGGCCAGGCTCATCTGATACCAGGTCGGGCGGCCGTGATTGCACTGACCGGAGCGTTCGGTTTCTTCCATGTCGCGCAGCAGTGCATTCATTTCCGTCACGCTCAAGGTGCGGTGCGCGCGTACGGCGCCATGGCAGGCCATTGTGCCGAGCAACTCGTTCTGATGCTCGTTGAGCACCTGGCTCGCACCGTAATCGCGTATATCTTTCAGCAGCGCCCGCGCGAGCGCCGGTACATCTCCGTTCGCCAGCATGTCGGGCACGCCGCGCACGGCAATAGCGGTCGGCGAGATGGCGGCCATCTCGAAGCCGAGCAGCGCCAGCGTTTCGCCGTGTTCCTCGACGGTCGCCACGTCGAGCGCGTCCGCATGAAAGGTGACGGGAATGAGCAACTGCTGCGCGGTGATTTTGTGCTGATCGAAGGCCTGCTTGAGCTTTTCGTAGAGGATGCGCTCGTGCGCGGCATGCATGTCCACCAGCACCAGTCCCTGCGCGTTCTGCGCCAGGATGTAAACGCCGTGGAGTTGCGCCAATGCGTAACCGAGTGGCGGAGCGGTCGTTTCGGCGGTCGCCGCGACCGGCATGCTCGTCTGCGGGAAGGCCGCCGTGTCGCTTCGTTGCGCGGGCGCGTCGAACATCGCCGTATAGGCGGCGACAGGCTGGGCGACGGCAAGGCTGTCCTGCCGCTGATACATCGGCGGCGCGGCGAAGCGCGTCGCGTGCGTGGCCGGGCTCGCCATCGGGCTGGGGCCGGCGGCGACCGATGCTGCGAGGGCGCGCGATACCGCGTGATAGACGAACTGATGCACGGCGCGCGAGTCGCGAAAGCGCACTTCGGTCTTGGCCGGGTGCACATTAACATCCACCGCGCCGGGGTCGATCTCGAGGAACAACGCATAGGCGGCGTGACGCTCACCGTGCAGAACGTCCGCATAGGCTTCGCGCAGAGCATGCGCAAGCAGTTTGTCGCGCACAAAGCGACCGTTGACGAAAACGTATTGGGCGTCGCGGCTGCCCCGCGCGTGCGCGGGCGCGCCGGCGAAGCCGCGTAACGCGATACCCGGCACATTGACGTGTACCTCACGCGCTGCCTGCTGAACTTCCGTGCCGAGGATTGCCGCGGCACGCGCGGCGAAAGACGCAGCCGGCAGATGCGCGCTGACCCGGCCGTTGTGTTTCAGGGTGAAATTCGCATCGGGGCGGGCCAGTGCGATGCGCTGGAAGACATCGCTGCAATGTGCGAACTCGGTACCCTCGGTACGCATGAACTTGCGCCGCGCCGGCGTATTGAAATACAGATCGCCGACTTCCACCGTGGTGCCGGTCGCGTGCGCGGCCGGTTCCACCGCTCCGGCCGAACCGCCCTCGGCGCTGACGCGAAAGGCGTGCGGCGCGTCGGCCGTGCGCGAGGTCACCATGACCCGCGCGACCGAGCCGATGCTGGCCAGCGCCTCGCCGCGAAAGCCCAGCGTCGCCACGCGCTCCAGGTCGGCTAACGTGGCGATCTTGCTGGTGGCATGGCGCGCGAGCGCGAGCGGCAGATCCTCCGCGGCAATACCGCCACCATCATCGGTGACACGAATTTGCTTGGCGCCGCCTTCACTCAGGGTGACGGTAAGAGATGAAGCTCCCGCATCAAGACTGTTTTCGAGCAATTCCTTCAGCACGGAGGCAGGGCGTTCGACGACCTCGCCGGCGGCGATCTGGCTGATGAGCGTGTCAGGCAAAGGGCGAATGGCTGGCATGTGCTGGAACAGTGTGCTCGCAATCAAGGCAGCGAGGAGTTGCGATAATGGGCGGAATTATAGGCGGGTCAGTAGAATGCCGGACGTCGCTTCAACCAAGCTTGGTTGTCCGAGCGGTCACAAGCATGACCGGGCTCCGGAACTCTACCCTTTTCTTTGTGCGGCTACGTTTGCGGCGCCGCCATTACTAAAACCAAACATCTTCCATTCATGGATATCCTGCTCGCGACCTGGGACCTGCTGATTCACCTTGATGCGCACCTGACGTCGCTGGTGCAGCAATATGGCACCTGGATTTACGCCATTCTGTTTCTGATCGTGTTTTGCGAGACGGGATTGGTGGTGACTCCGTTCCTGCCCGGCGATTCGCTGCTGTTCGTGGCCGGGACGGTTTGGGCGATCAGCGGCATGGATGCGCACTGGCTCGCCGTGACGTTGATCGCCGCGGCGTTATGCGGCGACAACGTCAATTACTGGATCGGCCGTACGCTCGGGCCGAAGGTGTTCCGCTGGGAAAATTCGCGCTTCTTCAATCGCAGAGCACTCGATCGCACTTCGGCGTTTTACGAACGTCACGGCGGCAAAACCATCGTGATCGCGCGCTTCGTGCCCATTGTGCGGACCTTCGTGCCCTTCGTCGCCGGCATTGGGCACATGAACTACGCCAAGTTTCTGGCCTACAGCATCGGCGGCGCGCTGCTGTGGGTATTGGCGCTGGTCTATGCCGGCTATTTCTTCGGCAACATTCCGTTCATCAAGGACAATCTGACGCTGACGATATTCGCCATCATCGGCCTGTCGCTGATGCCGATGGTGATCGAATATGTCCGTGCGCGGGCGCGCAACGCCAAGTTGCGCCGCGTCTGATGGGCTTCCGTTCGTTCTAAGAGGTGAACGGAGCGTTTCGGTGCGGCAGCCGTTCATGGTTCGACTGCTCGCAAGCTCGCGCTCACCACGAACGGTTTTCCTCGGCGGTGCCGACGCGCACCACGAACGGTTTCCCCTAGGGGGCCTAAACGGTTTTGTTTGCCGTTTCGTTGGCGGCCAGGGTGGACTGCGACCCGGTCGGGTACTTGGTGACGTAGCTTTTGATGCCGGACACGATCGCCCCGGCCATCTTGGTCTGATAGGCGTCGTCGTTGAGACGGCGTTCCTCTTCCGGATTGCTGATGAAGGCCGTCTCGATCAGGATCGACGGAATGTCGGGCGCCTTCAGCACGGCAAAGCCCGCTTGCTCGACGTAATCCTTGTGCAGCGTGTTGATATCGCCCAGTTCGGACAACACCAGTTTGCCGAGCTTGAGACTGTCGCTGATGGTGGCGGTCTGCGACAGGTCGAGCAGCGTTTGCGCAAGGTAGCGGTCTTTCACGTCCAGGTTCACACCGCCGATCAGATCCGATTCGTTCTCGCGATTCGCCAGCCAACGCGCCGCTGCGCTGGTCGCACCCCGCTCCGACAGCGCAAAGACCGATGAGCCGCGCGCATGCGGTTTGATGAACGCGTCGGCGTGTACGGAGACGAACAGATCGGCCTTCACGCGGCGCGCTTTTTCTACACGGGTGCGCAGCGGAACGAAGAAGTCCCCGTCGCGCGTCAGTACCGCGCGCATGTTCGGTTCGGCATCGATCAGCGCCTTGAGCTTGCGCGCCACTTTCAACGTCACATGCTTTTCTTTGCTGCCGCGCGCGCCGATGGCGCCGGGATCTTCGCCGCCGTGACCCGGATCGATGACGATGGTGACAAGGCGCTGCTTGACTTCGGGTTTATCGTTGCGCTCGCGCGTCGGCATGTTGCGCTGCTCGTGCTCGCGCAGCATCGCCATGAGCGGATCGGGCGGGTCGATGGGGTACAGGTCGAGTACCAGTCGATGACCATATTCGCCCACCGGCGCGAGCGTGAAGGATTGCGGCTTCACGCCGGCCTTGAGATCAATGACCAACCGTACAACGTCGGGCTTGAATTGACCGACGCGCATTTGCGCGACGTACGGGTCCTGCTCGAGGACTTTATTCGTCGCTTCGCGCTGCAGGTTGACGAGGTCGGCGCCTTCGATGTCGATGACGATGCGGTCGGGATTCGACAGCGTCATCAGTTGATGGCGCAGAGCCTGTGTCGATTCGATGGTGAGGCGGGTGTAATCCTGTGCCGGCCACATGCGTACCGAACGAATGGCTTCGGCGGCTTGCGCGCGCAGCGTTTCGAAAGGCATGACCGAAACGATCGCCCCGGCCGTCAGCGCCTGCAGACTCAGGCGGCGGCGTTCGAAATGGAGCGCAACAGTTGCTCGCCGCGCGGGCTCAACGCAGCCAGCGTCGCGTCGCGCCCCGAAGGAGCGTGGCGCAACGTGATTCGCAGATCCGGGTCCGGCAGATCGGCCGCTTTTTCGGGCCATTCCACCAAACATACCGAAGCCGCGTTGAAGTAATCGCGAAAGCCGGCGTCCAGCCATTCTCGGGGCTCTTTGAGCCTATAGAAATCAAAGTGGTACAAGGGTAACTTAGAAACCGTATAAGGTTCAACCAGGGTGTAGGTCGGACTTTTGACTTTTCCGGCATAACCGAGCGCCCGCAGACAGGCGCGGGCGAGGGCGGTCTTGCCCGTGCCGAGGTCGCCGACCAGATGAATCGACAGTCCGGGTGCGAGTCCGCACGCAAGCCGCGCGCCCAGCGCATCGGTGGCCGCCTCGTCGGGGAGATGAAGAGCCAGGGGCGCTACCATTGGAGGAAACCTCTGTCGAATGCCAAGGATGGGCGCAATGCGGGACCGTGCAGGGCGGCGCAGGGACGCTCATCGAACAAGCTTGATCGGAGCCTTAATCGGGTCATGAATTCAGTGCAACATGAAAGCGTGGTGGAGCGGGATTGGTCCGCGTTGGCGTTCGCCATCAAGGCGTGGGGGCGCGATCTCGGTTTCGATGCCGTCGCGATCACCGATGTGGATTTGCGCGAAGCCGAACCGCGTCTGCTGCAATGGCTCGATCGCGGCCTGCACGGCGAGCTGGATTATATGGCACGGCACGGCGTCAAACGCGCGCGTCCGGATGAACTGGTGCCGGGCACGGTGCGCGTCATCAGCGCGCGCATGACGTACCGGCCGCGGGCCGAATCCAGTGCGGCGGTGCTCGACGACCCGAACCTCGCCCATATCGCGCGCTATGCGCTGGGGCGCGATTATCACAAGGTCATGCGCGCGCGCCTGCAGAAGCTTGCCGAGCGCATCAGCGGCGAAGTCGGCGAGTTCGGCTATCGCGTGTTCACCGATTCCGCGCCGGTGATGGAAGTCGAACTCGCACGCAAGAGCGGGCTTGGCTGGCGCGGCAAACACACGCTGCTGCTGTCGAGAGAGGTCGGGTCGTTCTTCTTTCTCGGCGAACTCTTTACCGATCTACCGCTGCCGATCGATGCGCCGACCACCGCGCATTGCGGCAGTTGTACGCGTTGCATCGATGTCTGTCCGACGCAGGCGATTGTCGAACCGTATGTGGTCGATGCGCGTCGCTGCATTTCCTACCTCACCATCGAATTGAAGGGCAGCATCCCGGTCGAACTGCGTCCGCTTATCGGCAATCGCGTCTACGGTTGCGATGATTGTCAGCTTTGCTGTCCGTGGAACAAGTACGCGCAGTTGACGCGTGAACATGATTTCGCCGTGCGTCACGGACTCGATCGCGCAACGCTGGTCGAACTGTTTGCCTGGACCGAAGCGATGTTTCTCGAGCGCATGGCCGGCAGCGCGATTCATCGCATCGGTCACGAACGCTGGTTGCGCAATCTCGCCGTCGGCCTCGGCAATGCGCCGACGAGCAATACCGTCGTTGACGCATTGCGCGCGCGTGCCGACGACCCTTCGGCGCTGGTGCGCGAGCATGTCGCCTGGGCGCTAGCCAAGCACGTCGCTTAGGAAGACTGTATTAAAAATTATTCCAGCTAAAGCACATATTCCTATGTCGCTATGCTCGCACGAGCGAAATCAAATTCAGAAACTGAAACACAGAGGACACAGAGAAAGACGGAGAACGCAGAGAACCTCAAATCGATTCTCTGTGCGCTCTATGTACTCTGTGGTGCAAGGTTGTTGCTTTAGCGCTCGGCTACATAAGGGTTTCTCCGTGCTCTCCGTGTTTCAAGCTTTGCCTGGTGATCAGTGCTTGCTTCGTTACTCGAAAAGAACAGGGGAGAGGACCAATGGAGGTTGCTTATTACGTCGCCACGAGTCTGGACGGCTACATCGCCACGCGCGACGGCGGCGTAGGTTGGCTCAAACCCTACGAATCCGCGCACGAGGATTACGGCTATGCCGCGTTCTACGCCTCAGTCGATGTGGCGCTGATGGGCGGTCGCACCTTCGAGCAATGTTTAGGCTTCGATCATTGGCCTTACGCGGATAAACCGTGCTGGGTGTTTTCGCGCAAGCGCTACGACAAAGTTCCGCCCGGTGTCACGATTACGGCTGAGGCGCCGGCGCAAATGCTCTCAGCATTGCAATCGCAATGGTTGAAGCGCGCGTGGCTGGTTGGCGGCGGCAGGCTGGCGGCGACCTTCGCGGCGCAAGGCCTGATCAACGAATACATCGTGTCGATCGTTCCCGTGCTGCTCGGCGCTGGCGTTCCGCTGATCGACGGCGCGCTGCTGCAGGAAGATCTGAATCTTATCGATGCGAAGCGCTATGCATCGGGTGTGATGCAGTTGCGCTATGCAAGTGCCTAGGACAGTGCGCAGTCGTTACCGAGGCGCGTGACTTTTGCCGCAAAGACGCGACCGAGGCGGCGGGTAGACTCGTTTGCGCGTTATCTCTCTTCTTTGTCCCGTCATGCGCCTGCATCAACTCAAACTTGAATACGTCACCGAACAGGATCGTCTGTTACTGCGTCTTTCCACCGAACAGAATGCCGAAGTACTGGTGTGGTTGACTCGAAGTTGCGTGAAGCAACTGTGGCATGTGTTGCTCGATATCGCGCATGCCATTCCGGAAATTGCGTTGCAGACGAACGCCGAAGTGCGTAATGCGCTGCTTGGTTTCCGTCATGCGGCGGCGGTGAGCGAAACGGACTTCGCTCAGCGTTATGAGGAAGTCCAGCGCGTCTACCCGCTCGGCATGGAGCCGCTGTTGATCACACGCATCGAAGCGCGCAACGGCGAAAAGGGGCCCCATGCACTGGGCCTCTACCCTGCGCGCGGTGAGGGCGTGCACATCAATCTCGACGAGAAGCTGTTGCACGGCGTGATCAAACTGATCGAAAACGGCGTCGCCAACGCCGACTGGGATCTGATGCTCAAGATTGCCCCGACAACGGTGCCGATCATGTCGGACGACGAACGTCCGACGATCAACTGAAGCAGCCGAGCGTCGAGAGCGCAAACGTATCGCCGTCTTTCCGAAATCCGGAAGTAAAGCCGAAAGCCCCTGGATGCCGGATCGATTCCGGCATGACGATCAAGCGCTCAGCGCTTCCAGCTCTTCCTGCAGCGCAAGCCACTCGCTCTCGGCGGTTTCAAGTGCCTGCGCGAGGCGTGCCTGTTCGCGCAGCGTTGCCGTGACTTGTTCCTGCGGTGTGCGGGCGTAGAAATCTTCCGCGGCCAGCATGGTTTCCAACCGCGTCTTTTCCTCATTCAATTTCTGCATCGCGGTTTCGGTGGCACGCACGCGTTTCTCGATTGGCTTGCGCGCCTGCGCCAGCTTGTTGCGCGCGTCGGCTTCCAGACGCTTTTGCTCGCGTCGCTGTTCGCCGGCCGATGACGATGACTTCGGGCGGCTGTCGGTACGCTGCTGCGCCAGCCAGTCGCGATAGTCATCCAGATCGCCATCAAAGGGTTGGACCGTGCCGTCGGCGACCAGCATGAGCGTGTCGCTCGCCGTGCGCAGCAGGTGACGATCGTGCGAGACCAGGACCATTGCGCCTTCGTACTCCTGCAGCGCGAGGGTGAGGGCTTCGCGCATGTCGAGATCGAGGTGATTGGTCGGTTCGTCGAGCAGGAGCAGGTTCGGCCGTTGCCAGACGATCAGTGCAAGCGCCAGTCTCGCCCGCTCACCGCCGGAAAAACCGGCGACTTTCATCAGTGCCATGTCGCCGGCGAAACCGAAGCCGCCGAGATGGTCGCGCAGGTCCTGTTCACGCGACGCGCCGTCGATGCGCATCAAATGCTGCAACGGGCTTTCGTCGGCGCGCAGATCGTCCATCTGATGTTGCGCGAAATAGCCGATGCGCAAGTCCTTGCCTTCACGCTTCTTGCCCGACAGCGGCGCAAGTTGTCCGGCCAACAGCTTGATCAATGTCGATTTGCCGGCGCCGTTGCGCCCGAGCAGGCCGATGCGCGCGCCGGCCGGAATGTTGAACAGAATGTCCGACAGCAGGGGCGTTGCACCGTAACCGACACTGGCATGTTCCAGCGTGAGCAGCGGATCGGGGCCGCCGGGGAAGTCGCGAAAGCGAACGACGAACGGCGAGTCCACATGCGCGGGTGCGATGCGTTCCATGCGCTCCAGCGCTTTCATGCGGCTCTGCGCCTGCCGCGCCTTGGTCGCCTTGGCCCGGAAGCGCTCGACGAAACGCTCCAGCCGCGCGATCTCGTTCTGCTGGCGCGCATGCATGCTTTGCTGCTGCGCCAGTTGCGATGCGCGCTGTTCCTCGAAGGCCGAATAGTTGCCGCTGTAGAGCTTGAGTTTCTGCCGGTCGAAATGCAGCACGGCCGATACGGTGGTGTCGAGAAACTCGCGGTCGTGCGAAATCATCAGCAGCGTACCGCGATAATTCTGCAGCCACGTTTCCAGCCACAGCACCGCGTCGAGATCGAGGTGGTTGGTCGGTTCGTCGAGCAGCAGCAGGTCGGAGCGGCACATCAAGGCTTGTGCGAGGTTGAGGCGCATGCGCCACCCGCCGGAGAATTCGCCGACCTTACGTTCGATATCGCCGGGCGCGAAGCCGAGGCCGTCGAGCAGCGCGGCCGCGCGTGCGCGCGCCGAGTAGCCGTCGATCTGTCGATAGCGTTCGTGTGCGTGGGCGAGGCGGTTACCGTCGTCATGCGCTTGGGCTTGCGCGAGTTCGGCTTCGATGGTGCGCAACTCGACGTCGCCGTCCATGGCGTAGTCGAGCGCGGCGCGATCGATCGCCGGCGTGTCCTGCGCCACATGCGCCACGACCCAGGCGGGCGGCACATAAATATCGCCGCCATCTGCGTGCAACTCGTTACGCAGCAGGGCGAACAGGCTCGATTTGCCGCAGCCATTGGGGCCGATGATGCCGATGTGCTGACCGGGATGAATGGTGGCGTCGACCTGGTCGAGCAAGAGTTTGGCGCCGCGGCGCAGTGCGAGCTTGCGGAGTGTGATCATGTGGGGCGGAGCAGGTGGCCGGGAGCGGAGCACCGGGCCGAAACGTGCGATGGGGGGCCGATTATAAGAGGCGCGCCGGGTCGCCGGGCTCACTCTGTTATACTGCCGCCCATTCTGCTCGGCGCCTGCCGTTCCTCAGCAGCTCAATTTCATCTATTTTCAGCAAGGCGGACGCTCAGGGTACAAGCGCTTTTTGCGCTTTTTCTTACTCTATTTGTTCGGAGCTTTGCTGTTTGACGACTTTCAATGAAATCGGCCTTATCCCCGAACTGCTCAAGGCAGTGCAGGATATGGGTTATACGGAGCCGACGCCTATCCAGGCGCAGGCAATTCCTCTGGTGCTCGCGGGCCGCGATGTCATGGGCGGCGCGCAGACCGGAACCGGCAAGACGGCCGGTTTCACATTGCCGCTGCTGCAACGCCTGGCGCCCCAGGCAAGTACCAGCGCTTCGCCCGCGCGCCATCCGATCCGTGCGCTGATCCTTGCGCCGACACGCGAACTCGCCGCCCAGGTCGAAGAGAGCGTCAAGACCTACAGCAAGTATTTGCCGCTGCGCAGCGCCTGCATTTACGGCGGTGTGCCGATGGACCCCCAGATTGCGCAATTGCGTGCCGGCGTCGAAGTGCTTGTCGCCACACCGGGCCGCCTGCTCGATCATGTTCAGAACAAGACGCTGAACCTGTCGCAAGTCGAAATCGTCGTACTCGACGAAGCCGATCGCATGCTGGACATGGGTTTCATTCCGGATGTGCGGCGCATCCTCTCTTTACTGACTTCGCGCAAGCAGGGTCTGCTGTTCTCCGCGACCTTTTCCGACGAAATCAAGAAACTGGCCGATTCCTTCCTCAAGGATCCGGTGCTCGTGGAAGTTGCGCGACGCAACCAGACGGCCGAGTCGGTCTCGCATTTGGTGCATCCGGTCGCGCGCGAGAAGAAGCGCGAGTTGCTGGTGCATCTCATCAAGTCGCGCGAAATGCGGCAGGTCCTGGTGTTCTGCGCCACCCGCCTCGGCACCAACCGATTGGCGTATCAACTGGCGCGCGAAGGCGTGCCGGCGCAGGCCATCCACGGTGACAAGACCCAGAGCGAACGCACTCAGGCGCTGGATGAATTCAAGGCGGGCAAGGTCGGCGTGCTGGTCGCCACCGATGTCGCGGCGCGCGGCATCGACATTGCCGAGTTGCCTTATGTCGTGAATTTCGATTTGCCCAATTCGCCGGAAGATTATGTGCACCGCATCGGGCGTACCGGGCGCGCCGGCTCGACCGGTACGGCAATTTCGCTCATGGCAGCCGAGGAGCAGGAGCGCCTCGAAGCCATCGAGAAAATGATCAAGCAGCGCATTCAGCGCGAAATCGTGCCCGGCTTCGGCCCGCATCCGGCCGATGCGCCGACGATGATGGAACCGCACCGCCGCGATCGCAAACGTGGGGGCGACGAGGACCGCCTTACGCGCGCGGCGCCTTCACGCAGCACACGCCCGAGCCCGAAAAAACACGTCGATCCGATTTTCGACGCGCCTTACGAGCCGGCGATGTCCGCGCTCGCACAGACTGCGCGCACTGACGTGCAGCGCAAGCCGCAGAAGCAGGTTGCCGCGTTGCTGGGTGGCTTCATTCGCAAGGCCACTTAGCCGAGATCGGCGGCGGAGACGACTCCGATCAATTGTGTGCACCCCGCCGAATCGTATAATCGCGACGCCTGTCTGGAAGCCTGCATCCTGCTCAATCCAGTGAAGCTGTAAATCTGTAACGAACCGCGCGCGACGCTGCGTCGCCGCTTTCCCGTGCCTGACCCAACGCCCTCACTCATCAATCACAAGAAACAATCATGAACATCGATCGAGTCGATTCCGGACGCGACATTCCCAACGATTTCAACGTCATCATCGAAATTCCGGCGCATGCCGATCCCGTCAAATACGAAGTGGACAAGGAAACCGGCGCCATGTTCGTCGATCGTTTTCTCTCCACGCCAATGCGCTATCCCTGCAACTACGGTTATGTGCCGCGCACTCTGTCCGGCGACGGCGATCCGGTGGACGTGCTGGTGATCACGCCGTTTCCGCTTTTTCCCGGCGTGGTCGTGCGCTGCCGCGCGATTGGCATGCTGAAAATGGAAGACGAAGCGGGCGAGGACACCAAGGTGCTCGCGGTGCCGGTCGACAAGCTCACCACCTTCTACAGCAACATCATCACGGCGCACGACCTGCCCGAAGAGCGGCTGGCGCACATCTGCCACTTCTTCCAGCATTACAAGGATCTCGAAGAGGGCAAATGGGTGAAAGTGACGGGCTGGTTCGGGCCCGACGAGGCGAAGAAGGACATCATGGACGGCGTCGCGACCTATCAGCGCGCGCGCAAGAAACCGGCGTTCTGAGAAATTCAGCGGAGAGCGGAGAGCGGAGAGCGGAGAGCTAGAGAGAACCCCTTTCGCTTTTGATTTGCCGCTCTCAGCTCTCAGCTCCCCGCTTTCGGCTCGCCGCTGTTCTTATACGGCGAGCGTTCGTTCAACTCGCCGATGTAGTTTTCCACTCCCGCAGTTTCGCGCGCGAGAAAGCGCTCCACCGCATCGTTGAATTGCGGGTGGCTTAGCCAGTGCGCCGACCACGTTTCCACCGGCAGGAAGCCGCGCGCGAGCTTGTGTTCGCCCTGCGCGCCGCCTTCGAACAGCGCAATGCCGCGCTCGATGCAGAATTCCAGCGCCTGGTAATAGCAGGTTTCGAAGTGCAGTCCGGGAATCGATTCCAGCGCCCCCCAATAGCGTCCGTACAGCACCTCGTCCGTGTAGAGATCGAGCGCCGCGGCAATGGGCCGGCCATCGCGCTTGGCGATCACCATGAGCACGTTCTCGGGCAGCGTCTCGCCCAATCGCTCGAAAAAGGCCAGATTGAGATAGGGCGTCGAATGGTGCGCGCGATAGGTATGGTTGTAGCAGCGCGTGTAAAAGCGCCAGTCGTCGCCGCTGATGCGATCGCCGGTCTTGCGTTCGAACGTGATCCCTGCATCGGCGACGCGGCGACGTTCCTGGCGGATGTTCTTGCGCTTTGCGCGGCTGAGTGTGCCGAGGAAGGCGTCGAAATTTTCGTAGCCCTCGTTGCGCCAGTGAAACTGCACGCCGCGCCGCATCAGGCAGCCGGCATCATGCCACTCCTTCGCCTCGGAGGTCTCCGGAAACAGCACGTGGAAGGACGAGACCTGCTCGGCCAGGCGTAACGTGGCGTGGCGCAGTTCGGTGCGCGCTTCGGCGTCCGTACCGATCAGTCGCGGCCCGGTGATCGGCGAGAACGGAATGGCGGAGAGCAGCTTCGGGTAGTAACGCAGGCCACAGCGCTCGTAGGCGTCCGCCCATGCCCAGTCGAAGACATATTCGCCGTAAGAGTGCGTCTTGAGATACAGCGGCAGCGCGGCGACCAGTTCCCCGCTGCGCCACGCGCTCAGATACTGCGGCACCCAGCCCGTCTCGCCCGAGGCGCATCCGGTTTCATGCAGGGCGTGAAGGAACGCATGGCGCACAAAGGGTTGCCTGCCCGCAAGCCGATCCCAGTCCGCCGCAGGGACGGTGCTCAGGCTGTCGAGCACGCGTATGTCGAGTGGCGACGGCGATGGTTTAACGGCGGTGCGCATGGAGCATTTTTTGGCGCGCTGGGTCTTGTTGTTTATACTGAGACGGCAAACGCGGCATAGCGAGGATTCAATGAAAAAGATCGAAGCGGTGGTCAAGCCGTTCAAACTGGATGAGGTACGGGAGGCGCTGGCCGAAGTCGGCGTCACCGGATTGACGGTCACCGAAGTCAAAGGTTTCGGCCGTCAGAAAGGCCATACCGAACTGTATCGCGGCGCTGAGTACGTCGTCGACTTTCTACCCAAGGTGAAGATCGAAGTAGTGGTCACCGATGCAATGCTCGACCCCGCGATCGAGGCGATCATCAAGGCCGCCCGAACCGGCAAGATCGGCGACGGCAAGATTTTCGTTACCAGCGTCGAGCAGGTCGTACGCATCCGCACGGGCGAAACCAACGAAGCGGCCATCTAGCTTTGAGAGGCTGCGGCGGTCGCGAGCCAGCGCAGCTGGGCGAGCGAGGGCAAAGTCGAACAGAGCCGAAATCCCTTGATCTGCGAGATTCTCGCAACTAAAGCTTGGCCGGAGCCCGCCTTCGATCAGCGATCGCGTCTCAACGGGCTGCTCGCAGCTACCCCTTCAACAACACCAGCAATGCTCCGCTTCCGCCTTGCGCGGGCGGCGGTTCGCAATAGGCGAGCACTTCGTCCCGACGCGCCAGCCAGGCACGCACACGCCGCTTGAGAACGGGCTCGCGGTTCTTCGACCCCAGTCCCTTCCCATGTACGATGCGCACGCAACGCCACTTGTTTCGCGCGCACTCGCGCATGAACCCGGCCAGTTCGATACTCGCTTCGGCCTTGGTCAGACCATGCAGGTCGAGTTCGCGTTGCACGCGCCATGCGCCGCGGCGCAACTTGCGCAACACGTCGCGTCCGATTCCCTTGGCAAGATAACTCTCGTCTTCGCCGGTTTCCGGCAACTCGTCGTCCAGTTCCGGAAACATCGACTCCTGCAGCGCTTCATGCTCATCGAGCAGCGACTGCACCGGCACGGCAGGCGGCTTGCGTGCCGCGACGGGATGGCGCGGCTCGACGCGCAGGGGCACCGCGTCGCGCACCGCTGCGCGAAACAGATCGAACTCGTCGTCGGGGTCGCTCTTGCCCATCGCTTGTCTTTCGCGACCGCACTCGGCGGTCTTTGCTAGGCTGCTTTCGTTTCCAGGCCGTCCAGATATTTCTCGGCGTCCAGCGCCGCCATGCAGCCCGTTCCTGCGCTCGTCACTGCCTGACGATAGATGTAATCCTGCACATCGCCTGCTGCGAACACACCCGGCACGCTGGTGGCGGTGGCCATGCCGTGACGACCGCCCTTGGTGATGATGTAGCCGCCGTCCATGTCGAGCTGGCCTTCGAATATCCCTGTGTTGGGCGTATGACCGATCGCGATGAACACGCCATGCACGGGGATATCCGTGGTTGCACCACCCTCTACATTTTTGATACGCATGCCCGTAACGCCGGCGTCGTCGCCCAGCACGGCGTCGAGGGTGTGATTCCATTGAATCGTCACGTTCGGTTTCTCGAGCAGTTTGTGCTGCAGGATCTTCTCCGCGCGGAACTTGTCGCGGCGATGCACCACCGTCACATGTTTGGCAATGTTGGAAAGATAGAGTGCCTCTTCGACCGCGGTGTTCCCGCCGCCGATGACGGCGACATCCTGACCGCGATAGAAAAAACCGTCGCAAGTGGCGCAGGCCGACACGCCGCGGCCCATGAACTGTTCTTCCGAGGGCAGGCCGAGGTAACGTGCCGAGGCCCCCGTGGCGATGATCAGCGCATCGCAGGTGTACGTGCCGCTGTCGCCTTCGAGGCGAAACGGCTTCTCGCGCAGATGCACGGTATGAATGTGGTCGATGATCAGTTCCGTCTCGAAGCGCTCGGCATGCTTCTGGAAGCGCTCCATCAGTTCCGGGCCCTGCACGCCCGCGTGATCGGCCGGCCAGTTGTCCACGTCAGTGGTGGTCATGAGTTGGCCGCCCTGGGCGAGGCCGGTCACCAGCGCGGGCTTGAGGTTGGCGCGCGCGGCATAGACCGCGGCGGAGTAGCCGGCGGGGCCGGAACCGAGGATGAGCAGACGGCTATGCTTCACAGGCTTGTTCGACATGACGTTGGCATTGGTGCATGATGATGGCGAGAGTTGAAAGTATAACTGCGCGGTCAAGGCGGGCTTCATTGCGAAGAGGACGTAGTCGCCGAGCGACGCGTGGTCAGTGCAATCTGCTACTATTTCCCGCGCTGTAGCTGTACAACCTTAATAAAGGGGGAGGAAACCGATGGCCGGACCAGCCAGTGTCTCTACACTTCTGCTACGCAACGTACCCTTGTTCGCAGGTTTGCCGGAAGGTCAGCTTGCGTTATTGACCAGGGTAGTGGGTCGAAAGGCCTTTCCGCGCAGCACGACCATCATCTCCGCCGGCGATCCTACCGATGCGCTGTACATCGTCATTTCGGGCCGTCTGAAAGTCATGATGAGCGACGACGAAGGGCGCGAAGTGATTCTTGCCATCCTCGCGCAAGGCGATTTCTTCGGCGAAATGGGTTTGATCGACGAATCGCCGCGCTCGGCGACCGTCACGGCCATCGAACCGTGCGAACTGCTCAGCATTTCCAAGGCCGACTTCAAGAAGTGTCTACAGGAGAATTTCGACATCGCCATGGCCGTCATGCGTGGCCTGGTGAAACGTCTGCGCGAGGCCGACAAGAAGATCGGCAGCCTGGCGCTGATGGATGTGTACGGACGCGTCGCGCGCCTGCTGATGGAAATGGCGGAGACCATCGATGGTCAGATGGTCGTGACCAAGAAACTGCCCAAGCAGGACATCGCCAAGATGATCGGCGCGTCGCGCGAAATGGTGAGCCGTGTCATGAAGGATCTGCAGACCAGCGGCCACATCGAAGTGCGCGGCGGCTCGATCTACCTGCATGAGGCCATGCTCGTATCCGAGGCGCGCGCCTGACGTGCGTCCGATGCGGCGGGGTGCTTGGTGCTCCGCCGCATCATCTCTAGAATGTCTCGTCCTGCCTTGTCCGGTTCGCGTCGAACGTCCTCCCTGTCGCCGAAGCCCGTGAAAACCCGCGCCTCCACTCCGCCCGCGCCGCTGCCCGGCAAGATCGCCCGCTTGCTACGTGAGTCGCGCTGGTTCGCGCTGGTCGCGGTGGCATTATTCCTGACCTTGATCCTCGGCAGCTATGAACGCGGCGACCCGGGCTGGTCGCACAGCGCGGACGTCGAGCGTATTCACAATGCCGGCGGCGCGGTCGGCGCCTGGCTTGCGGATCTGCTGCTTTATCTGTTTGGCGTTTCGGCCTGGTGGTGGGTCGTGCTGCTGGTCTACACCGTGATCTGGGGCTATCGACGTCTCGACGGTTCATCGATTTCCGATCGTCGTCCGTTCGCGGTCGCGCTGGGCGGCTTCCTGCTCATGTTGCTCGGTGCCTGCGGGTTGGAGGCATTGCGCTTCTATACGCTGCAGGCCGATCTCCCCCTCGCCCCGGGCGGCATGCTCGGTACGGTGCTGAGTCAAACCACGCATGCCGCGCTCGGCTTTACCGGTGCGACCTTGTTGCTGATGGCGATGTTTGCCATCGGGCTTTCGCTGTTTACCGGTGTGTCATGGCTGTCGTTCATGGAAGCGATCGGCGCGAGCCTCGAATGGCTGTGGACCGGCTCGATCGCGGCGTGGTATCGACGTCAGGACCGCAAGGCGGGTGAACGCGCGACGGTGAAACGTGGTGCCGTGGTCGAAGCGGAGAAGAAGCGCTTCGAGGATCACGCGCCGATTCGCATTGAGACGCCGGTGGTCGATATTCCCAAATCCGAGCGCGTCATCAAGGAAAAGCAGGCGCCGCTGTTCCAGAATCTGCCGGATACACCGCTGCCGCCGCTCGGTCTGCTGGACGAGCCGCCGCGCAATGTCGAAATCATGAGCGCCGATACGCTCGAATTCACTTCGCGCCTGATCGAACGCAAGCTGAACGATTTCGGCGTCGAGGTGAAAGTGCTGGCGGCCTATCCCGGCCCGGTGATCACGCGTTATGAAGTCGAACCCGCAACCGGCGTGAAGGGCAGCCAGATCGTGAATCTGGTGAAAGACCTGGCGCGCGCGCTGTCGGTGGTCAGCATTCGTGTCGTTGAAACGATTCCCGGCAAGTCGTGCATGGGTCTGGAGATTCCGAATCCCAAACGCCAGATCGTGCGCCTGAGCGAGATCCTCGGTTCGAAGGTCTATCACGACATGGGCTCGCCGCTCACGCTCGCGCTGGGCAAGGACATCGGCGGCAATCCCATCGTCGCCGATCTCGCCCGGATGCCGCACCTGCTGGTGGCCGGCACGACCGGCTCGGGCAAGTCGGTGGCGATCAACGCGATGATCCTGTCGCTGCTCTACAAGGCCGAGGCGCGCGACGTGCGCCTGATCATGGTCGATCCCAAGATGCTGGAACTGTCCGTCTATCAGGACATTCCACATCTGCTCGCGCCGGTCGTGACCGATATGAAGCAGGCCTCTTCCGCGCTGATGTGGTGCGTCGGCGAAATGGAGCGGCGCTACAAGCTCATGTCCTTCATGGGCGTGCGCAACCTCTCGGGCTTCAACACCAAGATTGCCGAAGCGGACAAGCGCGGCGAAACGCTGCATGACCCGCATGCGCTCACCGCCGAAGACCCGGTGCCGCTGACCAAGCTGCCGCATATCGTGGTGGTCATCGATGAACTGGCCGACCTCATGATGGTGGTCGGCAAGAAGGTCGAAGAGTTGATCGCGCGTCTGGCACAGAAGGCGCGCGCGGCCGGCATTCACCTGATCCTCGCTACGCAGCGGCCATCGGTCGATGTGATCACCGGCCTGATCAAGGCGAACATTCCGACGCGGATCGCCTTCCAGGTTTCGTCGAAGGTCGATTCGCGTACCATTCTCGATCAGATGGGCGCCGAAGCATTGTTGGGGCAGGGCGATATGCTCTACCTGCCCCCCGGTACCGGTCTGCCGCAGCGCGTGCATGGTGCATTCGTTGCAGACGAGGAAGTACACAAGATCGTCAACTGGCTAAAGGAACAGGGCGAGCCCGATTACGTCGAAGGGTTGCTGGATGCGGCCGATCCGGCGGCCGGCACGGGCGATTTTCTCGGCGGCGGCGAAGCGGGGGGCGGCGAAGCCGACCCGCTTTACGATCAGGCGGTCGAAATCGTGCTGCGTACACGCCGCCCGTCGATCTCGCTGGTGCAGCGCCATTTGCGCATCGGCTATAACCGCGCCGCGCGTTTGATTGAACAGATGGAAGTCGCGGGTCTGGTCTCGCCGATGCAATCGAACGGCAATCGGGAAGTTCTCGTTCCCGCCAGAGCAGAAAGCTGAAATGACTCGAACACGATGGAAAAGCGGCGTGCGCCGCGCGCTGCGTCTGGCGCAATATGCAGGCTTTGCAGTAACGTTGCTGTACGCGAGCGGCGCAACGGCGGGCGGCATCGATCGCCTCAATGAGTTCATGACCGGCACGCATACCGCCAAGGGCGATTTCACGCAGCGCATTCATGATCGCAACGGCAAGGTGACGCAGCAATCCTCCGGCACGCTGGCGTTCTCGCGCCCCGGAAAATTTCGCTGGACGTATGTCAAACCCTATTCGCAGTTGATCGTTGGCGATGGTGCGCGCGTATGGGTGTACGACGAGGATCTGCAACAGGTCACCGTGCGCAAACTCGACCAGGCGCTCGGGTCCACACCGGCGGCGTTGCTGGCCGGCAGCAATGATGCGATGAAGGCCTTCGAGTTGAAGGATGAAGGCGTACGCGACGGGCTCGAATGGGTGCTCGCCACGCCGCGCGACGCCGAGAGCAGCTTCCAGCGTATCCGCATGGGTTTCGGTGCCGAGGGTCTTGCGGCGATGGAATTGACCGACAGCTTCGGTCAGACGACGCTGTTGCGCATCGTCGACATGCAGCGCAACCCTAAACTCGACGCCGGCCTGTTCAAGTTCACGCCGCCCAAGGGCGCGGATGTGATCGGCGAACAATAAGGCGGCGATGGTGACGCACGGTGAGTGATCTGTTCGCCGGGCCTGCGCCCCTGGCACCGCTCGCCGAGTTGCTGCGGCCGAAGACGCTCGACGAGGTAGTCGGTCAGCGCCATCTGCTCGGCGCCGGCAAGCCGCTGCGCCTCGCCTTCGAATCGGGCAAACCGCATTCGATGATCCTCTGGGGGCCGCCCGGCGTCGGCAAGACCACACTCGCGCGGCTGATGGCCGATGCCTTCGATGCCGAGTTCGTCGCGCTGTCGGCGGTATTCTCCGGCGTGAAGGACATCCGCGAAGCGGTGCAGCGCGCCAAAGACGTGCTTGCTTCATCCGGTCGACGCACCATTCTTTTCGTCGATGAAGTGCATCGCTTCAACAAGGCGCAACAGGACGCGTTCCTGCCGTTCGTCGAGCAGGGCCTGTTCACTTTCATTGGCGCTACGACCGAAAACCCTTCCTTCGAAGTCAACGGCGCGCTGTTGTCGCGCGCC
>JAKFDA010000038.1:0-4518 GCA_036676355.1 Nitrosomonadales bacterium | reverse complement strand
GAATAAAGGGCGGCAATCAGGTTCATGTCGATCTCCTCCAGAACGCGGAAATACGCTGACATCGCGCCGGGCATTTGCCGGGCGGCGGGTACGACTCGAATTGGGGGGAGGTTTTATCTGCGCGCGGGGCGCAGCAGCAGACCGAGCGTCAGGGAGAGGACGCCGAAAGCGAAATACGCGGTCTGGAAGGGCGAAATCATGGGGCCACTGTAGCCGAGGGCCCTGTGTGGCGTCAAGCCGTGAAGGGCAGCAGAGAGCAGAGAGTTAAAGACGATTAGAAGCGAACTGGACCCCCGCTTTCGCGGGGGATGACGATGGTGAGGGTGGTGGCTTGGCAGTCATTCCGCCTCCGATAAAGACATTGGAGGGGCAGGCTGCAGCGCGAATCCAATCGTAGTTCTTATTGCTCTCCGCTCTCGGCTCACCGCTCTCCGCTGCTTTTCATCAATATATCGGCAGAAACACCGCGCTGGCCGCGTTCTGCACCACGAAGCGCAGCGTCCGATTCGAGCGCTGCGCCAGGACGCGCGCCAGGATGTCCTGATAGGCGATGAGCTTGCCGAATTCGCGTTCGAAACTCAGGTTGTGCACTGTGGCGGCCGACTCATTGCTCAACAGCAGCAATTCGCCGTGCGCATCGCGCGCGTTGGACAGTTTCCACGCAGCGATTTCGACATTGCGCGCCGCGTTATACAGATTCTGCGGATCGAGCTGGTCGAGCAGATAGAACTCGTGCTGCTCGTCGTAAGCCCGGTAAATCATGCCGCCCAGACCGACGATGAAGGCGAAAACCCGATCGCCGGCGTAGTCGGAACGGAAGGCCAGATGCAGCACCTCAACGCCGCGCCTGTTGTCGAACTCGGCAAACGTCCACTTCGTCGCCGGATCGAAAGCGCGTCCGATAGCCGTCTCGATGGTCGCGTTGGCGTTCTTGTGCAGCTCACGCGGATTGCGTCGATACAGTTTCTCCATCACCAGCCTGAGGCTCGCCATGCTGTGATCGAGATGAATTTCGGCCACCTGGTCGATGTCGGATTTGGCCAGATCGGCCATGCTGAATTCGCGTTCGGCCGGCGCGCCGTGCCGTTGTGTTTGCGGCGCGCTTGCGCAACCGCAGACAACGAGTACGGTCATTCCTGTCGCAATGCCGTGCCGGATCGCGGTGGTCCGCGTTATAAGGCGCTTCACTCCCTGCTCACCCCGACGTGAGTTGATGGCGCGCAGCTTACGTGATTTGCCTGTCGTCGACGGGGAACGATTCACGATTTCGACACACGCGCAAGCTTGTCACGGCGAGGTCGATTCTGCATAGTTCGCGCCTTCGCAGTTCAACGCAGGTCTCATGCTTCCTTCCATCGAATTACGCATCGCCAACGAACTTTCCGTCAAACCGCAACAAGTCGCCGCCGCTGTCGCCCTGCTCGATGAAGGCGCTACCGTGCCGTTCATCTCCCGCTATCGCAAGGAAGTGACCGGCGGGCTGGACGACACGCAATTGCGCACGCTCGAAGAGCGACTCGGCTATCTGCGCGAGCTGGAAGACCGACGCGCAGCGGTGCTCGCGAGCATCGAGGAGCAGGGCAAACTCACGCCGCCTTTGAAAGCGCTGATCGAAGCGGCGGAGACCAAGCAGCGCCTGGAAGATCTTTATCTGCCTTACAAGCCGAAACGGCGCACCAAGGCGCAGATCGCGCGCGAAGCCGGTCTCGATGTGCTCGCCACGGCGCTGCTCGCCGACCCGACGCTGAACCCCGAAGCCGAAGCGGCGCAATACCTCAAGCCGGCGTTCACCACCGAGAACGGCGATAACCCCGGCGTGCCGGATGTGAAGGCGGCCCTCGAAGGCGCGCGCCAGATCCTGATGGAACAGTTTGCCGAAGACGCCGAGTTGATCGGCGGCCTGCGGCAGTACCTGCACGACAACGGCGTGCTGGTTTCCACGATGGTCGACGGCAAGGAGGAGGCGGGCGCGAAGTTTCGCGACTACTTCACCTACAGCGAGGCCATCAAGGACATTCCTTCGCATCGCGCGCTGGCGCTGTTCCGCGGACGCAAGGAAGAAATGCTGCGCCTGGCGCTCAAGCTGCCGGAAGAACTCGAAGAACAGGCGAAGCCGGCTGCGGCGCCGTTCAACACCTGCGAGCGCCGCATCGCTGCGCGCTTCGATGTGGCGGATAAAGGTCGTGCCGCCGATCCCTGGCTGCTGCAATGTGTGCGCTGGACCTGGCAGATCAAAGTGTCGTGGCAACTGGAAAGCGATCTCTTCAACGCGCTGCGCGAACAGGCCGAGGAAGAAGCGATTCGGGTCTTCTCGCGCAACCTGCATGATCTGCTGCTGGCCGCCCCGGCCGGGCCGCGCGCGACCATGGGGCTCGATCCGGGCATCCGCACGGGCGTGAAAGTCGCGGTGGTCGATCGCACCGGCAAGGTGCTCGATACCGCCACGATTTATCCGCATCAGCCGCGCAATGACTGGGAAGGTTCGCTCGCCACGCTCGCGGCGCTGGCGAAAAAACATGGCGTCGAACTGATCAGCATCGGCAACGGCACAGCGTCGCGCGAAACCGACAAACTCGCCGGCGATCTGATGAAACGCCATCCTGAATTGAAGCTGACCAAGATCGTCGTGTCGGAAGCGGGCGCCTCGGTGTACTCGGCCTCCGAATTCGCGGCCAGGGAATTTCCGGATATGGACGTGAGCCTGCGCGGTGCCGTGTCCATCGCGCGGCGGCTGCAGGATCCGCTCGCCGAACTGGTGAAGATCGATCCCAAGTCCATCGGCGTGGGGCAATACCAGCACGACGTCGGGCAGACCAAGCTTGCGCGCTCGCTCGACGCGGTGGTGGAGGATTGCGTCAACGCCGTGGGTGTCGATGTGAACACGGCTTCCGCGCCGTTGCTTGCGCGCATCTCCGGTCTGTCGAACTCGCTGGCCGAAGCGATCGTGCGCCATCGCGATCAGCACGGCCCGTTTGCCACGCGCGACGCCCTGAAGAAAGTGCCGCGCCTGGGCGAGAAGACGTTCGAGCAGGCGGCCGGTTTTCTGCGCATTGCCGATGGCGACAATCCGCTCGATGCGTCGTCGGTGCATCCGGAAGCCTATCCGCTGGTCGAGCGCATCCTGGCCGACATCCGGCGTTCCGTGCGCGAGGTGATGGGCGACATGAATGCGCTGAAGCAACTCGACGCGGCCAGATACATCGATGAGCGTTTCGGTCTGCCGACCGTGCGCGACATCCTGCG
This sequence comes from Nitrosomonadales bacterium, assembly GCA_036676355.1. Taxonomy (GTDB): domain Bacteria; phylum Pseudomonadota; class Gammaproteobacteria; order Burkholderiales; family SG8-39; genus ZC4RG42. The sequence goes on along the minus strand of JAKFDA010000038.1, from coordinate 1,275 downwards.
CGAACTGGAGAAACCCGGTCGCGATCCGCGCCCCGAGTTCAAGACGGCCGCCTTCAAGGAAGGTGTGGAAGGCCTCAACGATCTGCAGCCGGGCATGCTGCTTGAAGGGGTGGTCACCAACGTAACGAACTTCGGTGCGTTCGTCGATATCGGCGTGCACCAGGACGGACTGGTGCATATCTCGATGCTGTCCAGCAAGTTCGTCAAGGATCCGCGCGATGTGGTGAAGGCGGGAGACGTCGTGCGCGTCAAGGTGCTGGAAGTCGATGCGCAGCGCAAACGCATTGCGTTAACCATGAAGCTCGACGAAACGCCGGTTCGGCGCGCCGACGCGGGCCAGCGTCCAGCAGCGCGCAAGCCGATGCCGGTTCAGCGTGAACGCGAGTCCGCAGGCAACGGCGCCATGGCCGCGGCACTGGCACGCGCCATGCAGCGCAAATAGACGGCGTCGCTGATCGGCCTATACGTCGATCTCATCGCGGACTGCGCGCGGCTCGGCTACCATCCGGGCGTCGACAACATCAATGGAATGCAGCATGGTGGATTTATCGCGCTTGAAACCCGGCCTCAAGGCGGAAAATGATCTCATCGTGGCCAACGAACATACCGCGCCGCACGTCGGCAGCGGCGTGGTGCGCGTACTCGCCACGCCGGTGATGATCAATATGTTCGAAGCAGCGTCGCTCGCGGCCGTCGAGAAGTATCTGCCGGAGGGTTATCAGACGGTCGGCACCCATCTGGACGTGCGTCACTTTGCCGCGACACCGGTCAGCATGGGCGTGCATGCGGAGTCGGAGCTGATTGCGGTTGAGGGCAATACCTTGCGCTTCCGTCTCGCCGCGCGCGACGATCGCGAGCCGATCGGCGACGGCATTCACGAGCGGGTCGTGATCAAGCTCGGCCGTTTCGACGACCGCATGGCCGAGAAGCTTGCCTCGGCCAAACCTTCGTTCACCTTGCCGCGCGTGGGTTGAAGCGCTACGCCAAGTCCTTCGCCGCCGAGATTTGATTCGGTCGATGAATTCCCGCTCGCGCGCTTTGGCCCCCGATTAAAACATTCGGGGGCAGGTTGCAGCGAGAGTCCAGTGGCGCATCGATCATCCCGAAAGCACCCATTCGGCTTTCAATTCACCTTGCCCGCCCACGACCGTTTCCTATACTGAAGCGCATGCACTCACAGGAGGTCCACATGGGCATGGCCGCCACACTGGAGTCGTTCTTCCATACGCATCCGGTTCCTTACGATCTGCTTTATCACAATCGTTCCGCCACCAG
>JAKFDA010000037.1:0-14611 GCA_036676355.1 Nitrosomonadales bacterium | reverse complement strand
CCGCGCCGACGCGCGCCGCATGCAGGGGCGCGATTTCCTCCACGACACTCGCATGCAATACGTTGCCGACGTTGCCATGCGGCAACAGGCCGGCGGCACGGGCGAGTTTCAGCGATTCGGCGACATCGAGGTCCTGCGCTTTATGCATGAGCACCGTACGGCGCAGTTCAAAGCACGCCAGCCCATCAAGGGTGAACGGCTCGTGATCGTCGAGCGCCTCGTCTTCGGCCTCCAGCCGAATGCCGAGACGCTCCTGCAGGAAATGGCGTGCGGGATTGCGAATGAAACGCTGCAGCGCCGCGAGATCGATTTCGCCGCGTGCCGCAACATTCATCGGCAATGCATCGCCGATGAACCGCGCGGTACCGCGCCTCGTATCGCTCGCCGCACGGCTGGCCGCGGCATAGTCTTCCACATAGCTGTACAGGCGCGTATCGCTGCCATCGAAATAACGACGACTGAATGCCTGCAGGGGATGCTCGATGCGGATGCGGGCGACCGGGTCACCGCCGTCCGCCGCCACTACGCTGCGGCGCACGGCGTCCAGCAGCTCGGCCAGTAATGCCGAAGGGGCGAGTTCGCTGTTATCGCGTTCGCTTCGACCGGTGTAGCTCAGATGCAACCGCTCGCGCGCGGCGAGCAATGCTTCGAGCATGGCATAGCGATCCTCGTCGCGCGGCAGGCGATCGCCGCGCCGCCGATCCGCCGTCATGAGATCGAAGCTCAAACTCGGCTGGTTGCGCGGAAAATCGCCGTCATTCAGACCGATCACGGCGACGAAACGTGCCGGGATCGGGCGCATCGGGCGCAACGCGGCGAAGGTGACGCCACCGTTGAAAAAGGCGGTGGCGCGCGCCGTCGGCTGAAGCAAAATTTCGAGCGCACTGCGCCAGACTTCGACCGGCACCGGTGCATCGAACCCGGCGCGCTGACCGTTCGCAACGACGGCTACGGCCGCGGAACGGATCGCCTGCGCATCGCGTTCGCTCTCCTCGTCGATCTCGAACAGTTGCACAAGCAGGCGTTCCGCCAGACGTTTCCATTGCGTGAGCGTGCGCGGTTTGCGCAGCGCATCGTCCAGCGCACCGAGCGCGTCGACAAAGGATTTGAGGCTGCCAAGCACCTGGGCGGTGCCGCCTTCGACGTCGTCGTACGGCAGCAACGCGCCATGGCGCACATGTCCTTCGCCCGGCATGGCGTAACCGAGCAGCAGACGATCGAGCCCGACCGCCCAGCTGTGCTCGGCGGTTGCCGGCAAGCCGAGCGCCGCACGCGCCGCCGCATCGCGTCCCCAGCGAATGCCCGATTCGCGCACCCACTGGCGCAGCAGCGGCAAGGTTTCCGGCGCGATATCGAACCTGCGTGCGATCGGCGACTGCTCCAGCAGGCCGAGCACCGCCTCCGCTTCCAGACGACCTTCGTGCAGGCGCAGCAGTTGGAAGAACGTGGAGAGCAGCGTGTTGCCGCGTCGTGCACTCAGGTCCGCGATGGCGTACGGTATCCGCCGCGCCGCTGGCGCCGTGGCGAACACCGCATCGATGGCCGGCGCGTAGTCCTCGATGCGCGGCACCAGCACCAGCACGTCGCCCGGTCGCAGACTGGCATCGCGCGCGAACGCATCGAGCAGGCGATCGTGCAGCACTTCGGCTTCACGCATGGCGCTATGGCACACGTGCACCTGTAGCGATACATCGTCGGCGGCAAGCGCCAACGGCGGCGCATCGTCCGCCTCGGCGCCGCGCTCGCGCAAGTCGAGCACGTCGCGCTGCAAGGTGGCGAGCAGCGTATCGCCCGCCGGTTCGACGTAATGCGCGGCTTCGCGCGCGTGCAACTCAGCCAGCGCATCGAAAAACGCGCGGCCATGCGCGCCCATGGAGGCCAGCAGGCTGTTGCCCACTTCAAAATACGTGTCCGCTTGCACATCGGTCGCGGCCTGCCGCGCCAGCGCACGGCGTCTGACGATGTCGCCCCAGTATTCGCGGCAGGGATTCAATGCATAAAGCGTGACATCGACATGCGCCGCCAGGCGCTCGAACACCTCCAGATACATCGGCGGCAGCGCTTCCAGGGCGAACAGATGCAGCGACCGCGGCAAGCGCTCGCGCGCTTCGGCATCACGATCGATCGCGGCATAGAACGATTCGCGCGGATGCGCATGCACGTGTTCGACCGCGCCGCCCGCCGCGGCGGCGCGCCACAGCAGCGCCTGCCAGTTCTCGTCCGCGCCCAACCCGATCGTTTTGCCCTCGCTCCATGCGGCGATCCAGTCGGGCCGATAGACGAGATAGCGGTCGTACACCTCGGCGAGACGACGCGCGAGTTCGTAGCGTCGGCGCGCGTCGCCGTCGCTCAGATAGTGCGCAAGGCGCGCCTGCTTGCGCAGCCGCGCGTCCCATTCCAGCAGACCCATGAAAGTCCAGCTGAGCACCTCCGGTTCGAACGGCGACTGCGCGGAGACCTGCGGCAATACCGTGCCGAACAGCGTCCAGATATAACTGGCAGGGAAGGCGAAGCGCACGTTGGCGGTGATGCCCAGCCGCTCTGCGAGTGCGAACGACAGCCAGCGCGACATGGCGCTGGACTGCACCACCACGGTTTCTGGCTGCAGCGCCCCGGCCGAGGACACGCGCATGGCGTCCGCCAGTGCGTCGGCAAGCGTCTCCACCCGGTTGGACTGAAAAATGTTCAGCATCTATGAGAGCCGGGCGGCCACCCGACTCGCCCGGTCGTTGTTTCCTCTGTTCGCCCTCAGCGCGCCGTGCAATTCGTCGCCGCGTCGTCGCCGCAGGCGGTCGTCGCAATCGCAACCTGCTCGCTCGCCGTCATATCGGCCGGCTCCGCGCCAAAGAAGCCGGTCAGCAGCACAAGAATGAATCCGCCGATCGCGACGGCCCGGTCGCCGGCCGGCGCACGCTTGTTCACGCTGATCTTTTTCATCCGCCACCTCAGGTCTGCAAGTGAGACGGCAGTATGTGCACCCTTGTGGCTCAGGCGGTGAGCCCATTGCGTTATTCCTTGCAGGGAATGTCTGAACAAGTGCCGAGGATGGTCGCGAGTGCGGGACCGCGGAGGACGGAGCAGGTTCCATGGGCTCATCGATGGATGCGACCCCGCAGCGGGCTGTGAATGTGCCAATTCGTTCGCGTTCCTGCATGTGCCTTAGCGGTCGCATCCACTGAAGGGGCCCCTGCTCCGCGCGCCGGCACATAGCTGTACGAGCGAGGGCAAAGCAGAACAACCCCTTCACAGCCCGGAACTTGCGGCAACATTCAGCAAAAGACCTTAATCAGAGCTTCCATAGCGCTTGAGCGCGGCATTCAGTTGTTCGCGTACCGCGCGACGCAGCGCGGGCGGCGCCAGCACTTCGACTTCCGCGCCGTGCCGCAGAATATCGCCGATCAGTTCGCGATCGTCGGCGTACGGCACTTCCAGCACATAGGCGCCGTCGGCTTCGTAGCCGCTCTTCTGCTTCGGATGCCATTGTTCACTGCCCACCCAGCGCGCGCGATCGGCGCTGAAACGCAACTTTGCCCACTGCGTGGCGCGCCCGGAAAAAATGCCGTAGCCGCCGGCGAGCACCTCGTCCAGTTCCTTGTCCGCCACGTTCTTCGCTTTCCTGTCGAGCAGCGAAGCGCGTTGAATGGCATCGACGGCAAAACTGCGCAGATCCTCGCGCAAATGGCACCAGGCATCGACGTACCAGTTCTCGCGATAATGCACCAGACGCTGCGGCGAAATCTCGCGCTCGGTGACGGCATTGCTGCTGCGACCGGCGTAGGCGATATGCATGCGCTGACGCTTGAGCACGGCGTTGGCGACCAATTCGAAGTGCGGCAACGCCACGGCGCGCGCACCCATGCGCACCAGTCGCACGCGCCGTTCGACTTCATCGGCCGGATGATCACCGACGTCCAGCAGCGAACGCAGGCGCGCGCGCAGCGGTGCGATATGCGGCTCGAGCACGCCCGGCTGCAGGTCGGCGAGCATATGCTGCATGGTGAGCAAAGCGCGGATTTCCGAGGCGTTGAACCACAGGCCTGGCAACTGATAACGCGGCGCGCCCGACAACGCACCGGTGAACACATAACCACGACGCTCGCGGTCCCATTCGATCGGCGCGTGCAATCGGTCGCGCATGTATTCCAGATCGCGCTTGAACGTTGCGCGCGACACGCTCAGCGCGGACAGGAAATCCTCCAGCGGCACGACGCCCTTCTGCTGCAGCAACTGATCGATTTTGTAGAAACGTTCGGTGCGATCCATCTTTCACCTGTTCAGACCGACGCGACGCACCGCGTCGGCGAGCAATTCATACAAGGCGTAGTAGCTGCCATGCAGTGCCGCCATGTTGGGAATGAGCATCAAGGCAAGCGGTAGATCTTCCGGCCATTCGCCGCGCACGCCGGTCGGCGCCAGAACGGTTTCGAATCCCGCCGCTTCGAACTCGGCCTGCGCACGCGGCATGTCGAAGCTGTGCGCCACCAGCACGATGCGTTTGATGCCCGCCGGTCGCAGCACCGCGGCGCTGAGTTGAGCGTTCTGATGGGTATTGCGCGAACGCGGTTCGATCCAGCGCACCGGCACGCCGAATTCGTCCCGCAAGGCGGTGCGCATGACCTCCGCCTCGCTCGTGCCGCCATACACCGAGCCGCCGGTCACCATCACCGGCAAGCCGGTTCGCCGCGCAACCCACGCGCCGTAGCGCACGCGTTCAAGCGTCAGGCGACCGAGACTGTCACCGCCATATTCTGGGGCCTGGCGCACGCCGCCGCCCATGATCACGATGGCCTGCGCGGTGCGCGCCGCGTGGTAGTCGAGCGGCGGCGTATCGTCCACCAGGGTGAGCAGACTGTGTGCCACGAGCGGGGACGCCAACGCGAAAAGCGTGAGAAAACCGCCCCACACCAGCCAGCGCCCCGCCCGGCGTCGCCACAGCAGCAACCCGGCCAGAACGAGAAGCAAAGGACCGGTCGGCGGCAACACCAGCGCAGCGAGGATTTTTTTGAGTAGGAACATAGGGGATGTCTGAATAAGTGCCGAGGATGGTCGCGAGTGCGCGAAGCTGTACGAGCGAGGACAAAGTAATCAATCGCTTATGCGTAACGAACTGGCAACAACCTCAATCAAACAACCTTGATCAGAGCTTCCATAGGCGGCGAGCAAGGGTAGCATCAAGCGCAGCCGAGAGCCGAGAAGCGGGAATAGTGGACAGGACGGCAGGTTGCGGTTTGCCCCGCCCGGCTGTTTTCGCCCCTAAAGTTTCCCGGGCGCAAGCCGATGTGCTGCTCATGCATACCGGAATCCTGACTCGCAATATGGCGTCCAAGCGGATCGGTACGTACGTGCGCGAACGCCGCCGCGGTCTGGGGCTATCACGCGCGGAACTGGCGCGCCGATTGGGATTCGTGCTCGGCAGCGTCGTATCCCATGTGGAACGCGGCGACGCCCGCATTGCGCCGGAGGCAATGGCGGGCTGGGCACGCGCGCTGGAACTGGAGCCGACCACCTTTGCCGATGACGTGGCCGCGCTGAACGGCGCGGTCGGCGCGAAGACGGATCAATCGGCCTCGCTGACGCAGCCGGCCTGGGCTTAAATCAGCACGTCAGCGATCAGGTAAACGCTCGACGCCAGGTGAGTGCCACAAGGCCGTTCGTGGTGAGCGCCCGCAGGGCAGTCGAACCATGAACGGCTCATGATGCGGTCGCCAATGGATGAGGTCGGAGCAGCTTTCCGCTCCAGGCGCTCCCTAAAGCGCTGCTGTCTACAGTCCCTGACTGCGCAGGTAATCCTCGTAATCGCCGCGAAAATCGACGACGCGCGCAGGTTGCCCCGCTTCACCGGGCTGCATGTCGATAATGCGGGTCGCCAGCGTAGACACGAACTCGCGATCGTGCGACACGAAAATCAGCGTGCCGGTGTAGCGATCGAGCGCATCGTTGAGCGATTCGATCGATTCCATGTCGAGGTGGTTGGTCGGCTCGTCCATCAGCAGGACGTTATGCCGCTGCAGCATGAGCTTGCCGAATATCATGCGGCGCTCTTCGCCGCCTGAAATCACCTTCACCGATTTCTTCACATCATCGCCGGAGAACAGCAGACGGCCGAGTGTGCCGCGCACCACGGTTTCGTCGTCGCCCTCGCCGCGCCAGGCGCCGATCCAGTCGACCAGATTCATGTCGGCCTCGAAATCACCGGCGTTGTCCTGCGCGCAATAACCGGGGCGCGCTTTCTCCGCCCACTTCACCGTGCCGGCGTCCGGCGGCAATTCGCCCAGCAGCACGCGCAGCAGCGTGGTCTTGCCGACGCCGTTGGGGCCGATGATCGCGACTTTCTCACCCGCCTCGATGGCGAGATCGAGCTTGGCGATCAACGGTTTGCCGTAGCCCTTGCTCAACTTCTGCGTCTCCACCGCAATGCGGTGCAGCTTCTCTTTCTCGTCGTATTCGAAGCGGATGAACGGGTACTGGCGGCTGGACGGCTTGACGTCCTCGACCTTCAGCTTTTCGATCTGCTTCATGCGCGAAGTGGCCTGGCGCGCCTTGGATTTGTTGGCGCTGAAGCGGCGCACGAAATCTTCCAGATCGGCGATGCGGTCCTTGGCGCGCGCATTGGCCTGCGCCTGCTGCTGGCGCGCCAGCGTGGAAGCCTGCATGTAATCGTCGTAATCGCCGGGATAGACGCGCAACGCACGGTAATCCAGATCGGCCATATGCGTGCAGACGCTATTGAGGAAGTGGCGATCGTGCGAAATGATGATCATCGTGCTGTTGCGCTCGTTCAACACGCCTTCGAGCCAGCGAATGGTGTTGATGTCGAGGTTGTTGGTCGGCTCGTCGAGCAACATGATGTCCGGCTCGGCGAACAGCACTTGCGCCAGCAGCACGCGCAGTTTCCAGCCCGGCGCGACGGCGCTCATCGGTCCATCGTGCTGTTCGAGCGGAATGCCGACACCCAGCAGCAGCGCACCGGCGCGCGCCTCGGCATCGTAACCGCCATACTCGGCAAACTTCGCTTCGAGTTCGGCGGCGCGCATGTAATCGTCGTCGGTGGCATCGGGATTGGCATAAATCGCATCGCGCTGCTGTGCCGCCTGCCACATCTCCTCGTGCCCCATGAGCACGACGTCGAGCACGCGTTGGTCTTCGTAGGCGAATTGATCCTGCCGCAGCTTGCCTACGCGCTCGTTCGAATCGACTGCAACACTCCCGCCGGTCGGCTCCAGGTCGCCGCCGAGAATTTTCATGAAGGTCGATTTGCCCGAACCATTGGCGCCGATCAGGCCATAGCGAAAACCTTCGCCGAATTTCACCGACACATTTTCGAACAGCGGTTTGCCGGAAAAATGCATGCTGAGGTTGTTGGTAACTATCAATTCGAGATTCCAATCCGTTAATAGATGGGTGCGGTCGAGGGGCTTGCCTATGCGCACCGTGAACGAAGCCCGCAATTGTACCGGTAACGCGCAATGCGACGGCGACGCGGCCCCGGTTCGCCTCGTAGAATCCGGTGTCTTCGACACCCCTTGTTGATCATGTTCCGCTTCGCCGCACTCCTGTTGTTCATCATGCTGGGCGCCTGCGCACAACCGGCGCCGCGTGCCGAAGCCGTGGCGGAGGCGCCCGCAATCCCGAAAATCGGTGTGGTCGGCCTGGTGCAGGAACGTCGCCAACGCGCGTTGAACAGCGATAACTGGCAAACCGCGATCGTCGGCGTTATCCGCAACAGCGAGAAGGATCACAACGCCAACGTCGTGAGTCTTCGCTACGAAGTGACCGTTTTCTATGAAGCGGGCGAACAAGGCACGGTCGTGGTGGACGAGGATCCCGGCCTGCGCCCCGGTCAGCGTGTCCGCGTCACCGGCAACAGGATCGAAGTACTGACGCACTGAGACTCAGGGGCTCCGAGCCATGAGGTCGTGGCCGTGTTCCATCTCCCGCATGACGTCGTCCGCATGACGTTCCTCAGGCGAGCTTGACGGGGCGTCCGCCTTCAAGGCTTCCTAAAGTTCGGCATGCCCATGTCGATAAGAACGATAAGAACTTGAACTTATTGCGCTGAGGCTTTCATTGGACGGTAATTACGATGCACGACTGGTCGCGGCATCGCTGGTCATCGCCAGCCTCGCTTCGTATACCGCGCTAAGCCTCGCCGCTCGCATCACCGCAGCGCCGGCGGGTTCGGCGCGCCGGTGGCTATGGTGCGGCGCCCTGGCGATGGGCACAGGCATCTGGTCCATGCACTTCGTCGGCATGCTCTCCTTCCGGCTGCCAATCGCTGTCTCGTACAACACCGAACTGACCATCGCATCGTGGTTGATTGCAGTGATGGTCAGCGGCTACGCGTTGCATACGGTGAGTGGTGTCTCGCTGCCTTGGCGCCGGCTTTGCCTGGGCGGCGTACTGATGGGCGTCGGCATTTCGCTGATGCACTATATCGGCATGGCTGCGCTCTTTCTCGCTCCTGCGATCGAGTACAGCGTCGCGCCCTTTTTCGCATCCGTCATCATCGCGATCGGCGCATCGTCCGCCGCGCTCTGGCTCGCGTTCAGATTGCGCAAGCAAAGCTCGCGGCATGCAGTAACGGCGCAAATCGCTAGCGCAATCGTCATGGGAGCAGCGATCGCAGGCATGCATTACACCGGCATGGCCGCGGCAAATTTCGATGCAGGCGCCGTATGTCTTACGCAGGGCGGCTTGAGCGAAGACGGTCTCGCGACACTGGTCACGCTGTTATCGCTATGCGGCTTGACCCTCGCACTAACCGTCTCCCACTTCGATGGCCGGCTGCAGCGTGATACGAGCCGCCTCACCGCTTCCCTGAACTTCGCCCAGTCGGAACTCGAATTTCTGGTAATGCACGATGCGCTGACGCAACTGCCCAACCGCATTTTGCTGATCGATCGCATTCAACAGGCCATTGCACAAGCGCAACGCGACAATGCGCACTGCGCAATTCTGTTTTTCGATCTCGACCGTTTCAAGACCATCAACGACTCGCTCGGCCATACCGCCGGCGACATCGTGCTGCAGGAAGTGGCGTTGCGCGCTCGTAACATGCTGCGCAGCGAAGACACGGTGGCGCGCCTCGGCGGCGACGAGTTCGCAATCGTACTGCCTCACATACTTGACGTAGCGAAGGTGGGCAACCTGGCGAGCCGCCTGCTGACCGAGTTGGCCAAGCCTCATCTCATCGACGGCCAGGAACTCTATATGTGCGCTTCACTCGGCATTGCGCTTTATCCTGCCGACGGCGACAAGCCGGAAACACTGCTTACCAACGCCGACGCGGCTATGTATCACGCCAAACGCGTCGGGCGAGGCAACTACCAATTCTTCGCGCCGGAAATGAACAGCTTCGATCGCGCGCGCATCGAATTCGAATCCGACTTGCGCGGCGCGCTGCTGCATAACCAGTTCGAATTGCACTATCAGCCGAAGATCGATATGCACACCGGCGCGATCACCAGCCTCGAAGCATTGATCCGCTGGCGCCATCCGCAACGCGGCCTCGTTCCGCCGCTGGAATTCATCCCGCTGGCCGAGGAGACCGGGCTGATCGTGCCCATCGGTCGCTGGGTGTTGCACGAAGCCTGTCGTCAAAGTCGGGCATGGCAAGACGACGGCGCACCGCCGCTGCGCATCGCGGTCAATCTGTCCGCCAATCAGTTCCGTGACCCGAATTTAAAGAAGACGGTCGAACACGCGCTGACTGAAGCGCGATTGGATGCAGCGTGCCTGGAACTCGAACTGACCGAAACCATCGTTATGACAGATGTGGCAAACGCCACTCAGATCCTCAATGGCCTGTCCGACCTCGGCGTGCACATTTCCATTGATGATTTCGGCACCGGCTATTCCAGCCTCGCCTATCTCAAACGTTTTCCGCTCGACAAACTCAAGATCGATCGCATATTCGTGCGCGATATTTCGAACAACCCTGAAGACGTCGCGATCGTGCGCGCCATTATTTCGCTCGCGCACAGTTTGCGATTAAAGGTGATTGCCGAAGGCGTGGAAACGGACGACCAACTCGGCATGCTGCGCAGTCTGAATTGCGACGAATACCAGGGCTATCTATGCACGGTCCCGCTGCCGCCCGAACAACTGGCGACCATGTTGCGTGAGCGCGCAGACACGGTGTGAACGCGTCACCGGCAACACGATCGATGCGTTGACGAACTGACGACATACGATCAGGTCAACGCCGACTCGCGCCCGGTCATACGTCACGAAGGCCACCGCCGCCGCTCAAGGTGCACCCATTCCGGCCGATAACCCTTTTCGAGTACCCAACAAGGGAAGCCAGGTGGGGGAAAGCTTTGCAATCGGGCTCGTCGGCGCGCCGCTGATCGTCGCCGTATTGTCCTCATATACGGCGCTCGATCTTGCCGCGCGCGCCACTGCAGCCACCGCAAAGGACAGCCATTGGTGGCTGATCGGCGGCGCGCTCGCGCTCGGCACCGGCATGTGGTCGGTGCATTTCGTCGGCATGCTGGCGGTCAAGACGCCTTTCGCGCTCACTTACAAAGTACTGCCTACCGCGATCTCCTGGCTCATCGCCGTACTGCTCGGTGGCATCGCCCTGCGAGTCGTCATCGGTTCGGCAACGCGCATTCGCCTCGTAGTGGCCGGCACAGCGCTCGGCGCCGGCCTGGCCGCGATGCACTACACCGCCATGGGCGGCCTGGAAATCTCGCCGGCGCCGATATACTCCCTCGCGCCCGTGCTCGTCTCCGTGGCCACGCCGGTCGTCATGGCGACGCTTGCGTTATGGCTTGCATTCGACAGGCATCATGGCGCCATGGTGCGCCGTTCCACCTGGCACATCGGCGGCGCGCTTGCCATGGGCGCGGCCATGGCCGGCACCTACTACTTCGGCATGGCGGCGACCAGCTTCGCCCCCGAAACAGTAACAGTCGAGTACGGCCTGCACCGCAATCTGCTCGCCGCTCTGGTCGCCGTGTTCAGCGCCTGCGGCTTGTCGCTCGCGCTGAGCGCCTCGTATTTCGAGGACCGCTTGCGGCGCGACACCGGGCAACTGACCGCGTCTCTCAAACACGCGCGCTTGGAACTCGAATTTCTTGCAATGCACGATCCGCTCACGCGGCTGCCCAACCGTCTGCTGCTGATCGACCGCATCAAGCAAGCCGTCGCGCAGGCGCAGCGTTACGACAAACACTGCGCGATCCTTTTTTTCGATCTCGATCGCTTCAAGAGCATCAACGATTCGCTCGGTCACGCCGCCGGCGACATCGTACTGCGCGAAGTCGCCGCGCGCGCAACCGGCATGCTGCGCAGCGAGGACACCGTCGCACGTCTGGGCGGCAACGAGTTCGCCGTGGTGCTGCCGCACATTCCGCATGCGGGCACGGTCGGCGCACTGGCGAACCGGCTGCTCGGCGAACTGGCCAGGCCCTATGCCATCGGCGGGCAGGCGCTTTATCTGTGCGCGACGCTCGGCATCGCGCTCTACCCGACCGACGGCGACGCGCCCGAAGCGCTGCTTGGTTGCGCAGAAGCGGCGATGTCACATGCCAAACGAGTCAGCCGCGGCGCCTATCAGTTCTTCGCGCCGGAAATGAACTTCTCCGACCGCGCCCGCATCGAGCTCGAATCCGGCTTGCGCAGCGCCCTCGCGCACGATCAGTTCGAGCTGCATTACCAACCCAAGGTCGACATGCGCACCGGCGCGATCACCAGCCTCGAAGCGCTGATCCGCTGGCGCCATCCGCAACGTGGCCTCGTTCCGCCGCTGGAATTCATTCCGCTGGCCGAAGAAACCGGACTCATCGTCCCCATCGGTCGCTGGGTTCTGCACGAGGCCTGTCGTCAGAATCGCGCCTGGCAGGATGGCGGCTCGCCGCCCATACGCATTGCGGTCAACCTGTCGGCCAACCAGTTTCGCGATCCGGAGCTGCAGGAATCGGTGGAACAGGCGCTGGCGGACGCGGAACTCGAGCCGTCTTGCCTCGAACTGGAGCTGACCGAATCCATCGTCATGACGAACGCGGAAAAAGCGGAGCAGATTCTCGTCGGCCTGTCGGAGCTCGGCGTGCATATTTCCATCGACGATTTCGGCACCGGCTATTCCAGCCTCGCCTATCTCAAGCGCTTTCCGCTCAACAAACTCAAGATCGATCGCATGTTCGTGCGCGATATCTCCAACAATCCGGAAGACGTCGCGATCGTGCGAGCCATCGTGTCGCTCGCGCACAGCCTGCGCTTGAAAGTGATTGCCGAAGGCGTGGAAACGGACGAGCAACTTGGCGTGCTGCGCACGCTCAACTGCGACGAATATCAGGGTTTCCTGTGCACGGCGCCGCTGCCGGCCGAACAGATCGACCTGATGATGCGCGAGCGCGCCATCGCGGCTTGAATGGGAGTGTGTGCCGTTGCCGGCGACAGGAATGTCTAAGGAAGCTCTGATTAAGGTTATTTAATCAAGGCGATCGCCAGTTCGTTTCGCATAAGCGATTGATTGCTTTGTCCTCGCTCGTACAGCCATGTGCCGGCGCGTGGAGCAGGGCCCCCTCAGGGGATGCGACCGCAAAGGCACATGAAGGAACGCGAACGAATCGGCACATCACAGCCCGCTGCGGGGTCGCATCCATCGATGAAGCCGATGGAACCTGCTCCGTCCTTCGCGGCCCCGCACTCGCGACCATCCGCGGCACTTAATCAGACATTCCCTAACCGCCTTCGGTGAATCGCCGGATCATGCGGCGATCTTTCTTGGTCGGCCGGCCGCGCTCGATACGCGACGGATCGACCTGCGCCTTGCGCTGCGCCACCGCATCGGCACGCTTGACCCTGCTGTCTTCGCGCTCCGCATACAACATTTGCGCCTCGGGCGCGGAACGACGCTGCAGCGACAAGCCCCGCACTTCGACGATCCATTCAAGTTCGCCGATGTGGATGGTGACTTCGTCGCCCACGCGCACGTCCTTGGCGGGCTTGACGCGCTGACCGCCGATGCGCGCCTTGCCGCCATCCACCGCCTGCGCGGCGAGACTGCGCGTCTTGTAGAAACGCGCCGCCCATAACCACTTGTCGATGCGCATCGCCTGCGCGCCATCGGACATGCCGCTTTCCTTTCGTTGTTCCGCACCTGCACCCTGCTTCGATGCAGCGCGCGTTTCTTGCATTGGCCAAGACCTGACCAAACGCCAATCAAGGAGCGCACATGTTGCTTGAAGGTTCATGCCACTGCAATGCGGTGGGGTTCTCGCTGGAATCGCACACGCCCTACCCTTACATGCGCTGCTATTGCTCCATCTGCCGCAAAACCCAGGGCGGTGGCGGTTATGCGATCAACATCATGGGGCTGGCCGACACGCTGCAGATACGCGGCAAGCCCAACATCAGCGTCTATCGGGTCAAGCTCAAATCGAGCGGCGGCGGGCGCGTGAGTTCGGCGCGACGGCATTTTTGCGGACGTTGCGGCAGCGCGCTATGGGTATCTGATCCGAACTGGCCGGATCTGGTGCACCCGTTCGCTTCGGCCATCGATACGCCGCTGCCCAAGCCGCCGCAAACGGTGCACATTTTTGTGGATTCGGCGGCGCCCTGGGTGACGATTCCGCACGGCATCAAGGATGTCAATTTCGCCGAGTATCCGGATCTCGCGATCATCGACTGGCATCGCGCACACCATCTTGTTACAGACTAGACAGCAAGCACCGCCTTGGCATGCCGCGCCATCATGATTTCCTCGTCGGTGGGAATCACCCATGCCGCGACACGACCGGACGGCTTGCCGATAAGCGGTCCGCCGGCGCGATTCGATTCGTCGTCGAGTTCGACCCCGAGCCAGGCGGCGTCGCGACACACGCGTGCGCGTATCGACGCGTCATGCTCGCCGATGCCGGCGGTGAACACCAGCGCGTCAACGCCCTGCAGCGCCGCCGCGAGCGAACCGAGTTCGCGGCCGATGCGATAAACGAACAAGTCGATCGCCGCCGCGGCGCGCGGATCGTCACTCTCCCGGAGCGCGCGCATATCGCTCGCCACGCCCGAAACGCCGAGCAGCCCGCTGTGGTGATAAAGCAGATTCTGCAATGCATCGGCCGACATGCCGCGCTGCTGCATGAGGTAAAGCAACACGCCAGGATCGATGCTGCCGCAACGCGTACCCATGACCAGGCCGTCAAGCGCGGTGAAACCCATCGTCGTGGCGATGCTGTGTCCACCGAGCAGCGCGCACATGCTCGCGCCGTTGCCCAGATGCAGCACGATGGTTTTGTCGCGCGCCGCCTGTGGTGCGAATTGCGGCAACACCGATGCGATGTACTCGTAGGACAAGCCGTGGAAACCGTAGCGTCGCACGCCGTCGCGCACAAACTCCTCCGGCAAGGCGATGCGCTGCGCCAGCACCGGCTGAGTGCGATGGAACGCAGTGTCGAAACATGCTAGCTGCGGCAGCGCGAGCCTGCTTTCGCGCAGTATCCGGATGGGCGCCAGATTGTTCGGCTGATGCAACGGCGCCAACGGCACCAGGCGTTCGAGATCGTCGAGCACTTTCTCGTCCACGCGTACCGGCGTCACATAGTGCTCGCCGCCATGCACCACGCGATGCGCCACCGCGCCGATCGACAGCGCGCCATAGTGTCCG
>JAKFDA010000036.1:0-57230 GCA_036676355.1 Nitrosomonadales bacterium | reverse complement strand
TGTCGTTGGCCAAAGCGCCTTGATCAAAGCTTCCATCGATTCGTCCGCTTCGATCGCCCACCGATAACCGCAGGTATCCCATGAACGCACCCGATTTCGTATTTCCCTATCCCCTCAGCGACGCTGCGCTGTTCCGCACCCAGTGCTACGTTGACGGCACGTGGCGCAAGGCCGAAAGCGGCCGCTCACTCGAAGTCCGCAATCCCGCCAACGGCCAGGTGCTCGGCACGGTACCCAACATGGGCGCCGTCGAAACGCGCGCCGCCATCGAGGCGGCCAATGCCGCGTGGCCGGCTTGGCGCGCGACCACGGCAAAGGAACGCGCCGCGATGTTGCGCAAGTGGTACGCGCTGATGATCGAGCATCAGGAAGATCTCGCGGTCCTGATGACCGCCGAAGAAGGCAAACCGCTGATCGAAGCGCGCGGTGAAATAACGTACGCCGCATCTTTCATCGAATGGTTCGCCGAAGAGGCCAAGCGCGTGTACGGCGAAACCATTCCGGCAACGCAGGGCAATCGTCGCATCGTCGTGCTGCGCCAGCCGGTGGGCGTCTGCGCCGCGATCACGCCGTGGAATTTTCCCTCGGCGATGATCACGCGAAAGGTTGCGCCCGCGCTCGCGGCAGGCTGCACCATGGTCGTCAAGCCGGCCAGCGCCACGCCTTTCTCCGCGCTGGCACTGGCCGAACTTGCGGAACGCGCCGGCATTCCCAAGGGCGTGTTCAGCGTCGTGACGGGCGAAGCCAAGCCGATCGGCGAAGAGATGACCACCAATCCGCTGGTGCGCAAGTTCAGCTTCACCGGCTCGACCGCAACCGGCAAGCTGTTGCTGAAGCAATGCGCCGGCACGGTGAAGAAAACTTCGATGGAACTCGGCGGCAACGCACCGTTCATTGTCTTCAATGATGCCGATCTCGATGCCGCAGCCGATGGCGCGCTCGCATCGAAATATCGCAACGCCGGCCAGACCTGTGTGTGCGCCAACCGCATCCTGGTGCAGAACGAGGTGTACGACGCCTTCGCCGCCAAACTCGCCGAGCGCATAGGCAAGATGAAAATCGGCAACGGCATGGAGCCGGGTGTGAACATCGGCCCGCTGATTGACGAAGCCACCGTCGCAAAAGCCGAAGATCACATCGCGGATGCGCTCGCCAAAGGCGCGCGCATCGTGCTCGGCGGCAAGCGCCACGAACTCGGCGGTTTTTTTTTCGAGCCCACCATCCTTGCGGACATCGACACGTCGATGAAAGTCACGCGCGAAGAAACCTTCGCACCCGTCGCGCCGCTCTTCCGCTTCAACGACGAAACCGAAGCCATTCGCATGGCAAACGACACCGAGTTCGGCCTCGCCGCGTACTTCTACACTCGCGATCTCAGCCGCGCCTGGCGCGTCAGCGAAGCACTCGAATATGGCATGGTCGGCGTCAACGCCGGATTGATCTCCACTGAAGTCGCACCCTTCGGCGGGGTGAAGGAATCCGGCCTCGGCCGCGAAGGCTCGCACCTCGGCATCGAGGAATATCTGGAAGTGAAGTACATCGGCATGACGGTCTAGTTTTTTATAAACCGCGGCAAGGAACGCGACATGAAAAAGGTGCTGGGCGTGCACAGCGCGCCGCCAAGTCACTGGGTCGGCGACGGCTTTCCCGTCCGCTCGATATTTTCCTACCAGGTGCACGGCAAGCGGATGAGTCCGTTTCTGCTGCTCGATTACGCCGGCCCGGTCGACTTTGCCGCTGCCGAACGACCGCGCGGCGTCGGCACGCATCCGCACCGCGGCTTCGAGACCGTGACCATTGTCTACAAGGGCGAGGTCGCCCACCGCGATTCCACCGGTCGGGGCGGCGTGATCGGCCCCGGCGATGTGCAATGGATGACCGCGGGCGCTGGAATTCTCCACGAAGAATTTCACTCCGAAGCCTTTACCGCTTCCGGCGGGAAACTGGAAATGGTCCAGCTCTGGGTCAACTTGCCCGCCAAGGACAAATTGACGCGACCCAATTATCAGGCCATTGTCGATCGCGACATTCCCGAAGTGACGCTACCCAACAACGCCGGGTATCTACGCGTAATCGCGGGCGACTACGACGGACATGCCGGCCCTGCGCGGACGTTTACACCGATGAACTTTTGGGATCTGCGTCTGCATCAGGGCGGCATGGCGCAATTCGATCTGCCCGACGGTTGGACCGCGGCCGTCGTGGTGCTGCACGGCACAGTGATGCTCAACGACGACACGATCGCACGCGAAAAGCAGATGGCCATGTTCGATCGCGCAGGCAAGCGCGTCGTTATCGAAGCCAACAACGAGGCGGTCGTGCTGCTACTCAGCGGCGAGCCCATCGACGAGCCGATTGTCGGCTACGGCCCATTCGTGATGAACAGCCGCGAAGAAATCGAACAGGCGATGCGCGATTATCAGTCGGGACGATTCGGCGCAATTCCGGCGTGAGGCTTTATTGCAGGTTCGATCTGGAGCACACGCTCCCCGGCCACGACTCCGGAGCGGGCAGACCAAGCTTTGCCAGAGAAGCTGTCAGTGCCTTGGCACCTTCAATCGGCGCGGTGAAATAGACCGCTTCGGAATTATCCGGACGGTTCGAAGGCGGTATATCCGCAAGCACCTGGACCAGTCGCCGTGCAATGGCCGGCGACGAATCGAGCCATCGTACGCCCACAGGCGACACTGCCTCGAAGTCTTCCAGCAGCAACGGATAGTGGGTGCAGCCGAGTACCACCGTATCGACCCGTGGCGCACCGGCTCCGAACAGTGGCGCAAGCAAGCCACGCAATTCGTCGCGATCGACGGGAATGCCGCGTAGCTTTTCTTCGACCATCTCCGCAAGCCGTGACAGACCGAGCGGAATCAGCTTGCAGTCGGAGGCGAATTGCTCCTGCAGCTTGCGCACATAAGGCCGCGCCACGGTCGCCTCGGTGGCAAGCAATCCGACCACGCGTGAACGCGATACCTTTCCCGCAGTCTTGATCGGCGGCACCACGCCAACGATTGGAACGGCGAACTGCGAGCGCAGCGCATCGAGAACGACCGTGCTTGCCGTATTGCACGCGACTACGACCGCATCGCAAGGCGAATTGCTCAAGCTCTCCTTGACGAGAAAAACGAGCCGCGCGATCAAAGCGGCTTCGCTGCGCTTGCCGTAGGGAAACCAAGCGCTGTCGGCGACATAGATGAGCGAGATATCCGGTAAGGTTGTGCGAATAGCGCCTGCCACCGAGAGACCGCCCACGCCGGAATCGATAATAAGAACGCGTCGCTTCATGCTGCTTTTTCTTTGCTGTTCGCCAGGCTTGCCGCCTACGCATTCCTGTTCGCTCAATTGATGACGTACCTTGATTCCAGTGACATCGCGGCCTTCTCAAGGCGGCAACGTTAGCACGAGGCGCCGCGGTCGAAGCTGCGGCTGATACGCCACACTCGGCCGTTTACCTGCGCACTCCAGGCCCAACAAAAAAATCATACGACGCCGGCGGCTATTGAAGAATGCGTTATTCACTAGAAAATCAAAAAGGGCGCAACCAGGAAGGCAGCCGGACGTGGCCGGGCGGTTCAGCCCCATCCAGCATCGCCGGCCCGTCCTGGACGCCGGCCGGGGTGATTGGCGTTTGAAATAAACGCTTACATTTCTCTTTCGAATCAACGCCGGCCGGCGCGGTCGTATGCGTCATGAAGATGTCCGCCCTTCTGTTCGCCTTTTTCCTCGTCATCCCGATGGGGGACGAGGTGAGCGCGGCCGACCGAGGCGGGAGCGGTTCGTCGCGCGATTCCGGCGGCCGAGGCGGCTTTTCGCGCGACGCTTCGCCTTCCCGTAGTGGGCTCGGCGGCGGGCAACGGTCGAATTCCCTGCAACGCGACGCTTCGCCCTCCCGCAGTTTCGGCGGACGTCAAGTGCAAGCCGCACCGAGCGGTGCGTCGGCCGGGCGGGAGAGGCGCACGTCAGAGCGCGGCGCGACTTCTCATTCGCGCAATCGTATCGACAGCGGCACACGAGGCGCTTCGGCAATGCGACAACCGGGCGGCATGACTTCCGGTACGGCGTTCCCGAGAAACGATCCGCACCCGCGCACGACCATCCCCGAACGGCAGAGCGCCGATCGTTTGCGCGGCCCGGATATGCGGCGCTTCGATAACGGCCCGGCGACACAGCGCTCCGATGGATCGCGGCAGGATGATCGCAGCTCGTCGATCGGATCAGGACGCGCGAAGGAGATACATTCGGACGAAAACCACCAGCGCATCCATATCGAGCGTAAAGGGTCCGGTGATCATATGCGGGGGCGCACCGGTTCCGTCGGAGAGCGTAATCGCGTGCATGGCGGACGCGAAGGAGACCGCCACCACCACGCGGGGCGGGGCCAGGATCGTCGCGAGAACGATCGACATACCGAATCACGCGGCCGCCACGCCGATGCGCGCGACGGTCGGAGGATCGAACGGCGCGATGACAAAGTACACCGAAGCCGCGACCATCGCGCCAATCGTCGGCACACCGCGTCGCGCTCGCATTGGCACGGCGACATTCGCCATTTCAAGCGGCACGATTTCGACAAATGGCGGCACGGATCGTGGCATCACGGACATCACCGCGGGCGGATCGGCTGGTGGTGGGTCGTCGGGCCCAGCTGGTACTTTTATTCGGGTCCGGTCTACCCGTATCCCAACCCCTATGTACCGCCCGTCGTCGTGATTTCACAGACCGTGGTCGATGACACCGAGTATTGGTATTACTGCGAAGATGCGGACGACTACTATCCGTACGTCGAAGAGTGTGCGAGCGAATGGATACCGATTCCGGCCGAGCCGGACGATGCGATGCCGCCGCGGTATTAACGCGCCGCTCAGAGTTCGACGATCGGCTTGAACCCGCCGTAGATCATGCGCTTGCCATCGAAGGGCATCGCTTTGGGATCCATCATCCCGGCGAGACGCGGGTCGGCCATCACCTTCTTGTTGACCCGGTCGCGATGCACGCGTGATTTAAAAACGATCCACGAGAACACCACTGTCTCGTCCGGTTTGAGCTTGACGCTTTGCGGGAACGAAGTCCATTTGCCGGGTTTTACGTCATCTGCGACCGACTCGATGAACTGCAGCGCGCCGTGCTCGCACCAGATCCTGCCCGCCTTGCGCGCCATAGCCCGATAGGCGGAGAGCTTCTTCTTCGGAACCGGAACGACGAACCCGTCGATATATGCCATTTCCGACCTCCTTGACGAAGGTTTACCTACGCGCGGCGGAGCCGGGCAATCACATCGGCCACATTGCGATCGGGCGGGAACACCGGATAGAAAACGTGCTCGATCGTTCCGTTATCGATGATCAGCGTGAGGCGTTTGAACAGTGTCATGCCCGCCGCCTCGAACGTCGGCATTTGCAATGCGCTGGCCAGCGCCAGACGCTCATCGGATAGAAGCGGGAAAGGAAGGCGTAGTCGTTCGACGGCTTCTTTTTGATAGGCCGTATCCTGCGTCGAGAGACCGAAGAGGTGGTCGACGCCAAGCGCCCTGAGTTCCGCATACTGGTCACGGAACGAACACGCCTGCGGCGTGCAGCCGCGCGCGCCGGGAATGAGATCCCAGCCGTCCGGGCTTGGGGTGCTTGGCCCGCCTGTTCTGGGATAGGCGTACACGACCGTGCGACCTTTCAGCGTTGACAGGTCGACCATCGAGCCATCTGTTGCTGCGAGCAACACGGCGGGAAGCTTTGCGCCGGGCAGATGCCTCGCGGCGCCGTCGTCCTGCGGCGCGGGAATTTTCGACCAGTCCGGCGTTTCCGTCTTAGCTGCCATGTGCCCCCCTCGTTGGACGGCAAGGATAACGCCGGCAGGCTCTCAGGGTGAACCCTCAGGGCCGGAACTACAGTGGCCGGAAGCGCGGCGTGCCGTCATCGAACACTTCGTTGAACATCGCAGCGGGCCTGACCCAGAGTGAGCGTTCCTTGGGCCAGAGCTGCTCGTAAACGGTCATCGACTCCAGCGTTTCGGAATGCATTGCCGTACCGATCACCCGATACAAGCCGCCTTTGTAGTGCTCATGAGTGGCGATTTTTCTTGCTTCGACTTCCGTTATCGGATGGTTTTAACGCAAGAAGAACAATAAAAAAGGCCGCCCGCAGGCGGCCTTCCAAATCGCGACACTCGACTTAGTCGAGCGGACGGATGTTCGCAGCTTGCTTGCCTTTCGGGCCAGTCGTCACCTCGAACTCCACGCGCTGATTTTCTTTCAGGCTTTTGAAGCCGTTGCCACTGATCGCGGAAAAATGCGCGAAGAGATCTTCGCCGCCGCCGTCAGGACTGATGAATCCGAAACCTTTTTGGTCGTTGAACCACTTAACGATGCCAGTTGTCATGAAATGAATACTCTAAAAAATTTACTGCTACTGCTGATAAAAAGGGCTGTCGCCCCAACACGCAGGTTCAAGAATCCTAATAACGAGTCCTGGGGCTTGAAAAGCACGGGAAACCGGGAATCAGGCTTAGTTTGAGACCTGCAGAACCGCACGGTATAGACTGCCCCATACCACGTCAAGCGATTATTGAATATTTGTTCATTCGCGTGGCCGACAGGCCGCGTCGAGCCGCCCGCCCGTCCTCCCGCGCACATTACCAGCCGCTCTTGTGGAGATTGTCCAGGTTAAATCGCCCTGCTTGGCCCAGCACTGCCGGGCATGGACAGCGACGTCCCGACACTCTCGCCTGAGGCCGATCGGCTTCAGGCGCTCTCAACTTTTTGCGCGGCCTGAACGGCGGGTCGTTCGCAGATGCGTGCCTGGTAGCGCTGCAGATTCGGCCACTTGCTCAGATCCTTGAGCGTGGTCTTGGGCACCCACGCTAGCACTGCATACAGGTACGCATCCGCAACGGTGAATTGCTCGCCCATCAAGAATGATTTTCCATCGAGTTGCCGTTCGACATAATCGTAACGCTGGCCGAGTTTTTCCCCGGCGCGAGATTTTTCCGAATCGGTCGCATTCGGGTCGAAGTACGGCTTGTAGCCCTTGTGAATTTCGGAATTGATGAACCCCAGCCACTCCTGCAAGCGATAGCGCTCGAAACTTTCTTTTGCGGGCGCCAGTTTGGCTTCAGGTTTTAGATCGGCGATGTACTGCAACACGGCGATATTCTCGGTCAATACGCCTTTATCGGTATCCAGCGTCGGCACGTAACCTTTGGGGTTGATTGCGGCGAAATCATCACCGGCGCCGGTCTTCTTGCTGCGAAGGTCGACACGCTCCATATCGAACGGCACGCCGAGCTCGCGCAAAGCGATATGCGAGGCGAACGAACATGCGCCCGGAGTGAAATAGAGTTTCATGCGTTGGTACTCCTTTCTCGAGTCGCTTCCGCGAACGCGGAAACCAGAATGTCAGGCAGCGCTACTTAATTAAACTGCGACTCGACGCGATAGGGAACGTCTGATTAAGCCCCGAGTCCACAGAACGGTATGGCGAGCACGTCGAATCGTGCCGCGCCACACGGATATTGAGAGCGGATCGAAACGACTTTGTTCCAACGCGATAAAGATCTCGCCGTGGAAAGAAAACGCGTGACTATTTCGCGACGACCACCGTCACGGTATCGCGACCCGCCGCGGCCCATGCGTCCAATCCGCCTTTGAGCGGCCGTACCCGCGTGAAACCGTGCGCCGCGAGAATGCGCGCTGCACGAGCAGCCGACGCATCGTTTGGACAAGTGCAATACAGCACGATGTCGCGATCGCGTGGCAACTCGGCTGCGCGGTCGCGCAAGTCGGTCAGGTTGATCGTCATCGCACCTGGAATCTGCCGCGTGTCGATCTGCAAGCCCGCTTCGGAACGCACGTCGATGATCACCGGCGCAAGCCCTTCTTCGATGAGCCGATACAAATCATCCACGGTGATTCTCGACATCTCGATGCTGCGCAGAAACGAGTAACGCTTCCAGTAGCGCCACGCAACGAACGCGATAACCAGAATCACGAAAACAAAGGTCGCTATGCCGCCGGCATTCGCCATCGCTTCAAGCACGTGCTGGACCTGGTCGCTGAAGACGATGCCCAGACCCAGATAAGCAGCTGACCACAACGCACCGGCGATGGCACCGAACAGTAGAAACCGCGTCACCGACATGCCGAGAGCGCCGGCCATCGGCGCAGCGACAACGGAAACGCCGGGAACAAACTTCGCTGCGATGAGGGAACTACCGCCCCAGCGCGAAATGATGGTTTCGCTCTGGCGAACGCAGGAATCAGGCGAGAGCGAGACCTTGCACAGCAGCTTCATGACGCGGGCGCCGTACGCGCGGCCTGCACCGAACCAGACGCTGTCGCCCATGACGTTCGCGACAATGGCAACCAGCATGACGATCGGCAAAGAGAGTTGTTCGGTCATCGCCAGTCCGCCCGCGACAACCAGCAAGGGTGCGGCCGGAAGCGGCGCGCCGATACGCGCGATCAAAGTCGTGAGGAACACGACCAGTAGACCGTGCTCGGTGAGCAAAGCGATCAGTTCGCGCATGTCATTTCCGCCCCAGTGACCGGATCGCCATATTGGCGAATTCGCGAGCAACAAAAAAGCCCGGCAAAGGCCGGGCTTTTCGATGATGCACTGAACCTCAGACGTTAAAGAGGAAGTTCAGAACATCGCCGTCCTTCACCACATACTCTTTGCCTTCAGCTCGCAGCTTGCCCGCCTCCTTAGCGCCCTGCTCGCCCTTGTGCGCAATGAAATCATCGAACGCGATAGTTTGCGCGCGAATGAATCCCTTTTCGAAATCAGTGTGAATGACACCCGCAGCCTGCGGCGCGGTGTCGCCGACATGAATGGTCCACGCGCGCACTTCCTTCACACCGGCAGTGAAGTAGGTCTGCAGACCGAGCAGTTTGTAGCCGGCGCGAATGAGGCGGTTAAGACCCGGTTCTTCGAGCCCCATATCGTTGAGAAAAATCTGCTTCTCTTCTTCGTCGAGATCGGACAACTGCGCTTCGATGGCGGCGCTGATGGCAACAACGGGCGCGTTTTCCTTGCGCGCATATTCTTCGACGCGTGTCAGCAGCGGATTGTTCGTGAAGCCTTGCTCACTGACGTTGGCCACGTACATGGTGGGCTTGGTGGTGAGGAGGAACAGCGGTTTCAACAGCGCGAAATCGTCGGCACCGAGATTGGCGGTCCGTGCCGGCTTGGCTTCGTTCAGGACCGCCTGCACCTTTTCCAGAACGGCGACGAATCGCGCCGCCTCCTTGTCGCCCGAACGCGCCAGCTTGGTCGATTTATGCAGCTGTCTCTCGACCGCCTGCATGTCGGCCAGCGCCAGTTCAGTGTTGATGGTTTCGATGTCTGCGATCGGATCGACCTTGCCGGATACATGCACAACGTTCGGATCTTCAAAACAGCGCACGACATGCGCGATGGCATCGGTCTCGCGAATGTTGGCGAGAAACTGGTTACCCAAACCTTCACCCTTTGATGCGCCGGCCACCAGGCCCGCGATATCGACGAACTCGACGGTCGCAGGCAGGATGCGCTGCGGTTTTACGATTTCGGCAAGTTGCGCGAGGCGTGGGTCCGGCACTTCGACAATGCCGGTGTTCGGCTCGATGGTGCAGAATGGGTAGTTTTCCGCGGCGATGCCCGCTTTGGTGAGCGCATTGAACAGGGTGGATTTGCCTACGTTGGGCAGGCCAACGATTCCGCAGCGTAGTGTCACTTTAATTCCTTAGATAACTTGAACCGCTTCATTTCCGCACACGCGGATCTGACGTTGATCGATCCCCTCAATTTTTCGTGTGCAGCTTCAGCATCGCGGCGCTCATCTCGCCCGCGATCAACAAATCGGAAACATCGATACTGCGATCGAGGGCCTTGTCGATAGCCTCACGATCCGCCGGCGCGGGCGCGCCGAGCACATAGTCGGGCACGACGTGCTTATCGCCCGGATGACCGATGCCGATGCGCAGGCGCCACGTGGCCTGGCTGCCGAGTTGGGCTTCGATATCCTTCAACCCGTTATGGCCGCCCGCGCCGCCGCCCTTCTTGAGCTTGACGGTGCCGGCTTCGAAATCAAGTTCGTCATGCACGATGAGGATCTCTTCCGGCTGGATTTTGAAAAAACGCGCCAGGGCGCCAACCGCCTTGCCGGACAGGTTCATGTAAGTCTGTGGCGCCATCAGCCAGACGTCGCCGCCGTCGCGCGTCACTCGGGCGACCATCGCGTGGTACTTCGCGTCCCTGCTCAGCGAAGCACGCAGCTTGTCTGCCAGCCGTTCGATGAACCAGAAGCCGACGTTGTGCCGATCGCGTTCGTGTTCGCGCCCCGGATTGCCTAGACCTACAATTAATTTGATACGCATAGCGAGCGGCGATTGAAAATTAACTGCAAAGAGGATCCAGTGCGCGCCGCCGTGCGAGCGCGGGCAAAGTAACGCCACGCCTTTGGCGCCAGGTCGTCGAAAATCTCGATCGAAGTTTCCGGCTGGAGCGGCACAAAGAAAAAGGCGCGACGGTCGCCCGCGCGCCTTTTCCCCGGACCAACCTCTTTATTTCTTCTTCTCTTCCGGCTTCTCGGCCGGCTTGGCGGCAGGCGCGGCGGCCGGAGCAGCCTCCGCAGCCGGGGCGGCCTCTTCGTCGGCACCGCGCGGCACCGCCACCGTCACCACAACAGGGTTTTCGCGGCTCGCCAATTCGACACCCGCCGGCAATTGCAAATGCTCTGCGTGAACCGAACGACCGACTTCGATGCCGGACAGATCGACATCGATAAACTCGGGCAACGCATCGGGCAGACACTTCACGCCGATTTCGGTCAGGACGTGCGTGATTTTGGCGCCGCCCACCTTCACCGCGGCGGAGACTTCCTGATTGATGAAGTGCAACGGCACTTTCATGACAATCTTCTCATCGGCCGATATGCGCTGGAAGTCGATGTGCTGCACTTCCCGGCGAAACGGATGCATGTTGAATGTGCGCAGCAGCACGCGCTGCTTTTTGCCTTCCAGATTCAGCATCAGAATCGACGCGTGGAAAGCCTCCTTCCGCAATTGCTGGAACAGTTCGTTGTGATCGAGTTCGATCGCGACTGCCGGCTCATTACCGCCATAGACGATACCGGGCGTTTTGCCGGCACGACGCAGGCGGCGGCTCGCACCCGTTCCCTGCAGTACGCGCGGTTGCGCGTTGATTTCGAGTTGCATGATGACTCCAAATTTGGACGAGCCCGCGACCAGGCCCGCCGTTGTAAACCCCTTATGGGGATGAAACCTTCACGACCGTTTGCGATCAACTTCGCTGCTGGAAGCCTGATCGCGCGACGGCAGCGCAACTCCGAAAACCCAGCCGGAGTCGAATAATCGTTAGTTACTCCATGAACAACGAGGACACCGAATCTTCGTTGCTGATACGCAATATCGTCTCGGCCAGCAGGCCGGCGACCGACAAAACACGAATTTTCTTGCACGCCTGCGCGTCCGCACGCAACGGGATGGTATCGGTAACGACGAGTTCGTCGATGGTCGATTCCTGAATGCGCTGCACTGCGCTACCGGACAACACGGGGTGGGTACAGTAGGCTACCACTTTGACCGCGCCGTTCGCCTTCAACGCATCGGCCGCGCGGCACAGCGTGTTGGCCGTGTCCACCATATCGTCCATGATGATGCAGGTACGGCCCTGGACTTCACCGATGATATTCATCACTTCGGAGACGTTCGGACGCGGACGGCGCTTGTCGATAATCGCCAGATCCGATTCCAGCCGTTTCGCCAGGGCACGCGCGCGCACCACACCACCCACGTCGGGTGACACCACGATGAGATTCTCATACTGGTGTTTCCACACATCGCCCAACAGCACCGGCGAGGCGTACACGTTGTCGACCGGCACGTCGAAAAATCCCTGAATCTGATCGGCATGCAGATCCATGGTCAGTACGCGATCGATGCCCACCGCGCCGAGCAGGTTGGCCACCACCTTGGCGCTGATCGGCACGCGTGCCGAACGCGCACGACGGTCTTGCCGTCCGTAGCCAAAATACGGAATCGCGGCGGTGATACGCCCCGCGGATGAGCGGCGCAACGCATCGACCATGATCAGCACTTCCATGAGATTGTCGTTGGTCGGCGCACAGGTCGACTGCAATATGAAGCAGTCCTTGCCGCGGACGTTCTCGAGAATCTCGACCATGACCTCGCCGTCGGCAAACTTGCTGACGCTCGCGTGACCGATCGGAATATTGAGGCGCTTGACGACGTTATGCGCGAGCAGGGGATTCGCATTCCCCGTAAAGACCATCAGGCTTTCGTATGCCATCGCTGTTCATCCGCGGCAGGCAGCCGCCAGAGCCTCTGTCTTGCAAAAAAACAAGCCGCAAGGGACTTGCGGCTGGTCATTCGGTGCTATGCGCTTACGCGCTCACAGCCTGTATGGCTGGGGAGGAAGGATTCGAACCTTCGCATGCTGGAATCAAAATCCAGTGCCTTAACCAGCTTGGCGACTCCCCAGTTGATCCGGGCTAATTGTGCGGGAAGGGATGTCGATTCAGGCCTTGAGCCGCGAATCCGCGCCATTCCCGCGGCACTTCTTTCAGGACCGCACGCGCCTTGGCTTCATTTTCGAAAGCCGCAAATACGCTCGATCCGGAACCGCTCATGCGCGCGTCGCCGTAGGTTTTGAGCCAATCGAGCGCTTGCGCCACTTGCGGAAACTTTTTCCGCACCACCGGCTCGAGATCGTTCCGACCCAAGCCCGTGAAAAAGGACGTGATTTTGAGGGGTTTGCTATCACGTGTCAATTCAGGCGCGGCGAAGATTTCCGTTGTCGGCACGGCAATAGCGGGCGAAATCACGACATACCAGGCGGGCGGCAGTTCAATCGGCGTGAGTTTTTCTCCTACGCCTTCGGCCCAGGCGTTGGTCCCGCCCAGGAAGAAGGGCACGTCCGCGCCGAGTTCAAGCCCCAGCTCCGCCAATTGCGCAGGCGGCAGATGCAATGCCCAGATGCGGTTGAGCGCCATCAGCGTCGTCGCGGCGTCCGAACTACCGCCGCCCAGCCCGCCGCCCATGGGGATGTGCTTCTCCACAGCGATGTTTGCGCCGCGCCGCACGCCCGCGCGCTCGCGGAGCAACATCGCGGCGCGCACGACCAGATCGGCTTCTTCCGGCACGCCTGGCAGATCGGTGACGCGGACGATACGGTCGTCATCACGCGGCGCAATATCGATCCAGTCGCACAGATCGATCAGGCGAAAGACGCTCTGCAGCAAGTGATAGCCGTCAGCGCGACGGCCGATGACATGCAGAAAAAGATTGAGCTTCGCCGGCGCGGGATAGCGTTGCATCATGGCCCGATGCGCCACGCTTCGATGGCCAGACGAATACTGAGATCGTCGCGCGACAGTTGCAGGCGCGCCGGCAAGCCGGTCGCCTCGTCCCATGCGAGGTATTCGATGCGCCAGCCCAGTTGGCGCAATTCCTTCAAGCGCTTGTCGTCTTCTTCGCGCACCTCGGCCGGTACGCCGGCCATCGGTCGCCCTTCGATCCACTGCGGCAACCCGGTGAGCGGCAATCGCCACCCGAGCGCCTGCTCGGTCAGTTCTTCCGGATCGGCGGCTTCATAGCGTTCGCCGTCCTGCGTCTGTAATACGTACATGCCGTCACGGCGTTCGATCTGCGCAATGCCCTGGCCGATGGGATTGGAGATCACCAAATCATCGGTGCTTAAAGTGTGGCGCCACACGACTCGACCGGTTGCCGCCTCATCACCATAGCGAACGGCAACGCGACCAGTGACATGAAAACCGCCGGCGTCCAGATTTTCGTGACTCGGCATTGCAGCGCAGGCCGCAAGAAACACGGTCAGAACGGCGAACAGGCGCCGCATGCGCTAAGGGTTCAGACGCTGCATGGTTTTCAGCAGCGCGTCGTTCTCGGGCGCTTTCTCTTTCGCCTCGCTCCAGATCTTCCGCGCTTCGTCACGGCGGTTGGCGGCCCATAACACCTCACCGAGATGCGCCGCGATTTCGGGATCCGGCCGCATGGCGTAGGCGCGCTGCAAGTGTTTGAGCGCTTCGTCGTACTCGCCCTGGCGATAAAGCACCCAACCCATGCTGTCGAGAATAAACACGTCGTCAGGCGCGAGCTTGAGCGCTTTCTCGATCAGCGTGCGCGCCTCCGAAAGACGAATCTTGCGATCGGCGAAGGAATAACCGAGTGCGTTGTATGCATGCGCGCTGTCGGGGCGCACACGAATCAATTTGCGCAACGAGGATTCGAGCACGTCCATGCGATCGAGTTTCTCCGCGATCATTGCCTGGTCGTAGAGCAGATCCGGATCGTTGGGCAGTTTGTCGAGCCCGCGCGCGAGCACTTCAAAGGCTTCCTTGTACTGCTCGGCGTCGCGCAACAGATGCGCTTCGGCCAAAATCAGCTGCACGCGTTGCTGATTGCTGGGCACTTTTACCTGCTGCAGAAACTTCCGCGCGGCGGCCATGTCGCCCTGCTTGGCCAGCACGCCTGCCTGCCGCGTTTTGGCGGTCAGATAGTGCTCGCCGCCGGTGATGTCGTTATACCGGTCGACGGCCTCAGCGTAGCGCTTCTGCTCTTCCGCAATCTGCCCGAGATAAAGCGTCAAGGTGTCGCGGTCGCGATAATTCAGATCGAGCAACTGCTTAAGATGGGTTTCCGCCGCGCCGTAGTCTTTCAGTTGCAACGACAGTATCGCCGTCGCGAACAGCACCTCGCTGTTGAGCGGATTCTCTTTCAACAGCGTTTCGAATTCCGCGCGTGCTTCTTCGTAGCGCCGGTCCGCCACCAACAGACGGGCGTGATTCAAGCGTATATCAAGCGCATCCGGGTGCGTTTTCAGATACGCGCCGAGACGTTCGCGCGCCGCATCGTTGCCCTCCGTCTTCTGCAGCAGTTGCGCTTCGAGCAGGACGCCCATTTCCCAATCGGGCTTGAGGCGCAGCGCTTCGCGCGCCTCCTTCAACGCAAGTTCATATTGCTGCGCCTGCCCGGCCGCATGCGCAACGGCGAAATGCGCTTCGGGAAGATCGGCATGCGACGCAGCCAGTTCACTCACCACGCGCAGAGCGGCTTCACGATCCGGGTTGCCGGCAAGCAGCCGGCTCAATTGCGCGAAAGCCTCGCCCCGATCCACCGCACCGGCCGCAAACAGTTTCTCCAAGTGCGGACGCGCCTCTTCGATGCGCTGTGTGGTGAGCAGCAACGCCGCCAGACGGCGACGCGCATCGAGCGAAGTCGGGTCGGCCTCCAGCCAGATACGCGCAGCTTCGACCGCCAGATTCGGCTGGCGCGCCGCGAGCGAGATCTCGTGCGCGCGACGCGCTATACGTGGATCGCGCGTGCGCTCGGCAAGGTCGACATAAGCCTGCGCCGAAACAGTGGCGTTGCCGCGCTGTGCGGCAACTTCAGCCAGCAGGAATTCGTACAGTAGTTCACCGGTCAATTCCTGCTTGGGTAGTTCGGGGCTGATTTCGGTTTCGATCTTTGCCACCGGCGCCTCGACGGTCTTCTGTTCCGCCGCCGGCGGGGGCGCGTGTTCGGCCTGCTCCGTTTCCCCGCGCCAATGCGCACAGCCGCTCAGCGCCGTGGCGGCAGCGGCCGCAACAATCGTCGAGCGGAGAAATCTGGGAAGGGAATTCATCAGGCGATTCGTAAAACGGAGTGGAATCGGCAGTTTAGGTATATTCCCGGTACGGGACAAGGACGCACCGACACTGCGGCGACCATACGTGTACGCACGGAACGCATGAAGCGCCAAACCCGCGATTGACGCCCGCCGCCCCATGACGGCGGCAGGTTATCATCGGCGCTGCCCAACGCCTGCCATATGCCGCGTTGCACTGCGCAAACGACATTGCCGGTGTTCGCACTTGCCTCGTCTTTCGCCCAATGTCGCGTGGTAGCCAGCCGGCACGCAGAGTCAAAAAACATCCTTCCTCATCGATTCATTTCAGCAATGAAAATCTACGTGCTCGAGTACCAGGGCGGTCGCTTCGACAGAACGTTCAACCTTGGCGACCAAATACAAAGTATCGCGGCCAGCCGGCTGCTTCCCAGAGTGGACGGCTTTCTGCCCAGGGACGAACTCCATACCGTACAGGAGCCGTGCGTCGTCTCGATGAACGGTTTTTTCATGGGCTCGACCAATTGGCCGCCCTCGCCGCTGATCGAAGGCATCTTCTTCGCCTTCCACGTCGCGCCGGCCTGGGAACACGTCGTCTGCTCGCCCGCAGGCGTTGAATACTTGCGCAAGCACGAACCGATAGGATGCAGGGACCGGGGTACCGTGGAAATTCTGCGCCGGCACGGCATCGAGGCGTACTACAGCAAGTGCGTCACGCTCACGCTGGAGCGTCGCCCCGCTCCGCCTCAAGACGGCAAAGTCTTCATCGTTGGCGGCGTCGAAGACAAATTCGCCAGTGCCATTCCAAAATCGATTCGTAAAAACGCCATTTTCGTTAATCAGGCCAAGGTGAGGCTGCCGTACGTGTCATCGGTGATGAAGCAATCGCTTGCCACGCATTTGCTTGATACCTACCGGGAAAAGGCTTCACTCGTCATTACTTCGAAGATTCACTGCGCAATGCCATGCCTGGCGATGGGTATTCCGGTTGTTTTTCTTTATGGCTCGCACAAGAAAACCGATTATCGAGTGCACGTCGTCAAGGATTTCGTCGATATCAACTATGTGAATGGATCGTCGTTGACGGGCAAGCTTTTCAATCGTCATTTATCGAACCGCATCAATTGGCAGCCCGAAGCTGTGGATTTCGAAGCCGAGAAAGCCAATATAAGAGCCGGCTACAACGCCGCGTTCGAACGCGCACAGTCCCGTTTCATGGAGCGCTTCGGCTGACGCCTGCGGTTCTCCCCGATCGGAAATGACATTCGCGCAATAATAAGCGCCGTCTCGTTTCCAATATGCTTCATCTCACGTGCCTGAACTTCCTGAAGTCGAAATTACTCGCCGAGGCATTGCGCCGCATGTGCAGGGACGGATCGTAACGGGGATCGTGATCCGGCATCCGCATTTACGCTGGCCGATTCCGGCCGGGCTGAATACGTTGATCGTCGGCCGCAAGGTACAAACCGTGGACCGACGCGGCAAGTATCTGTTGCTTGGTTTCGAACAAGGTACGCTGATTTTGCATCTGGGCATGTCCGGTAGCTTGCGGGTGATCGATCGCAACGAACCCGCCGGTGCGCATGATCACATCGACCTGATCCTGGGGAACGTGGCGGTGCGTCTGCGCGACCCGCGCCGTTTCGGCGCGGTATTGTGGAGCGCGGACGATATCGCGCTGCACCCGCTGCTTGCCGATTTGGGCGT
Organism: Nitrosomonadales bacterium; assembly: GCA_036676355.1. Lineage (GTDB taxonomy): Bacteria > Pseudomonadota > Gammaproteobacteria > Burkholderiales > SG8-39 > ZC4RG42. Next base: position 39,888 of record JAKFDA010000036.1, on the reverse strand, counting down.
CGAGCCGCTATCGGATTCTTTCACGCCGGATTATCTGCATGCGGCGACGCGGCGGCGCAAACAAGCCATCAAACTGCTGCTGATGGATCATCACGTGGTGGTCGGCGTCGGCAACATCTACGCCAACGAAAGCCTCTTTCGCGCCGGCATACGACCGCGCATGGCGGCCGGTCGATTGACGCGCAACGCGGCGGAACGCCTGGTCGAAACGGTACGGCAAACGCTGCGCGATGCCCTGGCCGCCGGAGGCAGCAGCCTGCGCGATTTCGTCCACTCGGACGGCACGTCGGGCTACTTCCAGCAGCAGTATTTCGTTTACGGGCGGGACGGCGAGATGTGCCGGGAATGCGGCACGGCCATCCGTCGCATCGTGCAGGGACAACGCGCCAGCTTCTTTTGCCCCACCTGCCAGCCGCCCCGGTAGTCTCGCCAAAGCGTGCCAGATTAGCGCCCCCGAAGCAGTCCCTTTGCCTTCGCGCTCCCGCTTGGTGCTATATAGATCAAAAACAACAAGCCGGCGCTCAAAAGTTCGGCTTGACCGACAGCAGACTCAGGATGGCCTATGGGCAGCGGCTTGGCGAAACGCTTCAACCAATACAGCGCGTGGCGCGACAATGTCGCTGGGCGTGCCGTTGCCTATCGCAACTGGCTTGAAGAGAACGAACTGGCGGACGCCCACACCGAGGCGCAGATCGAGCAACTGCTCACCCGTCTCGCGGACGACAAACTCACCATCGCGTTCGTCGCCGAGTTTTCGCGCGGCAAGTCCGAACTGATCAACGCGCTGTTCTTCTCCGACTATGGCCGCCGACTGCTACCTTCCTCGGCCGGGCGCACTACGATGTGCCCGACCGAACTGCATTGGGACCCGAGCATGCCGCCCTCGATCCGGCTACTGCCCATCGAGACGCGCGCCGAACAATCCGACGGCGATTTGCAGCGCGACAGCGATCAATGGCTGACGATTCCGCTCGAACTTTCCGACATTGAAGCGATGGTCGGCGCCTTCCAGCGGGTGCGCGACACTAAAAAGGTGTCGCCGACGGTGGCGCGTAGTTTCGGTCTGTGCTCCGATGAGCCATCCAATGGCGCGGTTGAAACAACGGATGGCGTGGTCGAAGTACCGTCCTGGCGCTACGCAGTCATCAATTTTCCCCACCCGCTGCTTCAGCAGGGGGTGGTCATTCTCGACACACCTGGGCTCAATGCGATCGGCACCGAGCCGGAACTGACCATCAATCTGCTGCCAAACGCGCATGCCGCGGTGTTCGTACTCGCCTGCGACACCGGCGTCACGCAAACCGATGCCGAGGTGTGGCAACGCCATCTCGCCGTCGCGCCCGGGCGTCATGCGACACGTATGGTGGTGCTTAATAAAATCGATACGCTGTGGGACGGCATGCGTTCGCCGGCCGATATCGATGGGGAAATCGACAAGCAGATGCGCTACACGGCCGAGGTGCTGCGCCTCCCGCGCGAGCGCATTTTCGCCGCTTCGGCGCAGAAGGGCCTGCTCGCCAAAATCACCAACAACGAAACGCTGCTCAAACGCAGCCGGCTTGCCCATCTGGAGCGCAGGCTGGCCGACGATCTGATTTCGCGTAAACAGCAGATCGTGCGCGAATCGGCACGCTACGACGTATCGGATCTGCTGATCGGTACGCGCACGCTGTTGGAGACCCGCCTGCATGGTGTGCAGGAACAGCTGAACGAATTGCGCGGACTGCGTGGGCGCAACCTCGACGTCGTCGAAGAGATGATGATCAAAGTTCGCGACGAGAAAGAAGATTTTGAACACGCACTGCGCCGCTTCCAGGCCTTGCGCAACGTCTATTCGCAACAAACCAATCGGCTGTTCACTTCGCTCGGCATGGAGGCGTTAAACGAGGAAACCAAGCGGGTGCTGGACGCCCTGCGCGAACGCTGGTTCAGCCCCGGCCTCAAAGCCGCGATGTTGTCCTACTTCACCGCCGTACGCCAAAAGCTGAATGCCGCGGACAAGATCATTCGCGAAATCCAGCGCATGATGGATACGATGTATCGGCAGTTCGCTACAGAGCACGGTCTGCAACTGAGCGCGCCGGTTCCCTTCTCGGCCTACCGCTATTTGAAGGAATTCGAACGTCTGGAAACCGAATTTCAGATGGAATTCGACAAACCGCTGGTCATGCTGACACACGAGAAAATGACGCTGACGCAGAAATTTTTCGGCACGGTGGCGAGGCAAATGCAGCGCATGTACCAAATAGCCAATCGTGATGTGGAAGCGTGGCTGCGCGCCGTCATGTCGCCGCTGGAAAAGCAGATTCGTGAGCATCAACTCCAACTGCGTCGGCGACTTGATTCGATCAAGCGCATCCACCACGCCACCGACCAACTGGAGGACCGTGTCGCCGAACTCGAACAACAGGAAAGCGCGTTGATGCAGCAACTGGAAGGGCTGCGCCATATCGCCGCCGACATGGAGCGCACGCTCGACGCAAGCGACCCGCCGCTTGCCGCCGCGGCCTGAACTCCCTCTAGCCGCCCAGCTGCTTGACTTTCTCTTTCAGCAACGTGCCGACCACCGGATGCACGAACGGCGAAGGATCGCCGCCCAGAATGGCGATTTCGCGCACCATGGTCGCAGATATGAACTGATACTGTTCGCCGGGCGTCAGAAAGACCGTCTCCGCCTCGGGAATAAGAATGCGGTTCATACCCGCCATCTGGAACTCGTATTCGAAGTCGGACACCGCGCGCAGGCCGCGCAGAATGACGTGCCCGCCGTGCTCGCGCACGAAGTCGCGCAGCAGCCCCGAGAACCCTAGCACTTCCACATTGGGATAGGGCGACAGCACGTCGCGCGCCATCTCGATACGCTCCTGCAGCGTGAAGAACGGGCGCTTGCCGCGATTGTCGGCGACGCCGACCACGACCGAATTGAATAGCACCGCCGCGCGTCGCACCAGATCTTCGTGGCCGCGCGTGATGGGGTCGAACGTCCCCGGATAAATTGCCTTGTTCATGGCCTCCCCAGCCGCAACAGGTAGTAATGCACTACGCCGGCGTGGCCCGATTTGAGCACTTCCCACGGGCGCTCCCACTGATGTGGGACGTTCGTCTCGACGTAAATGCGCGCTTCCGGTGCGATATGAGCGGGCAACGCGTGCAGTGCGGGTGCCAGCAGACCGCTATCGTAAGGTGGATCCAGAAAGACAACATCGTAAGGTCCTTGCCCGGCGCGCAGGAATTCTAGCGCATCGGCGTGGATCACACGCAGGCGCGCACCGGCCTTCAGCGTCATTGCGCTGCGCATGAGGCATACATGGACGGGGCGCACACGCTCCACCATGTCAACGCGCGCGGCGTTGCGTGACAGCGCCTCGAAGCCCAACGCGCCCGAACCCGCGAACAAATCGAGGCAGCGCTGGCCGGTGAGATCCTGTCCGAGCCAGTTGAATAAGGTCTCGCGCACGCGGTCGGGCGTCGGCCGCAACCCCAAGGCATCGGGAAAGGTCAGGACGCGACTGCGCCACTCGCCGCCGACGATACGCAGTCGATTGATTTGTGCGCGTGCCATGAGAGAAAGGGAAAGCAGCGAAGGCCGTCTGTTAAAATTCGGCGGTATCTTAGCCGCTTCACTCGCCTATCTTCGATGTTCGGTCTTTTCAAACGCAAGCAGGATCCCAGCAAAACCGCTGACGCGCCAGCGCCATCGGTCGATGCGTTGCCCGCTTCCGAAGAAATGAAGCAGCCTCCGGAAGTCCTGGAGGAGACGGCGCCGCCTATAGATCCGGTGCCGGCCACCGCGGCCATCGAGCCCGCGCCCTACGAGTCGCCGGCGGCGATGGATGCGGCGTCTGCCGAAGCGTCGGATCGATCGTCATGGTTCAATCGGCTCAGGTCGGGCCTCAAGAAGACCGGCTCGCAACTCACCGGGCTGTTCGGTGGCGGCAGAATCGATGAAGCGCTGTTCGAGGAATTGGAAACCGCGCTGCTGTCCGCCGACGCGGGCGTCGAAGCGACCGAGTACTTGCTGCAGCAATTGCGCGACCGAGTGCGCAAGGATCGCCTCGAAACCGCGCAGCAACTGAAAGAAGCGTTGATCGACGAGCTGACCAGACTGCTGCAACCGCTCGAATCGCCGCCCGTCGACGTCACCAACGAGCGCCCCTTCGTCGCCATGATCTGCGGCGTCAACGGCGCCGGCAAAACGACATCCATCGGAAAACTCGCCCGGCTTTTTCAAACGCAAGGCCTGTCGGTACTGCTGGCGGCCGGCGATACTTTCCGCGCGGCCGCTCGCGAGCAACTCGCGGTCTGGGGCGAACGCAACAACATCACGGTTATCGCCCAAGAAGGCGGAGACCCCGCCGCGGTCATCTTCGATGCAATCCACGCCGCGCGCGCGCGCGGTGTGGACGTCATGATCGCCGACACCGCCGGCAGACTGCCGACCCAGTTGCATCTGATGGCGGAGTTGAAAAAAGTGCGGCGCGTAATCGGCAAGGCCGACGCTTCGGCTCCCCATGCGGTTTGGCTGGTGCTCGATGCCAACACCGGCCAGAACGCCCTGGCGCAAGTTAAAGCCTTCGACGAAGCCGTCGGTCTGACTGGGCTGATCCTGACCAAACTCGACGGCACCGCGAAAGGCGGCGTGGTGGCCGCCATTGCGCGCACACGTCCGGTGCCGCTGCTGTTCGTCGGTGTAGGCGAAGGCATGGATGACTTACGTCCTTTCGTCGCAGCCGATTTCGCCCGCGCGCTGCTCGCCTGACATTTTCCAATAGCCCTTTCCGATGTCGCTCATCAGCTACAGCCAGGTCCACAAGCGCTATCCCGGTGGGTTCGAAGCACTGCGTGGCGTCACGCTGGACATCGAGGCAGGGGAGATGTTGTTCATCACCGGCCGTTCCGGCGCCGGTAAAAGCACGCTATTGAAGCTATTGCCGGCAATCGAGCGCCCCACCGGCGGCACCGTGACGGTGAACGGCCAGAACATCGGCAAGTTGCGCCATGCCGCCATTCCGTATGTGCGGCGCAATCTCGGTCTGGTGTTTCAGGATCAGAAACTCCTTTATGACCGCACGGTGCTGGAAAACGTGATGTTGCCCATGCACGTCTGTGGTCACGCGCCGCGCGAAGCCGCCAAACGCGCCCGCGCCGCGCTCGACAAGGTCGGCTTGTTGCAAAAAGAAAAACTCGACCCCGCCGGGCTTTCGGGCGGCGAACAGCAGCGCGTCTGTATCGCACGGGCGATCGTCAACCGGCCGGCGATTCTGATCGCCGATGAGCCGACGGCCAATCTCGACGGCCAAAGTGCGCTGAACATCATGGAAATGTTTCGTTCGTTCAATCGGGTCGGCGTCACCATCATCGTGGCCAGCCACGACGAACACCTGGTGCAACGCTTCGCCACTCGCTCGGTCGCGCTCGACCAGGGCAGGGTGGCGGCATGAGAACGTGGCTGCAGCAACATGTCGCGAGTCTTAAAGCCACAGTCATGCGCCTTGCGCGCGCGCCGATGGCGACGCTGTTGAGTGCGCTGGCGATCGGCGCGAGCCTCGCCTTACCGCTCGGCGCCTATGTATTGCTCGACAACGCGCAACGGATCGCCACGCACTTCAACGGCCACCCGCAAATGACCGTCTACATGGCGCTCGACGCCTCCAAAGCGCATGCAGAAAATGTCGGATCGCAGTTGAAGCTCGCACCCGCGGTGCGCGAATTCCGCTGGATATCGCGCGATGAAGCGCTGGCCGAGATGAAGCGCAGCGACGTAGGCGAGGTGCTTGGGCTGCTGAAAGAGAACCCGCTCCCGGACGCCTTTGTCGTGGATTTGAAAACCGATGCGCTCGCAGGTGCGACGCGCCTTGCGGAGGAGTTGAAGGCCCAGGGCGGCGTTGCCGCGGTGCATCTCGATACGCTGTGGATCAAACGATTGGACGCCATGCTGCGTGCCGGCACAGTCATCGTAACGCTATTGGCGACAATCCTTGCCTTCGGGCTTGCCGCCGTCACCTTCAACACCGTAAGAATGCAGATTCTGCAGCAACGAGATGAGTTCGAAGTGGCAAAGCTGGTCGGCGCGACGGATGCGTGGGTTCGGCGTCCGTTCTATTACCAGGGTGCCCTGCTCGGCCTGCTTGGCGCCGCCGTCGCACTCGGCTTGCTCGCGTTCAGCAGCATCTGGTTCAACCGCGAACTGGCCGCGCTGGGCGCCACCTACGCAATAGACCTGCGGCTATCGCTGCCGCCACCCGGCGACCTGTTGGGCGTCGGACTGTTTGCAGCGCTGCTTGGCTGGTTGGGCGCGCATCTTTCTGTAAGCAAACACTTACTTTCTCATTAACTGACAGCGTCATGGGCGGAACCCGAAACGTCTTTAGCACTCCAACCCGCAGACTGCTAAAATAACGCCTTCCCGGGAGATCCAAACGATGAGTAACGCTTTGACATTTCCTTCTTTTGCCATGCCCGTCGCGGTTGGCAGCCTGGATCATTATGTTCAGGCGGTGAACCGTTTTCCGTTATTGACGGCCGAACAGGAGCTTGAACTCGGCCGCCGGCTGCGCAATGACAATGATCTCAACGCCGCCCGCCAATTGGTCATGTCCCATCTGCGCGTGGTCGTGGCGATCGCGCGCGGCTACCTTGGCTACGGATTGCCGCACGCCGATCTCATCCAGGAAGGCAACATCGGCCTGATGAAGGCGGTGAAGCGCTTCGACCCGGAGCGTGGGGTACGCCTCGTTTCCTTTGCCATCCACTGGATCAAGGCGGAGATGCATGAATACATCCTGCGCAACTGGCGTCTGGTAAGGGTCGCGACCACCAAGGCGCAACGCAAGCTGTTCTTCAATCTGCGCAGCATGAAGCCGGGACTGGAGTCGCTGACGCCGGACGAAGTCCAGCGCATTGCTCAGGAATTACGCGTCAAGCCGGAAGAAGTCGTGGAAATGGAAATGCGGCTGGCCGGTCAGGATATCGGGCTGGAGCCTGCGTCCGACGACGACGAGGACAACTTTGCCCCCATCGCTTACCTGAGCGATCCGGATAACGAGCCCTCGCGTATCGCTGAAGCGGATCAGAACGAGCATTTGCAGGCGGAAGGCTTGTCCCGGGCGATCGAAAGCCTGGATCCACGCAGCCGCCGCATTATCGAAGCGCGCTGGTTACGCGAAAAAGGTGCCGCCACACTGCATGAACTGGCTGCCGAGTTCAATGTATCGGCCGAACGTATTCGCCAGATCGAGGTAAAGGCGATGCAGAAGATGCGCGGACTGATCGCAGAACACTGAAGCGACCCCGCAAATAAAAAACGCCCGTTGAGCCGGGCGTTTTTTATTTGAGCCGCCGCTGCGTTCAACGGCCGTCGAGCAGCAGTTTGACGTCATGCGTGATTGCGTCGGTGCCGGCGCCGTTGCGTACATAGAGCCGCAGGTGCCCGCGCGGATCGTAGATATAGCTCGCCGCGGTGTGGTCCATGCTGTAGTTGTCGGGCGTGCTGCCCGGCACCTTCTGATAGTAGATCTTGAAATCCTTGGCGGTCCGCTCGGTCGTCGCCATGTCGCCGTACAAGCCGAGGAAGCTCGGATCGAACGACGGCACATACTCGGCCAGCAGCCTGGGCGTATCGCGTTCGGGATCGATGGTGATGAACAGCACCTGCAGACGCCCGGCATCCGCGCCGAGTCGCTCGCGCACCGCTTTCATTTCCGCCAGCGTAGATGGACAAACATCCGGGCAGCGTGTGAAGCCGAAAAATACGACGACCGCCTTACCGTCGAAATCCTTGAGCGTGCGCACTTTGCCGGTATGGTCCGTGAGTTGGAAATCCTGTCCGAACTCGGCACCGGTGATATCGGTGTTCTGAAATACCGGCTTGCCCTGCCCGCATGCAGCGAGCGCCAGGAAAAGACAGGCGAGAGCGGCGGCGCGGAACAACTTAGATGCGGAAGTAATGATCAACCAGCAAGGCGGCAAAGATCAGCGCCAGGTAGACGATCGAAAAACGGAAGGTTTTACGCGCCAGTGCATCGCTGTAGCGTTTGTACAGGCCGATGGCATAGCCGAGGAACATCGCACCCAACACCAGTGCGCTTGCCAGATAAAGCATGCCGCTCATGCCGTAAATGAAAGGAAGCAACGTGCTGATGATCAGAATGAAGGTGTAAAGCAAGACCTGCAGCTGGGTGAAATGCCGGCCATGAGTGACGGGCAGCATCGGCAATCCGGCGCGTCTGTATTCCTCAGTGCGATAAAGCGCCAGCGCCCAGAAATGCGGCGGCGTCCAGGCAAAGATGATGAGAAACAGCAATAGCGCTTCGGGATTCACCTGTCCGGTTACAGCGGCCCATCCGAGCACAGGAGGCATCGCGCCGGATGCGCCGCCAATGACGATGTTCTGCGGCGTCGCCGGTTTCAAAAGAACTGTGTAGATCACTGCGTAACCGACGAAGGTGCCCAATGTCAGCCACATGGTGAGCGGATTGACGAATTCATAGAGCAGCCACAGACCAATGCCGCCCACGGCACAAGCGAAGACGAGTGTCTGCAGGGAGGTCAGTTCGCCGCGCGGCAACGGCCGGGCGCGTGTGCGTGCCATCACCGCGTCTATGCGCTGTTCCACCAGGCAATTGATCGCCGCCGCTGCGCCGGCGACCAGTGCAATACCGAGGGTGCCGATCACCAGAATGTCGAGCGGGACGAGTGCGTCGGCCGGCGACGCGAGGAACATGCCGATGACCGCACAGAAAACAATTAGCGAAACGACACGCGGCTTGGTCAGTTCGTAGAACTGACGAAAGCGATGCGTTGCGGCAGTGAGCGTGTAGGTGGTCATGCGGGGCGAAGGCGTGAAGCCGCTGCCAGATGGGTGACGTAGTTTATCACGACGTATACCACCAGCAGGACCGCGGCGCCGCCATTGTGCGCGGCGGCCAGGGGTAGCGGCAGGGAGTACACGACGTTCAGGACGCCGAGCGTGACCTGTAGCGCAAGAACACCCAGCAGCAGTAAAGCGAGGCCATGCATCGAGGAGAATTTCATCAGCCGCTGAACGAGATAAAGCGTATAGACCGTTACCACGACCGCGCCGACGCGGTGTATCCAGTGGATTGCGGTCAACGCTTCATTGGACAGCAGTTCGCCCTGTGGCGTCATGCCCAGTTCGCGCAGCACATGGAAGGCATCGTCGAAATCCATTGGCGGCACCCAGGCGCCGCGACACATCGGCAGATCAGGGCACGCCAGTGCGGCGTAGTTGCTGCTCACCCAGCCGCCGAGCGCAATCTGCGCGATAACCAGGATCAGGCCGATCAAAGCCGCGCCGCGCAGTTGTGCGATGCGATCGCGCGGCTCCGGTGGCGGCAATCGCAACTGCCGCATTGACAGCCAGGTCAGCATCGCGAGGATGGTCATGCCACCCATCAGATGCAGACTGACGATAACCGGCTTGAGCAACAGCGTCACCGTCCACATGCCGAGAGACGCCTGCAGGACAACGACGGCCAGCAGTGCCGTCGGCAGCATTGGGGATTGGCGGAGTTGGCGGCGCTGGCGCCAAGCAGTCACGGCGATGGCGAGCAGCACCAGGCCCAGAAAACCGGCGATATAGCGATGCACCATCTCCTTCCACGCCTTGTGCATGGAAACGGGGCCGTGATCGCCGCCCTGTTCCGCCACCGCGAGCGAAATCGCGTCGCTGGCGTGAACCGGGCTGATCTGTCCGTAACAGCCGGGCCAGTCCGGACAGCCGAGTCCGGCATCGGACAATCGGACATAGGCGCCGATAACGACCAGTGCGAGCGTCAGAACGGTGGCGAGAACTACGGTCAGTCGATACATGGCAGGAAACGTCTGATTAAGCGGTCGCGAATGCGCCGACGTTGAGAGTGCAAAGTAAATCCGAATCCGCCGCGGCCGGCCTGTCGCCGCGCGGTGCGAAATCGAACATCGCTTTCCTAGCCGACACGCGACACCCGCAGCAGTCGTTGCAAATCCTTGATGATACGTTTGGGGTCGGCGTCCGGCGGAAAGCGCAGCATGAGATTACCAAGCGGATCGATAAGGTAGATGTGATCGCGCACATTGGTTGATGTCGGAAATGCGGCGATGAATTCGGCAGGCGCCGATCGCGCAACGTACATCCCCTCGTACAGTGCCGGAACGGCCGCTTCCGGCGTACTGCCGTCGAGCACGACCCAGACGCGTTCGATGCGGTCCATATCCTTACCCTGCGCAATGCGCGTCTGGCGCATTTCGTACAGTTTGCGCTCGCAGGCGTCGGCGCAGTGTCCCTGGTCGAAATGCACCATCAACCATTTGCCGCGCAACTGCGACAGCGGCAGCGTCTTGCCCTCGGGCGCCACAAGGACCAGTTCGGGAACCGGCTGCGGCGGGATCAGATCACCGTAGTTGGTGCGCGCCACAGTCGGAAAAAAATAGTACGCCAACGTGCCCAGCACGAAAGGCGCCGCACAGATAGCGAAGATCGCGAGCAGATAGCGACGGCTCTTGCGCCGCCGCGCGTCGGGTTCGTTGATGAGGTTCGATTCAGTCACGGTCACGTTTGAAATTCAGTGCGATATACAAAACAAGCGCCAAACCGGCGAACAAATACCACTGCATTGCGTAAACCTGATGCTTTTCGATGCCGACGTCGGGGCGCGGCCAGTCCCGCACAAGGCCGTCTCCGGCGTCATTCGTCTGCTCGATTACGAACGGTTGTAAATTCAGCTTCGACCACGCGGCGTAGCGGTCGAGCAACAAGTTCTGCCAGACGTACCCCGGTTTCACCTCGGCCAGTTCCAGCACGCGTGTGCTGGGGACCGTGCCGATCCCCTCGATGTGCTGCAGGCCGGGCGGCGTCGCGGCTTCCGGAAGCCGTTCGCGGCTCGGGCCGGCAGCGACCCAACCGCGCACCACCAGCACATGCATGTCGCTACCGTCCAGCCGCAGTGGCGTGACCACATGGTAGCCGGCCCGTCCCTTATAGATTTTGTTGTCGAGCAGTATGGCGTGCTGTCGGTCGTAATGGCCGGTCGCCTGCACGCGCCGCGAGGCGAACGCTTCGCCGCTCGCCGGCGTATGCGGAACGCTCACCGGCGCCTCGCGCGCCAACGCATCGAGCTTCTGTTGCTGTACTTCCTTCTCCACCGCCCGGCCGCGCTGCCAATTGCCGGCCGCAATAGTCAGGCTACAAAACGCGATCGTCACGACGGTGATGAACCAGCCGGGGCGGAATCGACGACCTCTGATCAATGCGTACTTTCCTTGGCTTGTGCGCAGCCGCTCGGCTAGACTTGTTTCACCCTGACGAGTTCCATCATGCGTTATCTGGTTCTGATCGTATTCATCATCATTATCGCTTCGCTCGCCTCCGCGCTCGTATTCCTCGTGCGCGACGATCGCGATTCCAAGCGCATGGTTCGCGCACTTGCGCTGCGCGTCGGCCTGTCGATTACGCTGTTCCTGGTTCTTCTGATCAGCCACCGCATGGGCTGGATCAGCGGGCGCCTGCTCTCCTGAGCACCAAAAAAATGCGCCGCACATCGGTGCGGCGCCTCAACGCTCTCTGCGGAGCGCCTCCTCCTCAATCGACGCCGGGGCGACTTCGCGCGCCCCGCAAAATCTACAGCCAGTAGACCACGATGAACAGACCCAGCCAAACGACGTCAACGAAGTGCCAATACCAAGCGACGCCTTCGAACGCGAAATGGTGCTCCGGGCGGAAGTGACCCTTGATCGAGCGGACCAGGATGACGATCAGCATGATCGTGCCCACGGTCACATGGAAGCCGTGGAAACCCGTCAGCATGAAGAAGGTCGTACCAAAAATACCCGAGGTCAGCTTAAGGTTCAGATCGGCATAGGCATGCGCGTATTCGTAAACTTGGAAACCGAGGAAGGTGATACCCAGCAGCACGGTCAGCAAAAGGCCGATGATCAATTGAGTGCGGTGATCTTCCTTCAGCGCGTGGTGTGCCCAGGTAATCGTCACGCCGGAGGTCAACAACAGCAGGGTATTGAGCGCCGGAATGCCCCATGCACTCATCGGCGTGAATTGCGTATCTAAGCCTGGTCCGACCGTCGGCCAAGTGGCGGAATAGTCAGGCCACAGCAACTTGGATTCGATGCCGCCGAGATCCGGCACGGAATACAGACGTGCCCACGCAAGCGCGCCGAACAGAGCGGCGAAAAACATCACTTCAGAAAAAATAAACCAGCTCATGCCCCAGCGGAACGAGACGTCGACCCGTCGGTTGTACATGCCGCTCTGTGATTCATGGATCACATTGCCGAACCAGCCAACCATCATGTAGACAAGCCCGGCGAAACCGGCCAGCAGCACCCACGAACCGACGCTCGCACCGTTGAACCACGCCGCGGCGCCCGCCGCCATCGTGAACAGGGAAACCGAACCGATGATCGGCCAGCGCGATGGCGCCGGAACGAAGTATTTCGCTGCATTGTTAAGGACCATGTCCCCTCTCCCGCTTATTTTCGAGTCAACTTGTAGTCGGGCGGAGCACCACGCGCACCGCCCGAATTATCATCAGCATAAATAAAAATCGTGCCGCTCACGCCGGCGACCAGAACCAGCGCAGGCGATGGCGGCGCTCATCCGCGCTTACCGTTTGTTCCGGCAACTTCGAAAAATGTGTAAGACAGCGTGATCGTATTGACGTCCGTCGGCAGCTCACCGTCCACCAGGAACACCACCGGCATTTCACGTACTTCACCCGCGGCTAGCGTCTGCTGCTGAAAGCAGAAACATTCGAGCTTCTTGAAATGCAGTCCTGCAACCTGCGGTCCGAAACTTGGAATCGCCTGCCCGGTGACGGGCCGGTCTTGCGTGTTCCTGACTTCGTAGACCACGGTCGTGATCGCCCCGGGATGCACTTCGACCGAGCGCTGCTTCGGCTTGAACACCCACGGCAGGCCGTGAGTGTTGGAGTCGAGCTCGATCGTGACCGAGCGACCGTAATCCACCTGCGTATTGACCGGCGCACTGTCCGGTCGAATGACGCTGCGGATGCCGGTGATTTCGCAGATCTGTTCGTAGAACGGCACCAGCAGAAAACCGAAACCGAACATCGCGCACGCGACAACGACCAGTTTCTTCAATACCCGCTTGTTCGCTGATGCAACGCTGGCGGCCGTCTTAGTCGTCATCTGTCGTTATCCGAACAACCAATATTTGGCGATCACGCCGAAGAAGAACACTGCCGCAATCGAAAGCAGAACGAGCGCCGTTTTGGTGTTTTTGGACACGGAAATCCCGTTCTGCCTGTCAGATCAACGTACGACCGGCGGTTCTTCGAAGCTATGGTAAGGCGCGGGTGATGGCAGATGCGTCCATTCGAGCGAATCCGCACCTTCCCACGGCCGAGCCGGGGCAACTTCACCCTTCTTGAGTACGGCGCACTTGAACACGATGTAGAGGAACAGCAACTGCGAAATGCCGAACCCGAAACCGCCGATCGAAGCGAGCATGTTGTAATCGGCGAATTGCGGAGCGTAGTCGGCAATACGGCGCGGCATGCCCGCCATGCCGAGGAAGTGCATCGGAAAGAAAGTGATGTTGAATGTAATGAGCGACAGCCAGAAATGCCACTTGCCCAAGGTTTCGTCGTACATCACGCCGCACCACTTCGGCAGCCAGAAATATGCGCCGCCGAACATTGCGAACAGCGCGCCTGCCACGAGCACATAGTGGAAGTGCGCCACGACGTAGTAGGTATCCTGGAATTGGATGTCAATCGGCGCGATCGCCAAAATCAATCCGGTGAATCCACCGAGTGAAAACACAAACAGGAAGCCGACCGCGAACAGCATCGGGGTCTCGAAGGTCATCGACCCTTTCCACATGGTCGCGACCCAGTTGAAAATCTTCACGCCCGTAGGAATCGCAATGAGAATCGTCGCGTACATGAAGAACAGCACGCCGGCGGCCGGCATACCAACGGTGAACATATGGTGTGCCCAGACGCTCATCGACAGAATCGCGATGGATGCGGTGGCGTAGACCATCGAGCTGTAGCCGAACAGCGGCTTGCGCGCGAAGGCGGGAATGATCTGCGAGACGATGCCGAAAGCCGGCAGGATCATGATGTAGACCTCGGGGTGGCCGAAGAACCAGAAGATGTGCTGGTACATCACCGGATCACCGCCGCCCGCGGCGTTGAAGAACGACGTGCCGAAGTGACGATCGGTCAGCGTCATCGTGATCGCGCCCGCCAGCACCGGCATTACGGCGATGAGCAGGTAGGCGGTGATCAGCCACGTCCACACGAACATCGGCATTTTCATCAATGTCATGCCGGGTGCCCGCATGTTGAGCGAGGTCACGATGATGTTGATCGAACCCATGATCGAGGACGCGCCCATCAGGTGCAGGCCGAAGATCGCCAGATCCATGCCCGGACCCATTTGGGTCGACAGCGGGGCATACAGCGTCCAGCCCGCGGCGGTTGCGCCGCCCGGCACGAAAAACGAGGCCATGAACAGGAGGGCCGCGGCAGGAAGCAACCAGAAGCTCCAGTTGTTCATGCGCGCGAACGCCATGTCGGGGGCACCGATCATGAGCGGGATCTGCCAGTTCGCGAAGCCCACGAACGCCGGCATGATGGCGCCGAACACCATGATGAGGCCATGCATGGTGGTGAGCTGGTTGAAGAATTCCGGATTCCACACCTGCATGCCGGGGTAGAACAGTTCAGCACGAATGCCCAGCGCCAGCACACCGCCGGTCATGAACATCGTGAGACTGAACAACAGGTACATCGTACCGATGTCCTTGTGGTTGGTCGCCGCGAGCCACCGCATGATCCCCTTCGGATGATGCGCGTGATCGTCGTGATGGGCGTGGCCGTGCTGGTCCAGGACTGCGCTCATGATGTGCTCCTAGCTTTCCTTATTTGCGGGCCGACTTGATGTCGGCCGGCTGAACCACGCCCTCGGCGGCATTGTTGCCCCAGGCGTTGCGTGTGTAGGTGATGACTGCGGCGATATCGGAATCCGACAACTGCGGACCGAATGCTTGCATCGCCGTACCCGGCTTGCCATGCAGCACGATATCGATTTGCCCGGCTTTGGGGCCGTTGACGACCTTCGAGCCCTCCAGCGCCGGGAATGCCGGTGGCATGCCCTTGCCGTTACCCTGATGACAAGCCACGCAATTGGTACCGTAGACTTTTTCGCCGCGAGCAACCAGTTCCTCTTTGGTCAACTGCTTGTTCGCGTCGTCGGCCGGAGCGGCAGCGGCCGGAGCGGCGGCGGGCGCCGCGAGAGCAACCTGCGCACCAGCCGCCGTGATGCCAAGCTCCTGCTGTTTCTTCGCCACCCAGTCGCTGTATTCATCGGCGGAAACCACCCTCACCACGATCGGCATGAAGGCGTGGTCCTTGCCGCACAACTCGGCGCATTGGCCACGATAGACGCCTTCTTTTTCGGCAATGAACCAGGCGTCGCGGACGAAACCGGGTATCGCATCCTGTTTCACGCCGAACGCGGGCACCCACCAGGAGTGAATGACGTCGTTCGCCGTAGTGATGATGCGCACCTTCTTGTTGATCGGCACGACGACGTCGTTATCGGTCTCGAGCAGATAATCGACGCCTTTAGGCGCGTCGCCGTAAATCTGATCATGCGGCGTCGTGAGATTGGACAGGAAGCTGATGCCTTCGCCCTCGCCCTTGATGTAGTCGTAACCCCACTTCCATTGATAGCCGGTCGCCTTGATCGTGATATCGGGCGCCGAAGTATCCTTGAGTGCCAGGACCGATTTGGTCGCAGGCCAGGCGGTGCCGACCAGGATGAGGAAGGGAACAAGCGTCCAGATGATTTCGACGGTTGTGTTCTCGTGAAACTGCGCCGCTTTTGCGCCGACCGACTTGCGGTGCGCGAAAACGGAATAGAACATCACCGCAAAAACACCGATGAACACGATCAGACAGATCGCGAGCATCAGATAGTGCAGGTCGTAAATCTCACGCGCCACCGGGGTAACCGGCGGTTGGAAATCGTGCCTGTTTGGCTGGATCTGCTGGGCGCCGACAACACCCGAGAGCAGCGCGAGCGCAAAGCCGGCGAACGGCAGAAGTCGCGACTTGATGGTCATGTAGTCCCCGTTGTTTCCAATCGTTCTAAAATTTTTTATCCGGCCATGCGGCCGGTCAGCCCGGCGCGCAACAACGCGACAAGCCCCCTTCTACCGGGCGCGTCCAAATGGCGTCCGACTTCCAATTCCAGTTCCCGCTCTATCAGCACAACTCGCAACTCGCTACCTGCCTCACTCGTCCACACCCTCACCCGTCCGGCTTCGAACCGGTGCGTCGATACGAGCTCCGCTTCGCTCACCTCCACGATCAGCTCACTGCCGATGCGCTGGAAGCGCTCGTAATCGCAGGCGTGCCGGCCGTTGACGTACAGCGCCACGGCGAGCGCGACCATTTCGAGCCCTGCAAATGGCAGCACGAGCCACGCGCCCAAAAGCGCGAAGCCGGTTGCGATTCCGAAGGACAAGAGCACCGTCGCGAAGAGCAGCCACAACAGCGTCCGAGGCGCAATGGAGCAGTTGCGCTTCACCGTGAGGCTGAATTCCGCAGCACTTACGGATGCCGAAACGTTGATGCACGCATCGTCCATGCTGAAACAGCCTGGGAGAGCGGTAGCACCGCATCAAGGCGCAGTAACTTAGCATACCGCACAGACCCGTTTCAAGCTTCGCGGTAGTGCGGCGCGCACGCGCAGGCTCGCGAACTCGCTCGGCGCGCATACGTTCTTCTTCAGTTTTTCCCGTTTGCATCGATTTCGCACTCATAAATTGCATCATCGTGCGCGCGTACGCGGAACTGCATGCGGGTCGAAATGAATGATCTGCCGACCGTCGGCCATTTCGCGCGGCGCGGCTTTCCACGCATGCCCGTAGACGACTTCAAAATCCACGGCAATGCGGCCCGCGCTACGTCGGGCTTCGAGATACCGCATCACATCGGTCCACTTTTTACGCCCGGTCAGGCCGCGCCGCCGCTCACGATGTGCATTGCGATAACCGATCGCATGCAATTCGTCCACCAATGCCGTCGCACTGCCGTAGGTCAGCGTGAGCATCTCCATATCCATGACCGGATCGGCAAAGCGACATCCGACCAGCGCATCGCCGAGATCATGCATGTCGAGGAAAGGGTGCACGTGGGGTACCTGATCCGCGGCGGCGAACGCTTCGCGCAGCGTTTTCAGTGTGTCCGGGCCGTACGTGGTAAACATGAGCAAACCATCGACCTTGAGAACCCGGTGCCACTCCCGCAGCCATTGCTGCGGATCGGCGGCCCAGGCGAGTCCGAGATTGGACCAGACGAGATCGAAGCTCTGATCGGCGAACGGAAGCGCCGCCGCATCGGCAGCGAGAGCGTGTTCGCGTGCGGATTTGAACAATCCTCTGGCGCGATCGATCAGCGAGCGCTGCGCCGCACTGCGCCGCAGCGCGGCCGGGGACCAATCGAAGGCATAAATCTGCGCCGCCGGATAGCGCTCGCGCAGTTGCGCGCGGGCCGTAGCGCCCCCGCAGGCGGCGTCGAGGATGCGCTGCGGTTCGAGCTTGATGTATTGCAGGCGCTCGATCAGGCGCTGGCCAACCTCACGCGCCAGCGCATCCTCGGCCGTGGCGCGCTCGAAAGCGCGCCGCGCCGCAGCGCGATCGAGCCAATCGTCGACCACGGCTACCGGCGCGAAGGAGTCACGAAAGATCGCTCATCGGCGCCAGATCGAGCTTGGCGAGCAACGCCCGGTCCGCATTCGCTTCGGGGTTGCCGGTGGTGAGCAGTTTTTCGCCATAGAAAATCGAATTGGCGCCGGCGAAAAAACAAAAAGCCTGCACCGCTTCATGCATTTCCTGCCGACCTGCGGACAGGCGCACGTAGCTCTTGGGCATGGTGATGCGCGCGATCGCGATGGTGCGCACGAACTCGGTCCAGTCGAGCGCCTGGCTATCCGCAAGCGGCGTGCCGGGAACAGGCACCAGATTATTGATCGGCACCGATTCGGGCGGCGGCTCCATGCTCGCGAGTTGCGCAATCAGGCCGGCGCGCTGACTGCGCGATTCGCCCATCCCAACGATGCCGCCACAACACACATGCATGCCGGCTTCGCGCACTTTGTCGAGCGTATCGAGCCGATCGTCGAACTGGCGCGTGGAAATCACTTCACCATAAAACTCGGGCGCCGTATCGATGTTGTGGTTGTAGTAATCCAGACCCGCCTCGCGCAGTTGCTCGGCCTGACCGTCGCGCAACAATCCCAGCGTGGCGCAGGTTTCCATGCCCATCGCTTTGACGGCGCGCACCATTTCCAGCACCGGCTCGAGATCCTTCTGTTTCGGGCCGCGCCAGGCGGCACCCATGCAGAAGCGCGTCGCGCCGTTGGCTTTGGCTGCGGCCGCCGCGCTCAACACTTCGTCCACGGGCAGCAGTTTCTGACTGTCTACGCCAGTGTCGTAGCGCGCGGCTTGCGGGCAATAGCCACAGTCCTCGGGACAGCCGCCGGTCTTGATCGACAGCAGGGTCGAGAGTTGAACCGCCCGCGAATCGAAATTGGCGCAATGCACTTCATGCGCGCGATGAATCAGGTCGTTGAACGGCAATGCATACAGTGCTTCCACGGCAGCGCGCGTCCAACGGGGTTGCTCGGCCGCGCGTTTGGCGACCGGAATGGCAGGGCTTAGGGTTTGAGGCATACTTTTCTCCGCCCGGGAGTGTCCCTTTCGTCATCGGAACTGTCAAACCATGTCGTCAACCGCAACCCTTCTTGCGCCCTTGCGGCGTGTGCTGTTCGCGCAGGACTGCGTGCTGTGCGCCGCGGCGAGCGGCGATTCGCTGGTTTGTGCAGACTGCGCGGCCGATCTGCCGCAATTGGACACGGCCTGCCCGCAGTGCGCCGAACCGAGCCCCGACAATCAGTTATGCGGCGCATGCATGGTCGAACCGCCGGCGTTCGATCGCACAATCGCGGCATGGCGCTACGCCTTTCCACTCGATCGTCTGGTGCAGGCGCTCAAATACGGTGGACGCCTTGCGCTCGCCGACTGGTTCGGCAACGCTCTCGCCGCGCGTCTCGGCACTCCGACCATCGATCTTGTCATCCCGCTCCCGCTGCACGAACGGCGGTTGCGCGTGCGCGGCTTCAACCAGGCGATTGAGATTGCGCGCCGAATCGCCACACAACAGCGCCTTCAGTTGGCTCCTCGCGCGCTCGTGCGCGTGCGCGACACGCCGGCCCAAATGGGCCTCCCGCACGACGCGCGGTCGCGCAACGTACGCGATGCCTTCGCCTGTCCGGCGCCGCTTGCAGGCACGCGGATAGCGCTCGTGGACGATGTGATGACTACGGGTGCGACGCTCAACGAAGCGGCCAAGGCTTTGAAGCATGCCGGCGCCGTCCACGTGGAGAATTGGGTCGTGGCCCGCGCGACAAGTCACGTAGCGTCGTTCTAATATGGGCCAATCTGATATCAACGCGGCGCATCAATGTTCGATGTCGTGCTCTATGAACCGGAGATTCCTCCGAATACCGGCAATCTCATTCGCCTCAGCGCGAATACGAATACCAGGTTGCATCTGATCAAACCGTTGGGTTTCAGTCTCAGCGACCGCGCCTTGCGTCGATCGGGCCTTGATTACGACGCCATTGCATCGGTGACGCTGCACGAGGATTGGATTGCGTGCAAACGGCATTTCGGCGAACGGCGGTTCTTTGCGCTGACGACGCGCGCCAGGCGCTGTTACGCCGATGTGTGCTTCGAGCGCGACGACGTGCTGGTATTCGGACCCGAAACGCGCGGGCTGCCCGCCGATGTGCTGGAGGCATTTACGCCCGCTCAGCGCCTGCGCCTGCCGATGGCGCCCGGAAATCGCAGCGTCAATCTCGCCAATGCCGTCGCCGTGGTCGTTTACGAAGCATGGCGACAGACCGGATTCAGCGGCGCGGCGCCGGTCTCTTAAGCCGCGCTTGGCGCTTTACGATTGCTTCGGGCGTCGCGGTGCGGCGAGCTAATTTTCCGCCTTGGGATCACGCGCGAGCAGTTGTTCGACCGCTTCGCGCGCGGGCATGCCGCGGAACAGTACGTCGCACACGCTCTGCGTAATCGGCATTTCGACCTTCAACGCCAGCGCGCGCCGCTCCACCTCACGCGCGGTGTAGACCCCTTCGGCAACATGACCGAGCCGCTGCAGAATGACGTCGAGCGGTAGGCCGCGTCCGAGTTCCAGGCCCACCTTGCGATTGCGCGACAGATCGCCGGTGCAGGTAAGGATAAGGTCGCCCAGCCCCGTGAGACCGGTGAAGGTTTCGGCGCGGCCGCCCATCGCCGTGCCCAGCCGAGCGAGTTCGACCAGACCGCGCGTGATTAGCGCGGCCCGCGCATTCTGTCCGAGCGCGAGACCATCCGAAATTCCGGTCGCAATGGCCATCACGTTCTTGACTGCGCCGCCGACTTCGACCCCACTCAGATCGTCGCTGAAATACACACGCAGGCGCGGCTGATGCAGCGCAGCGGCCATGTCCCGGGCAAATGCCTCGTCGTTCGAAGCCAGCGTCAGGGCAGTAGGCTGTCCGCGCGCCACTTCCATCGCGAAGCTCGGACCGGACAGCGCAGCACAGCGGGCTTCATTACCCAATACGTCGATAACGACCTGATGCGGCAGCAAACCGCTATCGGTCTCAAAGCCCTTGCACGCCCACACCACTGCCACGGTAGGATTCGCGTCCTTGATCAACGCCAGACTGGCACGCAAACCGGCGGTCGGCGTAACGATCAACGCTGTGTCGGCCGCGCGTAATGCTGCGGGCAAGTCGTCAGTCACGGATACCGAATCGGGCAGCGTGACGTCGGGCAGATACATGCTGCAACGTTCCCGCCGCAGTTTGTCGCGCTGCGCCGCGTCGCGCGTCCATAGTTCGATCGCGTGCTGTTCGCTAAGCGCAATCGCCAACGCGGTTCCCCACGCACCGGCGCCGATGACGACGATATTCATGCGTTGCCGCGGCTGCGTCGATTACCGGGCATCGCGCTCAACCGCCCCATACCTGATCGAGGCGCACATACCCCGTGCTACCGTCAACGTGACGCACTTGCAGCCAGCCGGGAATTTTGTTGCCCTGCCATTCGAGCAGCACGCCTTGCTGCGCGCTAAACACCACCGGCGATTGCGAATCCGCATTCTTACGCACCTCCGCCACGGCGGCGGTGACGATGACCGTGCGCTTGTCGGACAACGCAGAACGCTCGATCCAGGCAAGGTCGCCCTGCGGATCGCGCACCTTGACCCACGTACCGTCTGTGGAAATGACCTCTACGGGCAGATCGCGGCTCGCAACATACAGCTTGCTGCCCCGTGTCGAGGGCGAGTCGTACAGAATAGCGGCGTTCTGCGCGATCGAACGAAACTCCGCCGCGGCGCCGAAAGACACCAAGCAGCCCAGCAAAAGCGCGATGAGCCGCATGCTAGTGCGCGATTTCGATGCGCGGACCTTCACCCTCGCCGTTTTTCGCCTGCTCTTGTCGCGCCTGCTGACCTGCGGCGTACATCGCCTCGAAATTGACCGGCGCAAGGTGAATGGGCGGGAAACCCGCGCGAGTCACAAGGTCGGCAACTGTTTCGCGCGCATAGGGAAACAGAATGGTAGGGCAGGCGATGGCCAGCACCGGGCTCAGTTCACTGTCCGGCACATTGCGGATGTGAAAGATGCCGGCCTGTGCGACTTCCACCAGAAACAGCGTCTTATCGGCGTTTTTGGCCGTCACCGTGACTTTTACCGTCACTTCAAACAGCGTTTCCTTCACACGCTCGCCTTTCGAGTCGATCCGCACTTCGAACTCAGGCTGACCATTTTCGAGAAAGGACTGCGCGCCGCGAGGCACTTCCAGCGATACGTCCTTGACGTACACCTTCTCGATACTGAATACGGGTTGTTGCGGCTCGCTCATGGCAGCTCCAGATAAGTTTCGCTTGATTTAAAAATTCGAGACTCGGTCGCCCGAGGTATATCAGCCTGCCAGCAGCGGATCGAGCTTGCCTGCGCGATCGAGCGCGGCGAGGTCGTCGTATCCGCCCACGTGCATGTCGCCGATCCATATCTGCGGCACGGTGCGGCGGCCGCTCTTTTGCATCATCTCCTGCCGCCGCTCCGGCTGCAGATCGACACGGATGCGTTCAATGTCGGCAACCCCTTTCGACCGGAACAACTGCTCGGCGCGTCGGCAATACGGGCACCACTCGGTCATATACATTGCAATTCTGGCCGTCACTTCTTATTTCTCCACCGGCAGATCGGCCTTGCGCCACGCGGCGACACCGCCGTCCAGGATCGACACGTCGGTAAAGCCCTGTTGCTTGAGCACTTTTGCCGCGCTGGTGGAAGGGCCGCCGCTGCCGCCGTCGCAAGTGATGATGACCGGTTTTCCCTTCAGCCGTTCAATCTCGGAGATACGCTCCGCGAGTTCCTTCAGCGGCAGGTTGCGCGCCTTGGGCAGATGTCCCTGAGCGTACTGCTCGGCGTTACGAACGTCGATAATGGCTGCGTCCTGCTTGTTGATACGCATGGTGGCGTCGAGCGACGAAATCACCGGACAACCTGCATTGCGATGCAGCAGCGGCCAGATGAGCATGGCGCCGCTGACGACGGCAACGGCCACGTAAAGGATGTTGTCTAGAAGGAAATTCATCAAGGCCCTGTGGTGGCTGAAATGGTTTTAAATGTTGTTACAACGCCGCAAAAGCCGGTGGGCGAAGCGGCTTATTATAGAATTCGGGCTTACACCTCGCCACCGCATCCATGAAGAAGCTTGTCGTACTTCGCCACGGCGAAAGTCTCTGGAACAGGGAAAACCGATTCACCGGCTGGGCCGACGTGAGCCTAACCGAAAAAGGCGAGGCCGAAGCGCGCGAAGCCGGTCGCCTGATGAAAGAGGCCGGCCTGGTCTTCGATGTCGCCTATACGTCGATGCTCAAGCGCGCGATCAAGACACTCTGGCTCGCGCTCGAAACCCTCGACCAGATGTACCTGCCGATCCGGCATTCGTGGCGTCTGAACGAGCGGCACTACGGTGCCCTGCAGGGCCTTAATAAGGCCGAATTAGCCGCCAAGTTCGGCGACGAAAAGGTGCTGCAATGGCGGCGCAGCTACGATATTCCGCCACCGCCGCTGGCGGCGGACGACCCGCGCAATGTCGCATCCGATCCGCGCTATCGCGCCCTGGACCCGAAGGACATCCCGCTGACCGAATGTCTGAAGGACACGGTCGCCCGTTTTCTGCCACTTTGGGAAAACGCGATTGCCCCGGCCATTCGTGGCGGCGAACAAGTGTTGATCACCGCGCACGGCAACTCGCTGCGCGCGCTGGTCAAGCTGCTGGAAGATATTAGCGACGCCGATCTCATTGCACTCAACATCCCCACCGGCGTCCCGATGGTCTATGAACTCGGCGACGACCTCAAACCGCTACGCCGCTACTATCTCGGCGACCAAGCCGCGGTGATCGCCGCCATGCAGGCGGTCGCCAATCAGGGGAAACGGCCAGCTTGAAGCGCCGCGCGGGTGTGGCCCTGGTCGCCGCTCTGGCGATGGCGCATTGCGCCATCGGCTACGCCGCCGCCGAGAAGGACGATTTGCGCGAAGTGCGCGAACGACTGGAGCGTCTGCGCAAGGATCTGAGCAAAAACGAGAGCGCGCGCGGGCGAGCCGCCGATCAGCTGCGCTCATCGGAAACGGCGATTTCCGACGCCAATCGCAAACTACGCGAATTACGGTTGGCCGCGCAAACCGCCACCAACGAACTGAACCGCGTCGGCGCAGACATCGAACGTCTGCGTGGCGAAATCGCCAAGGGGCAGGAACAGTTGGCCGGGTTGATTCGTGGCCAATATATGAGCGGCGAGCAAACCCCGCTCAAACTGCTGCTGTCCGGCCGCGAGCAGGGCGATACCGCGCGCATGCTGACGTATCGAGCCTATGCGTCGCGCGCGCAGGCGGATTTTATTCGTGGATTGCACGAAGACGTCGCCCGCATGGCGAGCCTGGAAGAAAGCGCTCAGGCGCGTCGCGCCGAACTGGCCGAGCTGGAAGCTCAGCAGCAGAGCGAGCGTGAAACGCTGGCGGCACAGGCTGCCGAGCGCAGAACGCTGCTCGCCAGCATCTCCAAAGAAGTTTCGTCGCAGCGCAAGGAAATCGCGGCTGCCCGACGTGATGAAGCGCGCTTGGCGCGTGTCGTCGACGAACTGGCCAAAGCGCAACGCGCCAAGGCGCGGGCGCGCGAACAAGCGCGGTCTAAAAAATCCGCACCGACCACCGGCGTGGCACGCAATGAGCATGTACCTGAGGCACTATTACGCGCGAGCGAATTTCCGTCGCTCAAAGGGCGGCTGCGGCTACCGGTGCGAGGGGAACTCGCCAACCGCTTCGGCACTCCACGTCAGGACAGCGGCCTCGTCACCAAGGGCGTCTTCATTCGCGCCCGTCAAGGCGACGAAGTCCGCGTGGTGGCAAACGGGGAAGTCGTGTACGCCGACTGGATGCGCGGGTTCGGTAACCTGCTGATCGTCGATCACGGTGCCGGATACATGACGATTTACGGCAACAACGAGGCGGTCCTCAAACGACCCGGCGACGCAGTGCATGCCGGCGACGTCGTGGCGACCGTCGGTGCAACGGGCGGCAACGAAGCGCCCGGCTTATACTTTGAAATGCGTCATCTCGGGCGGCCTTTCGATCCGCTGTCCTGGGTGTCTTTGAAATAAAAAACGGATTGTGGCAACGGAGTCTCTCGGTATGGAATCGCTCGGCAAGCGCAGCAAGATGAAAGGGGTGGGCCTCGTGGTCCTGGGCGTCATAGCCGGCGTGCTCCTGTCCCTCAATCTATCCGCCATCGCGCAACGCGACAGCGCGAAATACCCGCTGCCGGTCGAAGAACTGCGCGCGTTCGCGGAGGTATTCGGCGCCATCAAGACCGGCTACGTCGAACCGGTCGAGGACAAGCGCCTGATCACCGAAGCGATCAACGGCATGCTGACCGGCCTCGATCCGCATTCCGCCTATCTGGATCAGGATGCGTTCAAGGAACTGCAGGTCGGCACGCAGGGCGAATTCGGCGGCCTCGGCATCGAAGTCGGCATGGAAGAGGGCTTCGTCAAGGTGGTCTCGCCGATCGAAGATACGCCGGCCTTCCGCGCGGGAATCAAGTCAGGCGATCTCATCATCAAGCTCGACGACACGCCGGTTAAAGGCATGAGCCTCTCCGATGCGGTGAAACGCATGCGCGGCAAACCGAAGACCAGCATTGTGCTGACCGTCGTGCGCAAGGGTGAAACGAAGCCGCTGGAGTTCACCGTGGTGCGCGACATCATCAAGGTGCAGAGCGTGAAGTCGAAGCTCGTCGAGCCCGGCTACGGCTATGTGCGCATCACGCAGTTTCAGGAACACACCGGCGAGAATCTGGTGAAGCACGTCAACGCGCTCTACAAGAGCGGCCCGCTCAAAGGTCTGGTGCTCGATCTGCGCAATGATCCGGGCGGCCTGTTGAATGGGGCGGTCGGCATCTCCGCCGCATTCCTGCCGCACAACGTGACGGTGGTTTCGACGGACGGCCGCACGGAAGACGCCAAACGCAAATACGTGGCGAGCCCGGAAGATTATCTGCGTGGTACCCGCGACGATTACTTGAAAGGCCTGCCAGCGCAGATCAAGAACGTACCGATGGTGGTCCTGGTCAACGGCGGCTCGGCTTCCGCCTCCGAAATCGTGGCCGGCGCGTTGCAGGATTACAAGCGCGCGACTGTGATCGGCACGCAAACCTTCGGTAAGGGTTCGGTGCAAACCATCATGCCGCTGGGCAACAATACGGCGATCAAGCTGACCACGGCCAAGTACTACACGCCGAACGGTCGCTCGATCCAGGCCAAAGGGATTACGCCCGATATCGAGGTCGAGGAACCGGGCGCGCCTTCGAGCCGCATCCGCGAAGCGGACCTGTTGAAGCATCTGGAGAATGGCGACAAGGAAACGATCGAACGCGCCCGCGCCGCGACTGAAAGCGAAGCAGCGAAAGACGATGCGCCGGCGAAAAAAGGCGAGGAAGCGAACGAAAAGCCGATCGAACTCGGCTCGCCGGAGGACTTCCAGCTGAACCAGGCACTCAACCACCTGAAGGGCTTGCCGGTGTTGGCGCGTCTGGAGAAATCCACAACTCCGGGTGCGACGGCTGCCGCAGCAGCGACGCCTGCGCCTGAAGCAAAAAAATAAGCCTCCGCCAACGTGATGCAAAAGGCCAGCTAAGGGGCGCTGATTAAGGCTTCCTGGCCAAGCTGCGTCGCAACCGTGAAGCGGTAGGGCATTGATTACGTTGCCCGCGCTCGTACAGCTTCGCGCACTCGCGACCATACTCGGCACTTGATCAGGCCTTCTCCAATAGCTGGCCTTTTGTTTGGTATTCCGCACATGAATCAGATGGACGATCAACAACTGCTGCGCTACTCGCGGCACATTCTGCTGCCCGAACTCGGCATCGAAGGGCAGGAGAGATTTCTCGCCGCGCGGGCACTGATCCTGGGCGCCGGCGGGTTGGGCTCGCCCGCGGCCATGTACCTCGCCGCGGCCGGTATCGGCGCACTGACGCTGGTGGACGACGATACCGTCGATCTCACCAACCTGCAGCGCCAGATCCTGCACACCGTGCGCACGGTCGGACAGACAAAGGTCGAATCGGGCAAGGCAACGCTTGCTCGACTCAACCCCGACGTACGCGTCGATGCGCTGCACGAGCGCGTTGCGGGCGAGCGCCTGGATGAACTGGTCGCACAGGCCGACATCGTGCTCGACTGCACCGACAACTTCGCGACCCGCCACGCACTCAACCGCGCTTGTGTGGCACATCGAAAGCCCCTCGTGTCCGGCGCGGCAATCCGCTTCGACGCGCAGATCAACGTGTTCGATCTGCGCCGCGACGACAGCCCCTGCTACAACTGCCTGTTCCCGGAAGAAGGCGAGACCGACGAAATGCGCTGCGCGGTCATGGGTGTGTTTGCGCCGCTCACCGGCATCGTCGGCACCGTGCAGGCCGCCGAAGCACTGAAACTTGTCGCGGGGATCGGCGAAAGCATTTGCGGGCGGTTGCTGCTGCTCGATGCACTATCGATGACTTGGCGCTCGATCAAGCTGCAGCGCGATGCGCAGTGCAAGGTGTGCGGGCCGGCTCGATAGAGCACCGTGCGGGCACTGCGGTTTGGAGGCGGCCGAACTGCTACACCAGCAACGGCCATTGCCGCTCGAACAACTCCGCCGGGCGGCGCTTGAAGCCGCTCTTGGCATACTGATGCCAGCGACCCACGACAAAACTCAGCATCAGGTTTGCGCGCGGACCGGCAGTTTCGGCGTCTCCGGCGTCGCTATCCTGCGTGGCGGCGACGCGCAGACATTGCTTGAGCGTGGCTTCCAGGCGATCGTGCAATTGATTGATGCGTAACTGCAAACGCGGATTTTCATGGACCAGTGCTTCGCCGACCAGGACGCGTGTCATACCGGGATTCTTTTCCGCAAAGCCGAGCAGCATGCCGAGCACGGCATGCGCCTGGCGCAAACCATTTTCCTCTTCGGCGGTAATCTTGTTGATGACGCCGAACAGACTCCCTTCAATGAATTCGATCAACCCCTCGTACATTTGCGCTTTGCTGGCGAAATGTCGGTACAGCGCCGCTTCGGAAACATCCAGCCTCGCCGCGAGCGCAGCGGTAGTGATTTTTTCACCTGCCGGATCTTCCAGCATGGAGGCAAGTGTCTGCAAAATCTGCAGCTTTCGTTCGCCCGGTTTGGTTGCCATGCCCATTCCTCCGTCAGATCGCTTCTTTTGTTGTGGACGATTCTACTTACCAGAGTATCCGAAAGGTGAGTGCTTGCCTACGTCTCAAAACACTAATCATGCATAGGGTTCCACGCAAGTTGTCGCACTATTTCACACTAGCGCGCCTGATTCACTCCGATACGGCGCGACAGCGGGGCATCGATAACACGCCACCGCCTGAAGTAGTCGAGAACTTGCGGCGCCTGGCGGCAGGGCTGGATGAAGTGCGGGGCCTGCTTGGCCACCCGCTACAAATTTCCAGCGGTTATCGTTGTCCGGCATTGAATGAATCGGTGGGCGGGACAGCGCGTTCGCAGCACTGCCTGGGTCTGGCGGCCGATTTCGTCTGCCCGAAATTCGGGCCGCCGATGGCGGTCGCACGCGCGATCGCGGAATCAACGGTGCATTTCGATCAATGCATTCTTGAATTCGGGCGCTGGGTGCATTTGTCGTTCAGCCCGGCCCCGAGACGGCGAGTGCTGACGATATACAGCAGCGCCGTGGGTTACCTCGACGGTTTGGTGGACGACGCGGGACGGCGATTGGCGTAGCAAAGCGCTTGCGGATTGCCGCGCGGATCATTTGCTGCGTATGAGGGTGCCCACACCTTCGTCGGTAAAAATTTCCAGCAGCAGGGCGTGTTCGACGCGGCCATCGATGATGTGCACACCTTTCACGCCGCTGCGCGCCGCGTCCAGGGCGGATGCGATCTTAGGTAGCATGCCGCCGGACAGCGTGCCGTCGTTGACCAGCTCTTCGACTCGCTTGGGTGTCAGGCCGGTGAGCAAATTGCCGTCCTTGTCCAGGACGCCAGGCGTGTTAGTCAGTAGCACAAGCTTTTCCGCGCGCAGCACTTCCGCCAGCTTGCCTGCCACCAGATCGGCGTTGATGTTATAGGACTCGCCTTCCAGGCCGACCCCGATCGGGGCCACCACCGGAATGAAACCGCCTTGCTCGAGCGTCGAGATTACGCTTGCGTCGATTGCGGCGATTTCGCCCACCTGGCCGATATCGAGCATTTCCTCAGGCTTGTCCTTGTTCTGGACCAGCAGTTTGCGCGCGATGATGAACGCGCCATCCTGCCCGGTCAGCCCGACGGCTTTGCCGCCGGCCTGATTGATGAGCGTGACGATGTCCTTGTTGACCGCGCCCGCGAGAACCATTTCGACTACGTCCATGGTCTCGGAGTCGGTCACCCGCATACCCTGGACGAACACGCCCTTTTTGCCCAGCTTGCCGAGCAACTGCTCGATCTGCGGCCCTCCGCCATGGACGACCACCGGGTTCAGGCCGATCAGCTTGAGCAGCACGACATCGTGCGCGAACGAACGCTGCAGCGCTGGATCGGTCATGGCGTTGCCGCCGTATTTCACGACGATCGTTCTGCCGTGGAAGCGGCGAATGTAGGGCAGCGCTTCGGCGAGCGTCTGCGCCTTCTGGGCGGCGTTATGCAGATCAACGGTGACGGTCATGAGGGTGTTCCGGGCGAGCGAGCCGCGATTTTATCCCGACGCTCCTCAGTCACCTAACAAACAAAAAGGGGCGGCCCGTTGGCCGCCCCTTTTTTCGTCAATAAATGCTTACTGGACCGCGATCTGCTTCGCGTTCTCGGTGGCCTTCTTCGGCAACACCAGTTCCAGAACACCGTCGTTATATTTGGCCTGCGCTCCGGACTGATCAACCTCATGCCCCAGTCGGAAAGTGCGCGACAGTTTGCCGTAGTAACGCTCGCTGTGCAGGACGCGACCGCCGTTTTCGCTGGTCTCCTTCTCTTGTTTCACTTCCGCCCCGATCGACACCTGGTCGCCGTCGATGGTGACTTGTATGTCTTCCTTCTTCACGCCGGGAATTTCGGCCAGCACCTTGTAGCTGTTGTCCTCTTCCGACACTTCAACTTTCAGCCGTTGCGCCGGCTGGGCGCCTTCGCCTACCACGGGTCGCACGAAAAAGCCTTTGAACAGATCGTCGAAAATATCCCCGAACGGATCGTTGTAACGCTGCAGATTTGCCATAGTCGTCTCCTGTCTGAGTGACTGAAAAACGGGCATCCGCCCTGATGTCATATAGATGGGGAGAGTCGTAAACGGTTTCAAGAGCACCTGACGATTCCGACCGAAGCTTTGCGCGACAGACGCCTAAGGTCTGCCATGCGAGCCATGGTCGTGCCGGGCGGAACCCAACGCACGGACCGATGCCTCCACGGCAAGCTGTCGCACACTGCCGTCGGACTGTTCGATTTTCAGCGTAAGCGGCACGCGATCGCCCGTCTTGAGCGCCTGCTTGAGATCGATAAGCATCAAGTGGTAGCCGCCCGGGCGCAATTCCACGGTCTCACCCGCGGATAACGGCAGGCGATCGATGTGTCGCATGCGCGCGACATCATTTTCCATCCGCATTTCGTGCATTTCCACGGTGCCTGCCGCCGGCGATTCGGCGCTCACCACCGCGGCATCCTTTGCGCTGTGCAACTTCATGAAGGCGCCGGTTACTGTCTGGCTGGGCACGGTGCCGCGCACCCAGGCATCGGTGACCGTAACCTGGGACCACGCGGGAGCGACGACTACGAAACCGAATGCCGCCAACGCAAGCGCGTGCGATTTGCTTTTCTTCACGTAAATCCCCCTAAAGAACATAGCGCGACAGATCCTCGCTTTGGGCAAGATCGCCGAGACGTGCATCAACATATGCCGCGTCGATCGTCACCGTCTGCGCACCCCGGGTGCCGGCCTCGAAAGAGATCTCCTCCAGCAGCCGTTCCATCACGGTATAGAGCCGCCGAGCTCCGATGTTTTCGGTCTTCTCGTTCACCGAGAAAGCGATTTCAGCCAATCGCTTGATTGCGCTCGACTGGAAATCGATATGTACGTCTTCCGTGCCGAGCAGCGCTTCATACTGGCGCGTCAGGCAGGCGTCGGTACTGGTGAGAATCTTCTCGAAATCGTCGACCGACAGGGAATCCAGTTCCACGCGAATCGGAAAACGCCCCTGCAATTCGGGAATCAGATCGGACGGCTTGGCCAAGTGGAAAGCGCCACTGGCGATGAACAGAATGTGATCGGTGCGCACCATGCCATACTTGGTGGAGACCGTGGTGCCTTCGACCAGCGGCAACAGATCGCGCTGCACCCCTTGGCGCGACACGTCCGCGCCGTGCGTTTCGCTGCGGCTCGCGACCTTGTCGATCTCATCGAGGAAGACGATGCCGTTCTGCTCGACATTCGCCACGGCAGTCGTTTTCAACTCCTCGTCGTTCACCAGGCGCGCGGCTTCCTCGTCCACCAGATGCTTCAGCGCTTCCTTGATCTTCAGCTTGCGCAGTTTCTTGCGCGTACCGCCGAGGTTCTGGAACATGCCCTGAATCTGCTGGGTCAGGTCTTCCATTCCCGGTGGCGCGAGGATTTCCATTTGCGGGCTGATCTGCGCCAGTTCGATTTCGATTTCGCGCTCGTCCAGTTCGCCTTCACGCAGTTTCTTGCGAAACTTCTGCCGCGTCGCGGATTCCTCGGCGTTCGGAGTGCTACTTGCGAACCCCATATCGCGCGCAGGCGGAAGCAGTGCATCGAGAATGCGTTCTTCCGCGGCGTCCTCTGCATGTGCACGCACCTGGCGCGTCGCGACTTCGCGCGTCTGCTTGACGCTGATCTCGACCAGGTCGCGAATGATGGTGTCGACGTCACGGCCGACATAACCGACTTCGGTGAACTTGGTCGCCTCGATCTTGATGAAGGGTGCGTCGGCCAACTTCGCCAGCCGCCGCGCAATTTCCGTTTTGCCGACGCCTGTCGGCCCGATCATCAATATGTTCTTCGGCGTGATCTCCTGGCGC
This sequence comes from Nitrosomonadales bacterium, assembly GCA_036676355.1. Taxonomy (GTDB): domain Bacteria; phylum Pseudomonadota; class Gammaproteobacteria; order Burkholderiales; family SG8-39; genus ZC4RG42. The sequence goes on along the minus strand of JAKFDA010000036.1, from coordinate 8,188 downwards.
AGCGGATCGGCGACCTGCTGCCTGCGCCAGCGGTTGCGCAACGCAACGGCCACGGAACGCTTGGCGTTGTGCTGACCGATGATGTGTTTGTCCAACTCGTGGACGATTTCCTGTGGCGTCATGGCGGACATTGATTTTCCTGCAATTGGATTTGCGCGGCGCTTCCAGCACTGATTATGAGCGCCCGATTCGGTGGTCGTTCAGAACCGGCATCGGTTCAATTCAGCCCCAGTTGAGCACTTCGACTACATGGCTCTGGTTTGTGTAAATGCACAGATCGCCCGCGATACCGAGGCTTTTGCGCACGATTGTCTCGGCGTCCATCTCGGTGTTTTCAAGCAGGGCACGGGCTGCCGACTGCGCGTAGGCACCGCCGGAGCCAATGGCGAGCAGACCGTACTCCGGCTCCAGCACGTCGCCATTGCCGGTGATGACGAGCGAGCTTTGCGTATCCGCCACGGCAAGCATGGCTTCCAGACGACGTAGGATGCGATCGGTCCGCCAGTCTTTCGCCAGTTCGACCGCCGAGCGCAGCAGGTTGCCCTGGTGTTTATCGAGTTTTGCCTCGAAACGCTCGAACAGCGTGAAGGCGTCGGCGGTACCGCCTGCGAAGCCGGCGAGGATTTTGTCCTGATAGAGTCGGCGCACCTTGCGCGCGCCGGCCTTGATGATGATATTGCCCAGAGTTACCTGGCCATCGCCGCCCAGTGCGACCTGATTGCCGCGTCGCACGGAAACGATGGTGGTGCCGCGAAATTGCTCCATGGGAAAGCTCGGAATGGACGATCTCTCCGATATGGGGTCGCGTCGCGGGAATTCAATCCGTGTACCGCCCTGTGGGCAAGACGGATTTATTTGCGCGGGATGATACGAGCCAGCTTGTGGATACCCATCACGGCAAACAGCGCCATCATCATTTCGCCGGCTGAGCGCAACACGACCGGGTGTTTGGCCGCGTGCGCCTTTTCGACCACATGCAGCAGCTTTCCGGCATTGATGAAGTCGATCCGCCGCGTGCCGGAGAAATCGACCACTACCGGGTTCGCTTCGATAGCGTATTTCAATAAATCCGCGAACAGGGAATCCTGTTCTCCGGCGATATCGCCTTCAAGGTGATAGCTGTCATCGCTGTCATCGCGCTTTCCGCCGCCTGACGGCGATGCGGGCGGGGGCGGGTCGACCCGAGCACGCGCTTCCCAAGACGGCGGCGAAACTTCGAAAGTCACGGCGTAGTTCACTGCCGCTTCCTCGAACTCCTCCTGCATGCCGAGTTGCTGATAGAGGTCGAGCAGCAACAGCCAGATCGGCGTATCGCCATCTGCCGATTTGGCCCGCAACAATTCGAACGCCCTGGCCTCACCGCTGATGTAAACCTCTTTGTTGGCCTTGCGCAGCTTCTGCAAGGTATTCAGCAGGAGTTGGCAACCTTCGGCGTCGACGCCTTCGAGCTTGGCGAAATCCAGATGTAGTTTGGGGTGGCGCTCCGATGCCTTGATCATCTGGCCGAATGCCGCAGCGCTCGATGCGCTCAGCGAACCGGACAAAGCAATATGGGCAGAGCCACCGGAACGCAAGCCCGAACCGGAAACGCCGGGAAGGTCGTTCCAGGCCGGCGGCGAACGCTCGAACTTGACGACAAAATGGAGCGCCTCTTCCTCGAACTCGCTTTTGCGGCCGAGTTGCTGATACAGATCGAAGCGCATCAGCCAAGCTGGAAGCGTCCACGTATCGAGACTGCCGGCTTCGATGGCGCGATTGAGCGTATCGAGCGCTTCCTGAGATTGTCCATTGGCAAACAGAACCGCCGCCTCTTCGATGACGGCCGGCACTTCCTGCGAACCGTTTTCCACTTCGATGAGCAGAATCGAGTCGAGCGGTGCGCTGCTTCCACTTTCGGCTTTTTTATTCTTGCGGGCGACGCCCTTCGTCGTGGCCGACGCGCCGGTCACCGAAGCCCCGCCGCGGGCTGCCTTGCTTGGCGATTCGGTCGCCTCAAGCGGCGAAGCCGATGGTGCAACGGAATTGTTTGGCGAGGAGTCCGCCCCGGGCAGCGAGCCGAAATCCAGCGGCGGCAGATATGGGCTGGCGCTCTCTTCCGCGGCAGCAGGGGTCGACGACGGCGATACGACTTGCGGTTCCGACGGCGCCTCGCTCAATACAGTGACCGGCGGTGCGTAATTGGTAAAATCGAGCGAAAAGCTGTCCTCCTCCGCGACCGGCCTGGCAGGCGTCGGCGATGGATTTGGTTTGCGCGCATCCGGCTTGCGAAGCGCGCTCGGCACCTTGGCCGGTGGTTTTTTACCAAAAAGCGAGAAAGCCACTTTAGAAGATTGATCTAAAGGAAAAATGAGTCGTCGAGGAGAGACTTTTCTACCATATGGTCTTCTCCGCCAGCAAACACCAGCTACGCGGTAGCGTCCGATATTGCCGCTGCCAGCAAACATCGCGCCATTTTCAACTCCAACTTACAGGCGGCGCTTTCACCGCAACAAGCGGCAAGGGAACCGTGACATGCAACGGCGCCGCGATGGCGGCCGGCCTCGCAGGCGGGAAACGCGCCTTACCCGGCAACAGTAGGATTTTTTGTGCGTGAAATAGAGGCCGCCTGGATGTCGCCGGCGGGCGGGCTTGACGATGTTCAGGCCCGCAAGAGAGCAGAGCGCCTAAGCGCGCCCGCTGGACTCGCAAAACGTTACGGCGCGACTCCGCCGTAACGGATCAATCGCCATACATTTTCTGCTTCAACTCACGACGTTGCTGCGCCTCGACCGACAGGGTCGCGGTCGGACGCGCCAGCAGACGCGGCACACCGATCGGGTCGCCGGTTTCTTCGCACCAGCCGTAATCGCCGGACTCGATGCGCTGCAGCGATTCGTCGATTTTCTTCATCAGCTTGCGTTCCCGATCACGCGTGCGCAATTCCAGTGCGTGCTCTTCCTCGATCGTCGCGCGATCGGCGGGGTCGGGCACCATATCGTTTTCGCGCAAGTTCTGCGAAGTCGCGCCGGCGTTGTCGATGAGTTGCTGCTTCATGGTCTGCAAGCGCTCTTTAAAGAACGCGAGCTGGGCGGCATTCATATAGTCCGCCTCCGGCATTTTCAACAGCTGTTCTTCGGTGAGCTGTTCAGTACCGGTGGGTGGCGAAGTTTTTTTCATTGCGGTTTGACGAGACATTGCTTCAGTCCTTGAATGAAAACGCCCTGCGGCGATCTGTTTTCACATCCACGCGTGAGGCGTTCATCTCTCATGCGCGATTGCCATGTATCGCTTGTCCGGATACTACCCCATGCGGGCCTTCGCACCGTCTTTCCGGAGCCGCTGCACCAATAAGTACGGCACCCTGTAAAGCGGGGATCGTGCCTGCTTTGCCCGGAGCCGCTCCTCAAAACGGCGGCGCATTGTAGGATGCTGCCTCCAACGAGGCAACCCGTTGCAGACAGCTATTGGACAACGGACGCGCACGGGTATTGCGCACTCCGTTGCGCGGCGGTTTTTTTGACCGCCAAATCGACCCCCGGGCGCCCTCTAGCGCTTTTTCTTGGCGCGCGGATGGGCCTGATCGTAAACCTTGGCCAGATGTTGAAAATCGAGATGGGTGTACACCTGCGTGGTGGAAATGCTGGCGTGACCCAAAAGCTCCTGGACCGCGCGCAAATCGCCTGACGATTGCAGCAGATGCGAAGCGAAGGAGTGTCGCAGCACGTGCGGATGCACGCTCGTCGGCAGCCCTTGTTTCACAGCCCAACGCTTCAGACGGTCACGCACCACGCTCGGGGCAATGCGCGCACCCCGTGCGCCGACGAATAGCGCGTTTTCGTCGCCTCGCGCAATGGTCGAGCGCTCGCCCAACCAGGCATCGATTGCGCTCAGCGCCGCCCTGCCCACCGGTACAACGCGCGTCTTGCTGCCCTTGCCGACCACTGTTACCTCACCCTGTTGCAGCATGTCGCGACCATCGCGCATATCGAGCGAAACGAGCTCGGCCAGGCGCAAGCCGGAGGAATAGAACAGCTCGAACATCGCCTTGTCGCGCACTTCGTGACCGCCTTCCGCGCCGGCATCGAGCAGACGCTGCGCGTCATCGGGAGAGAGCGCTTTCGGCAGAGCCTTAGGGGATTTGGGCGCACGGATGCCAGCGCACGGATCGCTGATGAGACCGTGGTGCCGCGCCAGCCAGCGAAACAGCCCGCGCCACGCCGACAATATGTGGGCGATGGTGCGGCCCTGCAGGCCGCGCGCATGCAATTGCGCAACCATTCGACGAATGTGGTGTGGCTCGAGTTGCTCCAGCGGCGTATCACCGCTCAGCGCCAGCAACTCCGCCAACCCGCGACTGTAGCCGCGATACGTCGCCGTGCTCAGGCGGCGTTGTTGAATGAGGTGGGCAAGATAGGCCTCGACCAGCGCGGCGCGCGCGTCGACCGCATCGGCTGCGGTCGGGGTATTCATTTCAGAGGACGCGCAGGAGCGCGGCGCTCGTCAACTCGCCGATACGCTCAAGATACAGCGTGCCCATCTGCGCGTAAAACCTGGCCGGATCCTCGCTGCCGATCGCCAGCAGACCGAAAGCCTGCGTTTTTTCTCGCAGCGGGATGAGGACGACGGACCGAACCAGCGGCGCGGCTTCGCCGAACCATGCCACTGCCTCGAAATTATCGTTGGGTCCGCAGAACGGACGCGGCAATTCGGCGGCGAAACGTTGCAGTTCCGCGCTCGTAGCCTCGAATTCTTCGTCTGCGCCGGCGCCGCGCCACAGTCGTATGCCGACATGGGGGATGGCGAAATCGCTCCGCATCGCGTCATAGACGTCGGTCAGCAGCGCATCCAGAGAAGCGGCACCAATCATCGCGATGGCAAGCCGATGAACGCGCTGGCTGATATCGTCGTTTTCTTCGCCGAATTGAATCAGTTCGCCGAGCTTGCTTTCCAGCGCCTTGTTCTTGTCGCGCAGCGATAGCACCTGTCGCTGGGACAGCGGAATCGCGCCGCTGCCATTCGGGTGAGGCACCTGGATTTGCGTCAGCAACTGCGCATGCTGGGCGAAAAATTCCGGATGCTGCTGCAGGTACTGAGCGACCTCTTCCGCTCGCAGTGTGTCAATTTCCGACAATGATTTCTCCCTCGTACACCGTTTCCGCCGGGCCGGTCATGTAAACGGGTGCCCACTCCATCGTGCCGGCATTGTCGGTGCCGGCCCAGGCGATCGTCAATTCTCCGCCGCGCGTGTGCACCGTGACCGGCGACTCCAGCAAATCGCGCCGGATGCCGGCCACCACCGCGGCGCAGGCGCCCGTGCCGCATGCGAGCGTTTCTCCAGCACCACGTTCGTATACCCGTAAGCGGATGGAATGCCTATCGACGATCTGCATGAAGCCGGCGTTCACCCGCTGCGGAAAGCGCACATGACGCTCGATCAGCGGACCCTGCGCGCCGACGGGTGCGCTGTCGACATCATCGACGATCTGCACCGCATGCGGATTGCCCATCGACAGCGCGCTGATCTCGACTTCGATCTCACCCACTTGAAGCGGTTCCACGATGGACTCGGATGCGGCGATGAACGGAATGCGACTCGGTTCGAACACGGGCGGCCCCATGTTCACCGTCACGCGATCGTCCGGTTCGACGCCAAGCGCAATCACTCCGCCCAGCGTCTCGACCTTGATGGCGCGCTTATCGCTCAAGCCCTTGTCGCGCACGAAACGGGCGAAGCAGCGCGCGCCGTTACCGCATTGCTCCACTTCGCCGCCATCGGCGTTGAATATACGATAGCGAAAATCCGCAGCCGCCGTTTGCGCGGGCTCAACGAGCAGTATCTGATCGCAACCGATGCCCAAATGGCGGTCCGCAATGGCGCGCAATTGGGCGGCGCCCAGTCTGATCCGCTGACGCACACCGTCGAGCACAACGAAGTCGTTGCCCAGACCATGCATCTTGGTAAAGCGCAGCTTCATGGAGTCGACGAGCGGAGAAGGGGCAGCGGCAACGCCGGCATTGTCATTGTTGTAAATCTTCCCACACAAACCGTGATAGTCGCGCAGGATACAGCGATCCATGATAACGGTCATACCGACGGCGCGTGCACGCTCCGCTTCGCGCAGATTGATGGTGCCGTCCTGCAACCAGAGCGTTTTAAGACCGCGCCGCAGACACTCGTCGACGATTTGCGGAACATGCTCGGCACTGCGGAAAACATCGACGATGTCGATGTCGAACTCGGCCGGCAGGGCATCCAAATACGGATACGCCTGCTCGCCAAGACCTTCATGAATCCCGGGCCGGATGGGAATGACACGATAGCCGGCATCCTTCAAGCCGGCTGCGACGCGATAGCTGGGTCGATGCGGACGCGGTGAAAAACCGACGACCGCGACCGTGCGCGCCACCTTAAGCAAGGCGCATATTTCGTCGCCGGACGGGTTGCCGATGCTCATGCCACGACATCTTCCGGCATAGCGCTTGCCTTCCATCCCGCGCGCTCGACCGCGCCGTTGCCGCGTACGCGGCGATCTTCAAGTTTGCTAAACTTCCAAGCCTTATCGATGAGAACCCCAGCCATGAGCCAATACTTGTTCACTTCCGAGTCGGTCTCGGAAGGCCATCCCGACAAAGTCGCCGACCAGATTTCCGATGCCATTCTCGATGCGATTCTGGCGCAGGACAAGTATTCCCGCGTTGCCGCGGAAACCTTATGCAACACCGGCCTGATCGTCCTCGCCGGTGAAATCACCACCAATGCCGTAATCGACTATCAGACCATTGCGCGCGACACTGTCAAACGGATTGGTTACGACAACACCGACTATGGCATGGACTACAAGGGCTGCGCCGTCCTGGTCGCATACGACAAGCAGTCGCCCGACATCGCGCAGGGCGTGGATGAAGGCAGGGGGCTGAATCTGGAGCAGGGCGCGGGCGATCAAGGGCTGATGTTCGGCTATGCCTGCGACGAAACGCCGCAACTGATGCCGCTGCCGATTTACCTCGCCCACCGACTCGTGGAGCGCCAGTCCGAACTGCGCCGTGACGGCCGTCTGCCATGGTTGCGCCCGGATGCGAAATCGCAAGTCACAGTGCGTTATGTGGACGGCAAACCGACCGAAATCGACACCATCGTGCTGTCCACCCAACACGCACCGGAAATCGAGCACAAGCAGCTCACCGAAGCGGTTGTCGAAGAAGTGATCAAACCGGTGTTGCCGGCCCACATGCTGGGCAAGAGCATTAATTATCTGGTGAATCCGACCGGTCGCTTCGTCGTCGGCGGGCCGCATGGCGACTGCGGACTCACGGGTCGTAAAATCATCGTCGACACTTACGGTGGCGCAGCGCCGCATGGCGGCGGCGCGTTTTCGGGCAAGGATCCGACCAAAGTCGATCGATCAGCTGCCTATGCGGCGCGCTATGTCGCCAAGAACATTGTCGCGGCCGGCCTGGCCGCCAAATGCCAGATTCAGGTCTCGTACGCGATCGGCGTAGCGCGTCCTACCAGCGTCATGGTGACAACCTTCGGCACGGGCAAGGTGTCGGACGAATTACTCGCTGAACTGGTGCAGAAACATTTCGATCTGCGTCCGAAAGGCATCGTGCAAATGCTCGATCTGCTGCGTCCGATTTATCAGAAGACTGCCGCCTACGGCCACTTCGGTCGCGACGAACCGGAATTCAGTTGGGAAAAGGTGGACAAAGCAGCGGCGTTAGCCGCCGATGCAGGCGTGAAACGCGTAGCGGTGAGCGCCTGAACGTATGACGTCCTTGGCCCACCTTTCGGCGCAGGCTAAGCCGCATCGCGGCGGCCGAAGCCAGCGGACCGACAAGGCCGCGGCACTGGCCGGCGACGCCGGACTTAAAAAGGCCGCTGCGATCGCGTAACATCCCCCGCTCGTTGCGCCGAGGGGCGCTGCAGCAAGCCGAAGGTGGGCTTGCCAGGCTCGATGCAACGATCTCAATGTAGCAACGGCGCCCGTTCAATCCATCGAACGGAGAAATCTATGAGCGCCGTCCTGCAACAGCAGAACTTCACCGACTATAAAGTCGCCGACCTCGGTCTTGCCGACTGGGGCCGCAAGGAAATACGTATCGCCGAGACCGAAATGCCCGGTCTCATGGCCATTCGCGAAGAGTTCGCAACGCAACAGCCGCTACGCGGCGCGCGCATCACCGGCAGTCTGCACATGACCATTCAGAC
>JAKFDA010000035.1:0-2787 GCA_036676355.1 Nitrosomonadales bacterium | reverse complement strand
AGCGCCGCGCGCTGATCGCCGAGAAGCGCCGCGCCTACGAGCAACGCAGCTCAAAAAAAAACAGTGAAATAAGCGTCGCCGGCGAGATGGGCGGCGAGATGGTCGAGGCCGCCGACGACCGCAGCGAGGACATCGAAGTCACCGGCGACGGCGCCAGCTTCCCGCCGTCCGCCACCATGTGCCACAAGTGCAGCGCCAAGGCCGTGGTGATCATGGACGGGTGCGCGACTTGCTTGAATTGCGGTTATAGCAAGTGCGGGTGAGCTGACTCAGCTAGCGCTGCAAGCTGGTCCGACGCCATTGAACGCGCTCCGTGTAAATAACCACTATGTGCCTCGTGTATATCTGCAGCAGTGGGCCACGAACAAGCGTATTCCAACTTATAGTCTGCTTGTCCCGCATCAAAGGGTGCCGCTATGGAAACGGCATTCCTTACGAGGGATCGCATTTCAGCAGCACCTCTACACGCAGCTAATTGCTGGGGAGGAGAGCGATTCGTTGGAGCGGTGGCTAGATGTTGAATTTGAAGCGCCAGCCAAAACGGCGCTTGGGCGTGTCGCAGCCGAACTATCTCTTAGTGTCGATGATTGGCACGCGTTGATTCGATTTGCCTTCGCGCAGGACGTTCGAACTCCAGCCAGACTTAGGGGCTTTCTGCGGCGGCAGTCCCAGGATTTGCCTGAGCTTCTCAAGGAAATCGTCCACCAATCGGTGGAACGGCTTCAGAATGAGGGGCGTGCCGTTAGCTCAGGTATGACCCGTTCTGCAGATTTCCCTCTCAAGGTCTGGGTAGAGGAGCAAGGCGATGGCACCGGAACACTGAAGGCCGAAACGGTAGTTGGACGGAAGTTGTGGCATTGGAGTTTGCGGCATCTTCTGATCAGCACTGTCGACAAGATCCCCTTCAAAGGTTGGTCGATTCTGAGGCCAGCATCCGGTTATACGTGGCCTACTTCAGATAACCCACTGATTCGCTTGAATTACACGAGTCATGATCGATATGACTTCAATGGTGGATGGGCTGTCCCTAATGGAGATGTTCTTCTGCCGCTCTCTCCGACGCACCTACTTCATCGCTGCGCTGGCCATCGACCAAAGCCCAAAGGTTTCCGGCTAGATGTCCCGACAACTCAGCGCACGATTCGAATCATAGTCGAACATGCAGATCGCTATGTCTTCGCAGCGAATGAGTTCGACATTGGCGCGATTCGGGGGAGAACAGTCAGTGCACAACTTCATTCAGAGGAACGTGCAATGTGGTCGAGATGGCATTCCGAACAGGTAAGACTAGAGAGTCAATGAGAAAATCGCCCCCTCTTCTTTTCGTTGGCGGCTTGGGAGGACATCGCGCGTTAAAAAAGGAAAGAAATGGTGTCAGGGACAATTTTGTCGGCGTTTGATGCGAAGCGGAAACTGTCCCCGACACCTTTTCAGGAACTTACATAGGGGGAATATCCATGCTTCGTTTCATCGCAGCCATCGCGCTGGTCCTGGCATCGGGCATCGCCCCGGTGCAGGCCGGCGAAGTCGCGCCAGTCACCATCGGCGGCACCCCGGTACGGATCGCGGTGCCGGATGGCTACCTGCGCGGCAGCGAGAAGGCGCCGTCGCTGTACGCGACTTCCGCGGCGGCGTTGCCGCCGACGATCCGCCTGGCCGAGATGCTGGTCGACGAGGCCGACCTCAAGCGCATGCTGGTGGGCGAGACCCCCGCCGAGCCCTACCTGCAAGTGCAGGTGCTGCGCGATGCCGAGGCATTGGAGTTCAGTGCCCAGGAATGGGCCACGCTGCAACCGACGCTGGCCGCGCAACTGGGCGGCACCAACCTCGATGCGACCACCCAAGCGATGCAGGAGGGCATGGGCGAACGCATGGGCGCGGCGTCCGGCGCGGCGGTCGAGATCCAGTTCGGAGAGGTCGGCAAGCCGCAGGTGTATTCGCAGGACGGCGGCGTGGTCCGCTTCGCCGTCCGCCTGCCGATCACCGGCGTCATCAACGGCCAACCGATGCAGCTGGTGGTGGACTGCGCCGGCGCCGCGCTGCTGCTCAACGGCAAGCTGCTGATGCTCAACGCCTACATGGTGGAAGACGAGCCGCAAGCGAGCATGGCGCGCGCGCGCAGCTTCCTCGCCGACCTGGTCGAGCGCACCCAGGCGCTGAACGCGGCGGAATAGGGGTCGGAGTCCTTTTTCTTGATAGACAGCACGACGCCCGCGCAAGGCGGGCGTCGTTGGTGCGAATCCCGGCGCTGGCGTCAGCGACCCTGGTCCTTGTCGCGCGAGGGGCTGGCCTTGTGCTGGCTGTCTCCGCTGGACATGCCGGACTTGCCGCTGCCGCTGGTCATGTCGGACTTGCCGCTGCTGCGATCGCTGCTGGACGAGCCGTGTTTCTTCTCGCTTTGCTGTCCGGGGAAATTCGACTTCTGGCTGCCGCCCGGGTTCGGGTGGCGTTCCTTGTTGGTAGGCATCACGAGCTCCGTGGTTGCGACCGAGGGTGGTCGCGGGCGACTCTACGCAGCCGCGTGTTATTCGCAGGGAATCAAAGCGTGAGCGCTGGGTAACGGCGTTCATGGCGATGAATCGGTGCTCCGGAAAAGCCGGGTGGTCCAGGTGCGCGTCTGCCCTGCGCGCACGCCGGTTCCGGGCTTTCGCGAGGCTGCCTTTCTTTCCCCTGGACGGCAACGACGGCCGCACCCTCAGCGCAATGCCGCGTCCAGCGGCTCGAGGTCGGGCGCCGCGCGCGGGCGCACCGCGCGGGCGATTTCCTGGCCGTCGCGCAGCAGCACCA
>JAKFDA010000034.1:0-10232 GCA_036676355.1 Nitrosomonadales bacterium | reverse complement strand
CCTCGGCGCCGAGTGGGGGACAAGTTGGTATTGGCGAATACGCCCGGGGGAATCACGATGAAGGCGATTTCATCCTCGAGCTTGATGTCGTACGCCGTCGCGCTCGCGCGCAAGCCGGCAACGGAATATTCCACGCCTACTTCAATCTGCTTCGACCTTTGCGGTTTCAGCAGCTCGCCGGTGAACGCGAAGCCGAAATTTTCATCGACGTTCGGGACGCGAAACGCGCGACCGGTCTTAACGTGCGCCGACCACGCTGAGGACAATTGCTGACGCAGGCCGATTTCGTTCGCATACAGCGTGCGCCGCTCGTCCACCTCCGCGGGAAACGACGGCGCGACATTGCGCTGTTCCGTTTCGATGCGTTGCGCGCGCCATCCAAGGTTCAATCGCGTCGTGGACGTCACATCGGCTGCAGCCTGTGCGTAGAACGCATTGGACTGTTGTTCGGCCACCGAAGCTGCGGGGAAGAGGCCCGTGCTGCGGCTATTCCAGTCCCATTCGTACCAGTCGACGCCGCTCACCAACTGCAACGGCATATCGAACAACGACGTGGACCAGCGCACACGCGGCGACACGTTCAGCGTGTCATGGTCGCTGTGATAGCCGGAGGCAAATGAAACGAAATCGGCATCGTTGGTGCCGTCGCGATAACCGAGATCGCTCTCCAGTTCGAATTGGCCAACCCGCGTCGCAGCGGATAAGGTCGTAAAAGCGCTTTCGATACGCGAGTGATCATCAGGGCTGCTTGTTCCGTTGCGATCGCCCTTGAGCTGCGCTTCCGTTCGGCTGCCGGGCAATCCGAGCGACTGGCGGTCCGCGCCAAACCGAAGGGATGCGCGACTGTCGCCGCGCCGCCAACTCAGATCGCCAACGCCCGATGTCTGCTCGACCTCGTTGTTATCGCGATAGTTGTCGCTTCGGTATTGCGTGCCGCTCAAGGTGAGCCCGAGTTCTTCGCCGGCAACCGTCCCGATTACACGCCCCTCCCGCGTACGGTGACTGCCCGCGCCTGCGGAAAGCGTTATCGAACGTTCGTTGCGTGCCGCGGATTTGGTGATGATGTTGATCGTCCCGCCGGTCGCACCCGCGCCGTAGAGCACCGCACCCGAGCCGGGCAGGATTTCGATGCGTTCGATCATCTGCAACGGAATGCCGCTGAGGTGTCTGGGCGCGGAATCCAGTTTTTCGACGCGCACGCCGTCCAACAGGATGAGGGTGTTGTCGTCGCCGGTCGCGCCGAACCCGCGCAAGTCGAATTGCAAGTCCGGCGAGCCCGAGTTGTTACGTGTATGCACGCCCCCGAGCTTGTTCAGCACTTCCGCCACGGTATGCGCCGTGCTGTTTGCGATATCTTCCGCCGTGATGATCCGCGTGCCGATCGGCGCGTCGAGGCGGCGCTCCGGAAAACGCGTCGCCGTGACGATCACGGGTTCTTCGGTTGCTTCGATTGTCTGGGCGAAAGACGGACTGCTGCCGATTGAAATACCAAAAAGCGCGAGACCGATCGGCGCGCGCTTGATGAAGCGATGCATGCTGCAACTCCCCTCTGCAGCCAGCGTCCCCGCAGGCTGTCGTTTCGTGGAGGGCCGTGCAGTAGAGAAGTCGCTTCGTTGAATCGCTAAATTCAGCGAGCGGCGCTACACCCCGAGCGGCCCCGTGTGGTTTGTTGCAAGGCCGGTCTCCGGGCTTGCAAGCTGAAGCGAATCGCTTCGCAATCGTCGCCTTCCCATGGCGTCGGCCACAGTGGCGGGGTGACGATTGGTGCTTGCCTACCGTTGCGGGGGCAGCGCAGGAATGAGCCGTAAGGCCGGACCTGCTTCCCGTTTCACCGTTTCACCTGGAATGGTGAAACGGCACCTCGAACAAGTGGCCGATTCTACACACCCATGGCACAAACACTTTGAGGGAGAACATGGACAACGGCCCGACTTTTCGTCGACGCGTCCGGGACAGCGTGTCGGTCATCACGAATTCACATTGAGAACGCGGGCTTACTGCTTGACCCGCCGAGATTTCGGCCTCTATAGTGCGGCGATGGAAGAACAACTTTCAGCGCTCGAAGACCGAATCCGACAGGCGGTGGAGTTGTGCCAGCAATTGCGCGCCGAAAATAAAGAACTGCGCCAGGAGGTGGCGCAGCTGACCAGCGAAAACAGGCGCCTGTCTGACAAAATCACCAATGCCAAAGAGCGCCTGCAAGGGCTGCTGGAGCAGATTCCCGAATGAGCGATAAAAGCGGCGCCCTGGACATCACCATCATGGGTCGCACGTACAAGGTCACGTGCGCCGATGACGAGCGTGAATCGTTGCTGCAAGCGGTTGCCTATCTCGATCAGAAAATGAACGAGATCAAGGCGGGCGGGCGGGTCGGTACAGCCGAACGCATCGCGGTCATGGCGGCACTCAATATCGCGCACGAATTACTCGCCGCGCAGGGGTCGCAAACATCTGTCAACGGCTTTGACTTCACAGGGGTCAAGCGTAGAATGGCCGTCATGCAAGCGACGCTCGAACAAGTGCTCGCGCCCCAGGAAAAACTGTTCTAGTTTTCACTGCGGCACCTGCGCAGAATCAGCGTCGCCTGACCCGCGAGTTCGCGGCCGAATACGCAGTCCAAAGCTCCCTGCGATGTCGTTAAGGCTGGCATTTTCTTGAACCAATGCCATACCTAGGTTGCCGATCTGAGTGTTGCTGTGCGCGCGTCCCACTGTCGGACGTACCTGAGGCGGCCCGTAGGCGACCACCCTTGAACTGTAAAGGTTCAAGATACGCGGTCTAACGGCATTGGCGGGGGGCACCAAATCCGAAAACGCAGGCTCATGGCCTGCGTTTTTTTATTGCCTTTATTGCCCGCGGCTGACGCCGCCGGTTCATTTCCTCGGCGCTCATGCCATCGAGGCAGCATTCCGTTCATCCTTCGACCGGCTCAGGACGAACGGAGCAGACCCGTTCGTGGTAAGCGCGAGTTCGCGGGTAGTCGAACCATGAACGCCATCGAGGCCTCCTTGCGCAAACAAAACCCCGCCTTGGCGGGGTTTTGTTTGCGGTTCGACACTATCGACGAGTTCTCGCGGTCAATGCGCGGCGGCGATTTCCTGAACACTTCTTTGTATGCGCCCCCGGGTGAGCGTGTCCGACAGCGTCGTGTTTTCGTAGATGGAGAGCTCATCGGAAACATCGTGCCAGGTGGGGATGTACTTGACGGCGAGCCAGCGCTCCAGCACGTATTTGACCTGAGCATTGATACCGGCGCTGCCGATGAACTCATACACACGACCGCTCTCCGTAACGCCTCGGCGCCTGTAAGGGTCGAAATACCGAATGGCAGAGCTGACACGGCCCGTTTTTGTTTTACTGCAGTAACCGACAAAGTGCCGCGTCTTATTCGCGGTCTCGAGCAGCATCCAGTGCGTCAGCAGAACATGCGGCTCGGTTTTGACTGTCGGTGCAAGGTGGATGGTCATCGACTCCCCCTATTGTTTGTTTGCGCCACCGTGTGGCAGAGATGCGTCCGTCCACAGCAAAACCCAAGCCAGGTAGAGATATCCGGGTAAAGCGGTATTTGTTCCTTGGCATAACCCCTGCCGCAGCAGGCCTTCACGCCAGCGTGTGCCGCCGCCTTAAAACCCGAATTCCGGCGCAGCCAGATTGAAACAATCGCGCCAGGACGGCAATGCCAATCCGAACGTGCGTTCGAACTTGCCGTTATCCAGTACCGAATACGCACTGCGCACCGCAGGCGTGGGGTAGTCGCGACTTGGAATAGCGATCAACTGCGCCAGTGACCGCTCGGGCTGCACGCGCAGCATCCGCTCGCGAATCGCCTCGGCGAAGCCGAACCAGCTCGTCGATCCGCCACAGGAGAGATGGTAGAGGCCGGACACCCCGGCCATGCGCTCGGGCGTCCGATAGCGCCCGACAATGATGGCGACGGCATCCGCGATCGCACGCGCCCAGGTCGGCGCGCCGATCTGATCGTCGACCACCGACAGGCTGCTCCGCTCGCCAAGCAGGCGCTGCATGGTGCGCACGAAATTGACGCCGTGTCCGCCGTAGATCCAGCCGGTACGAAACACCAGCCACGGCGCGCCCGCGGCAGCGACCGCCTGCTCGCCGGCTAGTTTGCTCGCGCCGTAATGATTCAACGGCGCGGTCGCATCGCTCTCCCGATACGGCGTGCGCTTGCCGCCATCGAACACGTAATCGGTGGAGAAATGGATGATGCCGGCACCCGCTTCGCGCGCCGCCTCCGCGAGCACGCCGGGCGCGGTGGCGTTGACCGTATCGCACAACACGCGTTCGGATTCGGCGCGGTCCACCGCGGTGTAGGCGGCCGGATTGACGATCCATTGCGGGCGTATCTGTCTCACAACGTCGGCAAGGGTTTCAGGCCGCGACAGATCGCATTGCGCGCGGCCCGGCGCAACAATCGGCGCGAGCGGCAACAAGGCCCGGCGCAGTTCCCAGCCGACCTGACCGCTGGCGCCCGTGAGCAGAATCGGCCCGCCGACGCTCATGCAAACAGTTCCGCGTCTTGCAACAGCGCGCCGGCCGCGTCTTTCGCTGAGAGTTGCGGCGTGAAGTCGATCTGCCAGTCGATCGCCAGTTCTGGATCGTCCCAACGGATGCAGCGTTCGTATTGCGGCGCGTAATAGTCGGTCGCCTTGTATAGAAACTCGGCGGATTCGGACAGCACAACGAAACCATGCGCGAAGCCCGGCGGAACCCACAGCTGCCGCCGATTTTCACTCGACAAACGCGCCGCCACCCACTGCTTGAATGTAGGTGAACTACGACGTATGTCCACCGCGACATCGACCACTTCACCGGCAACGACTCTGACCAGTTTCCCCTGCGGTTGCTGAATCTGGTAATGCAGCCCGCGCAGAACATTGCGCCGGGATTTGCTGTGGTTATCCTGCACGAAGCTCGCGCTGCCGATCACTTCCTCGAACGCGCGGGCGTTGTAACTCTCGTAAAAGAAGCCACGATTGTCGCCGAACAGTTTGGGTTCGACGAGTTTCACCTCGGGCAGCGACGTATCGATCACCAACACTAAAACACCTCGGTCTTGAGCATCTGCAGCAGATACTGGCCATAGCCATTCTTGGCCAGCGGCGCCGCCAGTTCTTCGATCTGCGCATCGCTGATCCAGCCGCGTCGCCAGGCGATTTCTTCCGGACACGCGACCTTCAGGCCTTGTCGTTTTTCGATGGTCTGGATGAACAGACTCGCTTCGATCAGCGATTCGTGCGTGCCCGTATCGAGCCACGCATGCCCACGGCCCATGGTCACGACGTGAAGTTGATCGCGCTTTAAATATGCATTGTTCACATCGGTGATTTCGAGCTCGCCGCGCGCTGAGGGGCGAATCCCTTTGGCGATATCGACCACCTGGTTGTCGTAAAAATACAGACCGGTCACGGCGTAGCGAGAGCGCGGCCTGGCCGGTTTTTCCTCGATGCTGACGGCGTGACGGCGCTGATCGAACTCGACCACGCCGTAACGTTCGGGATCGTTCACCGGATAGGCAAAGACGGTCGCGCCCTCCTGCTGCAGCGCTGCCTGCTGCAGTTCGTCCTGTAAATCGTGGCCGTAAAAAATATTGTCGCCCAGCACCAGGCACGAAGGCGAGTTACCGACGAAGTCCTCGCCGATCAAAAAGGCCTGCGCCAGCCCGTCCGGCGAAGGCTGCACCGCATAGTGCAGATTCAGTCCCCATAAGGAACCGTCGCCGAGCAACTGCTCGAAATTCGGCAGATCCTGCGGCGTCGAGATCACCAAGATGTCGCGAATGCCCGCCAGCATCAGCACGCTCAACGGGTAGTAGATCATCGGCTTGTCGTACACCGGCAGCATCTGCTTCGATATCGCGCGCGTGATCGGATAAAGCCGGGTGCCGGAACCGCCGGCCAATATGATGCCCTTGCGTGTCATGCCTATCGTCCTTTGTCTCCATGCATTACGTCATTCCCGCCCCCGATTAAAACATTCGAGGGCATGCTGCACGGGAATCCCGCAGCATTGCGATCCGCTTCACGGTTCTCCTGGATTCCGGGTCGCGGGCTTCGCCCTTGCCCAGATACTGTGTTGTTCAACGCTTGGCAAGCGCAAGTTGCAGATCGAATGGGCGGGCCGACTTGAGCACGCCGAACATCCAGTGCACGAGCTTGCGCATGATGGCGCCGATGATGAGCTTGCCCGATTTGCCGGCGGCGCGAAGGCGCTGGGCAAGCGCTTGAGCAGCCGGGTTACAACGCGAAGCGCTCATCGCCGGCATGTAAAGCGCTTTACGTAGCCGCCCATGGCCAAGCTTGCATAGCACGGCTTTGCCGCGCACCGATTGGCCCGATTCGCGCGCGCGCGGCGACAGCCCAACGAAGGCCACCGCCTGGCGCGCATCGGCCAGCCGCTCCACGGGCAGCCACGCCATAAAATAGCTACTGAGGCGCGGCCCCACCGCCGGGAATGACGGGTATTGCCGTTCATGGTTCGACTGCTCGCTACACGAGCGCTCACCACGAACGGTCGAGGTAGATGCAAGTCGCGCCACCCATCCCCCCGTTCGTCCTGAGCCCGTCGACGGATGAACGGGAGCGCTCATCAACGCTCGCCGTAATTCCGCTCAATCCACTGCCTGTACGAACCGTCCTGCACCTGTCCGACCCATTCCTGATTATCGAGATACCACCTGACCGTCTTGCGGATACCGGTATCGAATGTCTCGGCCGGCCGCCACCCCAGTTCGCGCTCGATTTTGCACGCGTCGATGGCATAGCGTCGGTCATGGCCCGGGCGATCCTTCACGAAGGTGATCAACCGCGCATAGGGACCGGCGAGATCAGGCTTCAATTCATCGAGCAGCGCGCAGATGGTACGGACGATGGAAATATTGGTCTGCTCGTTCCAGCCGCCGATATTGTAGGTCTCGCCCACTCGGCCCCTGGCGAGCACTTCCCTGATGCCCGCACAGTGGTCGCCGACGTATAGCCAGTCGCGCACATTGAGTCCGTCGCCGTAAATCGGCAGCGGCCTGCCGGCGAGCGCGTTCGTGATGACCAGCGGAATGAGTTTCTCCGGAAACTGATATGGACCGTAATTGTTGGAACAGTTGGTTGTCAGCACCGGCAAGCCGTAGGTGTGATGCCAGGCTCGCACGAGGTGGTCCGAAGCCGCCTTGCTGGCGGAATACGGGCTGTTCGGCTCATAGGCTTTGGTCTCGGCGAACGGTGCATCGTCGGGACCGAGCGAGCCGTACACTTCGTCGGTGGAGACATGCAGAAAGCGGAAATCGTTGCGCGCTTCGCCTTCCAGGCCCGCCCAGTAGACGCGCGCCTCTTCGAGCAGCGCAAACGTCCCTTCGACATTGGTGCGCATGAATTCGCCCGGCCCATGGATCGAGCGATCGACATGGCTTTCGGCGGCGAAATGCACAATCGCGCGCGGACGATGCTCGGCGAGCAGACGCCGCACAAGCTCGCTATCGCAAATATCGCCGCGCACGAAACGATGGCGCGGATCGTCTTTCAGGAATGCAAGGCTGGCCAGATTACCGGCGTAGGTCAGCGCATCGAGATTTACCACCGGTTCGCTTGAAGTGTCGAACCAGTCGAGTACGAAGTTCGTGCCGATAAAGCCTGCGCCGCCGGTGATGAGAATCATGATTGTTGCTTTTCCACCTGATAATTGATCCGAAGCTTAAGCCTCAAGGTCGCGTATCTTGCCCTATATCGCCGATAATCGGCACCCTCGCGGGCACGCTTCTACACATATACGACGAACAGCGATGCGCATTTCATTGAAGGGGACAACATGCGTTATTGGCTGATGAAATCCGAGCCGGGCGAGTTCAGCATCGACGATCTCGTCGCGGCGAAAAATCAAACGACGCCGTGGGTCGGCGTGCGCAACTATCAGGCACGCAACTTCATGCGCGATCAGATGCGCGTCGGCGACCAGGTGTTTTTCTATCATTCGAGCTGTCCGCAACCCGGCATTGCCGGCCTCGCCACGGTGGCGAGCGTCGCCTATGCGGACGAAACCCAGTTCGATCCGCAGAGCGACTACTACGAACCCAAGGCCACGCGCGAAGCGCCGCGCTGGTTCAATGTCGATGTGAAGCTGGTGCGCAAGACGAATCTGGTGAGTCTCACCGAGCTGCGCCGCCATCCTGAACTGGCCGCCATGCGCCTGCTTCAGCGCGGCAATCGCCTGTCGATAACGCCTGTCGATCCGGCCGAGTGGAAGTTCATTACCAAAAGGTTGATTGAGCCGTGACCCTGCAAAACGATGTCTTCCTGCGCGCGCTGTTGCGCGAACCGACCCCTTACACCCCGATCTGGTTGATGCGTCAGGCCGGTCGTTATCTGCCGGAATACCGCGCCACACGCCAACGCGCGGGAGATTTCCTGACCCTCTGCAAGACGCCCGAGCTGGCGACCGAGGTCACGCTGCAACCGCTGGAGCGTTTCCCGCTCGATGCGGCGATTCTGTTCTCCGACATCCTCACCATTCCGGACGCGATGGGACTCGGCCTCTATTTCGCCGAAGGCGAAGGGCCGAAGTTCAAACACCCGCTGCGTGACGAAGCCGCAATCAAGGCCCTCGGCGCGCCGGATCCCGCAGGTGAACTCCGCTACGTCATGGATGCCGTCCGCTCGATTCGCGCCGCGCTCGACGGTCGCGTGCCGCTGATTGGTTTTTCCGGCAGCCCGTTCACGCTCGCCTGCTACATGGTGGAAGGCGGTGGCAGCGATGACTTCCGCCACATCAAGGGCCTGTTGTATCGGCGCCCCGATCTGCTCCATCACATCCTCGACGTGACGGCACGGGCGGTTACGGATTACCTCAACGCCCAGATCGAAGCCGGGGCGCAGGCGGTGATGATTTTCGATACCTGGGGCGGCACGCTGACGCCGCATGCCTACCGCGAGTTTTCCCTCGCCTACATCGCCCGGATCGTCGCGGGACTGAAACGCGAGGCTGAAGGGCGGCGCGTGCCGAGCATCGTTTTCACCAAGGGCGGCGGGCTGTGGCTGGAAGACATCGCCGCTTGCGGCTGCGACGCGGTCGGCGTCGACTGGACCATTCCGCTCGCCGGCGCCCGACGGCGCGTGGGTGACCGGGTGGCGCTGCAAGGCAACCTCGATCCCTCGGCACTGCTGGGCGACGCGGAAGCCGTCCGGCGCGAAACCCGCCAGGTACTGGACTCCTACGGACCCGGCCCCGGCCACGTTTTCAACCTTGGCCACGGCATCTCTCAATACGTCGATCCGGACAACGTCACGGTCCTGGTCGATACCGTTCATGCATTAAGCCGCCGACCTGCCCAAGAAAGACTTGGGGGTTAAAGGTATTGACTTATGCACATCGTTATGTACGCCCGGTAAATTCTCGAGCCCACCGGGAACTTCCCTGGAGAGCTGTTTTACTCCTTTGATTTCAAATATGTTTTTTAAGCGCCGATAAAATGATCGAAGTAAAAATTTCCTTTGTCGATGATGGGTTACAGCCAAATTACGGGCTTATTCACAAAGTTATCCACAGAATTTGTGCACAACCTTAAAAAACCCTTGTTGGCGCTAGGGTTAGCTACCTTTCCTCCAGTGAATACTCGATTTTTTCGCAATGCCCTGGACAGCGCAGCGACGCGATGACCCTTCTTCGGATTGCGCTCGACGTTCCGTTACCGCGTCTTTTTGATTACCAGTGGCCCCACCCTGCGGACGAATCGCTGATCGGTCGACGCGTCGTGGTGCCGTTCGGCAGCGGTCGGAAGGCGGGCGTGGTCGTCGAGCTGCCGGCGCACAGCGACGTTCCGACGGCAAAACTGCGCGCTGCGGAAGAAGTGCTGGACGACATGCCGGCCTTGAGCCCCGACTGGCTCGATCTGGCGCGCTTTTGCGCCGATTACTATCAGCGACCGCTGGGCGAAGTAATCCATGCGGCGCTGCCGCCGCGCTTTCGCCGCACCGCGCCGCTCAACATCACGCCTGCTTATTACGCCTTGACCGACGCCGGCCGCAGCGCGCTCGAGGGCAAGGTGCGCGGCGCGGCGCAGCTTGAGCTCATGCGACAGCTTGCCGACGGACCGCTACCCGCCGCTGCGCTGCCTGCCAGCGGGGCGCGGCGCGAACTGCTGCGCAAGGCGTGGATCGCGCCGTGCGCAACGCCGCTCGATAGATCGTTAAATTTTGTCAAAGAGCACGCCCTCGGCGAAGCGCAGTCCA
>JAKFDA010000033.1:0-2712 GCA_036676355.1 Nitrosomonadales bacterium | reverse complement strand
GAAATTCCGACCAACCAGCTCGTCGTGGTCACCGGCGTATCGGGTTCGGGCAAATCGTCGCTGGTGTTCGACACGCTGTACGCCGAGGGCCAGCGTCGCTACGTTGAAACGTTCTCGCCGTATGCGCGCCAATTCCTCGATCGGCAGGATCGGCCGCAGGTCGATGCGATCGAAGGCATTCCGCCGGCCATCGCCATCGACCAGACCAACCCGGTGCGCACTTCGCGTTCGACCGTCGGCACGATGACCGAACTGAACGATCATCTGAAGCTGCTGTTCGCGCGCACGGCGCGACTGTACTGCCGCAACTGCGCACGACCGGTCCGTCGCGACACGCCGGACAGCATTTACGAACCGTTGCGACGCCTCAGCGCGCAAGCCGGCGACCCTCGCCTGCTGATTACCTTCCCGGTCGATGTGCCGGCCAATTTCAGCGAGCAGGAAATCGAAGCCCTGCTGCAAAGCCAGGGCTACACGCGCATTCATTCGCGCACTTCGCTCTGTTTCGAGGTCGTGCAAGACCGCTTGCGCATGGGCAACGCCGAACGTGCCCGCGTGATCGAAGCGCTGGAAGCGGCGCTGCGCGTCGGCCAGGGTCGCGTCAACGTCTACCCGCTCGACGACGAGGGCAATGCACGCGCGCCATGGCGTTTCAGCGCAGGGCTGCATTGCGCGCACTGCAATATCCAGTACGCCGATCCGACGCCCTCGCACTTCTCCTTTAACTCGCCGGTCGGCGCCTGCGAGACCTGCCGCGGGTTCGGCCGCGTGATCGGCATCGACTTCGGCCTGGTCATTCCGGACGAATCGAAAACGCTGCGCGAAGGCGCGATCAAGCCGTGGCAGACAGCCAGTTTCAAGGAATGCCAGAGCGATCTGGAAAAGTACGCCAAGCGGCGCGGCATTCCGCTCGACATGCCTTATCGCGATCTGTCGGACGATGTGAAACGCTGGGTACTCGAAGGCGAAGAAGGCTGGGTCGATTGGGATACGTCCTGGCCGGCGCTCTGGTACGGCGTACGGCACTTCTTCAAGTGGCTGGAAGGCAAGGCTTACAAGATGCACATCCGTGTGCTGCTGTCGAAGTATCGCGCCTATACGCCGTGCGAAGCCTGTTGCGGCGCGCGCCTCAAGCCGGACAACCTGCTTTGGCGCGTGGGCAGTCATGAGGATGCTGAAAGGGCTTTATGCCGTCATTCCGGGCGACCGGAGGGAGACCCGGAATCCAATTCGAATGCCCCAGACTGGATTCCGGCTCGCGGCCCTGCGGGCCTCGGCCGGAATGACACCCAAAAGCGCTTCAAACCGCCGCACGCGAAATGGAGCGATGCGCAACTGAACGGATTGCCCGGTCTGACCGTGCACGATCTGATGCTGCTGCCCATCGATCGCTGCTGCGATTTCTTCGCGACGATTTATCTTCCCGCCCCGCTCGACGAGGCGACCGATTTGTTGCTACAGGAAATTCGCGCACGCCTTGGCTACCTGAACGAAGTCGGCCTGGGTTATCTGACGCTCGACCGACAATCGCGCACGCTCTCCGGTGGCGAAGTGCAGCGTATCAATCTCACCACCGCACTCGGCACTTCGCTGGTCAACACGCTGTTCGTACTGGACGAGCCTTCGATCGGGCTGCATCCGCGCAACATGAAGCGTGTTATCGAGATCATGCATCGCCTGCGTGATGCGGGTAATTCGGTGGTGGTGGTCGAACACGATCCGCAGATCATGTATGCCGCCGACCGCATTCTCGACATGGGGCCGGGACCCGGCGAGCATGGCGGCAACATCGTCTTCTACGACGACGCACATGCGCTGCGCGATGCGCACACGTTGACAGCCGACTATCTCGCCGGCCGGAAGCGTGCCGATATCGATATCAAGTCGCGCGCACCAACCACCGACACGCCGCGCATTGAAATACTTGGCGCGACCGAGCACAACCTGAAACAGGTCGACCTGCGGCTGCCGCTGAATCATCTCGTCTGCATTACGGGCGTGTCGGGTTCAGGCAAGTCCACGCTGATGCAGGACGTGCTGCATCCCGCGCTGTTGAAATTGAAAGGCAAACCGACCGAAACGCCTGGGGCTTATCGCGAACTACGCGGCGCGGAGTTAATCGATGAAATCGTCTTCGTCGATCAATCGCCCATTGGCAAAAGTGCGCGCTCCAATCCGGCCAGCTATGTCGGCGCCTTCGATGCGATCCGCAATCTCTACGCACGCGCCCCGCTGGCGAAGGAACGCAGTTACACCGCCGGCACTTTCAGCTTCAACGCGGGCAACGGCCGCTGCCCCACCTGCAGTGGCAACGGCTTCGAGCACGTCGAGATGCAATTTCTCTCCGACGTCTATCTGCGCTGCCCCGATTGCGACGGCAAACGCTACCGCGAGGAAGTGCTGGACGTGCGCATCGCGGACAAATCCATCGCCGACGTGCTCGATCTCACGATCAGCGAGGCGCTGGCGTTCTTCGCCAGGAACGCGGACGTCTGTGCGGCATTGCGACCGCTCGCCGACGTCGGCCTCGAATATCTCAAGCTTGGCCAGCCGGTGCCGACACTATCGGGCGGCGAGGCGCAGCGCTTGAAGCTCGCAGGGTATCTGGCGAAATTCGCGCAGACCTCAAATGCCCGTCATTCCGGACGCGCGCAGCGCGAGCCGGAATCCATTTCCCGCAACGACTGGATTCCGGGTTCCGCTTCGCGGCCC
>JAKFDA010000032.1:0-29491 GCA_036676355.1 Nitrosomonadales bacterium | reverse complement strand
GATCTGGTCGAGAACGTCAAGCACAGTCGCGGGGCGAGTCCAAAATTGGCGTTTATGCGGCATCTTCCCCCGCTCTATCAGCCAATCCCCAATCGGTCGATAGAGGGCTACATGATGGACATTTTTCTGCGTATATTGCTCCGCATGCACTAACGCCACCGCCAGCAATAATCTATCTGCCACGGCATCGAAAAACCGCGCCATCGAGTGCCCATAGATGGCACGCGGGTATGTATGGCAATGAGCTCGTTGATCTTGGCACAGTTGAATGAACGAGTTTTGAACCACGGTTACGTCGAAGCCGCGTTCGAGCAAGGTCTCGACGTAGTGGTTGCGCTTGAGGCGATAGGTAAAGTCGCCGTCAACCTTCTCCCAGTTCTCGCCGGCGGCGCCAGGTAATCCGAATATTCTGCCAAGGGACCGTTGTGTAGCTCCTGCAGGCGCGCGCACCCAAGTATGTGCTGCGAAACCACGCTCAACGTAGGCTCCAATCAAGCGATCAGCACGGCCGCTAGCGCGCAGAGCAGCGGACGCAGTAAGCGGTGAACCCTGTTCGTCAAGGATGAAATGCACCACTAATGGCAACTCAGGGTTAACGTGCCCCACCTCCGACGAATCAGTTAATAGCGGCGGAACCAGAGCCGGCTCGGAAGGCAACAAAACGCTCATCACCGCAAATAATCCTGCGGCCAATGCGACAACGTTACGTATGTCGTTTTCGAACCGTGCAAAAAAAAGAGTTCCGCCGATAACTCCGACAAGAGCGAGCCATGCGATGACCTGCGACTCGATGAAGTAAAGATCAAAAAACCAGTATGCAAGTATGGCAAACGACACTCGTCTGATCAGCGCACATTGCATGCCAGCAAAAGCAATTGCCAGGGCTATTAGCGCAGTCACCAAACTCAGTATGAACACCTCGACATCGAACACCCGGTATCCGAGGTCGACGAGGAATGGCAGGATTGCGCCAACAGCGAGCACAATAAACTGCGTGATAAATGCGATAGGCCGGATAGAGTGTATCGGCGTAGCGATCTCGTTGGTCATGCTCGACGTCGATAAGCAATAATAATTCGCCCGCCGGTTTCCAGTCGTTCGATGCCCGTAATCTCCGCCACAGACTGCAAGTACTGGAGGAAATTCATCTCATCGTAA
Organism: Nitrosomonadales bacterium; assembly: GCA_036676355.1. Taxonomy (GTDB): domain Bacteria; phylum Pseudomonadota; class Gammaproteobacteria; order Burkholderiales; family SG8-39; genus ZC4RG42. The sequence continues at coordinate 28,333 of JAKFDA010000032.1, read as the reverse complement.
TCGTGGAAAACATCGTCACGCAAACTCAGCATGCGCGCGACCATCGGATCTTTCTTGGGAACGAACTCCACAACACCGCGAGGCGCAAGCTCGACGAGCCATTCAACCAAGGAACTTAACGGGATGTTGCGCCCGATAGCCAGATGGTGCGTGAGCGCGAGCGCGATGACAGCGTCCGCATGCGCTCGCTCACTCAAACCGGTGCGCTCGCTTTGGCACCAGCCGAGCGCAGGGCTTGGATCACTGCAATCCATGACTACAGGCACGAGCCCGGGATATTTTGCACGTTGTCGCGCATAAGCGATCTCAAGTGCATCAAGATCGCTGTCGAAGACTACTGCCTGATGAGCTCCAGCCTCGATCGCAGTAATCGAATAATCACCCGAGTTGCCACCTAAATCCCATAGCGTCCTGACTGAGTGCTCGGAGACGAATCGCGCGATGAATTCATGTTTCGCACGCCGGCTGCTCTCGTCGTAGCTGTTGTCTATCGCGTAGTCATGCCAGAAGCTTGATTGGCGTCTCGATTGCAAACTCATCACCCAATTGCGCAACTCAGTGAGCATCGCTCGGTACCGTGTGCGCGGCATCTTTGGCCGTGCGGTAATCGATGCAGTGCGAGCCTTGGCGTGCCATTTTTCTTGGTTGGCGTGGAGAGTAACGTGCATGAGCCCGTTTAACGTCAGCCAGCGCTTTGCTCGAGGCAGAATGCGAACCGCGTCACTGAGCCGTACGCCATCAAGCGCGCCACGCAGCAGGGGTTGGAACGGCACACCATTCCAAGCTTCGAGAAGGAGTGGCAACAAAAATAGCCGACAGAATTGGTTATAACCTACCCAGACCTCGCCATTCTGATAAGGCCTTAGCGATAGCACGTCGACGAGTTGCATACGCCCATCTACCGCTTGCATGTTGTAGGGCGTCGCGTCCGAAAGCGTGACCCCAAGATCAAACGCCGCGACTTGCAGAGCCAAGTGCGAAAGTGCGGCCTCCTTGAGCTGCGAAAAGGTCCATTCGTATGGATAAGAGTAGAACGGCACCCTCGGATGACGTATCACACACGCTGGCGTCTCGCCTCGGGGCCCGCGGAGCCTATTCCGAATGTCGGAATTAAGCTCGACCCGTTCGACGTCAATCAACAGGCCGCGCTCAGTTAGTGCGCGGAATACTCCACGGTCCCACAAGTCATTGAAGGCAGGCAGCGCGACCGGATTGATGGAGCGCCAAATGGCGTCGCCAGTATCAAAGACATACCCTGATGGGTCGCGAAAGGAGCCTGGGGCGCGCCTTAGCTCATCGCTCAGGGCCAATGGATTTATCCAGGTTTTTGTCGCGTCGCCGCCAGAATAGTCCAATCACGCGTTCTCTGATCGAGCGAACACCGCCAACCACCGCCATTACGCCTGCAATGAGGCCTTGAACGAGAAAACTTCCGGTAACTGGGTCAATGTAAGCGTGAGCGGGTGTAGCCAAGAGCACGGCAAGGACGCCAGCTATTAAGCGGGCCGCTCTATGCTGTGAGTCGCTGTTAGGCATGGTTTTCCTCTCGTGGAGCGATTAAATCGTCGCTCTTAATATTATTGCCAGCACTATGTCACAAGAGATAACCAATCACCGCAGGCGCTCATTCTCCGGCTGGCAATAGTTCGCAAATCCGATCACCGGAAGCCCGACGCCGTCAGTACGTTGGAGAGCCTTTGCTACAAAAAACGTTGTGCAACGACACTGCGAACCTTTGATTCCCGAACTGATCGCTACCGCCGGCGCCTCAGAGCTCTACATCGATAGAACCTTCCAAGGTACCCGAGTCACCCCATGCGACATTCCGGGCGTCGATGAATGCAGCCTTTACGTTCGGATTTTTCTTTTTGAAAGCTTCCGAGAAGTGCGCCAGCGGTTCGTTGAACTCGACAACGCACGTATCGCCGGAACGCTTCACCCTGAAAAAGGTCAGCCCACCGGCAAACGATAGCTTTGTACTGTCGTCCAGGCCTTCGAGCTCCCGCCTCAGATCACCGACAGTCTGGAATTCTTCTTTCTCTTCCTCTTCCATATCGCCCCCAAATGGTTTTTTGACGGTTTCGTTACGACGATCACAATATCATGCGTGCTCGGTGCGATTGAGCACCGGCCTTCCACTCAGCTGTTGCCTCACTCCACGGGAGGCTTCAAAGTTCCGGAGTCTTCCACTTGGCGGAAGCGGTGAGATTCGAACTCACGAACGGTTGCCCGTTGCCGGTTTTCAAGACCGGTGCAATCGACCACTCTGCCACGCTTCCATATTCTGTTGTTGCCGGTTTTGCCTCCGGCATAACGCGGCGTGCCGCCGCATTAGCCTTCGCCGCAACAAGCTCAAAGGCCATTGTGCCTCCGGCATAACGCGGCGTGCCGCCGCATTAGCCTTCGCCGCAACAAGCCGCGAGCGGCTTGTTGTCAAGACCGGTGCAATCGACCACTCTGCCACGCTTCCAAATTCTGTTTGTTGCCGGTTTTGCCTTCGCCGGCGCTTTCAGCGCAGCCGCGCAAGCGGCTTTCAGCCTATCATCCTCTTGTATTTTCAACAGCTTGCGAGCGCGGCGATTATATCATCGAGCTTTCACCGAATCTGGCCATTTTGCAACTCATGTGGCTATACTCGCGTTGAACCTTGGGCGCCCAGCCTTATCTAATCAGCGTCCAATCAAGGACATCACAGGAGAGGAATCTCATGCAACCACGAATGCAACCGGTTCAGACGAACGCGCAATTCGGGCGCACCGCCGACCAGGTCGCTGTCCAGAACCGCGTACTGCGCAACACTTATGTGCTGCTCGCGCTGACCATGGTCCCCACGGTCATCGGTGCGATGGTCGGGATCAATACCAATTTCAGCTTCATGGCTGCCTATCCCATCGCCGGCCCGTTGGTGATGCTCGCCGTCATGATCGGCATGCTGTTCGGCGTCACGAAACTGCGCAACAGCGTCTGGGGCATCGGCCTGCTGTTCGGCTTCACTTTCGTTGCCGGTTGGTGGCTCGGCCCGATGCTGCAAGTCGCACTCGGCATGTCTAACGGTGCGCAACTGATCGGCATGGCAGCGGGCGGCACCGGCATCGTGTTCGCGGTCATGGCGACCATCGCATCGACCAGCAAGCGTGATTTCAGCTTCATGGGCAAGTTTCTGTTCGTCGGGCTGATCGTACTGATCGTGGCGATGCTGGCGAATCTGTTCTTCCAGATTCCCGCGCTGGCGCTGACCATCTCCGCCGTAGCGGTCGTGTTGTTCTCGATGTTCATCCTGTACGACTTGAGCCGCATCATCAACGGCGGCGAGACGAACTACGTGATGGCGACGATGGCGATCTATCTCGACATCTACAACCTGTTCATCCACCTGCTGCATCTGCTGATGGCGCTGGCCGGTAATCGCGAATAAACAATCGCCGTTTCAACGTAAAAAGGGCCGGCTCGCAAGCGGCCCTTTTTTATGGTGTCGGACGATCTCAACGCTCGAACAGCGCCATCGATTCGACGTGTGCGGTGTGCGGAAACATGTTGATCACACCGGCCTCCTTGAGCGCGAAACCCTTGGTGTGCACCAACACGCCCGCATCGCGTGCAAGCGTTGCCGGGTCGCAGGATACGTAGACGATACGCGTCGGTGCGTTCTCGCCGAGCGCCTTGACGACTTCGATGGCACCTTCCCGCGGCGGATCGATCAGCAGTTTCGTGACGGTCGGCAGACGCGCACAACTCGCCGCTTCGAACAGATTCGCGACCTCGAAGCGCGCTTTCAATCCATTTTCTTCTGCATTGCGCGCAGCTCGGGCGACCAGCCCTGCGTGCCCTTCGATGCCGATGACGTCCGCGCCCATGGCGGCGATCGGCAAAGTGAAATTTCCCAGGCCGCAAAACAGGTCGAGCACCTTTTCGCCCGGCTGCGGATCGAGTAAACGCAGGGCGCGCCGAACCAATACCGTATTGATCGCGTGATTCACCTGAGTGAAGTCGGTGGGAGAAAAGTAGATACGAACGTCGAATTCCGGCAGCGCGTAATACAGCGGCGGTGCATCGAGCGGATAGTAGGGCTGCGCGGTCTCGGGTCCGCCCGCCTGCAGCCAGAATTGAATGCCATGGCGATCGGCAAACGTCTTCAGCAACGCCTCGTCCTGCGCGTCGAGCGATTCGAGAATGCGCAGCACCAGCACCGTGACTTCGGCGCCGATCGCGACTTCGATCTGCGGCATGCGATCCGCGATCGACAATGCGCCGATCAGTTCGCGCAGTGGATCGATCAGCGCGGCGACATGCGGCGGCAGTACTTCGCAACCATGCATATCCGCCACATAGCTGCTACGGCGTTCGCGGAAGCCGACCAGCACGCCGCCTTTCTTTCGCACCAGACGAACCGACAGGCGGGCACGATGCCGGTAGCCCCACTGCTCTCCATGCACGGGCGGAAGCATGCGCTCGGCCCTCACATGGCCAAGATGTTCCAGCGCGTCTTCGAGCACGCGCTGCTTGGCTGCAACCTGTGTGCGCGGCTCGATATGCTGCATCGCGCAACCGCCGCAGATGCCGAAATAAGTGCAGCGCGGCGTAACCCGCGCCGCACTCTCGCGCAGCACGCGCACGACGTGCGCCTGCTCATAGGAAGCTTTCTTGCGGTGCGATTCGTACTCGACCGCTTCACCGGGCAAAGCGCCTTCGATAAAGATGGCCTTGCCCTCGGCGTGGGTCACACCCCGGCCTTCCCGGTCAAGAGATTCGATTACGGCTGTAGGCATGGTAATAAACGGCGAGGATGATCGCGAGCGCGCGAGCTGTACGAGCGAGGACTAAGTAAACAGCCTTAATGCGGTTGGAACTTGAGATATCGACGGCTCTAAAACCTCAATCGGAGTCTCAGTCGAAATCACAGACGTCCGATTTTTCACGTGCGCCACTGCGATAGAAATTCGGGCCAGTGCGGCGCGTCGATTTTGGCGAGAGAGGTTCGGACAACCTCGAGTTCGCGTTCGTACTGCGAGCGATCCATGCAGCCGCGCATCATCTGGAAGCGCAGAAAGACGAGCCAGGTGTTGACCACGTCGGTCTCGCAATAATTGCGAATCTCGCCGATGCGACCTTCGCTGTACGCATGCCACACCTGCGAGCCGTCCATGCCGAGCTTGCCGGGGTAACCCATCATCTTCGCCAGTTGATCGAGCGGCGCGTTGGCGCGCGGCTGATACAGCGCCAGCAGGTCCATCAGATCCAGATGCCGGCTGTGATAACGGCTGATGTAGTTGTTCCACTTGAAGTCGCGACTGTCGTGGTAGTCGCCGTCGCCGCAGTTCCAATACCGCGCCGCGACGACACCATGCAGCAGACTGCGATAGTGCATCACCGGCAAATCGAAACCACCGCCGTTCCATGAGACCAGCTGGGGCGTGTACTTTTCCACGCCGTCGTAGAAACGCTGCAACAGGACGGCTTCGCTGTCCTCGGGCGTGCCGAGCGACCATACCCTGAATGCCTCGTTTTCACGCAGCACACATGAGATCGCCACGACGCGCTGAAGATGCAGCGGCAGGAAATCCGTGCCGTTGGTCGCGCGACGGCGCTGAAACGCCAGATCGGCCACTTCCGTGTCGGAAAGCTCGGGATCGATATCGTGGATCGTTCGATAACCCGCCACATCGGGGACGGTTTCGATATCGAATACCAGCGTGGCCGCCATCCGCATTACTCCGGAAAAACGCCGGTGGACAGATAGCGATCGCCGCGATCGCACACGATCGAGACGATCACCGCGTTTTTCACCTCGGCCGAAATGCGCAACGCGACCGCCAATGCGCCGCCGGAGGAAATGCCGGCAAAGATCCCTTCCTCGCGCGCCATGCGTCGCGCCATTTCCTCGGCGTCCGCCTGGCTGACCGGCTCCAGACGATCAACCGTGGATCTGTCGTAAATCTTGGGCAGGTAGGCTTCCGGCCATTTGCGTATGCCCGGAATCTGCGAACCTTCCTCGGGCTCGCAGCCGATGATCTGGATGTTGCGATTCTTTGCCTTGAGGAAGCGAGAGCAGCCCACGATCGTCCCGGTTGTTCCCATGCTGCTGACAAGGTGCGTGATGCGCCCTTCGGTGTCGCGCCAGATTTCCGGCCCGGTACCTTCGTAATGCGAACGAGGATTGTCCTGATTGGCGAACTGATCGAGCATGAAGCCCTTGCCTTCGGCAACCATTGCATCGCCCAGATCGCGCGCCGCTTCCATGCCCCCGGCACGCGGCGTGAGAATGATTTCCGCGCCGAACGCACGCATGGTCTGGCGCCGCTCCACGGACAGGTGTTCCGGCATGATCAGGATCATGCGATAGCCGCGTACCGCGGCGGCCATCGCCAGCGCGATGCCGGTGTTGCCGCTGGTCGCTTCGATCAGCGTATCGCCCGGCTTGATGTCGCCGCGTTCTTCCGCGTGCTTGATCATCGAGATCGCCGGCCGATCTTTCACCGATCCGGCCGGGTTGTTGCCCTCCAGCTTGCACAACACGACATTGCTGGTCTTGCCGGGCAGACGCTGCAATTGCACCAGCGGTGTTTCGCCTATCGTCGCTTCAATCGTTTTATACATCAGCCTTCCTTGCCTTCCCGCCGCAATAATTCATCGACATAGCGCTCGACACCTTCCGCGACGGAGAGAAACGGCGCCTGATACTCTGCCTCGCGCAACGCAGCTATATCGGCTTCGGTATAGCTTTGATACTTCCCCTTCAGCGCGTCGGGGAACGGCACATATTCGATTGCCCCCAACGCCTTCAGCTCATCGAGCGAGGCAGCCGGTTTGCGCTCCAGGCGACGGCAGGCGTTGATCGTCGCGACTGCGACATCGTTGAACGACTGCGCACGCCCGGTACCAACGTTATAGATGCCAGAATACTGCGGATGCTCGAGAAAATGCAGGTTCACTTTCACCACGTCTTCGACCGAGACGAAGTCGCGTCGCTGCTCGCCATGGGCATAACCGTCGGTACCGGCGAATAGTTTCACGGCCCCGTCGGCGCGATACTGATTGAAGAAATGCCACGCCACAGACGCCATGCGGCCCTTGTGCGCTTCGTTGGGACCGTAGACGTTGAAATAGCGGAACCCGGCGATCTGCCCGTCAGCGTCGTCAAGACGCTGGCGCACGACCTGATCGAAAAGGAATTTCGAGTAGCCGTAGATATTCAGCGGCGCTTCGAATTCGCGCGACTCGCGAAAGGTCCGCCCGCCGCCGTATACCGAGGCCGATGACGCGTAGATGAACGGAATCTCTTCCTCCTGGCAGAAATCCAGCAGCGCCAGCGAGTAGCGATAGTTGTTTTCCATCATGTAATGGCCGTCGGTCTCCATGGTGTCGGAGCAGGCGCCCTGATGCAGCACCGCCTCGAACGTCCCCTCGAAAACACCCGCCCGGACACGATCGACGAAATCTTCCTTGTCGAAGTAATCGGCGATCTCGCAGTCAACCAGATTGCGGAACTTGTCGGCCCGCGTGAGGTTGTCGACCGCGATGATGTTGCTGATGCCGCGCTCGTTCAGCGCGCGAACGAGGTTGGAACCGATGAAACCGGCCGCGCCGGTAACGACGTAATAGGTGCTCATGAGGTGGCGGCGCCTTTGAGATCGGCAAGCAGTTCGTCCGGATGAACGACGGCGGTGCCTAGTTTACCAACGACGATGCCGGCGGCGTGATTAGCGACCCGCATGGCTTCTTCCATCGACGCGCCGCTCGCCAGCATGGCGCCCAGCGTGGCGATCACCGTATCGCCCGCGCCGCTCACGTCGTACACCTCGCGCGCGTGCGTCGGCTCGTGCGTGACATTATCGCCGTGGTACAGCGTCATGCCCTCTTCGCTGCGTGTTAGCAGGATCGCTTCGAGGCCCAGTTCGGCACGCAATTGTTGCGCGCGTCGGGTGAGATCGTCCTCGTCCTTCCAGCGCCCCACCACCTCGCGCAGTTCCGCCCGGTTGGGCGTCACCGCCGTCGCGCCGCGATAACGGGCGTAGTCGTCGCCTTTCGGATCGACCAGCACCATTTTGCCGCGCTCGCGCGCGAAGCGGATCATGTCTTCGATATGCGTCAGGCCGCCCTTGCCGTAATCGGACAGGATCACCACGTCGCAATCGCCGATCGAACGCTTGAACGCCTGGAGTTTTGCCGCCAGCACTTCGTGGCTCGGTGTGGTCTCGAAATCGATGCGCAGCAACTGCTGCTGCCGACCGATCACGCGCAGCTTCACCGTCGTGGCGAGTGTGGCGTCCAGATGCAGGCTCACGTGTACGCCTTCCGCCTCGGCGAGGCGACGCAGGCTGGCGCCGGCATCGTCCTGCCCGACTACCGACAGCAGCGCCGCATGCGCGCCCAATGCCGCAATATTGCGCGCGACGTTGGCGGCACCGCCGGGTCGTTCCTCGGTGCGCTCCACCCGCACCACGGGCACCGGGGCTTCGGGCGAGATGCGACTGACATCGCCGAACCAGTAGCGGTCCAGCATCACATCGCCGACGACCAGCACCCGGGCGCGCGAAAGTCCGGTCAGGATCGATTTCACTGCTTGCGTCCGATGGGGAAATAGTCAAGGCCGGCCGCGCGGACATCGTCGGGTTCGTAGAGATTGCGCCCATCGAACACCAGCGGCTGCTTGAGCAGGCGTTTGAGCGCGTTGAAATCAGGGCTGCGAAATTCCCTCCATTCGGTCACGATCAACAGCGCGTGCGCGCCTTCGATCGCGCCCATCGGGGTCTCTGCGTACTTGATGCCGGCGTCCGCGCCGAATATGCGCTTGGCCTCCTCCATCGCCACGGGGTCGTATGCGTTGATGGTCGCACCGCGTTGCAGCAGTTCGTGCACGATGACACGGCTCGGCGCCTCGCGCATGTCATCGGTGTCGGGCTTGAACGCCAGCCCCCACAGCGCGAAGCACATGCCGCTCAAATCCTCGCCCAGACGCTTGACGACCTTCTGCACCAGCACCTGCTTCTGCGTGTCGTTGACGCGCTCGACGGCATCCAGCAACTGCAGCGGCAGGCCGGCATCCGCGGCGGTCTTGATCACCGCTTTCACATCCTTGGGAAAACACGAGCCGCCGTAGCCCACGCCGGGGTAAAGAAACTGCCAGCCGATACGCGGATCGGAACCGATGCCGCGGCGCACGGCTTCTATATCGGCGCCCAGGAGTTCGGCAAGATTGGCCATTTCGTTCATGAACGAGATACGCGTGGCCAGCATGGCGTTGGCGGCATACTTGGTCAGTTCGGCCGAGCGCACGTCCATCACCACCAGCCGTTCGCGGCTGCGCTGGAACGGCGCATAGAGCGAACGCATGATGCGCGTCGCCTGTTCGTCGTCGCTGCCGATCACCACGCGGTCCGGCCGCATAAAGTCCTCGACGGCGGCGCCCTCTTTGAGGAATTCGGGGTTGGAAACCACAGCGTAAGGAATATCGAGATCGCGCGCCTGCAGTTCTTCCGCGATGGCGGCTCGAACCGCATCTGCAGTACCTACCGGCACGGTGGATTTGTCGACAATGACCTTGTACCAGTTCATATGCTTGCCGATGGCGCGCGCCGCTGTGACGACATGCTTGAGATCGGCCGAGCCGTCTTCGTCGGGAGGTGTGCCGACGGCGATGAATTGCACATCGCCCCACGCAACACTCTCGGCAACGTCGGTCGTAAAGCGCAGCCGGCCAGCGGCGCGATTGCGCTCCACCATTTCCAGCAGGCCGGGCTCATGAATGGGAATGCCACCGGATTCCAGAACGTCGATCTTGCGCTGATCGACATCGAAGCACAGCACGTCGTTGCCGACTTCAGCCAAGCAAGCACCGGAAACAAGTCCGACATAGCCGGTGCCGATCATGGTGATTTTCAACTTTATTCTCCTCGCGGGCAGTTACTATCGTGCCGCTGTATGCAAAATTCGTGTCGGGAATCGGCCTTCAAGGCGACAGATCAAATTCTTCCGTGCGTTTCGGCGGATACGTCTCCCATCCCATGCAGGCCGGGCACTGCCAATAGAATTGACGCGCCTTGAAGCCGCAATCCTCGCAACGGTAACGCGCCAGACGGCGCGTGTGATTGTGGACAAGGTTTTTAACCATTTCGAGATCGTTGCGGCGCTCGACCGGCGCGGAGAGGATTTCCGCCTCGAACAGCTTATCCAGTCCGATCAGGGTCGGATTGCGGCGCAGTTCATCGCGTACCACACGATAAGCGCTCTCCGGCCCTTCCGCCTCGAGCGTCGATTGAAAGACGACATCGAGCAGATCGAGCGACGGGTGGTTGGCCAGATAGCCGCGTAAACGCTCCACGCCTTCGGGCGCGCGCCCCAGCGCATGAAAACTTTTAAGCATGCGTTGCGCGATCAGCGACAGATAGGCCGGGTTCTGTTGTTCGACGTGCGTCCAGTGATCGATCGCCTCGACATGATTGCCGGCCGCTGCGGCAAGATCGCCCAGTAACAGGCTGGCACGCACGCATTTACGATTGGCATCGAGCGCCTGCTCGAGCGATCGGCGCGCCTCATCCGCACGTCCGTGCGCGATCGAAACCGCCGCCAGCTCGCAGTAAAAATTGGCGATCTCCTTCTGCCACGACTGATCGGAATCCTGCTCCAGCTGCTCGGCGATTTCGACCGCCTTCTGCCAATCCTTTTCCTGCTGATAGATATCGAGCAAGTGACGCAGCGCTTCGGCGCGATGCGGGCCGTTACGTAGCTTGATGAACGCTTCTTCCGCGCGGTCAAGCAGGCCGGCCTTCAGATAATCCTGACCCAGTTCATAGAGTGCCAGCACGCGTTGCTCATCACCCAGATCGGGACGTTCAAGCAGGCTGCGATGCATGCGAATGGCCCGCTCGGTCTCGCCGCGGCGGCGAAACAGGCTGCCGAGCGCGAAATGCAGTTCGATGGTTTCGGGATCAACCTTGACGACCTCGATGAAGGCCTCGATCGCCTTGTCCGGCTGCTCGTTCAGAAGAAAGTTGAGCCCCTTGAAATAGGAACGCGGCAGCGCGCGCGATTCAAGCAGCAGGTGTTTGATATCGATACGCGCCGCGAGCCAGCCCAGGCCGAAAAAAATCGGGCAGACGATGAGCCACCAGAGATCGAATTCCATGCAACCGACTCAATAGATGTACAGGAATCCGGCAGGCGCGATCCCGGGCGAAGAACAATATGCGGAACGACTCGAATACATGCCGGACACGGCACCCGTTTCAGACAGCGGTCGAGACATCGGTAGTGGCGGCGGTGGCGGACGTTTCCTCGCGGGCCGACGGCATGGCGGCGGCCTTGTCGCGAATGCGCAGTTCGCGCTTCAGTCCCATGATGTTGCGTCGTTGGCGTACCTGCGAAGGCAGGCAGGCGATGAGGCCGAACAGCGTGCCAGCGGCGAACGCGGCCAGCACAACGACGATCAGCGGTGCTTCCCAGACGCGATCGAAATAAAAACGCAGTGTGACAGGCTCGACGTTCTTCGCCGCAAACAGCAGCAGCACGACGAAGACCAGCACCCAGACAAGCATGATGAAAAAGCGAATGAGCGCCATGGCCTCTCTAGCTAATCAGAACAAGGGAACGATACGCCCTTGTATACCCCTTTGACCGGGAAGCTCAATTACAAAAAAACTGCGCTGCTTCCCTTGCATAAAAAAATGGCGCGAAGTTTTCACTCCGCGCCATGCTTTTCGTCTAGCCGCCCTCTGACTCGACCGGCGCCCCGTCCACACGTTCGCGCAGTTCCTTTCCCGCTTTGAAATGCGGAACGAACTTCTCCGGCACGTGAACTTTCTCACCGGACTTGGGGTTGCGGCCGACGCGCGCCGGACGGTGATTCAGTCCGAAGCTGCCGAATCCACGAATCTCGATGCGCTGGCCGCTCACCAGACTATGGGTCATTGCGTCGAGAATCATCTTGACCGCGTACTCGGCGTCCTTCGCCACCAGTTGCGGGTAGCGAACGGCCAGCCGCGCGATCAACTCCGACTTGGTCATGCGCGCCTCCCTGCCTTACCGATTCGCGCTACTGCTGCGCATTTTTGTTATCGAGCTTGGCTTTCAACAGCGCACCAAGACTGGTGCTGCCCGAGCTTGCCGCCGCTTCGCTTTGCAGCTTGGCCACGGCGCCTTCTTCTTCGGCCGCATCCTTGGCCTTGATCGACAGGTTGATCGAACGGTTCTTGCGATCGATGTTGATGATCATCGCATTCACCGTGTCGCCTTCCTTCAGATGCGTACGTGCATCTTCGACGCGATCGCGCGAAATTTCCGATGCGCGCAGATAACCTTCGATGTCGCCGGCCAGCAGAATGACTGCGCCCTTGGCATCTACGCTTTGCACCGTGCCGCGCACCATCGCGCCTTTTTCGTTGGTCGCGACGAAACTGTTGAACGGATCGCCTTCGAGCTGTTTGATGCCGAGCGAAATGCGTTCACGCTCGACGTCGATAGCCAGCACCATGGCTTCCAGTTCATCGCCTTTCTTGTAGTTGCGTACGGCCTCTTCGCCGGGCGCAGACCACGACAGATCGGACAGATGCACCAGGCCGTCGATGCCACCGGGCAGGCCGATGAAGACACCGAAGTCGGTGATCGATTTGATCTGGCCGCGCACCTTGTCGCCCTTGCGGTGATTCTGCGAAAACTCGTCCCACGGATTGGGCATGCACTGTTTCATGCCGAGCGAAATACGGCGGCGATCTTCGTCGATTTCGAGGATCATGACTTCTACTTCGTCGCCCAGTTGCACGACCTTGGACGGATGGACGTTCTTGTTGGTCCAGTCCATTTCGGAAACGTGCACCAGACCTTCGATGCCCTGCTCCACTTCCACGAAGGCGCCGTAGTCGGTCAGGTTGGTAACCTTGCCGAACAGACGTGTGCCAGTGGGGTAACGACGCGACAGACCGACCCACGGATCTTCGCCGAGCTGCTTCATGCCGAGCGAGACGCGGTTCTTTTCCTGGTCGAAACGCAGCACCTTGGCGGTGACTTCGTCGCCAACGTTGAGCACTTCGGTCGGATGCTTCACGCGACGCCATGCCAGATCGGTGATGTGCAGCAGACCGTCGATGCCTCCCAGATCCACAAACGCGCCGTAGTCGGTGATGTTCTTGACGATGCCCTTGACGGTCGTGCCTTCCTGCAGCGTCTTGAGCAGTTCTTCGCGTTCGGCGCCGGCGGTCTGTTCCAGCACGGCGCGGCGGGAAACAACGACGTTGTTGCGTTTGCGGTCAAGCTTGATGACTTTGAAGTCCATCTGCTTGCCTTCATACGGTGTCGTGTCTTTCACCGGACGCATATCGACCAGTGAGCCGGGCAGGAATGCGCGGATGCCGTTGATCATGACGGTCAGGCCGCCCTTCACCTTGCCGGTGATAACGCCCTGCACGATGGCTTGTTCTTCAAGCGCTTTCTCGAGGTCCAGCCAGGCTGCCAGACGCTTCGCCTTGTCGCGCGACAGGCGGGTCTCGCCGTAGCCGTCTTCGAGGGCTTCGATGGCCACGCTGACAAAATCGCCGATATTGACGCTGAGTTCGCCGCGATCATCGCGGAACTCTTCGACGGGAATGAACGACTCGGACTTCAGCCCTGCATTCACCACCACGAAATTCTGGTCCATGCGGACGACTTCCGCAGTGATAACTTCGCCGATCCGCATTTCTTTGCGGCTCAAGCTCTCTTCGAAGAGCGCGGCAAAGCTTTCCGCGGAGGGCGTTTCAACTGCGGGGGAAACTGTAGACATAAAGAAAGTGACCTAAAAAATCAGTTCCGCCGGCTGGCGCTGGCGGGTTGGTTGCACACTCGATACACGCGGGTGCGTGCATCGCCCTGCGGAGCGCCGATCGAGGCCTTTGCCACCGGATCGGCATTCCCTGTTCTTCAACTCAATTCGCGGTACCACTGCAATACCTGTGTCACGGCCGCATCCACAGACATGTCGGTGGTGTCGAGCAATCGCGCATCGGGCATCTGCCTGAGCGGCGCGACCGGCCTTGCCGCGTCACGCGCATCGCGCTCCCGCAAATCGAGCGAAAGAGTGCGGATGCTAGCAGTGATTCCTTTGTCCATCAACTGTTTATGGCGCCGTGCAGCCCGTGTATCGACGCTCGCGGTGAGGAATATTTTGAGATCTGCCGCGGGAAATACCACTGAAGCCATGTCTCGGCCGTCGGCCACCAGGCCGGGCGCCTGGCGGAAGCGGCGCTGACGCTCCAGCAGGGCCGTCCGCACGGTGGGGAGCGCTGCCACATGCGACGCAGCGGTACTGACCGCCTCGTCCCGGATGGCGCCGGTCACAGGATGCCCGGCCAGATAGATTTCGCCGCTTTCAAAACGCACATCCAGATCGCGTGCCAGTTCTGCCACGCGCGGCTCGTCCGTGACATCCACGCTTGCACGCTGCGCCGCCAGCGCGACCAGGCGATACAGCGCGCCGCTGTCCAGGTAATGAAAGCCGAGCGCGTGGGCGACGCGCTCGGCGACAGTGCCTTTGCCGGAGGCCGAAGGGCCATCAATGGCTATTACGGGAATTGCTGCTGACAATTCAACCTCTAAAAATCTTGAACCACAGAGTACACAGAGCACACAGAGAAGATCTCTTTAACCGCCAAGACACAACCGAACACCAAGAGACGCTCTTATAAAACTTGTTGTCTTCGTGCTTTGTCGACTCAAGGTTTTCGCCTTCTCTATGGTCTCTGTGGTTCTCTGTGTACTCTGTGTTTCAGGCTTTTGACTTTTGACGTCTGGCTTTAACGCTGTGCCAGCCGCTCGAATTCGCGGAAATACTCCGGGAAGGTCTTGTTGACGCATTCCGGATCGTTGATCCGCACCGGCACGCCGCCCAGCGCGACGAGCGAGAAGCACATCGCCATGCGGTGGTCGTCATAAGTATCGATGGCGGCGCTTTGCAACGTCTGCGGCGGCGTGATGCGCAGATAATCCGCGCCCTCTTCCACTTCGGCGCCGACCTTGCGCAGTTCGATCGCCATGGCGGCCAGCCGATCCGTTTCCTTGACCCGCCAGCTGGCGATGTTGCGCAGCGTGCTGGGCCCATCGGCGTACAGCGCCATCACTGCGGCGGTCATGGCGGCGTCGGGAATATGGTTCAAGTCGGCATCGAGCGCGCGCAGCTTGCCGCCCATGCCGCGCGCTTCCACCCAGCCGTCGCCGAGCGAGACCTGTGCGCCCATGCGTTCCAGCACCTCGACGAAGCGCACGTCGCCCTGAATGCTGTCCTTGCCGATGCCTTCCACCCGCACCGGTCCGCCCGCAATTGCGGCGGCCGCAAGAAAGTACGAAGCGGAGGACGCGTCCCCTTCGACGTGGATCGGACCGGGGCTGCGATAACACTGGCCGGCGGGCATATCGAAGCGCTGCCAGCCGTTGCGTTCCACGGTGACGCCGAAACGCCGCATCAGATTCAGGGTGATCTCGACGTATGGCTTCGAGATCAGTTCACCGACGACTTCGACCGTCATGGCCTTGCCGGTCATCGGCAGCGCCATCAGCAACGCGGTGAGGAACTGGCTCGACACATCACCGCGCACCCGCACGGGCGCGTCGAGCGCGAGCTCGGCGCGTACGATTTCAAGCGGCGGGAAACCCTCATTCGCACCGTAGCGGATATCCGCACCGAGCTGGCGCAGCGCATCCACCAGATCGCCGATCGGGCGCTCGTGCATGCGCGGCACGCCGGAAAGTTTGTAGTGGCCGCCGGCCAGCGCGAGTACCGCCGTCAACGGACGAAACGCGGTCCCGGCATTGCCGAGAAATAGATCGGCCTGTTTGATCGGGAACAGCCCGCCGATACCCTGCACCAGATAGTCGTCGGAGCCGTCGCGCCGAATCCACGCGACGCCCAGCGCGCGCAGCGCATCGAGCATGCGCTCGGTGTCATCCGATGCGAGCAAACCTTTGACTTCGGTGCTGCCCTCGGCGAGGGCGGCGAGCAACAGCGTGCGGTTTGAAATGCTTTTGGAACCGGGCAGCGCGACCGTTCCGCTGAACGAACGTACCGGCGCCAGATCGAGAAACGGCACTCGCCCTGCTGACATCGACTACTCTCCCTCGGCCGGCGGAACCACGCGCGCCCACGCGTCGCGCAACGCGCGCGCGTTGGTGAAACGCTCCTCCAGCCCGGCCGCATCATGCTGCTGCAGCAATGTACGCAGCTCCGCCGTGGCCTGCTCGAATCGTCCCAGTTCGACCAGCAAGGCCGCGCGGTTGGCCATGCAGATGTCGCTCCACATGCGCGGATGACTGGAAGCGAGGCGGGTGAAATCGCGGAATCCGCCGCCGGCATGCGCCAGCACGTCGGCCGGATCGCGCCCGGTGCCGATCGCATGCATGTAGGCAAAGGCGACGAAATGCGGCGCGTGGCTGACGGCCGCCATCACGGCGTCGTGTTGCGCCGGCGTCATATCGACGACGCGCGCACCGCACGCCATCCATAGCGCGCGGATGCGCTCGACATCCGCGGGCGCATTCTCGGGCAGTGGCGTCAATACCACTTCGCGATCGCGAAACAGCGCGCTGCCCGCCGCCACCGCGCCGCTTTTTTCCGAGCCTGCGACCGGATGCGAAGGAACGAAGCGACCGATGCGCGTCGGACCGAGTGCGCTGCGCGCCGCGTCGATCACGCTCTGCTTGGTGCTGCCGCCGTCGGTAATCAGCGCGGTGGTTTTCATGACCGGGGCGATGCGCGCAAAAATATCGGCCATCGCGCCGACCGGCGTCGCAACGAAAATGAGGTCGGCATCGCGCGCCGCCTTCGCCACGTCGCGCTCCGCTTCATCGATCACGCCGCGTGCAATGGCCTGTTGCAGATTGGTCTCATCGCGACCGACGCCGACGATATGACGCACCGCGCCGGCATTCCTGAGCGCCAGCGCGAACGATCCGCCGATCAGACCGACGCCGATGATTGCCGCTTTTTCCAGCACCGCCAATCAAAGCTCCTTGCCGAGCGCGCTTGCGAGCGCATGCAGGAAACGCTCGTTTTCCTGCGGCCGCCCCACCGTCACGCGCAGATGGTCCGGCATGTCGTAGCCGCCCACCGGTCGCACGATCACACCGGCGCGGAGCAGCTTCTGATACACCACGCTGCCCTGACTGACGCCGTCCACACGCGGCATTTCGACGCTGACGAAATTACCGTAGGAAGGTATCCAGCGCAGATCGAGTGCCTCGAATGCGTTTTCCAATTGCGACATGCCGGTCCGATTGAGCGCATGGCTGGTCCGTACGAATTCCTGATCGTCCAACGCCGCGCGCGCGGCAACGAGCGCAAGATTGTTGACATTGAACGGCTGTCGTACTCGGTTCAGCAATGCTGCGACGCGTTCATCGCACAGCGCATAACCGACACGCAGGCCGGCCAGCCCATAGGCCTTCGAGAAAGTCCGCGTGATGATCAGATTGGGATGCGCCGGCAACCAACTGCGGCTGTCGTAATTCACCGCCGCGGGCAGATATTCGTTGTAGGCCTCGTCCAGCACGACGATGACATGCGACGGCACCTTGCGCAGAAACGCTTGTAATGCGTCGGCCGACAGCATGGTGCCGGTCGGATTGTTCGGATTGGCGATGAACACGACCGAAGTATCGTCGGCGATGGCGCGCTGCATCGCGTCCAGATCGTGAGCATAACCGTCGGCCCGCACCACAATGCTGCGTGCGCCGCGCGCCTGCGTGGCGAGCGGATAGACGGCGAAAGCGTGTTGCGAAAAGACCGCCGAACGGCCGGGACCTAGAAACACGGACGCCGCCATCTCGAGCAAATCGTTGGAGCCATTACCCGGCACGATGCAGCCGATCGGCATATTGAGTCGCTGGGCGAGGCTTTGCAGCAGCTCGAAATTATCCGGATAGCGATGCAGTTCGGGCAGCGCCGCGCGGATCGCTTCGCGCACGCGCGACGACATGCCGAGCGGATTTTCGTTGGACGCCAGTTTGACGATCGACGCGGGATCGAGCCTCAGTTCGCGCGCCAACTCGGTGATCGGCTTGCCCGGCTGATAGGGCGCGATGCCGCGGATATGTGCGGGCGCAAGCTCGCAGGGGTCGAGAACGGAAGAAATCATCGGGGTGCGCGTGGATAAGAGCCGAGCACTTTAAGAAACGGCGCGAGGTCTTTCAGTTCCTTCAGCACGGACGCCATCCGATCTTCATCGGCATGGCCGAGCAGATCGACGTAAAACATGTATTCCCAGCGCGCCATGCGGGACGGGCGCGACTCGATGCGGCTCATGCTGATGCCATGCGTCGCCAGCGGCGTCAGCAAACCATGCACGGCACCGGGACGATTGGGCGCCGACATCACGATGGAAGTCAGGTCGTCGCCGGTCGCACCGCACTTCACATTGCCCAGCACCAGAAAACGCGTGGCGTTATTCGGCTCGTCTTCGATATCCGGCGCGACGACATGCAGGCCGTAATGTTCCGCCGCAAGCGTCGGACCGATCGCGCAGGCGTCGGGTTCGCTGGCCGCCAGGCGCGCCGCTTCGGCATTGCTCGCCACCGGAATCCGCGCCGCGCTCGGCAGCTGTCGCGCCAGCCAGCCCTGACACTGCGCGAGCGATTGCGAATGCGAATACACCCGCGTGGCACCTTCCAGCGTATTCGATTTGCGCAGCAGATTCTGGCGCACGCGCAGGACGATTTCCGCGCCGATCTGCAGCGGCGTCTGCAACAGCAGATCGAGCGTGCGACCGACCGCGCCTTCGGTGGAATTTTCCACCGGCACGACAGCGAAATCGGCGGTGCCGGTTTCGGCCTGCCGCATCACTTCATCGATGGATGCGCACGGCACCAGTTCCGGTGCGGTGCCGAAATGCTGTTTGGCCGCGACATGGCTGAACGTGCCCGCCGGTCCGAGATACGACACCACCAGCCGCTGTTCCAGCGCCATGCTCTGACTGATCAATTCGCGCCAGATCGCCATCACCGCTTCGTTCGACAGCGGGCCGGGATTGGCCGCCGCCATGCGGCGCAGAATCTGCGCCTCGCGATCGGGTCGCTGCTTCTGCGCGTCGGCGCCCTTGATGCGGCCGACCGCCTTGACATGCTGCGAGCGTTCGCTGATCAGTTTGAGGAGTTCGTCGTCGTAACGATCGATCGCCGCGCGATGTTTCTGAATTTCGTCTTCGCTCATTGCTGCGCCGGTAAGTAGCGGACGGTCAACACGCCGTCGATGCGCGCGATGTTACCGATCACGTCATCGGACACCGGGCTGTCCATATCGACGAGCGTGTAAGCCATATCGCCCTTCGATTTGTTCATCATATTGTGAATGTTCAAGCCGGCTTTCGCCATGGTCGTGGAAATCTGCCCGACCATATTCGGCACGTTGGCATTGGCTATCGCAACGCGATAGGGCGCCTCGCGCGTCATCGTCACGTCGGGAAAATTTACGGCGTTGCGTACGCAACCGTCTTCCAGATACTCGCGCACCTGATCGACCACCATGATGGCGCAGTTTTCCTCGGCCTCGCGCGTCGATGCGCCCAGATGCGGCAACGCGATCACGCAGGGGTGCCCGCGCAGTGCGGTCGAGGGGAAATCGCTGATGTAATACTTCAGCCGCCGATTGCTCAGGGCGGCCGCGACGGCGTGCTCGTCGACGATCGCTTCGCGCGAAAAATTAAGCAGTACCAGGCCCGGTCGCGCCGCATCCAGCACGGCCGTGTTGACGATGCCGCGCGTCTCCGGCATGAGCGGGATATGCAGGCTGACGAAATGGCTGGCGCGCAGCACGTCTGCGATGGAATGCACGCGCTTCACCTGCGACGGCAGACTCCAGGCCGCATCGACGGTGATATGCGGATCGTAGCCGATCACATGCATGCCGAGCTTGATCGCGGAATCCGCCACGAGGCTGCCGATCTTTCCCAAACCGACAATGCCGAGCGTGTGATGTGCGAGCTCCATTCCGGCGAACTGCTTCTTGCCGTCCTCGACGCGCACTTCCAGCGCTTCGCCCTCGCCTTCCAGTTCGCCCACGAAACGGATCGCCGGACCGAGATTGCGCGCGCCGATCAGCATGCCGGCCAGGACGAGTTCCTTGACGGCATTGGCGTTCGCGCCCGGGGTATTGAACACCGGCACGCCGCGCGCACTCATCGCCTTGACCGGAATATTGTTGGTGCCGGCGCCGGCACGACCGATGGCTTTCACGCTCTCGGGAATGATCATGGTGTGCATGTCGGCCGAACGCACGAGGATCGCCTCCGGTTGCGCGATGTCCTTGGCGACCTGATATGTCTCGGCGGGAAAGCGTTTGAGTCCGCTGGCCGAAATCTGGTTCAGCACCAGAATCTGGTGAGGTTTGCTCATGCGTGCCGGGCTTCGAACGCCTGCATGTACTCCACCAGGCGTCGCACGCCTTCAACCGGCATGGCGTTGTAAATCGAGGCGCGCATGCCGCCGACCGAACGGTGGCCCTTCAGTTGCACCATGCCTTGTGCCTTCGCGCCCTTGAGAAATTCCTCGTCGAACGCCTCGTCCGCCAGCGTGAACGGCACGTTCATCAGTGAACGGTCTTCGCGCCGCACCGGGCTGCGGAAAAATTTGGAGCGATCGAGAAAATCGTACAGCAGGCCGGCCTTCGCCTGGTTGTGTTTCTCCATTGCGGCAAGACCGCCCTGTTGCTTGAGCCACTTGAACACGAGGCCGGCGATGTAGATCGCGTAGGTCGCCGGCGTGTTCGACATCGATGCCGCGTCGGCCTGCACCTTGTAATCCATAAGCGTGGGAATGTCCGAACGGGCATGGCCGAGCAGATCCCTGCGCACGATGACCAGCGTCAATCCGGCCGGACCGATGTTCTTCTGCGCACCGGCATAGATCACGCCGTACTTTCGCACGTCGATCGGACGCGCCAGGATATGCGACGACATATCCGCCACCAACGGCACCGCGCCAGTGTCAGGCACCCAATGGAATTCCACACCGCCGATGGTTTCGTTCGAAGTGTAGTGAAGATAGGCAGCCTTCGGATCGAGCGCTTGCCATGTGTCTTGCGTCGGGGCATAGCTGTAGTTTTTGTCTTCCGACGACGCCACGACGCGCACATTGCCGTAGCGCTTCGCTTCCTTGATGGCCTTGCGCGACCACTCGCCGGTGTTGACGTAATCGACCGAGCCGCCCGCCGGCATGAGGTTCAACGGCAGCGCCGAGAACTGCAGCGTGGCGCCGCCCTGCAGGAACAACACGGCGTAATCGTCCGGGATCGCCATCAGTTGGCGCAGATCAGCCTCCGCCTCCGCGGCAATGGCCATGAATTCCTTGCCGCGATGGCTCATTTCCATCACCGACATGCCGCTGCCATGCCAATCGAGCATTTCTTCGGCGGCTTGCGCCAACACCGGTTCCGGCAACGCCGCCGGGCCGGCGCTGAAATTGAACACGCGCGTCATGACTCAGTCCTCGGCTTCACCTTCCGGAGGCGTGTCCGCATCCGGCTCGCCGTCGGCGGACGCATTCGCGTCTGTACCGTCAGGCAGCGTGGCAGCGCCCGGTTGAATCTCGACGATGTCGCCGTTGTTTTCATCGTCGCTCTCCAGCACTTTCTCGATGCCGGCCAGGGTCGTCCCTTCGTCCAGATGAATCAGGCTCACGCCCTGGGTCGAGCGACCCATTTCGCGAATCTGCGACACCTTGGTGCGAATCAGCACACCGCCGGTGGAAACCAGCATCAGTTCGTCGTGTTCGTTCACCAACACCGCGCCGATCAGCTTGCCGTTACGTTCGCTTGCCTGAATGGCGATCATGCCCTGCGTGCCGCGGCCGTGTTTGGTGTATTCGGAAATCGGCGTGCGCTTGCCGAAGCCATGTTCGGTCGCGGTCAGCACGGTCTGATCCTCGTTTGCCGCCACCAGCATCGAAATGACATTCTGTCCGCCGCCCAGACGCATGCCGCGCACACCGCGCGCCGCGCGCCCCATCGGTCGCACATCGCCTTCCTCGAAGCGCACCGCTTTACCGGCGTCGGAGAACAGCATGACGTCATAGCTGCCGTCGGTGATTTGCGCACCGATCAGATAGTCGCCCTCGTCCAGATCGACCGCGATGATGCCCTTCTCGCGCGGCCGGGAGAAATCGGACAGCGGCGTCTTCTTCACCGTGCCCTGCGCGGTCGCCATGAACACGTAGTGGTGGTCGTCAAACTCCTTCACCGGCAACAGCGCATTGATGCGCTCGTCGTCCTCCAGCGGGAACAGGTTGACGATCGGCTTGCCGCGGCTGGCGCGCGTACCTTGCGGCACTTCGTAACCGCGCAACCAATAGACGCGACCGCGACTGGAGAAACACAGGATGTAATCGTGCGTATTGGCGACGAACAGGTGCTCGATGAAATCGTCTTCCTTCATCGCCGCGGCCTGCTTGCCGCGTCCGCCGCGACGCTGCGCGCGATAATCGGCAACCGGCTGCGATTTCACGTAGCCCGTGTGCGAGAACGTCACCACGACATCCGCCGGAGTGATCAGATCCTCGATGTTGATGTCTTCGGTATTGAGCACGATTTCGCTGCGACGCTTGTCGCCGTACTGCGTACGGATATGCTGCAGCTCGTCGGTGATGATGGCGGTGATGCGTTCGCGCCGGGCGAGAATGTCGATCAGATCGGCAATGGTCTCGAGCAGTTCGCGATAGTCGGCGACGATCTTGTCCTGCTCCAGTCCGGTGAGGCGCTGCAACTGCATTTCAAGAATGCGTTGCGCTTGCGCCTCCGACAGACGATAGCCGTCGGGCGTCATGCCCAGGCCGGGCGCCAGCGTCTCCGGTTTGGTCGCTTCATCGCCGGCGCGGGCCAGCATGTCCTGCACCAGTTGCGAACGCCACGCCTTGCCCAGCAATTTCTGTTTCGCTTCGGCCGGCGTCTGCGCCGCCTTGATCAGCGCGATGATTTCATCGACGTTCGATAGCGCGACCGCAAGGCCTTCCTGGATGTGCGCACGCTCGCGCGCCTTGCGCAGGTCGAACACCGTGCGCCGCGTCACCACTTCGCGCCGATGCGCGAGAAAAGCCTCGAGCATCTGCTTCAGGTTCATCAGTCGCGGCTGGCCATCCAGCAGCGCAACCATGTTGATGCCGAAGGTGTCCTGCAGCTGCGTCTGCTTGTACAGATTGTTGAGCACGACCTCCGGCATTTCGCCGCGCTTGAGTTCGATCACGACGCGCATGCCGGACTTGTCCGACTCGTCCTGAATGTGCGAGATGCCTTCGATCTTCTTCTCGTGAACCAGTTCGGCGATGCGCTCGAGCAAGGTCTTCTTGTTCACCTGATACGGCAGTTCATCCACGATGATCGCCTGCCGGGCGCTCTTGTCGAGGTCTTCGACGTGCGTGCGCGCACGCATCACCACGCGCCCGCGCCCCGTGCGATAGCCCTCGTGCACGCCGCTGATGCCGTAGATCAGACCCGCCGTGGGGAAATCCGGCGAGGGGATGATGTCGATGAGATCGTCGATGGTGATCGTCGGGTCGTTCAGCAATGCCAGACAGGCGTCCACCGTTTCGCACAGATTGTGCGGCGGGATATTGGTTGCCATGCCCACCGCGATGCCCGACGAACCGTTGATCAGCAGGTTCGGCAAGCGCGTCGGCAGCACGCTCGGTTCCTGCTCCTTGCCGTCGTAGTTCGGCACGAAATCGACGGTTTCGCGATCGATGTCGGCGAGCAGTTCGGATGCGATGCGTTGCAGTCGGCACTCGGTGTAGCGATATGCCGCAGCGGAGTCGCCGTCGATCGAACCGAAGTTGCCCTGCCCGTCGATCAACTGATAGCGCATGGAGAAATCCTGCGCCATGCGCACGAGCGCCTCGTAGGTCGCCGAGTCGCCGTGGGGGTGATATTTACCGAGCACTTCACCGACCACGCGCGCGCATTTCACATACGGCCGGTTCCAGACGTTGTTCGCCTCCTGCATCGCGAACAGCACGCGCCGATGCACCGGTTTCAAACCGTCTCGTACATCGGGGAGTGCGCGTCCGACGATTACGCTCATGGCGTAATCGAGGTACGAGCGCCGCATTTCTTCTTCCAGGCTGACCGGTAGGGTCTCTTTTGCGAATTGTTCCATGCAGGCGCGCTACCGCTCAGAACAAGCGGTGCTAAGTCTCGGTAAAAAGAGGCGAATTCTAGCATCCGCAGCCATCGCGGCCAATCTGTCGACTGGTTTTGCACATGCAACCGCTTGCGGCTCATGCCGTTTCGTCGATCGATGGCGACATCGAATTTTTGCTATTGTCGCGCCCCATGAACGCCGCGCCCGCTTCCGCCGCGCCCGCCCCGGTCGATCAACTGATCGACGCGCGCTGGGTCATTCCCGTCGAACCGCACGGCGTGGTGCTGGACGACCACAGTGTCGCAATCCGTGACGACTCGATCGTCGGTATCGTTCCCACCGCGCAAGCGACGCTCGCGTTCGATCCGGCCGAGCGAATCTCGTTGCCGCAGCACGCACTCATACCCGGGCTGGTCAACGCGCACACCCATGCGGCCATGACGCTGATGCGCGGTTATGCCGACGACAAGCCGCTCATGACCTGGCTGAACGACCATATCTGGCCCGCCGAAGCGAAACATGTCTCGCCCCAATTCGTGTACGACGGCACCCTGCTCGCCTGCGCAGAAATGCTGCGCGGCGGCATCACATGCGTGAACGACATGTATTTCTACCCGGAGTCGGCGGCACAGGCATACGTCGATTCAGGCATGCGCGCCGCGATCGGTTTGATCGCGCTCGAATTTCCCACTGTCTATGCATCCGACGCGGACGATTACATCGCCAAGGGACTGGCGGCGCGCGACCGCTTTCGCGACGAGTCGCTGCTCTCCTACTGCATGGCGCCGCATGCGCCGTACACGGTGAGCGACCGGACCTTCGCGCAACTGGTCACCATCGCTGAGGAACTGGACTTGCCGATTCACCTGCATCTGCATGAAACGCAGGACGAAATCGCCGAGAGCGTCGATAAGCACGGCGCCCGACCGCTCGAACGCATGAACGCGCTGGGTCTGGTCTCTCCGCGGCTCATTGCAGTGCATGCCATCCACGTGACGGAGCGGGAAATCGCACTGCTGGCGCAGAACGGCTGCTCCGTCGCCCATTGCCCGACGTCCAATCTGAAGCTCGCCAGCGGTTTCGCTCCGATCGCCGCGATGCAGGCCGCCGGCTTGAACGTCGCCATCGGCACCGACAGTGCGGCGAGCAATAACCGCCTTGACATGTTGGCGGATATGCGCCTGGCGGCGTTGCTCGCCAAGGCGGTGGCAAACGACGCCGCTGCCCTTCCGGCACGCATTGCGTTACGCTATGCCACCTTTAACGGCGCGCGTGCCCTCGGGCTGCAGGACCGTATCGGCTCCATCGAGATCGGCAAGGCGGCTGACCTCGCCGCGATACGCCTGGATTCGCTAGAATTAACGCCATGCTACGACCCGGCGTCGCAAATTGTTTATGCGGCAGGTCGGGAACATGTCAGCCATGTATGGGTGGCCGGAAGATTGCTTGTGCGAAATGGGAGCCTCAACTTTGAAGCGGGGTCATTGCGCAGGGCGATGGCTGCTTGGCACAACAAGTTGTTGAACTGAGGCACTTCTCGCGCGCAAAGCAATCATCCCAATACACGCGATCATTTTTAAGGAAAAAGCATGACTAAAAACTTGGTTAAATACAAAGTGTTACTTGCTGCCTCGGCAATGGTTCTCGCCACGTTTTCGACGCAGGTGGGCGCTCAGGCGGCAGACAAGTCCGGCTATCTGACCGATACCCGCGGCGCAGTGGTCAAGAGCCCTTTCGGCATGTGCTGGCGTACCGGATACTGGACTCCCGCCCTCGCGATTGCGGAATGCGATCCGGATCTGGTAAAGCCGGCTGTACTGCCGGCCCCCCCGGCAGAGCCCGCGCCCGCCCCGACTCCTGTTCCGGCACCCGTTGTCGTGCCTGAGCAACAAAAAATCACCCTGAATGCCGACGTGCTGTTTGACTTCGACAAATACGCGCTTAAGCCCGATGGTCGCGCCGAGCTCGACGATGTCGTGAGCAAGATGCAAGGACTCAACCTCGAGGTCATCATCGCAATCGGGCACACGGACAGCATCGGCACGAACGAGTACAACCAGAAGCTGTCGGTACGCCGTGCTGAAGCGGTGAAGTCGTATTTGGTCAGCAAGGGCGTCGCCGCGGATCGCGTCTACACCGAAGGCAAAGGCGAAACGCAGCCCGTGGCCAGCAACAAGACCCGTGACGGTCGCCAGCAAAACCGTCGCGTGGAAATTGAAGTGGTGGGCACGCGCTAATATCAGGCTGCCCCGTTCAAAAAGCCCCGCTACGGCGGGGCTTTTTGTTTGCCTGCAGCATCCGGGAGTTTTCTACAGGCTCGTCGCGCCGGCCAACGGCGGCTAACATACGCACAATCACATCGATTCGATTACGCATGCAGAACGTCGATCAACAGGAACTGGCCAAATTCAGCGAACTCGCTCACCGCTGGTGGGACCCGAACAGCGAATTCAAGCCGCTGCACGAAATCAACCCGCTGCGTCTGGCCTGGATCGAAGGCAAGACATCGCTGGCCGGCAAACGCGTCGTCGACGTCGGTTGCGGCGGCGGCATTCTGTCCGAAGCGATGGCGCGTCGCGGTGCGGATGTGACCGGCATCGACCTCGCAGAAAAATCGCTCAGGGTCGCCCAACTGCACGCCCTCGAAAGCGGCGTTGCGGTGTCCTACGAAGCGATCGCCGCCGAAGCGCTCGCCGCACGCGAGTCGGGAAGCTTCGATGTCGTGACGTGCATGGAAATGCTCGAACACGTACCCGACCCGTCGAGCATCGTTGGCGCCTGTGCGGCATTGGTGAAACCGGGCGGCGACGTGTTCTTTTCCACCATCAACCGCAATCCAAAGTCCTATCTGTACGCGGTGGTCGGTGCGGAATACCTGCTCAAGCTGCTGCCCAAGGGCACGCACGACTACGCCAGATTCATCAAACCGAATGAATTGGCGCGTTTCTGTCGCGAAGCCGGCCTCGAAGTGCGCAACCTTGTCGGCATGACTTACAACCCGCTGACCAAAATCTATGCGCTGGAGCGCGACGCCGATGTGAATTACATCGTGCACGCCGTGCGCGAGGACGCATCGTGATACGCGCCGTACTGTTCGATCTCGACGGCACTCTCGCCGATACCGCGCCGGATCTTGCCGGCGCACTGAATCGCCTGCTCGCCGAGCGCGGCGCCGCACCGATTCCGTACGAACTGGCGCGGCCGGTCACTTCATCCGGCGCACGCGGCATGCTCAAGGCCGGCCTCGGCATCGAACCCGACCACGCCGACTACGAAACGTTGAAAAACCGTTTCCTCGAACTCTACGAAACGGGCATCTGCCAAAACAGCGTGCTGTTCGAAGGCGTACCCGCGCTGCTCGACGAACTCGATCGGCGTGCGATCGCATGGGGCATCGTCACGAACAAGCACCATCGCTTCACCGAGCCGCTGGTGCGCGCGCTTGGGCTGTACGAACGTTGTTCCTGCGTAGTGAGCGGCGATACCGTTGCGCACCCGAAACCGCATCCGGCCCCCCTGCTTCACGCGGCGCACCAAGTCCGCCTTGCCCCCGCATCGTGCATCTATATCGGCGACGATCTGCGCGACGTCCAGGCCGCGCGCGCTGCCGGCATGCCGGTACTCGCCGCCGGCTACGGCTACCTCGGCATGGACGCCGATCCGCTTACCTGGGAAGCGGACGCCATCATTCAGCATCCGCGCGAGGTATTGAACTATCTGTGAATTACCCCATCTATAGGCCGTACGACGAATACATGGTCCGGTGAACCGTGGGATACTCGTACCGCCTAGCAAGCAAAGAGATTCCGGGGGCGACCTGGTCTCGACGTGGGTTGCGAAGCAGCGCAGGGCATACCGAGGACCAGTCACCTCGTAAATCCATCTGGAAACGCAATAACTGCGAACGACGAACGTTTCGCCCTCGCGGCCTAAGGGCCCCGAGCCCAGCACTACCTTGTTCATGGGGTAGCTAGCGCAAGCTAGAGCTGGGTCCTTTACATGAAACCGCGCCGTGCAGGGTCACTTTGTACGGCGTTAAATCTAGGTGACTCGCCTGTAACCAGCCTGCCAGTCGGCGGGTTCCGGGTTAAAACCAGTTGGCATGGCTAAGTATGTAGAACTGTCTGTAGAGGACTTGCGGACGCGGGTTCGATTCCCGCCGCCTCCACCATCAAACACAAATGGCCCCATCCGGGGCCATTTGTGTTTGTAGCGCGCGAGCGGTGCGGATGAGAACCCGCGTCCGGGTCCGACAA
>JAKFDA010000031.1:0-32486 GCA_036676355.1 Nitrosomonadales bacterium | reverse complement strand
GCCGCAACGCGAAACGCAAGGCGCCTATGGTCCGGGCAGCGCCAATGCGCAGCGCATCAGCACGACCGCAAGCGGCCGTCTCGGCGAGTGGTTCGAACTGGGCGGCATTTCGAATACGAGCGTACAGGAAGGCAACCACATCCTTTCCGGCCGCGGCAGCGGCGAGCGCGGTTCGCGCAGCGTGTGGGTCAAGGTCGAAGAGATTCAGTGAAACAGGCAACGGTCCGCGCGGACCTCGAACGCGTATTCGGTCCCGGAGGGCCACTCGCACGCGCTATTCCCGGCTACACGGCACGACCACAGCAGGTCGACATGGCCATGCGTGTGGCGCAGGCGATCGCCGATCAGGGTCGCCTCATCGCCGAAGCGGGCACCGGCACCGGCAAGACGGTCGCGTATCTCGTTCCGGCGCTGCTGCAGGGCGGCAAGGTCATCGTGTCGACCGGGACCAAGACCTTGCAGGATCAGCTCTTCCATCGCGATCTCCCCGCCGTGCGCGATGCGCTCGGGCTGCCGGTCACGATTGCGCTGCTCAAGGGCCGCGCCAACTACGTGTGCCACCATCATCTGGCGCGCAATCTTTCCGACGGCCGCCTGGCGAGTCGCGAGGACGTGCGCGATCTACAACTCATCGCTCGTTTCGCCCGGCAAACGCATGCCGGCGACAGGGCCGAGCTGTCGACTGTGCGCGAAGACGCGCCGGCGTGGACGCTCGCCACCTCCACACGCGAAAACTGTCTCGGCCCGAAATGCGGGCACTACAACGACTGCTTCGTCATGAAGGCGCGCCGGGAAGCGCTCGAAGCCGAAGTCGTGGTGGTGAATCACCACCTGTTCTTCGCCGACGTGATGTTGAAGGACGAAGGCATGGCCGAACTGCTGCCGGCCTGCAACACCGTCATTCTCGACGAAGCGCACCAGTTGCCCGACATCGCAACGCTGTTTTTCGGCACCACCGTATCGACCGGGCAACTGCTCGAACTGTCGCGCGACATCATCGCCGAAGGTATTGCCGAAGCGCCCGATATGCGCGAGGTGCCGGACGCCGCGCGACGACTCGAGCGCGCCACACGCGATCTGCGCCTGGCGGTGCCGCTGAAAGAGACGCGCGTGCCGGCGCCGCAATTGACGCGACAGGCCGCTTTCAAAACGGCGCTGAGCGGATTGAACGACGCGTGTCGCGCTGCGTTGAATGTATTGAAGGCCTGTGAGGAACGCGGCGAAGGGCTGAAGAACTGCGCGGCGCGCACCGCCGAAATGCTCGAGCGCGTACAGGACTGGGCCGCCGAAGACGATCCGACGCAGGTGCGCTGGGTGGAAGCGTATACGCAGTCGGTCGCACTGCATGCCACACCATTGATCATTTCGGACAACTTCCGCCGTCAGCTCGACGGTCATGCGCGCGCGTGGATTTTCACCTCCGCCACGCTGTCGATGAACGGCAACTTCGATCACTATTGCGGGCAGATGGGATTGGAAGACGCCGACTGCGCGAGTTGGGAGAGCCCCTTCGATTACCCGAGCAACGGCGTGATCTATCTGCCGCGCGAATTGCCCGAACCCAACAGCGCCGAGCATACCGAAGCGGTGGTGCGGCAGGCGTTGCCGGTGCTGCGCGCCAGCGGCGGGCGCGCCTTCCTGTTGTTCACCACGCTGCGCGCAATGCGTCTGGCGCACACGTTGCTGGCCGAGCATTTCAAGCGTGAAGGGCTCGACTTCCCGCTGCTGCTGCAAGGCGAGGGCACCCGCACCGAATTGCTCGAACGCTTCCGCAAACTGGGCAATGCGGTGCTGGTGGCGAGCTCGAGTTTCTGGGAAGGCGTGGACGTGCGCGGCGATGCGCTATCGGTGGTCGTGATCGACAAGCTGCCATTCGCACCACCCGACGACCCGGTCATGCAGGCGCGCCTGGACGCGATGCGCAGGGACGGCGGCAATCCGTTCATGGATTATCAGTTGCCGCAGGCCGCAATCGCATTGAAGCAGGGCGCCGGCCGCTTGATCAGGGACGAGACGGATCGCGGTGTGCTGATGATCGGCGATCCGCGTCTGGCCACCAAGGCCTATGGCAAGAAGCTGGTTGCAAGTCTGCCGGCCATGCGTCGTACGCGCGAATTCGCGGTGGTGGAGCAGTTCTTCCAGAGTGGTTCCCCCGGCGAAGCGGCCGCCTGACCCTCTCCAGTGAAACGCTGATCAAGTCCCCTCAGCGCGCTTCCGTTCGTTCCGAGTCGGGAAAACAATAAGCTTCTCGAAGGATGAACGTGGCCGTTCATGGTTCGACAGGCTCGCCACGAACGGTTCCGCGCGAGGCTTGATCGGATCTTCCCTAGCTTTTCGCGCCCCACAGACGCCACCACGGATTTTCCTTGGTCGGCGCCTTGCCCTGCAGATAGGGGCTGTCGGGAAAATTCGCTTGCAACACGCGGCGTGCGTCGTCGCGCAATGCCGCCATGCCCAGGTGATCGTAGGCCACCGCCATAAGGTAGAGCGCTTCTTCTCGTGCGGGCGTTTCCGGATAGGTTTTGACGGCGTGCTGCGCCCGGTTGGCGGCGGCCAGGTAGGCGCCGCGCCTGATGTAATAGCGCGCGACGTACACCTCGTGGGAGGCGAGGGCATTGACGATGTAATTCATGCGCGCCAGCGAGTCTTCCGCATATTTACTGTCGGGATAGCGCGTAACCAATTCGCGGAAGGCGTTGAAAGCCTCGCGCGCCGAGCGCGGATCGCGTTCGGCCGGATCCTGGTCCGCCAACTGCGCGAGCATGCTCTGATCTTCGTAGAAATTCGCCACGCCTTTCAGATAATGGGCGTAATCGACGTTCGGATGATTGGGGTGCAGTTTGATGAAGCGATCGCACGCCGCCACCGCCGAGGCCGCTTCACCCTCGCGGTGATAAGCGTAGGCGATCTCCAATTGCGCCTGCTGCGCATAGCGGCCGAAAGGGAAGCGCGCTTCGAGTTTTTCGAAGTACTCCACCGCCTGGGTGTAGTTGCCGCTGTTCATCATGTCGCGCGCTTCGCTGTACAGCCGTTGCGCCGACCAGCCGGCCGTTTCGTCCTCGTTGGTCGCGCCCAGGCCGCATCCCCCCAGCAACAGGGCCATAAGCAATAACGCTACACTACGCTTCATGCATTCCATCCTGATCGGTGACCACAGCGGAGAGATTTCCGCGGGGGATTATATCGTGCCGCTCGCGGCGGATATCCCCGCCGAGCTGGCCGGTTTGCGGCTCGATCAGGCGTTGGCCAGACTGTTTCCGCAGCACTCGCGCAGCCGGCTGCAGCATTGGGTGCGGGAAGGACGCGTGACGCTGGACGACGGTCCGGCCGATCCAAAGCGCAAAGTCTATGGCGGCGAGCGTGTGGCGGTCGTTCCGGGGACGCTGCCCGGCGAGCGCCCGAATCGCGCCGAAGCGATCGCACTATCCATTGTTTACGAGGATGAAACGCTGCTCGTCGTCGACAAGCCGGCCGGCCTGGTCGTGCATCCTGGCAGCGGCAACTGGGATGGCACGCTGCTCAACGCCCTGCTGTATCACGCTCCGCAACTGGAACGCGTGCCGCGTGCCGGCATCGTGCATCGCCTCGACAAGGAGACCAGCGGTCTGCTGGTGGTCGCCAAAACGCTCGAGGCGCAGACCGATCTCGTACGGCAATTGCAGGCGCGGTCCGTGAAGCGTGAGTATCTCGCGCTCGTGCACGGCGCGGTGAGTGCGAATGGGACGGTGGATGCGCCGATCGGTCGGCATCCGGTCGAACGCGTGCGCATGGCCGTCACCACGCACGGCAAGGCTGCGCGGACGCATTACCGCGTGCTCGAGTCTTTCCAACGTGCGACGTTGCTGCAATGCCGGCTCGATACCGGCCGGACCCACCAGATCCGTGTGCATATGCATTCCATCGGTCATCCGCTCGTCGGGGATCCGCTCTATGGCAGGCGCCAGGGACGCGGGACGTTGGTGAATTTCGCACGCCAGGCCTTACATGCGGAGCGGCTCGGATTGGTGCATCCGGCCACCGGAGAGACATGCAGTTGGTCGTCGCCGCTGCCTGACGATCTGTGCACGTTATTGCAAGCCTTGCGCGAGTCTGAAGAATGACCGCCGCGTATCACCCCGACTGGATCGTGCCGAACTGGCCGGCGCCATCGACGGTGCAGGCGCTGATCACCACGCGCGCGGGCGGCCTCAGTCACGCGGCGTATGCGTCGTTCAACCTCAGCACCAGAGTGGGCGACGATCCGAACGCGGTCGAGCGTAACATCGAGACATTGCGCAGCGTGTTGCCCGCGGATCCGGTCTGGTTGCATCAGGTGCATGGCGTGGACGTCGTCGACGCCGAATCGGCCCTACCGTTCACGTCGGCCGACGCCGCGGTGGCGCGTTCGCGACATGTGGTGTGCGGCGTGATGACCGCCGACTGCATGCCGGTACTGCTGGCGCACAAGGGCGGCCATGCGGTCGGCGTTGCCCACGCGGGTTGGCGCGGGATGGCGGGCGGTGTGATCGAGGCGACGCTGGCGCAAATGAATGTGCCGCCGGCCGACACCCTGGCTTATCTGGGACCGGCGATTTCGCAGCAGGAATTCGAAGTCGGGTCGGATGTGTACGAAGCGTTTGTCAATAACGATAACGAGGCAAGCGCGGCCTTTGCGCCCGCTGCATCAGGGAAATTCCATGCTGATCTTTACGCATTGGCGCGCCGGCGCCTTGCTCGCGCCGGCGTGCGCGATATCTACGGGGGCGGTTTCTGCACTTACACGGAACGCGAGCGTTTCTACTCCTACCGCCGCGACCGCGTCACCGGTCGTATGGCGAGCCTTATCTGGCTTGACTGAAAAATGAGTACGCTCGGCTATATCGTGGCGGCGGCGATCGCCGGCGGTGTCCTGTCCATCGTGTGCGCCGCCATTGTGTCGTTCAGTGCGAAGCAGAACTGGGTCAATCCACTCATCAGCTTCGCCATCGGCGCTTTGCTCGGCGCGGCATTCCTCGACATCCTGCCCCACGCTCTGCAGACTTCCGATCCGCACACCGTGGCGGCAACGCTGCTGTTCGGCATTCTGGTTTTTTTCATCCTCGAGAAACTGGTGTTGTGGCGCCACTGCCATCTCGAAGAGTGCGAGGCGCATGATCCGCCGGTGCTCGGTATCCCCCCGGCGCATTCACATCAACATGGCAATCACGCCAATAGCGACCACGGCCGCAGCGGACTGCTCATTCTGGTCGGCGACAGTTTTCACAACTTCGTCGACGGCGTGCTGATTGCCGCGGCGTTCATGGAAAATACCTCGCTCGGTATCGTTACCGCGACAGCCGTCATCGCACATGAAGTGCCGCAGGAAATCGGCGATTTCCTGATTCTGTTGCATTCGGGCTACAGCAAGGCCAGGGCGTTCGCGCTCAATCTGCTGTCAAGTCTGGCGATGCTGCTCGGTGCGCTGCTGGCGTATTTCGCGCTGCAACTGGTGGCGGGCGCAATCGACGTGCTGCTGGCGCTGGCTGCCGCGAGCATGATTTACGTGGCCGTGGCGGATCTGATACCGGGTCTGCACAAAAGGCCCGAGCTACGGGCGACGGCGCAACAGGTGGTGCTGATCGTGCTGGGTATTCTTACGGTATGGCTGGTCGGCGAGTTCACCCATTCACCGCAGCATGCCGATGGCCAGGCACCGACAGAACTGCATGCACCGGCGACACATACGCATTAAGGGTATCGCTCGAATGTGCAACCGAATCGGCGTCGCGGCGATCCCCCGAGATTCGCGGCGCCTTCGTCGGTCGCAGACGCGTCAGGCGTCGGAGCCGTTGTCGCGTCGCTTGCGCCGCCTGCGTGTGGGTGCGCCGACGACGTACCAGAACAGCAGCAGCGGTGCGAGGCCGTAGAAAAAGAAAGTCGCCAGGCCGGCAACCAGGTTCGGTTCGGTGACCGCCATCAAAATGGTGACATAGAGCCAGGCGATGGCGATGATGTACATGTGTGCGGTGCGCAGTAGAGAGATGGCGCGCCCATTGTAACGGGACGCAGCACGCGTAACAGGCAGGGGAATCATGAGAGTACTGGTAACGGGCGCGGCCGGTTTCATCGGCGCGGCGTTGAGCGATCGATTGCTGGCGCGCGGCAGCGCGGTGGTCGGCATCGACAACCTCAATGACTACTACGACGTAAGGCTCAAGGAGGCGCGCCTGGCGCGGCTGACGTGGAATCCCGCGTTCGATTTTCGCCGCATCGATATCGCCGATCGCGTGGCGATGCACGAACTGTTCGCTCACGAGCGCTTCGACGTAGTGGTGAACCTCGCCGCGCAGGCAGGCGTACGCTACTCCGTTTCGCATCCGGAAAAATATATCGACGCGAACGTGGTCGGTTTCGGCAATGTGCTGGAAGGCTGTCGCCATGGCGGTGTGAAGCATCTGGTGTATGCCTCCACCAGTTCGGTGTACGGGCTCAATCGCAACCTGCCGTTCTCGGAACACGACAACGTCGATCATCCGGCCTCGCTGTACGCGGCGACCAAGAAGGCCAACGAACTGATGGCGCATACCTATGCGCATCTGTTCGATCTGCCCTGTACGGGGCTGCGCTTCTTCACCGTGTACGGTCCGTGGGGGCGGCCCGATATGTCGCCGATTCTGTTCGCGCGCGCCATGCTGGCCGGCGAACCGATCAAGGTGTTCAACCACGGCAATATGCAGCGCGATTTCACCTACATCGACGACATCGTCGAAGGCGTGCTGCGCGTGCTGGATCAGCCGCCCGCATGCGGCGGCAAGTCCGATACGCCGGCGACGAGCAGCGCGCCGTGGCGCGTGTACAACATCGGCAACAACGAGCCGGTGTCGCTCATGCGCTACATCGAAGTATTCGAGGAATGCCTTGGCGTAAAAGCAAAGCTCGATCTCCTTCCCATGCAACCGGGCGATGTCGAGGCAACCGCGGCCGACATCAGCCTGCTGAACGAGGCGGTCGGCTTTCGTCCGAGCACGCCGATCGAAGAGGGCGTGCGGCGTTTCGTGACGTGGTATCGCGAGTTCTATCGCGTTTGAGCGTGGGTTGACGCCAAGAATGTTGCGGTGCAATACTGCCCGCCCACATGAGTCGTGCGGCCTCGGGCCGTTTCCTGAAGCATCTTCGTGCATCCGGTCCGGGTTTTACCATTTTCCTATGCAGCGTTTTGCGGCCAGAACCCCTGGTCGCGCTATTCGCTGCGTCCGGTGGTTGCTGCTTTGAGCAAGAGCATTGAAGGCGGAATGGCGCGCCGGCGCATTGCATCAGTGACCGGCGGCGTGGTGGAACGCGGTCGCGGACGCATCGTCAACGTCAGTTCGGCGGGACGACATCGCCATAAATGGATGGCGCTCAGCATATGGAATAGGAAAGCGCGGCTTTCCGCATGGAGCAGGAACCATGGCAGAAACTCTCAGGCTCATCAAGAAATACCCCAACCGGCGTCTGTACGACACCAGGACGTCCTGTTACATCACACTTGCCGATGTGAAGCAGTTGGTGATCAAGCAGGAGTGCTTCCAGGTCGTCGATGCCAAGACCGGCGACGATCTGACGCGCTCGATCCTGCTGCAGATCATTCTGGAAGAAGAGTCGGGTGGCTCGCCGATGTTCACGCACGATGTGCTGACGCAATTCATCCGCTTTTACGGCAACGCCATGCAGGGCATCATGGGCGAGTATCTGCAGCGCAACCTCCACGCCTTCATCGATTTTCAGAAGACCATACAGGCGTCTAACGGCACCGTCGAGTCGGCCAAGCCAAGCCCCGAGATGTGGGCGCAGTTCATGACCTATCAGGCGCCGGCCATGCAGAATCTGATGTCTGCATATATGGAGCACAGCAAGACCATGCTGGAACAGATGCAGCAGCAGTTCCAGGCGCAAAGCCAGAATTTTCTGGCCAGCTGCAAGTTGCCGGGTTTTGGTATGCCGCCGCCGAGCGGGACCAACGGCGCGAGCGCCGAACAGAATGCACAGCCCGAAACACCGAACAAAGAACCGGGCCACTAAGGCGGCTCCAACGTATTCCTTCATCCGCTGCCCTGCCGCGGCCTTTCATCCGAAGCAATGAGTAATGTACCGAAAGTAGGTTTCGTTTCGCTCGGCTGCCCCAAGGCGCTGGTCGATTCGGAGCGCATCCTCACCGAGTTGCGCGCCGAGGGTTATGCCATCTCGTCATCGTATGACGGTGCCGATCTGGTCATCGTCAACACCTGCGGCTTCATCGACGCCGCAGTCGAGGAGTCGCTCGATGCGATCGGCGAAGCGCTATCCGAAAACGGCAAGGTGATCGTCACCGGCTGTCTCGGCGCGAAGGGCTCGGTCGTGCAGGATGCGCATCCCTTGGTGCTGGCCGTGATCGGTCCACATGCGACCGACCAGGTGATGTCGGTGGTGCATCAGCACCTGCCCAAGCCGCATGATCCGTTCACCGATCTGGTGCCGCCGGCGGGCATCAAGCTCACGCCGAAGCATTACGCCTACCTGAAGATTTCGGAAGGCTGCAATCACCGTTGCACCTTCTGCATCATTCCGTCCATGCGCGGCGATCTGGTCAGCCGTCCGATCGGCCAAGTGATGAAGGAAGCCGAGAATCTGGTCAAGTCGGGCGTGAAGGAACTGCTCGTCATTTCGCAGGACACCAGCGCCTACGGTGTGGATGTGAAGTACCGCACCGGTTTCTGGAACGGTCGCCCGATGCGTACGCGCATGCAGGACCTCGCCGTTGCGCTGGGCGAACTCGGTGTGTGGGTGCGCATGCATTACGTCTATCCTTATCCGCACGTCGACAACATCGTGCCGTTGATGGCGGAAGGAAAAATCCTGCCCTATCTGGACGTGCCGTTTCAGCATTCGAGTCCGCGCATTCTGAAGCTGATGAAGCGCCCGGCATCGGGCGAACGCAATCTCGAACGCATTCACGCCTGGCGCAAGACCTGCCCCGACATCACCTTGCGCAGCACCTTCATCGTCGGCTTTCCGGGCGAAACCGAAGGGGAATTCGAAGAGTTGCTCGAGTTTCTCGAAGAAGCGCAACTCGATCGAGTCGGCTGCTTTGCCTATTCGCCCGTCGAGGGGGCCGGCGCCAATGAGTTGCCCGGTGCGGTGCCGGAGCAGGTGAAGGAAGAGCGGCGCGAACGCTTCATGGCGTTACAGGCGGAAATCAGCGCGCGGCGTCTGCAGGACAAGGTCGGCAAAACCCTGCGCGTATTGATCGACGGGGTGGACGGCAAGACCGCCCTCGCCCGCTCGGCCGCCGACGCGCCGGAAATCGACGGTCTGGTATATGTGGAGAAAGCGAAAGGTGCGCGGGTCGGTGACTTCATCGACGTATGCATCACCAAGGCCGATACACATGACTTGCATGGTGTGCCGGTCGCCTGATTGGCGGAGCGAACATGGCGCGTGAGGTCGTTGTCCTGTCCGGTGTACGCACCGCCATCGGCACTTACGGCGGCGCGCTCAAGGATGTGCCGGCCACTACTCTGGGTGCGACCGTGATTCGCGAAGCGGTCGCGCGCGCGAAAATCGAAGCGGGCGAAGTCGGCCACGTCGTCGTCGGCAGCGTCATTCACAGCGAGCCGCGCGACATGTACATGTCGCGCATTGCGGCGATCAAGGCCGGGCTGCCGGTTGCGACGCCGTGTCTGACGGTGAATCGTCTGTGCGGCAGCGGATTGCAGGCAATCGTTTCGGCCGCGCAGCACATCATGCTGGGCGATACGGAAACGGTTGTTGCTGCAGGCGCCGAGTCGATGAGTCGCGCGGCCTACTACATGCCGGCGGCGCGCTGGGGTCAGCGCATGGGCGACGCGGTGGCGATCGATGCGATTTCCGGCGCATTGCAGGACCCTTTCGGGCATGGCCACATGGGCGTGACCGCCGAAGCCATCGCGGAGAAATTCGGCATCACGCGCGAGGCGCAGGATCGCTATGCACTCGAAACACAGCAGCGTGCGGCACGCGCGATCGACGAAGGGCGTTTCGCCGACCAGATCATTCCCATCGAGCTTGAATCGAAGAAGGGCAGCACACAGTTTGCGGTGGATGAACATGTGCGGCGCGGTGTGACTTTGGAAGATTTGCAGAAGCTCAAGCCGGTCTTCAAGACGGGCGGAACGATCACCGCGGGCAATGCTTCCGGGCTGAACGACGGTGCCGCCGCAGTGGTGTTGATGGAGCGCGATGCCGCGAAGCGCGAAGGGTGCAAGCCGATGGCGCGTCTGGTCGCCTATGCGCATGCGGCGGTCGAACCCCAGTTCATGGGGCTCGGGCCGATTCCCGCCGTGCATCGTGTTTTCGAACGCGCCGGTCTCAGACCTGAAGACATGGATGTCATCGAATCCAATGAGGCCTTTGCCGTACAGGCGATGGCGGTCACACACGATCTCGGCCTCGATCCGGCGAAGGTCAATCCGAATGGCGGTGCGGTTGCGCTCGGTCATCCCATCGGCGCGACGGGTTGTGTGCTGACTGTCAAGGCACTGTACGAACTGCAACGCATCGGGGGGCGCTATGCGCTGGTGACCATGTGCATCGGTGGCGGGCAGGGCATCGCCGCGATCTTCGAGCGGCTGTAACGGCAACCTGGCAGGGTCAAGCGGGCGTCGAACTCGCAGGCGCGCGTCGATGTTGCGCCGCCACCCAGGCGCCGCTGATCACGATAATCGCCATGCCGACGAGCGACCAACTATCCGGGAACGCATTGAAGACGAGATAGCCGATCCCGGTCACGATCACCAGTTGCACGTACAGGAACGGCGCCAGCACCGACGCCGGCGCGGATTCGAACGCGCGGATCAGCATGAAGTGGCCCACGCCGCCCAGCACGCCGGTGGTGAGCAGCATCACCGCGTGCAGCAGCGAAATCGGCGCCACCCAGAAAAACGGCACGGCAAGCGACAACAGAATAGTGCCGACCAGGCAGCCGTAGAACAGCGTGGTCAGGGTCGGGTCGACGCCGGCCATCTTGCGTGTGAGCAACTGATAGACCGCGTAGAAGAACGCCGAAACAATCGGAATGATCACAACCGGCGTGAACAGCGCGCCGCCCGGGCGAACGATGATCAGCACGCCGATGAAACCCGCGGTGACCGCCAGCCATGCGCCGCGCGGCACGTATTCGCGCAGCACCATGACGGACAGCATCGTGAGCAGCAGCGGCGCCATGAAGCTGATGGCGGTCGCTTCGGCGATCGGCATCAGCGACAGTGCGTATAAAAACATCACCGACACGATGAGCAGCACTAGACCGCGCACGACCTGCATGCCGAGTGCGCGCGTGCGCAGCAGTCCGAAACGCAACTGCGGACCCAGCACCAGCAGCATCAACAGCGTCTGCGCCGAATAACGCGCCCAAACAATCATCGGCACCGGGTAGGTCTGCGACAGCCACTTGCAGGTGGTGTCGAGCAGAGCGAAGAAACTCACCGCCACGATCAACATCAGAATGCCGCGACGCACGTGCGGAGTCGGGGCCGTGCGAACGGAAGGCGGGGAGGAGGAATCCATGCGGGTCGGAAGGAGGGAACACGATTATATGCAGGGCGACAGTCCTCGTGCGTTACCGCGATAAAAAAAGCCACGGCGGAATCCGCACGCCGTGGCACACCCCTCCTCCAGGGAAACCGGGGAACTAAGCGTCGCGCGTCAACTGGCCGTTGATCAGCCTGATGCGTTCGCCGACCTGCCAGTTCGCGTTTTCCTGCCGGAAGATCCGGCTGCTGCCGTCGGTGAAGCGCACCGTCACTTCGTAATATTTCGCGCCGCGCACGCGTTTCTCGATCTGGTGACCGGCGATTCCTCCGCCCACCACGCCGACGACCGTCATCACATCCTTGCCGCGACCGCCGCCGAATTGGCGTCCGACCACGCCGCCCGTCACGCCGCCGATCACCGCGCCGAGGCCCGAGCCTTCGCCCGCTTCCGTCACCTCGCGCACCGATTCAACGATCCCACAATCGTGGCAGACGGCTGGTTGTGTTGCGGGCGCTTCGTACACGGTCTGAACCACTTTTACGGGCGCAGGACGGGGCTCGGCCTTGCGCGCGACAGGCTTCGGTTTGGCGGGCGCGGGCTCGACGATTTGCTCAGCTGTCGTTTGCGTCGTGACTGCCGTATGGGCAGCCGGCTTCACCTCGGTGTCGCTTATGACACTCGATGAGTTGTTGCCGTGCGAGCCGGGCAGCCAGCCGAGCAAGGCCGCGCTGCCGACTGCGGAAAGCAGCAACACCGATGCGGCGGCCGCAAGAATCAGTGGATGCGTGCGTTTGGTTTCCATGTTCTTTCCCTGTTCACTTCGGATGAGGACATGGTCATTAACGCGCATCGGACGCGGCGCGTGAGGCGTATTTGTAACGGCGCGTTACGTAGAGTGGAGTAGAAACAATCCGTAGCCGGGCCACGCTGAGCGGTCCGGTGAACCACGCCGAAACGATCGGGTGAAAAAAACGGCAGGCCGCAGGGCCTGCCGTTTTTCTCCGCCGGAGTGGAACTCAGCTCTCCGGCCGCATGTGAGGAAACAGAATCACGTCGCGAATGGATGGACTGTCGGTGAATAGCATCACCAGGCGATCGATGCCGATGCCTTCGCCGGCAGTCGGCGGCAGGCCGTACTCCAGCGCGCGGATGTAATCGGCGTCGTAGTACATCGCTTCTTCGTCGCCGGCGGCCTTGGCTTTGGATTGCTCCTCGAAACGCGCGGCCTGATCTTCCGGATCGTTCAACTCCGAGAAGCCGTTCGCCATTTCGCGGCCGGTGATGTAAAGCTCGAAGCGATCGGTGATTTCAGGACGCAGATCGTTGCGTCGTGCGAGCGGTGATACTTCCGCCGGATAGTCGATGATGAACGTCGGCTGGATCAGTTTCACTTCGGTGGTTTCTTCGAACAGCGCGAGCTGCAGTGTGCCGATGCCGGCGTCGCCTTTGGGTTCGGCACCCAGCCGCTTGAGTTCCTTGAGCAGCCAGTCGCGGTTGTTCAAGTCGACTTCGTTGTATTCCGGTACGTGTTCCAGCATGGCCTGCACGACGGTCAAGCGGGCGAAGGGCTGCGACAGGTCGACGACGTACTCGCCATACGGAACCTGCGTCGTGCCGAGTACTTTCTGCGCGACGGTGCGCAACATCTCTTCAGTGAAGTCCATGAGGTAGCGATAGTCGCGATAGGCCTCGTAGAACTCGATCATTGTGAATTCAGGATTGTGGCGCGTCGAGATGCCTTCGTTGCGGAAATTGCGGTTGATCTCGAACACCTTCTCGAAACCGCCGACCACCAGTCGCTTGAGATAGAGTTCCGGGGCGATGCGCAGGAACAACTGCATGTCGAGCGCGTTGTGATGCGTTTCGAAAGGTTTGGCCGCGGCACCGCCCGGAATGGGATGCATCATCGGTGTTTCGACTTCGAGATAGCCCTTGTCGACCATGAAGCTGCGGATCTCCTGCACGATGCGACTGCGCACCATGAAAGTTTTGCGCGCTTCTTCGGACGTGATCAGGTCGACGTAGCGCTGGCGATATTTCTGCTCCTGATCGCTCAGGCCGTGAAACTTCTCCGGCAGCGGGCGAAGCGATTTCGCCAGCAGACGAATGCCGGTCGCATGCACGGTCAGTTCGCCGGTGCGGGTCTTGAACAGCGTGCCCTGCACGCCGACGATGTCGCCGAGGTCCCAGCGCTTGAACGCGTCGTGCACGTCCGCACCGACGCCGTCGTTGTTGATGTAGACCTGCAGACGACCGCTCATGTCCTGCAGCGTGGCGAAGCTGGCCTTGCCCATCACGCGCTTGAGCATCATGCGACCGGCGACGGCGACATGATAGGCATGACCTTCCAACTCTTCCTTGCTCATGTCGCCATAGGCGGCGTGCAGATCGGCGGCGTAATGCTCGCGCTCGAAATCGTTGGGGAAGGGATTGCCATGCTCGCGCAGCATCGTCAGCTTTGCGCGGCGCTCGGCGATGATTTGGTTTTCGTCCAGAATCGGATTTTGATCTTGTTGCTCGCTCACAGGCGGCTCCCGGTATAAACGGCGTTAAACGCCCTGCTTGAGGCTCGCGCTGATGAAGTCATCGAGGTCGCCGTCCAGCACGGCTTGTGTGTTGCCCACTTCGTAATTGGTGCGCAGATCCTTGATGCGCGACTGATCGAGCACGTAGGAGCGAATCTGGTG
This sequence comes from Nitrosomonadales bacterium, assembly GCA_036676355.1. Classification (GTDB taxonomy): domain Bacteria; phylum Pseudomonadota; class Gammaproteobacteria; order Burkholderiales; family SG8-39; genus ZC4RG42. Next base: position 18,312 of record JAKFDA010000031.1, on the reverse strand, counting down.
GCCCCAGCCGATGTCGGTTTTGGAATCTTCGAGCTTGTCTTTTTCCGCCTGGCGCTTGCGCATTTCCGCTTCATACAGCTTCGCCTTCAGCATCGCCATCGCCTCGGCGCGGTTGCGATGCTGCGAGCGGTCGTTCTGACATTGCACGACGATGTTGGTCGGCAGGTGGGTGATGCGCACCGCCGAGTCGGTCTTGTTGATGTGCTGTCCGCCGGCGCCGGACGCGCGGTAAGTGTCGATGCGCAGATCCGCCGGGTTGATCTCGACTTCGATCGAGTCGTCGATTTCCGGATAGACGAAAACGCTGGCAAAGGAAGTGTGGCGCCGCGCGTTCGAATCGAACGGTGACTTGCGCACCAGGCGATGCACGCCCGTTTCGGTGCGCAGATAGCCGAATGCGTAGTCACCCGAAACCTTCAATGATGCGCTTTTGATGCCGGCCACTTCGCCGTCGGATTGTTCCAGGATTTCGACCTTGAAATCCTTGCGTTCGGCATAGCGCAGATACATGCGTTCGAGTATCGAAGCCCAGTCCTGCGCTTCGGTCCCGCCGGAACCGGCCTGAATGTCGATGAAGCAGTTGTTCGGATCGAGCGGGTCCGAGAACATGCGACGGAACTCCATTTCCTCGACCGTGGATTTGAGCTTTTCGGTGTCGCGCTCGACGGCGAGCAGGGTGTCGTCGTCGTCTTCCTCGTTCGCAAGTTCGAACAGCCCGGTGGTGTCGCGCAGGCCCGCGTCGAGCCTGATCAGCGCATCGACAACCAGTTCTAGCGTCTTTTTTTCCTTGCCGAGGTCCTGCGCGCGCGCGGGATCGTTCCAGACATCAGGCGCTTCGAGGGTCCTGGTGACCTCGGCTAGGCGTGATTGTTTGTTGGCGAAGTCAAAGATACCTCCGCAGCTCGATCGCCCGATCATGCAGATCGGTCAGCGTGTGTTCGAGGGCGTTGCGGCGTTCGGCTTCCATGATTCGCAATCGTGCAAAAGCGGCGATTATACCGACCCCGGTGAAACGAAACGAGAACCGGTAACGCGCCGGATACCGGGAATCAACTCGCCTCGGCGGCACGAGCGGGTATTATTCGGCAGCCAAAAGGGGACAGAGCATGGCGCAATCCAGCATCGAGAGTCGTACCCAGCGCGTTTTTATCGTCGCGTTGCTTGCCAGCGCGGTCGTGCTCGGTTTTGCCTATTACCTGCAGCACGCGGAATATCTCGACCCATGCCCGTGGTGTGTGGTGCAGCGTCTGGGTTTCCTTGTGATTGGTGTGCTGGCATTGATCGGCTTGCTGCATCGACCCGCCCGGGGCGGCGCGATTTTATACGGCTTCGTCGGCGCGTTGATCGGCTTGGCGGGTGCCCTGGCAGCCGGTTACCAGATCTGGCTGCAGAGCGATCCCAAGCGCGCCGGCGCGTGCATCGGCTCGACCGTCGAGCGCGTACTCGACACCATGGCGATCGGCGATTTCTGGCCCGGCTTTCTGCAATACGATGGTCCGTGCACATTGCAGCCGTGGAGCATGTTCAGCCTCAGCATCCCGGAATGGTCGCTCGCATGGTTCGTCGTGCTGGCCGCGATGTTTGCCTCGCTGATGTTCCGGCCGCATTACTGAAAACCGCCGTTCGGGCCGAGCTTTCGTCGAAACCCGCTCTTTCATGGTTCGACTGCTCGCAAGCCTGTCCTGAATTGGACGAAAGGCTCGCGCTCACCGCGAACGGTTGACCGACAGGCTTATTTCAAGCGGCGCGACGGATAGTCGTCGAGGATCTTGTCCTCGAAAAAACTGACCGGGGAGGGCGCTGCCATGAAGCGCCGATGCACTTCCTGCGACACGCCGGTGAACGCCTGCACGCGGCCGTCGTTGAATTCCACTTCCAGGGTTTGCGATCCGGGGTCGTAACCGACCGCCCGGATCTTGCTCGAACTGATGCGCTTGCGTTCCATGTTCACCCCTCCGTCGGACAGTCCTACGCAAAAGCAAAGGCTGCGGCGCCTGCGGCAATGGCGGTGGCCGCCATCGGCACGGCGCAGCGCATGAACAGTTTGCGTCCGCCGATCGACAACACATAAGCCAGTTTGGCGGTCTGATTGGATGCGAGCGCCAGCACGATGGCGACCATCGCCGTGGTGGCGGCAACGTCTTGCGTCGCCACAAGGCGCATGGACGACAGGCTGATCGCATCGACATCGGTGATGCCCGCCGCCAGCGCAACGAGATACAGGCCTTTGTTCCCCGCGATATCGCTCAGCCAGGCGGAAAGCAGCAGCACCACGGCGAAAACGAAGCCGAAGGAAAAGGCCGCTTTCAGCTCCGTGGGGTTGGTCGTTTTCATGCTCGGCAAGTCGCCTTGCAGATCGATGCCGCGCGCGATCAGTAGAGTGGCGATGCAACCGACCACGAAGGAAATACCCAGCACCGGCCCGGCCTGATGGAGGAAGAACTGCGGCGCGACGATGGCCGACAGCACCGCCAGGCGGACCGGCAGGACGAGATTGGCCACCAGGATCACGAGCTTGGCGAGCGGCGCGCCTTGCGGATCGCGCCCGTGCCGGGCGTAGGAAATCGTCGTCGCGGTGGTGGATACCATGCCGCCGAAAATGCCCAGCAGCACAGCGCTGCGTCGTCCGCCGACGATGCGCAAAGCGATGAAACCTGCCAGGCTCATGCCGGAAATTAGTACCACCAGCAGCCAGATACGATAAGGATTCAGCGCGCCGTAGGGACCGTAGCCCTCATTTGGCAGCAGCGGCAGGATCACCACGCTCAATGCGCCGAACTGAAGCACCGACAGCAGATCCTTGCGATCGAAGCGCTGCATGATGCCGGCGAACTCGGTCTTGAAATACAACAGCGCGGTGGTCGCCAGACCGAGCGTGACGGCCAGATGGATCTGGTCCAGATAGGCGAGCACGCCGAGACCGTACGCAAGCAGAACGGCAATGACCGTGGTCGTGCCCGAGCCCGGCACTTCGTCGCCATCCACATAGGCCGCAATGATCATCGCGGCAACGGCAATGAGTCCCGCCGCAACGACCCATTCGCTGCCGGTGACTTCACCGATGAGCGCAGCGAGTGCACCGAAGATGGCGGTCAGCGCGCAGGTACGCAGGCCCGCGCGCGCGTACTGGATGCGCTCGCGTTCGAGTCCGATCAGCAGACCGATGCCGCCGGCGATGAAGAAAGCGGGCAGCTTGCCCAGATGGCTGGTATCGAGAAAACTTGAAAAATCCATTGTGGTTCGTCTCTAGACGGCTTCCCAGTGCTCCAGTGTGAGGCGCAGGCTTTGTGCGCCCATATATTCATCGACGTTGAGGCGATAGAGCGCGTGAATGCGTTGCGGCAAAGGCTGATCGTGACGGAACAGCATTGCTTCGCAGCGTCGCCCCCCGCTCGATACGCGCAGCTTGAGGTGTTTCTCCGCAACCAGGCGCTGATGCTCGATGATCAGTTCGTCGGCGAAGACCGGCGCTGGAAATCCCTGCCCCCACACTTCGCCCTCCAGCATTCGCGCCATGTCGAGGTGCAGATATTCGCCCGGCAGCGATCCGTCGCTTTCCAGCGTGCGCGTGCGCGCGGCCGGTTCCAGCAGGTCGGCCACCACGTTGTCGAACACGCTGCGGAACTGCTCCACATCCGCCTCGCGCAGTGTCAGGCCGGCTGCCGCGGCGTGGCCACCGAAGCGAATGAGCAGACCGGGCGCGCGCTTGGAGACGAGATCGAGCGCGTCGCGCAGATGCAAACCGGGAATCGAGCGTCCGGAGCCTTTCAGTTCTCCTTCATCGCCGCGCGCCAGAGCGATCACCGGCACATGATGGCGATCCTTCAGACGGCCGGCGAGAATGCCGATCACTCCCTGATGCCAGCTGCGGTCGTACAGCGTGAGACTGGTCTGCGTGCCGATATCGAGGTCGGCGAGCAGGCCGTCGGCATCGCGCTGCATCGCCGCTTCGACGTCGCGCCGCGTGCGATTGAGTTGATCGAGTTGCTGCGCGATGTTAAGTGCGCGCGCCGGATCGTCGGTGATCAGGCATTCGATGCCGAGTCCCATATCGGCCAGTCGTCCCGCGGCATTCAAGCGTGGTGCGAGTCCGAAGCCGAAATCGAAAGTGCCGGCGCGTCGCCAGTCGCGCGCGGCCACGGCGAACAGCGCCGACAGCCCGGCGTGCATATTTCCGGCCCGCACACGCTTCAATCCCTGGCTGACCAGAGTGCGATTGTTGCGATCGAGTTTCACGACGTCCGCGACCGTGCCGAGCGCGACGAGATCGAGCAGCGCGCCGAGATTTGGTTCGGGCCGCGCGGCGAACGCGCCGCGACGGCGCAGTTCGGCGCGCAGGGCGAGCATCACGTAGTACGCGACTCCGACGCCCGCCATCGATTTGCTCGCAAACACGCAGCCCGGTTGATTCGGGTTCACGATGCATGCCGCGTTCGGCAGCGTGTCGCCGGGCAGATGGTGGTCGGTGACCAGCACCTCGATGCCGCGGGCGCGCGCCGCGTCCACCCCTTCCACGCTGGCAATGCCGTTATCGACGGTGATGAGCAGATCGGGCTTGAGCGGTGCGACCAGTGCAACCACCTGCGGCGACAAGCCGTAGCCGGTCTCGAAGCGATTGGGAACGAAATAATCGACGGTCGCGCCGAATGCGCGCAACGCACGCATCACGACCGCGCACGCCGTGGCGCCATCGCAATCGAAATCGGCGACGATCAGCAGGCGTTTACCGGCGGTGATGTAATCGGCCAGCAGTACCGCGGCAGCGTCGCTGTTGGTTAACGTCGCCGGCGGCAGCAGTGTGCCGAGATCATCGCCGAGCTCGGCGCTGGAGCGAATGCCGCGCGCCGCGTACAGCCGCGCGAGGACCGGATGAACGCCGGACTGACGCAGCATCGCTTCGGCGGCGATCGGGACAGGGCGTGTGACGATGCGCGTCATGTCATCTGATTCGTCAGCACGGCTTCACTTCGCCTGCGCAACGGTGGCGAAACTTGCAAGCGATTTGGGGCGTCGCCAGAAATGGCGCAGATCCTGACGCGTCGTTTCGGCGTCGAAGCTCCCGCCCGCGCCGATAGCGTGCACGCTGATCATGCCGACGCGGCCGCCGCGCAGACCTTCGTGCAGCGGCGCGAACCAGTCGCGATCGAGCGCTTCCAGCCGCGTGCGCCAGGTGTGCGCTTCGCCGTAGCTGGCCGGTGCCGCCAACTCGTCCAGCACCAGCAGTTCGATGCCTTCGTCGGGCGCATGACGCAGCCACTGCGTCGCGTTGTCGGGTAGCGGCATCGCCACTGCACCGCTCGCCTGCGCCAGCCCCGCGGCAAGCGGATCACGACTGCGCACGCGATGGTAGGGTCGTTGCGTCGCCGCCCCGTACCGGCCATTGCCCCACAGCCATACCGAATTGATCGCCGGCGCAGCGCGCGCTTCGCGCGCTTCGTTGATCGGATGCTGGTGCAGCAACATCTGGATTTCGTTCAGCGTACGGCGCCAATGCATGCTCGCTTCGCCGCGCGGCAATAGCGCGTCGACGTCGCGGCCGCGCGCTTCATCGAGCGGCGTGGTATCGATCGACGGTTGCGCTTCGAGGCGCAGATACCAGCGTTCCGGCTGCATGGGATAGAAGGTCATGCCGTCCGCGGCGAAATGCCGGTTGAGCGCTTCGACCAGTGTTTCGGCCTCCTCGCGATCCACTTCGAAGGTAGAGGCGTCGGCGAGGATCAATCCGTCGCGATTGACGCGCATATGGCACGGATCGGCACGCATCCACGCGGCGTCGGCGGGGTCGCCGCCCTCGGCGTGCAGCGCATATGGCGCCGAGCCCGATTCGATGTCGTAGTTCCGCAGCAGCCAGTTTTCGAGATGCAGATTGGGCCGTGAAGCAATGCGCCCCTTGCCGAGCAGCATCTCGAGCGCAGGCAACGCCAGTCCCTCCTGGACCAGCCTATCCTCAGGCGTGGGCCACAGCAGATCGGGGATGGCGAGATGGACATTCATGCAACGTGGATATGTGGTGAGGCTGAGCCGGGCGAGTGTAGCAGCGAAGCCGGGCAGGTGCCGATAAGGTCGGGCGCCAAGGATCGCGCTCGATCATCGCGGAGAAGCACATTCAGTGCTTAGTCACGCTTCTGCCGATGTGGCACACTTGCCGCCCATGTCCTTGCCCTACGAACTTTTCATCGGCCTGCGCTACACGCGCGCCAAGCGCCGCAATCATTTCATCTCCTTCATTTCGCTGACTTCCATGCTCGGCATCATGCTCGGCGTGGGTGCGCTGATTATTGTGCTGTCGGTGATGAACGGCTTTCAGCAGGAGTTGCGCGCGCGCATCCTCGGCGTGGCCTCGCATGTGCAGATCACCGGTCCGGACAATTTTCTGACCGACTGGCAGTCCGTGGCCGGCGAAGCGACGAAGAATCCCGAGGTGGTGGCGGCGGCGCCGTATGTCAACGCGCAAGCGATGCTGTCGAACGGCGGCAACGTGCGCGGGGCGCTGGTGCGCGGCATCGCGCCGGATGCGGAGGATGGGGTCGCCGATATCGGCAAACATATGATCGCCGGCAGCCTGGAGCGCTTGCAGCCGGGCGAATTCGGCATCGCGCTCGGCAGCGAGCTGGCGCGCGCGCTCGGTGTGTATGCCGGCGATCAGATCACGCTCATCGCGCCGCAAGGTCTGGTGACGCCGGCCGGACTCATTCCGCGCCTGAAGCAATTTCGCGTGGTGGCCGTGTTCAGCGTCGGTCATTACGAGTACGACAGCGGGCTCGCGCTGATCAATCTGCAGGACGCCCAGCGTCTCTATCAACTGGGCGAGCGCGTTTCCGGCGTGCGGTTGAAGTTGCAGGATCTGTTCAAGTCACGCGAAGTGTCGCGCGAACTGATGCAAACCATCGGTGAGGAGGTTTATGTCAGCGACTGGACGCACCAGCACGCCACGTTCTTCCGCGCGGTGGAAATCGAAAAGCGCGTGATGTTCATCATCCTCACGCTGATCGTCGCAGTTGCCGCTTTCAATATCGTTTCAACCCTGGTCATGGTGGTGACCGACAAGCAGTCGGATATCGCCATTCTGCGCACGTTGGGCGCGAGCCCCGGCAGCATCATGAAAGTGTTTCTCGTGCAGGGTGCGCTGATCGGCGTGATCGGCACCCTCATGGGCGTGCTGTTCGGACTGGGGGTAGCGTACAACATCGATGTGATCGTGCCCGCGCTGGAGCGGCTGCTCAACGTCCAGTTCCTCTCCAAGGAGGTGTACTTCATCAGCGAGTTGCCCTCCGAGGTGCAACTGGACGACGTGCTCGGCGTCACCGGTCTTGCGCTGGTCCTGTCGCTGCTGGCGGGTCTCTATCCGAGCTGGCGCGCCTCGCGCCTGCGTCCGGCCGAAGCGCTGCGGTACGAATGATGAAAGCTCGCACAGTGACTACCGCTATCGATCGGCATCTGACCAGCGTTCTTGCCTGCCGCCGTCTGGGCAAGACTTACGAAGAAGGTCGCGTACCGGTGCAGGTGTTGACCGCGGTCGACATGGATATCCGCGCCGGTGAAGTGGTTGCGATCGTCGGCGCGTCGGGTTCCGGCAAAAGCACGCTGCTGCATCTGCTCGGCGGCCTCGATGTGCCGAGTGCGGGTGAAGTGGAGATTCTCGGTCGCGCCATGAACACGCTGTCCGACGCCGAGCGCGGCAAGCTGCGCAACGAGGCGCTTGGCTTCGTTTACCAGTTCCATCATCTGCTGATGGAATTCAATGCGGTGGAGAACGTCGCAATGCCACTGCTGATCCGCCGCATGCCGCGCGAAGAGGCATACGAGCAGGCGGCCGCGATGCTGCGGGAAGTCGGCCTTGGCGCGCGTCTCGATCATCGTCCGGGCGAATTGTCGGGGGGCGAGCGCCAGCGCGCCGCGCTGGCGCGCGCGCTGGTTACGCAGCCGGCATGCGTGCTGGCCGATGAACCCACCGGCAATCTCGATCGCAAAACGGCCGCGGCGGTTTTCGATCTGATGCTCGAACTCAATCGCCTGCATCAGACCAGCTTCGTTATCGTGACGCATGATCCGGGGCTTGCCGCGCGCACCAATCGCACACTGCAATTGCAGGATGGGGTGCTGAGCGAGATCGTCGAGATGAAAAGCTAAAGCCGCAAAAAACCGAAACCCGGCGCACAGAGAACTAAAGCTTTTTCTCTGTGCACGCTCTCGTGGTGCAATGTCTTTCCGTTAAGAGTTGAGGCGGGCCGTGCGCTTGGCCTTGCGCCGCCGCCAGGCGATCGTCACCGCGACGCGCCAGGCGACACGTACCGTGACGTAGCCGATCACCGCGAGCGAACTTGCCCCGGTGACGAGCCCGACGATGAGCGGCCTGCCCAGCGAGATGGCCCAGTCGGTAATCGCGTGCACCCAGGGCCCGAGCTCGCTCCAGCTGAACTCGGGCGGCGGAATCATCTGGCCTTCCACACCCGTCAGCATACTGCCCAGAAAGTAGGCGCCGACGTAGAGCGGCGCAATCGTGAGCGGATTGGTGTAGAGCGTCATCACCAACGCGATCGGCAGGTTGACGCGCAAGGGAATGGCGAGCAGGACGGCGGTCAGCATCTGCAGCGGCCCGGGCACGAGCCCGGAAAACAGGCCGACGGCCACACCGCCCGACACCGAGTGCCGATTCAGATGCCACAGGTTCGGATGCTGCAGCCAATGCCCCATCCGCCCGAGGTACTTGTGATTGCGTACGCTCTCGTGGCTGGGCAGATATTTGCGGAAAAACTGGCGCGGCGGCATCACTGTCGCTGGAAATGTGAAAAGGCATTTAACCACAGCAGCAGCGCTAGGGCGACGCGCGACATGGACGTGCGCTGAAAATCGTGCAACGCGGCGCGCACCGGAAAATCGCTTCGCCGCATTCGGCGCCGATTACCGTGGGACGGCCTAAGACCAATGCCCGATATCGCCGGGCGACAGGTGAGCGTAGTAAAGCGGGCAGGTAGTCCAACAAGTGCCACGTCGGGGGGAGGGCGGGCGCAGTGCGACTTTTCGTTCTCGCGTTCGGTTGCGCCGCATGGGCGCTGCAGCGGCAGGCCACCTTGCCGGCGTGGTGGCTGGTGGCATTGCTCGCCCTCATCGCCATCGCGGCTTTGGCGTTGCTCGCTCGTGCCGCGCCTTTGCGCTCTCGCGCACTCCGTCGTTTGGTCATTGTCGCCGCCGGCGCAGCGTTCGGCTTTGCCTGGGCTGCCGGTCTGGCGACCATGCGCATGAACGAATGGTTGCCGCCCGAACTGGAAGGGCGCGACCTGATCGTGACCGGTGTCGTCGCCAGTCTGCCGCAGACGTTCGAGCGCGGCGTGCGCTTCCACTTCGACGTCGAAGGGGCGCCGGCCGATGCCGCTCATTTTCCCGCGCGACTCGCGCTTGCCTGGTACACCGATGCATCGGCCGGCACCGCCACCGAGCTAGCCGTCCATGCCGGCGAGCGCTGGCGTTTCACCGTGCGACTAAAGCGCCCGCATGGCAGTGCGAATCCACACGGCTTCGACTACGAAGCATGGTTGCTGGAACGCGACATCGGTGCGACCGGATACATACGCCCACGTGGCGAGCGCGTGCGGCTAAACGGTCTCGTCATGCAGCCGCACTATCTCGCCGAACGCGCGCGCGAGCGTATCCGTGCGAAGTTCGAGCGGGCGTTGCCCGATCATCGTTACGCCGGCGTACTGGTCGCGCTCGCCGTGGGCGATCAGCGTGCGATCGAATCGACGGACTGGCAGCTTTATGTCCGCACCGGCGTCGGACATCTCATGAGCATCTCAGGTCTGCACGTCACCATGGTGGCGGGGCTGTTCGCCTGGTTCGTGCATCTACTTTGGCGTCGTTCGACACGTTTGATGATCGCATTGCCGGCACGCAAGGCGGCCGCGCTGGGCGGTGCCGTTGCCGCGCTTGCATACTGCCTGCTCGCCGGTTTTGCCGTGCCGGCGCAACGCACCCTGTACATGCTGTCCGTGGTTGCGCTGGCAATCTGGCTCGATCGCATGCAATCCTCTTCACGCGTGCTTTGTCTGGCGTTGTTCGTTGTCGTGCTGCTCGATCCGTGGGCGGTGATTGCGCCGGGCTTCTGGCTTTCATTCGGCGCCGTCGCGCTGATGCTGTACGTCGGCGTGTTGCGCAGTGAGATGCATTGGCTGACGCGCTGGGCACGTGTGCAGTGGGCGATTTCGCTCGGTCTTGCACCGCTGCTGCTGGTGCTGTTTCAACAAGTGTCGCTGGTGGCCCCGCTCGCCAATGCAGTGGCCATTCCGATCGTCAGTCTGGTGGTGACACCCCTGGCGCTGCTGGCTGCGGTGGCGCCCGGCCCATGGCTGGCGGAAGCGGCGCACGCGATCCTGACGTTATTGATGCGTGTGCTCGAGCTCTTCGACCGCCTGCCTGCGGCCGTCTGGGAACAACATGCGCCGCCGACATGGACGTTGTTGCCCGCGCTGCTTGGCGTGGTGTGGATGCTTGCACCGCGTGGCGTACCGTCGCGTTTTCTTGGCGTCGTGCTGCTGTTGCCGATGTACGCCATCTCACCGTCGCGTCCTGCCGCCGGCGCGGTGTGGCTCGATCTGCTGGATGTGGGCCAGGGACTTGCGCTCGTCGTGCGCACACGCGGGCACTCGCTGCTGTACGACGCCGGTCCCTCCTGGAGCGCGGAAGCGGACGCCGGCAATCGCGTCGTCGTGCCGTATCTACGCGCGCAAGGGATTCGTATGCTCGATGCGCTTATCGTGACGCATCAGGACAACGATCACGCCGGCGGCGCTGCGTCGGTGCTGCATGCGGCGGAAGTGCCGTTGCTATGGTCGTCGCTCGATGCGACGCATCCGCTGTTGCAAAGCGTGTCGGCGCGGGTACCGTGCCGCGCCGGCGTCGCGTGGGAGTGGGATGGCGTGCACTTCGAGATGCTTCATCCCGACATGAGCGCGTATGCCAGGCGCACGCGTGCGAATTCACGTAGTTGCGTGTTGCGCATCACTTCCGCGTACGGCGTAGCGCTGCTGACCGGCGACATCGAAGCGGTCGATGAAAACGCGCTGCTGGCTAATGGGTCGATATTGGCGGCAGATGTCCTGCTCGCGCCGCACCATGGCAGCAAGACCTCGTCCACGGTCGCGTTTCTTGACGCGGTGCGTGCGCAGCATGTGTTGGTCGCGGCCGGCTATCGCAATCGTTTCGGTCATCCGCATCCGCAGGTGCTGGAGCGTTATGAAGCGAGCGGCGCGCGAGTGTGGCGCACCGATCTCGACGGCGCAATCAGCCTGCGACTGGACTCGGATGAAATGGTTGTGCGCGGCTACCGGTTTCAGGCGCCGCGCTATTGGCGTTGAGGCGACGGAGGCGGCATCTCGTCCACTTCCCATTGCGGATCCGGAATCTGCGTGAAGATGTTGCGCAGGCCGTTGCTCCATCGCATATGCAGGTCACGGAAATAAGGGTCGCTTTCGGTGATGCGATGGCGCACGCTTAACTTCAGGCTGTCCTTCTCGTAGACGCATAAATCGATCGGCAGCCCCACGGAGACGTTCGACCGAATGGTCGAATCGAAGGAAATCAGCACGCACTTGGTCGCTTCCATCAGCGGCGTCGCGGGCTTCAGCGCGCGATCGATGATCGGCTTGCCGTATTTCGTTTCGCCGATCTGGAAAAACGGCGTGTCGCTGGTCGCTTCGATGAAGTTGCCTTCCGAATACACCAGGAACAGGCGCTGCCGTTCGTCCTTTATCTGGCCGCCCACGACGAAGGAGGCGTGCGCGTCGATATGGCTTTGCTGCAGGAAAGGGCCGTCACGCCGCTTCACTTCGCGCAGACAGTCGCCCAGCAGGGTCGCGACTTCGAACATCGATTCGGCCGTCCACAGCGCCATCGTATCCTCGGGCCGGTTGCCCTTGCGCTCCAGCAGATTGATCGCACTTTGCGTGAGCGACAGGTTGCCGGAACTGAGAATGATGATGACCCGGTCGCCGACCTTCTCGTACACCCGCATCTTGCGGAAAGTGGAGACATGATCGACGCCGGCGTTGGTGCGCGAGTCCGCCGCGAATACCATGCCGCGATCGAGCAGCGTACCGATGCAGTAAGTCATGGATGAGTAAAGGCTCCGGGCATGTCGATAAACGGGCGCGGCACGTGGACCGTCCGTCGCCGCCGTTGCGATGCTGCTTGGATCGTGCAATTCCGGTTCCCGGAGCGGGGTGCCGTTTTTTATCGCTGTGCTGAGTCGGATCGCGGCGCGGCCGGGTCCTGGCGATAGAAGCGCGTGAACGCATCGTACAACTCCGGGTAGCAAAGTTTGAGCGTGCTCGGGCGGGTGAAAAACTCTTCACTCATGACCGCGTAAAACTCCGCTGGATGCTCGGCGGCGTAGAGGTCGAAGGGCAGGACGCGGCCCCATTCGTCCAGCGGCGGCGCATCGGGCAGATCCGGCTGCCGCGCCGCGCCGCGCTCGACCGCCTCGCAGAAGTGCGCGTAACTTTGCTGCAAGGTTTCGTACCAGAGCGTGCGATCCATGTCCCGATGCGGCGCCGGATAGCCGTCGGCATCGCCCTTGTGCAGCATGTCGAGCTTGTGCGCGAATTCGTGAATCACGACGTTGTAACCGCCCGGATGGTGGTCTTCGGCGAAGCGCACGTCTTCCCAGGACAGCACCACGGGCCCGCCCGGCCACGCTTCGCCGGATAACGCGTCCTGCCATTGATGGACGACGCCGGCCTCATCCATCTCTTCGCGCGCGACCTCGAATTCCCCGGGGTAGACGATCACTCCGACCCAGCCCCTGTAATAGTCCAGGCCCAGATTGAGAATGGGCAGGCAGGCCTGCACCGCGATCGACAGGCGGATCGCCTCGCTCAGCACCAGGCCCGCGGCGCCGTGCATTTCCTTTTCGGTCAGAAAAAGCAATGCCATATCGCGCAGCCGCGCCCGCTCGTCGTCGTTGAGATAACTGAGGAAAGGCAGGTCCGCCAACGTGGCGCACCACAATTCGTCGGCAATATGGTGGCGGGCAAGGATGCGCTTACGGCGCCAGGCGTTGAACACTTCGTCGAGACCAAAGTTTGTGACAAGTCGGGATTATGCCCGGCAGGAAATGCGGCCGGGCGCGGTGGCATAATGGCGTGCAGTCACGCTCATGATCACGCTCGTCAAAACCCAAGCCGCCGAACCGCATGATGACTCTCCGCTCGCGCCTGCGCTGATCGGGCTGGAGGGGGATGACGAGCGCGCGCTCATCGTGCGGGCGTATGAGTACGCGGCGCCGATCTATACCGGCAAGACGCTCGGTACGGGGGCTGCCACCCTCGATCATGCGTACGGCATCGTGACGGCGCTGGCCGCTTTGCGTGCCGATCCCGAAACGCGTGCCGCGGGGCTGCTGTTCGCCGTGCCCGAATACCTCGACGGCGCGGAAACACAGATCGCCGAACGCTTCGGCGCGCCGATCGCCAATCTGGTCATGGGCGTCTGGAAGCTCGATCGCTTGCGAGTCGTGACGCGCAGCCTGACCGGTGCGGATAAGAGCAGCAAGGGCGCGCAGGCCGAAACGCTGCGCAAGATGCTGCTTGCGATGGTCGAGGATATCCGCGTCGTGCTGATCCGCCTGGCCAGCCGCACGCAGACCTTGCGCTACCTGGCGCGCGGCGAATCCGATCTTCGCCCCGCGATTGCGCGTGACACGCTCGATATCTACGCCCCGCTGGCGAACCGGCTGGGCGTGTGGCAGTTGAAATGGGAACTGGAAGACCTTTCCTTCCGCTTCATCGAACCCGATAAATACAAGCAGGTCGCGCGCATGCTGGACGAGCGCCGCGCCGAGCGCGAGACGTTCATTCACGAGTCGATCGAAACACTCAAGCGCGAATTGCAGGCGGCCGGAATCAACGCCGAAGTGAGCGGACGGCCGAAGCACATCTACAGCATCTACAACAAGATGCATACCAAGGGGCTAGATTTCGACGAGCTGTACGATGTGCGCGGCCTGCGCGTGCTGGTTGATACCCAGCGCGACTGTTACACCGTGCTTGGCCTGGTGCATAACCTCTGGCAGCCGATTCCGGGCGAGTTCGACGATTACATTTCGCGCCCGAAGGGCAACAACTATCGCTCGCTGCATACCGCGGTGTTCGGCGCCGACGGCCGTGCGCTGGAAGTGCAGATCCGTACGCATGAAATGCACAAGCACGCCGAGCTTGGCGTCGCGGCGCACTGGCGCTACAAGGAACGCGGCACGCCGGGTGCGGGCAAGGAAGCGAGTGGCCGGGATTCATTCGACGATCGCATCGCATGGTTGCGCCAGATGCTGGCGTGGCGCGATGAAATCGTCGATTCGGCCGACTGGGTGGAGCAGACCAAGCGCGCGGCGCTGAGCGACACGATTTACGTGTTCACGCCGCAGGGGCGTGTGGTCGATCTGCCGCAAGGCGCGACACCGGTCGATTTCGCCTATTCGCTGCATACCGATGTCGGCCATCGCTGTCGCGGCGCCAAGGTCGACGGCGTGATGGTGCCGCTCGATTACAAATTGCAGAATGGTCAGCGCGTCGAAGTCGTCACGGCCAAGACCGGCGGGCCGAGTCGCGACTGGCTCAATCCACAACTCAATTACCTGCAAAGCAATCGCGCGCGCAACAAGGTGCGCCAGTGGTTCAACGCCGAAGAACTGGCGCGCACCATTGCCTCCGGGCGCACCATCGTCGAACGCGAGATGCATCGCGAGGGCGCACTCAAGACGCGCCTCGACCAGGTGGCGCAGAGCCTCGGCTTCACCAAGACGGACGACCTGTTCGCCGCCGTCGGGCGCGATGAAATCGGTCCGCGCGCGCTGCAGATCGCTTTGCGCGGGCGAACTGAAGAAACGCCGCCGCCGGAAGACGCGCTGATCGCGAAAAAAAGCAAGGCCGACGCCACCGGCAGTGCGATTCTTATCGTCGGCGTCGATCGACTCATGACCCAGCTCGCGCGTTGCTGCAAACCGGTGCCGCCCGACGCCATTGTCGGGTTCGTCACGCGCGGACGCGGCATTTCGGTGCACCGCGCCGATTGCAAGAGCCTGGCGCATCTGCTCACCGTTCAACCCGAGCGCAGCATTGAGGCCGATTGGGGCGACAAACCGGCGATGTTCCCGGTGGATATTGCGGTGCAGGCGAATGATCGGCAGGGGTTGTTGCGCGATATTTCCGAAGTGCTGTCGCGCGAACGTATCAACGTCACCGCGGTGAAGACCTTGTCGCGCCAGAATGTCGCGACCATGGAATTCACCGTCGAGGTCAGCGATCTGCCGCATTTGCGTCGCGCGCTGAGTCTGATCCACGAAGTGTCGGGCGTGATGTCCGCGCGCAGGCGCTGAACGTCTTCTCGGCGAGGAGCGGGCTGGTTTGGAAATCGAACTGAAGCTGCTCGTGGCGCCGGAAGACCTGCTCAGTCTGCCGCGGCAGCCCGCACTGCAAGCGCGGCGGCGAAGCGAGCCTCGGATCGCGCGACTCCATACTCTTTATTACGACACACCCGCGCGTGATCTCGCGCAAGCCGGTATCGCATTGCGGGTGCGGCGCAGCGGCACGCAATGGATACAGACGCTCAAGGCCGGCGGCCGCAGCGCCGGCGGCCTGCATGAGCGCGTCGAACTCGAATGGCCGCTGCTGGATGCGGCGCTCGATTTGACGGTGCTCTCCGATACCCCTTACGTCGATCTGTTTGCCGACGAACGCGTGCGTGGCGATCTCGCGCCGGTGTTCGAAACCGAGTTCGAACGCACGGCGATGGTGCTTGGCTTCGGCGACGGCACGACGGCCGAGCTTGCGCTCGATCGGGGCGTTGTGCGCGCCGGGACGCGCAGCGAGCCGATCAGCGAAATCGAACTCGAACTGCTCAGCGGTAGCGCGCAGCCCTTGTTCGATTTCGCATTGGCGTTATCGGAAAATATTCCATTGCGTCTGGGCTATCTCAGCAAGGCGGAGCGCGGCGACGTGCTGGCGACCGGACGCGCGCGCCTGCCGCGCAAGGCGTCGCCCATCGTGCTCGATCCGGCCTGGACGGCGATGCAGGCGTTGCGGCATATCGTGCTCGATTGTCTTGCGCATATGCAGGCCAACGAACAAGGCGTGCTCGACGCAGACGACGCCGAATATCTGCATCAGTTGCGCGTCGGTCTGCGTCGCCTGCGTTCCTGTCTCGGCTTGTTGCGCTTTGTCGCGCCGAAGCAAAGCTATGCCGGTCTGGCCGATGAACTGCGCTGGCTGAGCGGCGAACTGGGGCCGGCGCGCGACTGGGATGTGTACGTCGAAGAAACGTTGCCGGCGTTGCGCAAGGCGGTCCCGGCCATCGATGCGCTCGAGTCCGCCATGCAAAGCCTGCGCACGCAATACGGCGAGCGCGCGCGTCAGGCGATTTCATCGCCGCGCTACGTCCGCCTGCTGCTGCAGCTCGCGCAACGTTGCGATCTGGATGATTTCGGCCTGTCGTCCGATGCGCGCGCAAACCGCATCGCTTGCGACGCACCGGTCGGCAAGCTTGCCAAGGCGGTGCTGCGCAAGCGTCATCGTCGTCTACGCCGGCACGGCGGAGCACTGCTCGAGATGAGCGCGGACGAGCGACACGGTGTGCGCATCGAGGCGAAGAGACTGCGCTATGCCGCCGAGTTTTTCGGCTCGCTGTACGAGGCCGAGCCGGTGGCTTCCTATGTCGATGCCTTGCGCGATCTGCAGGACACGCTCGGCGTCCTGAATGACGCTGCGCAAACCGAACGCCTTACCGAGGAGGCGGCACGCGCGCATGCGCAGTCCGCCGATGCGCGGATCGTCGCCGCCGTATGCGAGTGGGAGGCGGCGCGCACGGAGCGCGAATTGAGTCGCTACGACAAACGCTGGCGCGCGTTCGGACAGGCGGAACGATTCTGGCGTTGATCATGTGACGGACGCAGCACGTTGAGGAGCACGACATGGGTGCGAATAACGGGATTGAAGTGGCTGCGGGGCGTGCGCTGAGCAAGGAAGCGTACGACGAGATCGTTCCCGGTCTGCGCGAGGCGCTGGTGAACGCCCAATACGATGTCACGCAGCAGCGCGACTTCACCGTGCTGGTGCTATTGGCTGGTATGAGCGGATCGGGGCGAAGCGAAAGCGCGAACCGGTTGAGTGAGTGGATGGACCCGCGTTATGTCCATCTGCGCGCGCCGGATGAGCCGATCGGCCTCGAACGAGCGCGGCCGTACATGTGGCGCTATTGGCAGGCTCTACCGCCCAAAGGCAGCATCGGCGTATTGCTGGATAGCTGGTATCGCGCACCCATCGTGAAACACGCATCGGGCGCGTTGTCGGGCCTGGCGCTGCAACGCATTTCGGCTGAAATCCGCGATTTCGAAACACTGCTGATACACGAAGGCGTACTGCTGCTGAAGCTGTGGTTCCATCTGGAGAAGGCTGCGCAAGCCGAGCGTCTGCAGAAGCTCGGCGCAAGCAAGCTTACACGCTGGCGGGTGACCGACGAGGATCGCTGGCAGCTCAAACATTACGAACAGTTCAGCACGGCGGCAGAGAAGATACTGAGTGAAACAGGCAGCCCGGAGGCGCCGTGGACGATCATCGACGGCAGCGATGAGCAATATCGCGAAGTTGCCGTAGGGCGTCTGCTGCATCAGGCGCTTCGCCGTCGGCTCGACACGGGCACACCGGACGCATCCGTCGCGCCGGCATTGCCCGAGCGAGGTGAAAAACAAAATCCGTTGCACGAACTGGATTTGAATAAACGGCTGGACGAAGCGGATTATCAACCGCAGCTCGAACAACAGCAGGCAGGTCTGGCGCGGCTTACGCGTCGCAAGCGCTTCCGCAGGCATTCGCTGGTGGTGGTGCTCGAAGGCATGGACGCGGCCGGCAAAGGTTCGGCGATTCGGCGGATCACTTATGCACTCGACGTGCGACAGTACACGGTGGTGCCGATCGCCGCGCCGTCCGAAGAGGAACGGCGTTATCCCTACCTGTGGCGCTTCTGGCGAGAGTTGCCGGAGCAGGGCGAGATCACGATCTTCGATCGTTCATGGTATGGCCGTGTGCTGGTCGAACGCGTGGAGAATCTTGCCGATGCGGCGGACTGGCGCCGCGCGTATGAGGAGATCAACGAGTTCGAACAGCAGTTGATCGAAAGCGGCACGCTGGTCGTCAAGTTCTGGCTGCAGATCAGCAAGGCGGAACAGCTCAAGCGTTTTCGTGCACGCGAGAAAACGCCGTTCAAGCGCTTCAAGATTACGCCGGACGACTGGCGCAATCGCAGGAAATGGGATGCTTATCAGCAGGCGGC
>JAKFDA010000030.1:0-25345 GCA_036676355.1 Nitrosomonadales bacterium | reverse complement strand
TATTTGTTCGCAGATATCTCGCCGTTGCGCCGCAAGGAATCGCGCTTGCTTCCCGTATGAGGCGCGACTTCCCTGGAGAAAACCGATGACCCAATACGACGCAATCGTGATCGGTGCGGGACAGGCCGGTCCCTCGCTGGCGGTGCGGCTGGCCGATGCGGGGCGCAAGGTGGCGCTGATCGAGCGACACAAATTGGGCGGCACTTGTGTCAACACCGGTTGCACGCCGACTAAGACGTTCGTAGCCAGTGCTTACGCTGCGCATCTGTCACGTCGCGCCGCCGATTTCGGCGTCCAAATCGGCGGCGGGATTCGCGTCGACATGAAACAGGTAAAGGCACGCAAGGATGCGGTGGTCAACGCATCGGTTGAGTCGCTTGGACGCTGGCTGCAGGAGCGACGGAATCTTGAATTGCATTGGGGGCAGGCGCGATTTGTCGGGCCGCATGCGGTTGCGGTCGGTGACCTGCAATTGGAAGCCGCGCAGATTTTCATCAACGTCGGCGGCCGTCCGTCGCTGCCTGAACTGCCCGGCGTGGAGAGCGTGCCTTATCTCGACAGCGACGCGATGATGAATATCGATACGCTGCCCGATCATCTGATTGTTGTCGGCGGCAGCTATGTCGGACTGGAATACGCGCAGATGTTTCGTCGCTTCGGCAGCGAGGTCACGGTAGTGGAAATGGGGCAGCGTCTGATCGGCCGCGAAGACGCGGACGTATCCGACGCCGTCGCCGATATCCTCCGCAGTGAGGGCGTGGCCATCCGTGCGCAGGCGAAATGCGTCGCGCTGCATCGAACGGACGGAGGCGTCGCCGTCGGCGTGGATTGCGCCGAGGGCGCACCGCGCGTGGAGGGCACGCATGTGCTGCTGGCGGTCGGTCGCACGCCGAATACGGACGACCTCGGTCTCGATCGGGCCGGCATCGAAGTGAACGAGCGCGGCTTCATCAATGTAAACGGCCAACTGGAGACGACACAGCACGGCGTTTACGCCCTCGGCGATTGCAACGGTCGCGGTGCCTTTACGCACACTGCGTACAACGATTACGAAATCGTTGCCGATAATCTGCTGGGCAAGGGATTGCGTTCGGTGAAGGACCGCCTGCCGTGCTACGGATTGTTCATCGATCCGCCGCTGGGACGGGTCGGCATGAGCGAGAGCGAAGCACGACAGGCCGGACATAAACTGTTGATCGGCAAACGGCCGATGAGCCGCGTGGCGCGCGCGAGGGAGAAAAGCGAAACGCAAGGTTTCATCAAAATCGTCGTGGACGCCGAGAGCCGGCGGATTCTCGGCGCGGCGATTCTGGGGCTGTCGGGTGACGAAGCCGTGCACTCGCTGCTCGACGCGATGTACGCCAGGCTGCCCTACACGGCAGTGCAGCGCGGCGTGCGCATCCACCCGACCGTGAGCGAATTGATTCCAACCGTGCTGGAAGAGTTGTCGCCGGGTTGATCAGGCGGTCGCACGGCAACGAGTTCAGGTGAGAATGGGGCGTAAAGCCGTACGACCCTGTTCGACTATTCGATATAGCCCCGGTCGCGTAGTACGGCCTTCACAATGGCGAGCCGCGCAGCAGCATCGGCATTCCGCTTGATATCGATATTCATCGCAAAAAAGGCGACGAGGTCATCGCGTTCCACATAGCCCACCAGCCAGCCGAGTCCCGGTTGCGGATCACCGAAACCTGCCCAACCTGTCTTACCGCTGAGGCGGTAATGCGGCTTCTGCTCCATGACGAGGATGTCTTTCACGATATCCGTAGTGCGCGTGGAGGCGCCAAGCCGGTTCCGATACAGACGCCGCAAGAAATCGACTTGTTCCACCGCGGAAATGCGAAGTCCGCCCGTTAGCCAGAATCGATCGATGCCGCCGGAGATATCTTCGTTGCCGTAACGGAATGCGCGCACGGAATGCTGCATCCGACCTTCGCCGATGCGCCGCGCCAACTCCTGGTAGTACCAGACGACCGACCCTGAAAAAGCCGATGCGAGCGTTTGATCCTTGGCCCAGGCGGCGGGCCACCAGTCACGACGCGGTGCAATCTCGCGGTTCCAGGTCAGTGCGAAATCGGGGCCGTCCGCCACGCTGGTTTCCAATGCGATCAGCGCGTTCGCAATCTTGAACGTCGAGGCGGGAAGATAGCGCCGATGCGCGCGCTCGCAGTTGTAGCACTGTAGTTGCCCCGCGCCGCTGTCCAGCAAAACGAATGTTCCAGTCACTTCCCGGTGCCGGAACTCGTGCGCGATGTCGAGCGTGTCCACTGCCGTCATCCGATGCCCGCACCCTGCGGCAAGTAATGCGAACACCACCAGCAATGCACGGATCGCGGTATGAGGCCGATGACCTTTCATCTCACGGTGAGCGCGAGCTTCGATGGTCGCGGCGACCACGCGCGCGGGCGCTGGCAAGCGGGTTGGAGTGCTAAACTTTTGGCGGTCCCGGTCATGCATGGTGGGAAGAAATGTTGGGGTGGTTCGTCAGAATATTCTCGATCGCCGGCGGCGTGATCGCCGGCTGGTTCGTGGGGCGCGACGCGCCCAACTACTCCTTCATCCAGATGGTGGCCACGCTGATGTTGATTGTGGTGGCGGTCGCGATTCTCGCGTTTTGGCCGGATAGATGGAATCCCTTCCGCGCCGACCGCGCGGACAAGGAAGCCGGCAGGACAGCGGATCGCAGATAGCAACCGCGGCTTATCGGGCGATCGCTTCGCCCCAATAATTGTAGGTCAGCGGTCGCGGCCCTTCGAGATACGCGCGCTGCATGGTCACCGCTTCGAACCCGGCTTCCGACAGAAGCGCCGGAATTTCACGTCCGAGCTGACAGCCGCCCGCAATGTGTTCCCAGTAAGGCTGCAGCCTCGCCTGCCACTGTCGCACCGAAGCGTCCGGCGCGCGCCCGTGCTCGCAAAAATATAGCCTGCCACCCGGCGCCAGTACCCGGCGCATTTCCTGAAGCGCCGCGACCGGATCGGGAATTGTGCAAAGCGCGTAGGTGACGACGATCGAATCAAAACTGTGATCCTTGAGCGGCAGCTTTTCAGCGGACAGGCCGATCAACTCCACTTCGATGCCGCTACGCTCAATGCGCTTTCGGGCAAGGCGATGCATGCGCAATGCGGGGTCCACGCCAACGACTTTGCTCACCCGCGATCGATCGTAGTGCGGCATGTTGAGGCCGGTGCCGATACCGATTTCAAGCACGCGGCCATGCGCCAGCGGAACGACCTGCTCGCGCTGCGCGCGGACCCGTTTCATGCCGCACGCAAAGTCGAGCAGATAGGGCAGGACGTTGCGTTCGTACCAGGTCTCGGCCATTTCCTAGGCCGGCTGAACTGCGATGATCTCGTCGTCGGCAATCAGAAATACGCGATCGCCGGGGCGCCGCTGAATGAGGTACCCGCCGGTGAAAGAGCCGAACGCGGGCAACACCGCGAAGCTTTCGCTGAACCAGAAACAGGGCAGCCGCAGTCGTTCGTTGGCGCGGCCGCGCAGGGCATAGACCGGATGCAATTGGCCGGCGATAGCAAAGCGGCGCACCGCCTCGGCGGGTTCGTGGCAGAGCGCGAACGGGTCGAGTGGGAAGCATTCGTCCACCACTTCACAGCGCAGCGATTCGGGCGGGTCGCCTGTATGCGTGTCGTGACTACCGCGTACCAGCATCAAGTGCAGATCGGAATGTCGCGCGCGCCAGGCTTCGAGTTTTTCAAAGGTGGTTTTTTCGCGCGCCTTCTTGGCGTGCAGGAAATCGCCCAGAAAAATAACCTGCTTGACCGGATGGCGCGATAGCGCGGAATCCAGTCGGTTGAGCGTTTCAGTCGTACTGCCGCGCGTGATCGGCACGCCGCTGGCACGGACGGTCCCGGGCTTGCCGAAATGCGCATCGGCGACCAGTAACGCATTCCGCTTCGGCCAGAATACCGCGCGCTCGGGCAGGAGCACCAGCTTTTCGCCGCGGGCTTCGACTTCCAGATCAGTCGGCATTGAGATTGATTCCCGATTTTTGAGTTTTTACACGAGTCGCAATTCCGCTCGGATGCCGCATTTTGTCGGCAAGCACCGTCATGTTCAATGGTCCGGGCGTTACGGTACCAGTTCGAGCAACGTTTCGAGAGTATCGGCGTCTTCGATTCGCTTGTCCTGGCGCCAACGCAACATGCGGGGAAAACGCACCGCGACGCCCGACTTGTGACGCGTCGAACGCTGGATGCCCTCGAAGCCGATCTCGAATACGAGTTGCGGTTTCACCGTTCGCACCGGGCCGAACTTCTCCAGGGTGTGCCGGAGAATGAAGGCGTCGACGTCACGGATCTCCGCATCCGTCAATCCCGAATAGGCTTTTGCGAACGGAACGAGTTGTTCGCCGCGCCATACCGCGAAGGTGTAATCGGTGTAGAGACTTGCGCGCTTGCCGTGCCCGCGTTGAGCATAGACGAGTACGGCATCCACGCAGTAGGGATCGATTTTCCATTTCCACCAATCGCCGCGCGGCCGACCGACGCCATAGGGTGAGTCGTGGCGTTTGAGCATGAAACCTTCGACGCCGCGTTCGCGCGACTGTTTGCGCAACAGCGCGAGCGCTTCCCAGCTTTCGCCCTGCACGAGCGGTGACAGGCGAATCGCCGGCGCGTTCAGCCTGTCGAGCAGCGTTTCGAGTTGCGCTCGGCGTCCGCTCATCGGTTGCGCGCGGATATCCTGACCTGCGTATTCGAGCAAATCGTAGGTGACCAGCGCGGCCGGCGCTTCGGCCAGCACCTTGGCTGTTAGCGTTTTGCGCCCGATGCGATGCTGAAGCCGCGCGAAAGGCAGCGGCGCATCATTGCGCCACGCGAGCACTTCACCATCGACCACCGTGCCGTCGGGCAGGCCTTGCGCGGCGTCGACGATTTCGGGGAAGCGATCGGTGATCAATTCTTCCCCGCGCGACCACAGAAAGCTCTGGCCTTCGCGTCGCACCAGCTGCGTGCGGATGCCGTCCCATTTCCATTCGATCTGCCAATCTTTCAACTCGCCGAGCGACTCGGGGCCGTCCGGCAGCGGGTGGGCGAGAAAAAACGGATAAGGCCGAGCGATCGAAGCGTACAAATGTTCTTCTGCAATGAGCGAACGAAACGCATCGGCGCTCGGCGTCCATTCTCCGGCGAGACGTTCTGCGACGATGCGCGGTTCGAGTGCCGCGACTTGCGCGACCGCACGAACCACCAGCAACTTCGAGACGCCGACGCGAAACGCACCGGTCAGCAGTTTGTTCCAGGCGAAGCGTTCCGCGTCATCCAGTTCCGCCCAATATGCGAGGAGCCGTTCGCGCAACGCCTCGTCCCTCAGATCGCGCAGCGGCAGCAGCCGCTGTTCGATCCACGGTGCCAGGGGAAGCTTGGACCCCGCGCCCGGATCGGGCAACAGATGCGCAATGGTCTCGGCCAGATCGCCGACTGCCTGATAGGACTCTTCGAACAGCCACTCCGGTATGCCGGCGGCTTCGATGGCAAGCTGTCGCAAGACTTTGGTCGGTACAATCTGTCGCGGTCGATTACCGGCGAGGAAGTAAAGCGTCCAGGCGGCATCGGCGGCGTCCGCGGTGGCGAAGTAACGCTTCAGCGCATCGAGCTTCGCGCGCGTGGAGTTGGTCGTATCCAGTTCCACATAGAGTTGCGCGAAGGTTTTCATGCGTCAGCGTTTGTGTCGATATCGTCGGGCGATTCGCCTTGCGCGAAATCGTCCGCTTCGCCGCCGTATTCGGTTGCAAACGCGTGCGCTTCGATCCCGCGCTCCTCCAGCCAGCGCACCATCACCGGCACATAACCATGCGTCACGTATACGCGCTCGGCCTGCGAATCCGCGATGGCCTGCTGCAGGGCCGGCCAGTCGGCATGATCGGACAGCACGAAACCGCGATCGACGGCGCGACGGCGCCGCGCGCCGCGCAGTCGCATCCAGCCCGAAGCGAATGCATCGCTGTAATTGCCGAAGCGCTTCAGCCACGGCGTCGATTGCGCCGAAGGCGGTGCGATGATCAATGCGCGTTTGAGATCGGCCTTGTCGATATCGCTCGCCGGTCGTGTGTCGGGGAGCGCGATGCCGCTCGCGCGATAAGCGCGGTTCAATGCTTCTACTGCGCCATGACACACAATCGGTCCGATACTCGGGTCGACGCCGGCGAGAATGCGCTGCGCCTTGCCGAAGGCGTACGCGAATACGAGAGTCGCCCGACCGGCCTCGACATTCGCGCGCCACCATTCATTGATGTCGGCGAGAATTTGGTGTTGCGGACGCCAACGATAGATCGGCAGGCCGAAGGTCGATTCGGTGATGAACGTATGACAGCGCTGCGCTTCGAACGGTGCGCAGGTGCGATCGTGTTCGAGCTTGTAATCGCCCGACACCACCCACACTTCGCCGTCGACTTCGATGCGGATTTGCGCCGAGCCGAGCACATGACCGGCCGGATGGAGCGAAACCTTCGCTTGACCGATTCGAAGCGCTTCGCCGTACGCGAGCGTTTGCAGCGAGATGTCGCCCAGACGGGCATGCATCACCGCCGCGCTATTGCGCGTTGCGAGATAGTGCGTGCAGCCGACGCGCGCATGGTCGCCATGCGCATGCGTGATGATCGCCCGGTCGACAGGTTGCCAGGGATCGATGTAGAAATCGCCGGCCGGACAATACAGACCGGCGGGGCGCTGGATGACAAGTTGAGCCATGCGTGTAGTTGTTGCGCGCCATTGCGCAACCACGACTGTGCAAAGCACGTTCCTCGCCTTTATTGCAAAGCGGATTTCAGCCGATGCACATTTCAACCGCCTAACCGGACTCCCGCTTCCGCGGGAGTGACGGCCAAACCATCGGCCCGGCTATCGTCATTCGGGACCCGGAATCCATCGTGGATTCTTCAGTCCTTCGGCACGGGTCGCGGTCGCTTGTCGCGGCCGAGCGCCACGTAAGTGAGTGTCGCTTCAGTGACGCGAACGACTTCGATGTCTTCGGGATTGCGTTGCGCAAAAACCTCGACGTTGACGGTAATCGACGTATTGCCGATACGCACGACGTCGACGTAAAAAGAAAGCAGATCGCCGATCTGTACCGGTTGGCGGAACACGAACGACTGCACTGCGATGGTCGCGACCGGACCGCGGGCTCGCTGCGCCGCGACCACAGCGCCGGCGATGTCGACGTGCGACATGATCCAGCCGCCGAAGATATCGCCGTGCTGATTGGCGTCGGCCGGCATCGGCACGACGCGCAAGGTTGGTTCCCTGTGGCAGGGAAGTTCAACGTGTCCGGGAGCGGATTCAGGCATCTTGATTCTCAGGGCTCAAAGGCGGCCGGCGTGGCGGTCCCGGCGTAATGCAGCGGTCCACCGCGGAATGGCGCAAAGCCGGTCGCAAAGATGAGCCCCGCATCGGCGAGATCGGCATCGGCGACGATTTGTTCATCGACCGCCCGCTGCGCCTCGGCGATATAAGGCGCGATCAGTCGCTCTTGCAGATTCGGTTCCGGCGGTTCGGCCACCCCTTTGACCGGCTGGCCTTCATGCCAGCGGTAGAAGCCCTCGCCGGTTTTTTTGCCGAGCTTTTTCGCCTCGACGAGTTGCGAAAGCATGATCGGCGGCGCCGCATCGGGAACAAGTTGCTTACCGACAATAGCGCAGATATCGAGCCCGACCGTGTCGGCCAGCGTGATCGGCCCCATCGGCATGCCGAATTCTTCGGCGGCCTTGTCGATGGTCTCCGGCTTGATGCCTTCATCGACCATGCGGAAGGCGTTGAGCATGTACGGCATCAGCACGCGGTTGACGAGAAAGCCGGGTGCATCTTTGGTCGGCAGCGGCAGCTTGTCGATCTGGCGCACAAAAGCGACGCCGCGTTGCGCCCAGGTCGGGTCGGTGATTTCGCCGGACACGACTTCGACCAGCATCATTTGCGCGACGGGGTTGAAAAAGTGCAGCCCGACGAGTCGCGACGGATCGCGCATGGCCGCACCGATGTCGGCCAGCTTCAGGCTTGACGTGTTGGTCGCAAGGATCGCGGTCGGTTTCGCCTCCCCTTCGATGCGGGCGAACAGTTCCTGCTTGACCTGCAAATCTTCCACCACCGCTTCGATAATCACATCCGCTCGGCGAATACCGTCGCCGGCGATATCGGGAATCAAACGATCCATCGCATCGCGCACGCGCAGTTTGTCGCGCAGACGTTTCTTGAACAGAGCGGCGGCGCGCTTGATGGCCGGGGCAATCCGTTCGGGCGCCATGTCCTGCAACGTCACCGTCAGTCCGCGCTGCGCGCAGACGGCCGCGATGTCGCCGCCCATGGTGCCGGCGCCGATCACGTGCACGCGCAGCGCCTTGAAGTCGCCGCCCTTGCCGAGCGATTTGAGTCGCTCCTGCAAATGGAAGACGCGGATCAGATTCTTGGTGGTGGGATGCTGCACCAGATGTGCGATCGAAGCCGGATCGTTGTGCGGCGGTGCGAAGGGATCGCCGCCATACTTCTGCCACAGTTCGAGAATGGCATAGGGCGCCGGATAGTGCTCGCGACGCGCCTTCTTCTGCAACTGCGCGAGCGCGAAGCGTGCCGACACGTTGCGCAATGGACCGTCGAGCATGCGTTGCACGAAAGGCAATTCACGCGGCGTTGCACCGCGCAGCAGCATCACGCGGGCGCTGTTCTCCGTCACGCGCGGCGGTACGTTTGCATCGACCAGGCCGATCTGTTTGGCGCGACGCGCATCGATCGCACGGCCGGTCAACATCATGTCGAGCCCGGCGGTCGGGCCGACGAAGCCGGTCAGGCGTTTCACGCCGCCCCAGCCGGGCAGAATGCCGAGCATCACTTCCGGCAGCGCGAAACGTGTGGACGGATCATCGATCGCGACGCGGTAGCGACATGCCAGCGCCAGTTCCAGGCCGCCGCCCATGCAGAAGCCGCGCACCAGCGCGAGCGTGGGAAAGCGCACGGCGGCCAGTTTGTTGAACAGGTCCCAGCCGCGCCGCATGAGCGCCACCGCGACTTCGGGTTTTTCGATCTCGCTGAATTCGTTGACGTCCGCACCGGCGATGAACCCTTTCTCCTTGCCGGAGCGGATCACGACGCCGCGCGGATTGTGCGCGATGAATCCATTCAGGATCGCCTCGAATTCGTCGAGCGCATCGGTGGACAGCGTGTTGGTCGAACTGCCCGCCTTATCGAAGGTCAGCCACACCAGGTTGTCTCGATCCGTCTCCAATCGCCAGTGACGATACGTCGCTTCGTTATGCGCATTTGAGTCCGCATCGGCCGGTTGCATCAGCGTGTTTTCTTCGTTCATCTTTTCCGTCCCTGATGTTTAAAGCGCTTCGATCAGCATCGCGCCGCCCTGGCCGCCGCCGATGCAGATTGAAGCCATGCCGCGTTTGCCGCCGGTGCGTTTGAGGACATGCAGCAGATGCAGCACGATGCGCGCGCCGGATGCGCCGACCGGATGGCCGAGCGCAATCGCGCCGCCGTCGAGATTGAGCTTGTCCATATTCAGTTCGCCCAGCGCACCGTCGAGGCCGAGTTCTTCGCGACAGTATTCGTCGTCCTTCCACGCTTCAATGCAACCGAGCACCTGCGCGGCGAACGCCTCGTTGATTTCCCAGGCGTCGATGTCATCCAGCTTCAGATCGTAGGCCTGCAACAGCGGCGTGGCCGCGTGCACCGGACCGAGGCCCATTTGTGCGGGGTCGAGCGC
The DNA here is from genome assembly GCA_036676355.1 of Nitrosomonadales bacterium. Taxonomy (GTDB): domain Bacteria; phylum Pseudomonadota; class Gammaproteobacteria; order Burkholderiales; family SG8-39; genus ZC4RG42. Next base: position 15,631 of record JAKFDA010000030.1, on the reverse strand, counting down.
GGCCCAGTGCGTATCCACGATGCGTCCGACCGGCGTGAGGTCGTATTGATCGAGCGCTTCTTCAGTGGCGAGCACCATCCACACCGCGCCATCGGTGATCTGCGAACTGTTGCCGGCTGTGACGCTGCCGTAGTTCTTGTCGAAGAAGGGTTTGAGCTTGGCGAGATTCTGGACGGTGGAGTCGGCGCGCACGCCATCGTCCTTCGTATAAGCGGTGCCGCGATCGTCGTACATCGGAATGACTTCATCGAGCCAGCCGTTTTCCTGCGCTTCGAGCACCAGTCGATGGCTGCGCGCGGCGTACTCGTCCTGTTGCGTGCGCGTAATGCCGAACTTGTAGGCGAGGTTTTCCGCCGTCTGGCCCATGATCAGGCCGACGTTCGGATCGGTCAGGCCTTTCATGATGCCGATCACCGGCGCGAAATATTGCGGCCGGAGTTTGGTCAGCAGTGCGGCTTTCTGTCCGATGGACTTCGCCGCGTAGAAATTCGACAACCACATCACCATGCCGTCGGACAGCAGCATCGGCGCTCGCGACAGCGCATCGACCCCGCCGGCCAGCACCAGATCGGAGCGCCCCGACATCATGTTGGCGATGGCCGAGTCGAGCGCCTGCATGCCGGAGGCGCAGTTGCGCATCACCGTCCACGCCGGCACATGCTGGCCGCAGCCCATGCGCAGCGCGGAGACACGGGCAATGTTCACTTCATCGACCGCCGGCACCGCGCAGCCGAGGATCACTTCATCGAGTTGAAACGGCTCGAAGGGCTGACGCATCAGCAGCGCACGGCCGGCGATGGTGGCCAGGTCGGAAGCGGCGAACGGCCCCGGGCGATTACGCGATTTGAGGAACGGCGTGCGTGCGCCGTCGACGATGTAGATCGGTTTGCTCATGGGTTCCTCGTTTATGCGACAGCGCGCGCTGCGGTCGGACGCGCGCTCTCGGTGAGCGACAGATCGGGCGGGAAATCGTCCACGCGGATCACTTCGTTGCGCAGTTGTGCGGCGCGTTCGAGTTGCGCCTCTTCATTTGCGCTGATGATGCCGGCGCCCACTGCGGCCTGAACGATATCGGCCTGCGTGCGACCTCGCACGCGGCCGGCCTTGACCGCGGCGCGAAGCTTGGATTCGATCCCTTCCGCGGCGATGCTCGCTTCGAGCGCATGTTCCAGCGCGTTGATGATGTCATCGTGTTGCGGCAGGTACATGTCGGCGGTAAGACGGTCGCGCGTCGGTGAGGGCGCGATCAGCAATTCGGCGACGGCGTGACCCAAGCGGTCGGACGGCACGACATAAGGGCGGCCGAGCGGGAAGACGAAGCGACGCAGCAGCCAGGCGGCGGCGCGGTTCGGGTAGTTGGAGATCACACCTTCGAAGGCATTCTGCGCCTTGTACATCGCATCCCAGATTCCCCAGTCGAGCAGCGGCTTGTCGGCGAGCTGACGACCCTCGTCCTCGTAGCGCTTCAGCGTGGCGGAGGAGAGATAGAGCATCGACAGGATATCGCCCAGTCGCGCGGAAAGCTTTTCGCGTCGCTTCAGCGCACCGCCCATCACCAGCATGGAGATGTCGGCCATGAATGCGAACGCGGCGGAGAAGCGCGTCAGCTGCTGATAGTAGCGTTTGTTCTCCGGCGCGATGTTGTCCGGCACGGCGACGAAATGCGAGCCGGTCAGGCCCATGAAGAAGGCGCGCAGTCCGTTGGAAACGGTGAAGCGCACATGGCCCCACAGCGCGGCGTCGAAATCGCGCGACGCCTTGGCGTGATCGGTTTCGCGTGCCGCCTGCATCTCCTTCAGTACGAAGGGGTGGCAGCGGATCGCGCCCTGGCCGAAGATGATCAGGCTGCGCGTGAGAATGTTCGCACCTTCCACGGTGATCGACACCGGAATCTGCTGATACGCGCGGCCCATGAAGTTGTTCGGTCCGAGGCAGATGCCCTTGCCGCCCTGGATGTCCATGGCGTCGTTGATGACCGCGCGAGAGCGCTCGGTGAGATGGTATTTGGCGATGCCGGAAATGACCGAAGGCTTTTCGCCCAGATCGATGGCGCCCGCAGTCATGCGCCGCGTCGCGTCCATCATGTACAGGTTGCCGCCCATGCGCGCGAGCGGTTCTTCGATGCCTTCGAACTTGCCGATGGCGAGATTGAACTGTTGTCGCACGCGTGCATACGCGCCGGTGCCGCGCACAGCGAGTTTCGACATGCCGGTATTGGACGAAGGGAGCGAGATCGAGCGCCCCGTGGCGAGGCACTCCATCAACATGCGCCAGCCCTGTCCCGCCATTTTCGGTCCGCCGATGATCCAGTCGAGCGGCATGAAGACATCCTTGCCCGAATTCGGACCGTTCATGAACACCGCATTGAGAGGGTAGTGGCGGCGGCCGATGTTCACGCCCGGCGTGTTGGTCGGCACCAGCGCGCAGGTGATACCGAGATCCTTTTCGCCGCCGAGCAGGCCGTCCGGATCGTAGAGGCGGAACGCCAGACCGAGCAGCGTCGCGATCGGGCCGAGGGTGATGTAACGCTTGTCCCAGGTGACGCGCATGCCGAGCGTTTCCTTGCCGTTCCACGTGCCTTTGCAGACGATGCCGAAGTCGGGAATCGCCGCAGCGTCCGAGCCGGCGTGCGGACTGGTGAGAGCGAAGCATGGAATCTCTTCACCCGACGCCAGGCGCGGCAGGTAATAACGTTTTTGTTCTTCGGTGCCGTACTGCAGCAGCAGCTCGGCCGGGCCGAGCGAGTTGGGCACCATCACCGTGACCGCCGCTGCGCTGCAGCGTGTCGACAGCTTGGTGATCACCTGCGAGTGCATGTAGGCGGAAAAGCCTTTGCCGCCGTATTCCTTCGGAATGATCATGCCGAAGAAGCGCTTATCCTTGATGTATTGCCACGCCTGCGGAGATAGATCGCTGATGGCGTAGGTATCCCAGTCGTCGCACAGACGGCACAGTTCATCTGTTTCGTTGTCGAGAAAGCTCTGCTCTTCGGCGCTGAGCGTGGGTTTGGGATAGGAAATCAGCTTCGCCCAGTCCGGCTTGCCGGAAAACAGTTCGCCATCCCACCACACCGTTCCCGCATTGATCGCATCGGCCTCGGTCTGCGACATCGATGGCGTCACCTTTCTGAACACATTGAATATCGGATTGCTCAACAATGCGCGTCGAATCGGCGCGACACCGAACACCACGGCGATTACGACCAGAACGGCAAGAAGGACGTACGAGACGGTCATGGTGTGGCTCCATCAGAGGCGTTGCGCGACGAGGTCGCGTCGTGGCTGGTCGCCACTGTTCGTTTTACCGGGTAAACGTCATCGTCGAGGATCGGCGCGGGCGCCTGCAGGCCGGCGATCAGAAAAGGCGTCAATCGCCGCAACAGCAATTCATCGTCGCGTTGGTGATCCGGCTGGATGGCGGAAATCAGTTTCCATGCATCGGTGCCCGCCAGCGTATATGCCAGCGCACCGAGCGTGAAATGCAGGCGCCAGGACAATTCCTGCCGCGACAGTTGCGGCAATGCTTCGGCGAACGCGTCCTTGAAGCGCGCAATGGCCGGTCCGTAGCGATCGGCGAGCAATCGGCGCAGCACCGGCGACGGGTCGATATAGGCGCGCCCCAGGAGGCGCAGAAAATCGCAGCCGGGCTCCGATTCGCGCGCAAGCACAAGTGCCGGCTTGAAAAGCGCCGTGAGTAACTGCTCACATGACGGCGGCGCGTGATGCGCAGCCGCCTGATATTCGTCCAGCAGCACGAGTCGCGCCGCATGCAGCGCGTCGAAGCGGCGAGCCAGCATCGCCTCGAACAGCGCATCCTTGCCGCCGAAGTGATAGTTCACTGCGCCGAGGTTGACGCGCGCACTGGAAGTGACCAGGCGCAGCGAAGTGCCGTCGAAGCCGTGGTCGAGAAACAGCCGTTCGGCCGCACGAATAATGCGTTGCCGGGTCTGGTCTGCGCCGCTGGCCGTCTTTGAAGGCATAAGCATAACAATGACCCCGACACTCAAACGAAAGTTTCAAACGAGCGTTTGAGTAGGGTACCGCCGTGGGCTTTGATGTCAAGGCGGCAGCGCGAGAGTTGGGCATCGGGCATCGAGTGGGGCCTGGAGGCGTACCGATATACTCGGGTGAGCTGTTGTGCCTTGTCTGGCTTGGACAACTTTAGCGCTCGCGCCCGATTTAGCGCCCGAGCTTTTCCTCATTTCGTGACTGGGCTTCTGATGAGTTTGTCGTTGTTGAACCGCTACGCTTTTTTCGCCGCCTGCGTCGTTTTACTACTCGTATTGCCGTTTGCATCTTTCGATGGACATTGGCTCGCGACGGCCGTGGTGGCCCTGCTGGTCGTCATCGGCCTGATCGATCTCGGCCAGAGCCGCCACTCGGTGCGGCGCAACTATCCGATTCTCGGCAACATCCGTTATCTGGTGGAAAGCATCCGGCCGGAAATCCGCCAGTATTTGCTCGAGGGCGACCGCGAGGCGTTGCCGTTTTCCCGCGCGCAGCGTGCGCTGGTTTATGCACGAGCAAAAAACGAGAGCGCCGACAAACCGTTCGGCACGTTGATCGATGTTTATCAATCCGGCTTCGAGTTCATCGGCCATTCGATGGTGCCGGCCGCGCCGAGCGATCCCGAGACGTTTCGAGTGAGCGTGGGCGGTCCGCAGTGCCGCCAACCCTATTCGGCGTCGGTGTTCAATATTTCCGCGATGAGCTTCGGCTCGCTGAGCGGCAACGCCATCCGCGCGTTGAATCAGGGCGCCAAACTCGGTCATTTCGCGCATGACACGGGCGAGGGTTCCATCAGCCCCTATCACCGCGAAGCGGGTGGCGATCTGATCTGGGAACTCGGCAGCGGGTATTTCGGCTGCCGTAACGGAGACGGCAGTTTCAATCCGCAACTGTTCCGGCAGCAGGCGCGCGACCCGCAGGTGAAGATGATCGAAATCAAGCTGAGCCAAGGCGCGAAACCGGGGCATGGCGGCATTCTGCCGAAACACAAGATCACCGCCGAAATCGCCGCTACGCGGGGCGTCTCCATGGATGAAGATTGTGTCTCGCCGGCGCGCCACAGCGAGTTCTCCACGCCGATCGAACTGATGCGATTCGTCGCGCGTTTGCGCGATTTGTCGGACGGTAAGCCGATCGGTTTCAAATTCTGCCTCGGTCATCCCTGGGAATTCATGGGCATTGCCAAGGCCATGCTGGAAACAGGCATTCTTCCCGATTTCGTCGTGGTCGACGGCGCCGAGGGTGGCACCGGTGCGGCGCCGCTCGAATTCACCGATCACATCGGTGTGCCGCTGCGCGATGCGCTGCTGTTCGTGCACAACACCTTGGTCGGGTTGAATCTGCGCGAGCAGATTCGCATCGGCGCGAGCGGCAAGATCGTCAGCGCTTTCGATATCGCGAGCGTGCTCGCCATCGGTGCGGACTGGGCGAATTCGGCGCGCGGCTTCATGTTCGCGATCGGCTGCATCCAGGCGCGCAGTTGTCATACCAATCGCTGCCCGACCGGCGTGGCGACGCAAGACCCGCTGCGCCAGCGCGCGCTGGTGGTGGAAGACAAGGCGCCGCGCGTCTCCAACTTTCATCGCAATACGCTGAAGGCGCTGGCGGAAATGATTGCCGCGGCGGGTCTGACGCATCCTTCGCAACTCAAGGCGCGCCATCTGTTCAGACGTCTGAGTAATACGGAAATCCGGCATTTCTCGCAGTTGCATCATTTTCTCGAACCTGGTGCATTGCTTGCGGAACACATCGAACCCGAGTTTTACGCCCGCATGTGGCGTACGGCGCGCGCCGACAATTTCGATGCCGCGAGCGACGCGGCCAACGGCGAGGACGCCCCCGCAGACGTCAAGGCGGCGTAGCGCGCCGACGAATTTGAGCGCAAGCCGCGGAGTGCGGCGCCGGGATGTGAGCGATAAATTGCCGACCATCGAATCGGTCGTCAGAGGTACGCAACATGAACGCATCGGCAATGAAACGCGCAGCCGCGACAGTGGACGATCCGCGCTGGGCGGCGGTTGTCGCGCGTGACCGCAAGGCCGACGGGGTCTTCTATTACTCGGTCGAGACGACCGGCGTGTATTGCCGCCCTTCGTGCGCCGCCCGGCGGGCGCGGCCCGAAAATGTGCGCTTTCATGCGACCTGCGAGGATGCCGAAAAAGCCGGCTTCCGCCCCTGCAGGCGCTGCAAACCGAACAAACCGGCCTTACCCGATCAGAACGCGGCGCGAGTGACCGACGCTTGCCGGATCATCGAAAACGCGGACACCCCGCCGACGCTCGAAGAGCTGGCGGCACAGGTCGGTCTGAGCGCGTATCACTTTCATCGCCTGTTCAAGCAGACCACCGGATTGACGCCCCAGCAATACGCGGCGGCGCAGCGCGTGCTGCGGGTGCGCAAGGAACTGGATCGCAGCAGCACGGTGACGGAGGCGATTTTCGAGGCCGGCTACAACTCCAACGGCCGCTTCTACGACAAGTCGAATGAGGTGTTGGGCATGACGCCGACTCGTTATCGTGCCGGCGGCGCGAACACCACGATTCGTTTCGCCGTCGGCGAGTGCGCGCTCGGATCGATCCTCGTCGCGCAAAGCGAGCGCGGCATCTGCGCCATTCTGCTGGGCGATGATCCCGATACGCTCGCGCGCGATCTGCAGGATCGTTTTCCGCGCGCGCGGCTGATCGGCGGCGACAGCGCCTTCGAGCAAGTTGTCGCCAGGGTGGTGGGCTTTGTCGAGGCGCCGCAAATCGGTCTCGATTTGCCACTGGATGTGCGCGGCACTGCGTTCCAGCAACGGGTGTGGCAGGCGCTGCGCGAAATTCCTCCGGGCGCAACCGTCAGCTACGCCGAAATCGCCAAGCGCATCGGCGCGCCGAAGGCGGTGCGTGCGGTGGGCGCGGCTTGCGGCGCGAATGCAATCGCAGTGGCGATTCCCTGCCATCGCGTCGTTCGCACCGATGGTGGATTGTCGGGCTATCGCTGGGGCGTCGAGCGCAAACGCGCGCTGCTCGACAAGGAGGCGCAGCATGAATGCGCGACTTGAATGACGCTGGAGCTGTTTGAAGGAACGGCACAGGGCCGGCGCGAAGAACTTGGTGAGGGCGCGGTCGTCCTGCGCGGCTTTGCAGTGCCGCATGAAGCGGCGATTTTCGCCGCGCTGCATGACATTACGACCCAGGCGCCGTTCCGTCACATGATCACGCCGGGCGGCTCTCGCATGTCCGTGGCGATGACCAACTGCGGCGCGTATGGCTGGGTCACGGACCGCACCGGCTACCGCTACGACGGTATGGACCCCGATAGCGGCAAGGCCTGGCCGCACATGCCTGATGCTTTTGTGCAGCTGGCGCGGGACGCTGCGGCGAGCGCCGGCTTCGACGCTTTCGCGCCGGATGCGTGTCTGATCAATCGCTATGAACAGGGTGCGCGGCTTTCGCCGCATCAGGACAGGAACGAGCGCGATTTCAGCGCGCCGATCGTTTCGTTGTCGCTCGGTATTCCAGCCGTTTTTCTGTTCGGCGGGTTAAGGCGCGAAGACAAACCCCAACGCGTGCAATTGCAGCATGGCGACGTGGCGGTATGGGGCGGGCCGGCGCGGTTGCGCTATCACGGCGTGATGCCGCTGAAGGAAAACCATCATCCGTTGGTGGGCGGGCATCGCATCAATCTGACCTTCCGCAAGGCAGGCTGAAGCCGACGTTCGGCGCGCCTGCCGGATTCCTTCATCCGCCGATGACTTGCTTTTCCCTCCCGCGCCTTGCACATTGCTGGACTTTGCCGCACGTCTGTCCGCCTTGAACCCTCACGCTTCGCTCCCCGCAACGGGGATTGCTCCGACTCCCGCTCGTGCGCGCAACGAATGGCGCGTGATTCGCCTGCTCTGGCCCTACCTGTGGGAATTCCGCGCCCGGGTGATCGTCGCGCTGGTATTTCTTACCGGCGCGAAGCTCGCCAACGTCGGCGTGCCGCTGCTGCTGAAGGAAATTGTCAATTCGCTCGACAGCACGACGGCGGTGCTTGTGCTTCCGCTCGCCTTGTTGCTGGCCTATGGTCTGCTGCGCTTCTGCACCATTCTGTTCGCGGAATTGCGCGATCTCGTTTTCATTCGTGTCACGCAGCGTGCGATTCGGCGTATCGCCCTGAATGTCTTCCGCCATCTGCACAGTCTCAGCCTGCGCTTTCACCTGGCGCGACAAACCGGCGGCGTCTCGCGCGATATCGAGCGCGGCACCACGGGCATTTCGCGCCTGCTGTCGCTGATGCTGTTCTCGATCATCCCGGTCATCCTGGAGTTCGCGCTCGTCGCCGCCGTACTGCTGACCAAGTTCGACTGGCGCTTCGCCGCCATCACCTTTACCGCCGTCGGCATTTACATGGCGTTCACCGTGCTGGTGACGGAATGGCGCATGCAGATCCGCCGCGAGGCGAACGAGCTCGACTCGCAGGCCAACACGCGCGCCATCGACAGCCTGCTCAATTACGAGACGGTGAAGTATTTCAATAATGAGGACTTCGAGGCGCAGCGCTACGACGGCAATCTGCAGCGCTACGAAAAAGCGGCGGTCAAGACCGAGGCATCGCTCGGCCTGCTCAATATCGGCCAGAGTCTGATCATCGCCGTGGCGTTGACGCTGCTGATGATTCTGGCGGCCGACGGCGTGGTGCAAAAAAACCTGACGCTCGGCGACCTCGTACTGGTGAACGGATTGTTGATTCAGCTTTACATTCCGCTCAATTTCCTCGGCATGGTGTATCGCGAAATCAAGCAGTCGCTGATCGATATGGATCGCATGTTCAGCCTGCTCGAAGCGCATCGCGAAGTGGAAGATCGGCCGGATGCGGTGCGGCTACCGCCCGGCGGGCTCTCGGTGCGCTTCGACAACGTCGACTTCAGCTATGAAGCAAACCGCCAGATCCTGCACGGGGTCAGTTTCGATGTGCCGGCCGGCAGCAAGGTCGCGGTGGTCGGGCATTCGGGCTCGGGCAAATCCACACTCGGACGTCTACTGTATCGGTTTTACGACGTCACCTCGGGCTGCATCGCTGTAAACGGAATCGACATTCGCGCGCTGAAACAGAGCTCCCTGCGCGGCGCGATCGGTATCGTTCCGCAGGACACGGTGCTGTTCAACGACACCATCGGCTACAACATTCGTTACGGCCGGCCGGACGCAGGCGACGCAGAAATGATTCAGGCGGCCCAGGCCGCACACATTCATGACTTCATCGTGAGCCTTCCGGAAGCTTACGAAACCAAGGTCGGCGAACGCGGGTTGAAACTATCCGGCGGGGAAAAACAAAGGGTTGCGATCGCCAGGGCGCTGCTGAAGAGTCCACGCATCCTGATTTTCGACGAGGCGACGTCCGCCCTGGACTCGAAATCCGAGCAGGCAATTCAGGCCGAGCTCGACCGATTGGCGGAAGGGCATACGACATTGGTGATCGCGCATCGCCTTTCGACCGTCATGGATGCGGACGAAATTCTGGTGATGGATCACGGCCGCATCGTCGAACGGGGTGGGCATCGTTTCTTGCTAAGTCTGGGGGGACAGTACGCGCAAATGTGGGCGCTGCAGCAGCAGGAGCGAGAGGACGAGGGTGGAGTGGCATGAAGGCGGTGGCGTGAAGGTCGATTCACGCCGCCGCCGCGACTGCCAGGTGAAATTGATCAGGACAGCGCGACGATTGGCTGGCAAGAGCGGAACTGTTGCTCATTTGGTTTTTAAGGACCATCGCTAAGCCGTTATTTTCGTTGCACGGCGAAGAGCCGGGTCGGTACACTAAGTAGCGCTTTTCGTGAGGGCGGAAGGTTGCGAGGGCGGAAGGGTTCTCCTTCCGGCAGGTCAAGAGACGGGGTAGGGGAATGACAGCAAGCTGGGTTCGTATGGCCGGCGCGGCCATCGCGTTGATGCTCACCATTGTGGCGGGGCCGCTGACGGCCGCCGAACGCGCCGAACCCAAGCTCAAATCCGCCGCCGTGCTGGTGATGGATCAGGAAACCGGCGAAATTCTGCTCAGCCACAACAGCGAAAACGTCACCCCGATCGCTTCGCTCACTAAGTTGATGACGGCGCTGGTCACCGTGCAGGCCGGCCTGGATCTGGATGAAGTCATCGAAATCACCGACGCGGACATCGATACGCTGAAGGGTACCGGCTCGCGTCTGCGTGTCGGCAGTGCGCTGACACGCGACGACATGCTCAAGCTGGCGCTGATGGCGTCGGAGAATCGTGCGGCCTCCGCTCTCGGCCGTTCTTTCCCCGGCGGCAAGAGCGCATTCGTCGCCGCCATGAACGCCAAGGCGCGCGCACTGGACATGACTGCGACGCATTTCGTCGAGCCGACCGGCTTGTCGAGTGCGAACGTCTCGAGCGCCGAAGATCTGGCCAAGCTCGTGCGTGCCGCGCACGAAATGCCGCTCATTCGCGAGTATTCGACCAGCACCCGGCACGAGGTCAAGCTCAAGGGGCGCACGGCCGAGTTCGTCAACACGAACGCGCTGGTGCGCGGCGGCAGTTGGGATATCGGTTTGTCGAAAACCGGCTATATCACCGAAGCGGGCCGCTGCCTGGTCATGCAGGCCAAATTCAACGCCCGCTCGGTCATCATCGTGTTGCTCGATTCGATCGGCAAGTACACTCGTGTGGCCGATGCCAAGCGCATTCGCCAGTGGCTCGACCCGAGTTTCGCCATCGAGCGTCCGCGTATCGTGCGCTCCAAGGCGGTCAAGGTGAAGGCGAAGGTCAAGAAGAAAGCCCACACGAAACGCGCCGTCAAAACCCGCGTGAAAGCCAAGATCAAGGCGGCGGCGCGCTAGACGTGGTGGAGCGCGCCTCGGCGGCCGACGAGCGCTCAAGTAGTGTCCACTTCCACGATCTGCTTGGTCCGCAGACCTCCTTTCTAACTGATGTGCTGAGCGGCCTTGCGCGTCCGCAAAAGACCATTCCTCCCAAATATTTCTACGACGAGGCGGGATCGCGCCTATTCGAAGCGATCTGCGAACTGCCCGAGTATTACCCCACGCGCACGGAAATCGCACTCATGCAGGCGCAGGTCGGCGATATCGCAGCGCGGTTGGGGCAAGGGCTGCAACTCATCGAATTCGGTTCCGGGGCGAGCACCAAGACGCGGTTGCTGATCGAAGCGCTGCAACCCGTGAACTATGTGCCGATCGACATAAGCGACTCGGCGTTGCATGAAGCATGTGAGCGACTGCACACCGCTTATCCCGCGCTGCGCATCAATGCAGTGTGCGCCGACTTCACCCAGGCGCTGCACCTGCGCCCATCGATCGTAAGCAGCGATGCGGCGGCCGTCGTTTACTTCCCTGGCTCTACCATCGGCAATTTCACTCGTACGGCGGCGCAGGATTTCCTGCGCAACGTCGCGCTCATGCTGGGTGGCGACGGCACGCTGCTGATCGGCGTCGATTTGAAGAAGGACCGCGCCGTGCTGGAAGCGGCCTACGACGATGCACAGGGCGTGACGGCCCGTTTCAATCTGAATCTGCTGGCTCGCATGAACCGTGAACTCGGGGCGGATTTCCGCGTCGAGAAGTTTCGCCATCGAGCGCTCTATGACGAGACGCTCGGGCGGGTCGAAATGCATCTGGAAAGCCTTGCCGCACAGACGGTGCGGATCGGCGGCCGGCGTTTCGATTTCCGCTGCGGCGAAACCATTCATACCGAAATTTCGTGCAAGTATGGCGTGGCCGAATTTCAGGCGTTGGGACGGGCCGCCGGCTTCGATCCGCTCGACATCTGGACCGATGCCGGGCGTCTGTTCAGCGTCCACCTTATGCGCGTGAGTCCGCCCCATCAAAAGCGTATATGACCCGGCGCCGCTTTCTTTAGTGCTTGAGTTATACCGCATTGTCGGGCGTAAAATGCGCTCGCCGTAAACGCGGTTTTTTGCTTGTGGGGCGCCGCCGCCGGGCGATTCCGGCGTCTTTGGGAGCGCCAGCAGGCCATTGTTCTCGGATAACCCGTGACAGAGTTGTCACATAAGACAATACGGCGATTTTTTGGGACTACAATGCCGCCAAACAATACCCACAGCATATAACAAACAACGAACGCTATTGCTTCGCAGGACGTTCGCGGTAAAGAAACACGCCGCGAGCGCTTATCGATCGCAAGTGAGGAGACAAAAGGTATGAAAGAGGAAAAGAAGTCCGCAACGTCCCGTCGTAAATTCCTGACGGGCGCAGCAGCGGCCGGCGCAAGCGCAGCAACACTCGGTTTCCCGGCCATCGTCAAGGCACAGGGGCCGATCACCATGCGTTGGCAGAGCACCTGGCCAACCAAAGACATTTTCCACGAGTACGCGGTCGATTTCGCCACCAAGGTCAACAACATGTCCGGCGGCGATCTCAAGATCGAAGTGCTGCCGGCCGGCGCGGTGGTCAAGGCCTTCGATCTGATCGATGCGGTGAGCAAAGGCACGCTGGACGGCGGTCACGGCGTGGTGGCGTACTGGTACGGCAAGAACTCCGCCATGGCGCTGTGGGGATCGGGCCCCGCTTTCGGCATGGACCCGAACATGCTGCTTGCCTGGCACAAGTACGGCGGCGGGCAGGAACTGCTGGCCGAAATCTATAAAGACCTCAATCTGAACGTTCAGTCGTTCATGTATGGACCGATGCCGACGCAGCCGCTGGGCTGGTTCAAGAAACCGGTCACCAAGGTCGAAGACATGAAGGGCCTGAAATTCCGCACTGTCGGATTGTCGATCGACATCTTCACCGGTATGGGGCTGGCGGTGAACGCGATGCCGGGCGGAGAAATCGTGCCGGCAATGGACCGCGGCCTGCTGGACGCGGCCGAGTTCAACAATGCGAGTTCGGACAAGCTGCTTGGCTTCCCCGATGTCTCGAAGGTCTGCATGTTGCGCAGCTTCCACCAGTCCGCCGAGCAGTTCGAGGTGCTGTTCAACAAGACCAAGTACGACTCGCTTCCCGCCAACATGAAGAATCTCATCGCCAACGCGGTGGAGGCGGCGTCGGCCGATATGTCATGGAAAGCGATCGATCGTTATTCCAAGGACTACATTGAAATGCAGAAGATGGGCGTCAAGTTCTATGGCACGCCGACCGCGATCCTGCAGCAGCAGTTGAAAGTGTGGGACCAGGTGGTGGCCAAGAAAGAGGCGGAAAACCCGAGCTTCAAAAAGGTCAACGCCTCGATGCGCGATTTCGCACAGCGCGCGACCAAGTGGCAGACGGATACGCTGGTCGATGTCCGCATTGCCCAGAACCACTTCTTCGGCGCCAAGAAGAAGGGTTAAGTAGGAAATCCAATCGCGCCGGCCATGCGCACCGCTGCGCGCATGGCCGGCGCGATTTATAAGAGGGGTTGAGCGATTCGGTGGCGGAGCCAGGCGCTCTGTTGTCGGAAATGCCCGACTCGATCTCATACCCTTTCATCGCCAACCGGCGGTATCCGCATGCAAAAACTTCTATTTTTTGTCGACAAGATAAGCACCGTTGTCGGACAGATTTTCGCGTGGACGATTGTCTCGCTCACGCTGATGATCTGTTACGAGGTGTTCTCCCGTTACGTGCTTGGCACGCCGCACGCCTGGGTGTACGACGCGAGCAACATGATGTACGGCATCGGCTTCATGATGGCCGGCGCGTATACGCTGGCGAAAAGCGGCCATGTCCGCGGCGACATTCTGTACGGCTTCTTTACGCCGCGCACACAGGCCAGCATTGATTTAATTCTGTACATCGTCTTCTTCATTCCGGGCGTGGTCGCGATGGTGTGGGCCGGCTGGGATTTCTTTTTGGAATCGCTCGCGCAGGATGAGCATTCCTCGCTCGCGGCCGACGGGCCGCCCATCTACCCGTTCAAGTTGTTCATTCCCATTGCGGGTGCGTTCCTCCTGCTGCAGGGCGTGGTGGAAATCATCCGTTGCGTGATCTGCCTGAAACAGGGCGCCTGGCCGGCGCGCGAGGAGGACGTGGAGGAAGTGGACGTCGATAAACTCAAGGCGATGGTGCACGTGGACGACGCCGATATCGCGGCCGCCGATCGCGCCTGGGCCGAGCGCAACGGAGCCGCAGAGGGAAAACAATGAGAAAAGAACTCTGGTTCGGCTTCAGCCTCATGGCGCTGATTCTGATCGGCGTCGCCATCGTGCTGCCGCCGCCTTCGGAATGGACCAACGGCCACCTCGGCCTGTTGATGCTTTGCCTGGTTGTCGTGACCATCATGCTGGGTTTTCCGACCGCGTTCACGCTGATGGGCATGGGCGTGTTCTTCGCCTGGCTCGCGTACCGCAGTGGAACCGGGAGTCCGGATATCGCGATCGAGCACACGCTTACGCTCATGGTGCAGCGAACTTATGCGGTGATGACCAATGAGGTGCTCATCGCGGTGCCGCTGTTCGTGTTCATGGGCTATCTGGTCGAGCGCGCGAATCTGATCGAAAAACTGTTCAAGAGCCTGCATCTGGCGCTCGCGCGCCTGCCCGGTTCGCTGGCGGTTGCGACGCTCGTGACGTGCGCGATTTTCGCCACGGCAACCGGTATCGTCGGCGCGGTCGTGACACTCATGGGGTTGCTTGCATTCCCCGCAATGTTGCGCGCCGGTTATAACGTCTCCATGTCCGCCGGTGCGCTGACGGCGGGTGGTTGCCTCGGGATTCTCATTCCGCCCTCGGTACTGCTGATCGTCTACGGCGCGACGGCGGGCGTATCGGTCGTGCAACTGTACGCCGGCGCGTTTTTCCCCGGCATCATGCTGGCCGGCCTGTACGTGGTGTACGTCATCATCCTGGCGAAATGGAAGCCGCACCTGGCGCCGCCGCTGTCGGCGGAAGAGCAGGCCGTACCCATTCCTGCGCCGCTGGCGCGCGTGCGCGATGCGGGCGGCACGAAAGCCTTGCCGGCGCTGCTGCGCGCGCTGAAGGGCTCTCGCAACGAGGGCGTGCCGACACGTACGCTGGTGAGCAACCTGATCGTCGTGCTGGTCCCTGCGGCGTTGTTCCTGGGGCTGATGGCATTCTCTTATCAGAGTCTGATTACGCCGCCGGTACAGTATTCGACCGAAGGGCTGACCGAAATGGGCGGCGGCTTCGATATCGGGGAAGAAAGTACGGCGGAGTCGTCGCTCGATCTTGCGACGCCGCCGGGCGAGGAAAGCAATGCATTCTCAGCGCCGGAACCGACTGATTCCGGAACTGCGGATGTCGTTGAAGAGAGCGCGGCGGAGGTCGATCCGGACGCGCCGCTCGAGGCGCCCAAGTGGTTCTGGATCACGCTGGCAGTCGGACTGTTTGCGCTGCTTGCGCTCTACTGGAGCTTCAACTTCGTGCGTCTTGAGATTTTCAAGATGCTGCTGTCGTCGTTCTTTCCGCTTGCCGTGATGATTCTCTTCGTCCTCGGTTCGATCGTGTTCGGATTTGCCACGCCGGCGGAAGCGGCGGCAGTCGGTGCGCTCGGCGGCATTTTGCTCGCGGCGGTGTATCGCGCACTCAACTACGGCGTGGTGCGCGACTCCGTGTATCTCACCGCCAAAACGAGCGCGATGGTGTGCTGGCTGTTCGTCGGATCATCGATTTTTTCGGCGGCGTTCGCGTTGCTCGGCGGTCAGGAACTGGTGGAGAAATGGGTGCTGGGC
>JAKFDA010000029.1:0-9588 GCA_036676355.1 Nitrosomonadales bacterium | reverse complement strand
GAGCGGCTGCAAACCGTTCAGGGTGTGAACCAGCCACTCGCCGTCGCGCCGCTCCCAATACAGTGGCGCCTGCCAGCCTGCAGCGTTAACCGCTTCCCAGCCCGCGGACAGCCAGAACTCCGGCCGCGCATAGGCACCAGCTTCCATGAATGCAAGATATTCGCCGTTGGTGACCGGCCGGGAAGCCAGCGCATAAGCGTGCAGATAAGCACGATGGCGCGGTCCTTCGTTGTCGAAGGCAAAGGCGCTGCCCGCATGGCCGAACATCGCCACACCAGCAGGATAGTCGAACCAGCTCATGGACGGCGCACTCGCCTTTGTGCGCGGGGTCGCGTCGTCCCGGTAGGCCGGCCGCAACGGGTTGCAACCGAACAGATGTTTGATGTCGGTGAGTAATAATTCCTGATGCTGTTGCTCGTGGTGCAGACCCAGCTCGACGATGGCCGCCGTCTCCGCCGGCACACCGTTGTTCAGCAGTTCGTTCATGCGAGCGTCGATCGCATGCCGATAAGCAAGCACTTGGCTGCGCGACGGCCGCGTCAACAAACCACGGTGCGGCCGTGCGTACTGCTCGCCTACCGACTGGTAATAGGAGTTGAACAATACGCGAAAGCGCGGGTGAAAAACCCGGTAGCCGGGAACGCTCCGCTCGAGCACGAAGGTTTCGAAAAACCAGGTGGTATGAGCAAGATGCCATTTCGCCGGACTGCAGTCGGGCATCGATTGCACCACGCAATCTTCGTCCGACAACGGCGCACTGAGCGCTTCGGTCGCACGCCGCACTTCGTTGAAACGCGCAAGCAGATCAGGTCCCGCGTCTGGAACGGCGGAAAATCCGGATCGAACAACTGCCACCATGCGAGACTCCGTGAGCAATATCCGGTTAAAGGGACGCCCCCTGAAAACGCTCGACTTCGCGTATGCGCAGGCCGAGCGCCTGCCCGTTCAAGATTGCGGCGCTATGGACGATGCCGCGTAGCGCGACTTTCTCGCCCTCCTCGGGCAACGGCCCTTCGGTAATGATCAGCAGATCGGTGCCGTTCTGCTCCAGCAGAAAGGTCCGCATATCCGCGAACGGCAGTCTGGTCGCCGCGTGCGCCACGCCGCGCACTCTTACTTCCTTGCCTTCGTACTGATCCGGTGCCGCGAGGATCTCGCCGGCCGAAATATAGCCAACCCCAGAATCGCAAGCGGCAAGCGCCAGTCCCAGCGCGGCGACACAAATTCGTGCAAGGCGAATGCCCGTGCCCATGTTCAGTCCTCGTCCGCACGGCCGCGCAGCACGACGCTGATCGCATCACCCGCAAAACCGCGCGCCAGCAGAAACCGCATCTGCCGCCCGCGTTCCTGCGCCGACTCTGGCAGTGTGCCGAAGCGCTTGCGCCATGCGTCCCGCGCACGTTCCACTTCCGACTGCCGCACGTCCTGCGTAACGCGTTGAACGAGCGCATCGTCCACGCCCTGCCGGCGCAAATCGTGCGCGATCCGCGCGGCGCCATATTTGCGCGCCAGCGTATGAGCACGCGCTTCGGCGTAACGCTCGTCCGATAGCAGTTTACGCCGCACGAGATCGTCGAGGAGGCCTTCGATGTCGTCGCCCTCTTCGGCGTGGCGCGTCAGCTTGCGCGCCAGTTCAACCCGGCTGTGCTCGCGGCGCGCAAGCAAATTGATTGCGCGCTCGCGCAACGTCATTTTTTTCATCGATGCGCGCGGTCAAAAAACAAAGGGCAACCGCGCCTGCGCGCGAGTTGCCCTGTCGGAATGCTCAACACCGAAGCCTTATGCTTCGACTTCCACCGCTGTCAGGCTGAGCGGATTGTTGACACCGACCTTTTCGCGTACCAGCGCTTCGATTTCGGCGGCGAGTTCCGGATGTTCGCGCAGATATTCGCGCGAATTGTCTTTGCCCTGACCGATGCGGTCCTTTTTATAGGAGTACCAGGCGCCCGACTTCTCGACGATGTCGTGCGCGACACCCAGTTCGAGAACCTCGCCTTCGCGCGAAATACCTTCGCCGTACATGATGTCGAAAATCGCTTCACGGAAAGGCGGCGCGACCTTGTTCTTCACCACTTTTACGCGCGTTTCATTGCCGACGACTTCGTCGGCTTTCTTGATTGAGCCGATCCGGCGAATGTCGAGGCGCACCGAGGCGTAGAACTTGAGTGCATTGCCGCCGGTGGTCGTCTCCGGGCTGCCGAACATCACGCCGATCTTCATGCGGATCTGGTTGATGAAAATCACCAGCGTGTTGGTCCGCTTGATCGTTCCGGTGAGCTTGCGCAGCGCCTGACTCATCAGGCGCGCCTGCAAACCGGGCAGCGAATCGCCCATTTCGCCTTCGAGTTCGGCTTTGGGCACGAGTGCGGCAACCGAATCGATGACGATCACGTCGACCGAACCGGAACGCACCAGCATATCGGCGATCTCGAGCGCCTGTTCGCCGGTGTCGGGTTGCGAAATCAGTAAGTCATTGATGTTGACGCCGAGCTTTTGCGCGTATTGCGGATCGAGCGCGTTTTCCGCGTCGATGAACGCGGCGGTGCCGCCGAGCTTCTGCATTTCCGCCACAACCTGCAAGGTCAGCGTGGTCTTGCCGGAGGATTCCGGGCCATAGATTTCGACCACACGACCGCGCGGCAATCCGCCAACGCCCAGGGCGATATCGAGGCCGAGCGAGCCGGTGGAAACGACCTGCACGTCGGACGCCGCCTTCGAATCCATGCGCATGATGGATCCCTTGCCGAACTGCTTTTCGATCTGGGCCAGTGCGGCAACCAGCGCCTTGGATTTATTTTCTTCCATGATGTGCGTGAGGTCCTTATCAGAGTGCACGGTATTCTCCCATGAACAAGCGTTCGAACAAGAGGCGTCTGCCCCGATTTCGACCTGTGGCGACTGCGCGCGTCCAGATCAGCCGGTAGTGTGCAGTCGGTGCTGACTCAGGAGATGAGCCGGACGGATCATAACATGCTAACTGTTAATGTATACAGTATTTTTGCTGTTCGGTACAAGCGGGCAAGTTGCTCGTCTCAGGCGGCAAGCCGCACCGGGATGCGACGCGGGCCGTGCGCCCGTTCGAAGTGCTGGTAGCGCCCGGGTAGCGCAGTGCCACAGCTCAGACAACGGCCGGCATCATCAAGGCCGTACTGCAAAATGCGATGCCAGTCGCGCACGATGACCGGTGCCTCGCAACCCGAGCAGAAAGTCGTGCCGCCCTCGGTGTCGTGCACGTTGCCGGTATAGACGTACTCCAGTCCGTGGTCCAGGGCGATGCGGCGCGCACGAGTCAGCGTAGCCGCCGGCGTGGGCGGAAGGTCGTCCATTTTGTAATCGGGATGGAAGGCGGTGAAATGCAGCGGCACACCCGTCCCGAGTTCGCGCGCGATCCAGGCGCACTGCGCGTTGAGTTCCTCGTCCGAATCGTTTTTGCCCGGAATCAGCAGCGTGGTGATTTCGAACCACACATCGGTCTCGTGTTTCAGATACGTCAGCGTATCGAGCACCGGTTGCAGGTGCGCGCCGCAGAGTTTGAAGTAGAAGTCGTCGGTGAAGCCTTTCAAATCGACGTTGGCGGCGTCCATTTTGGCGTAGAAATCGCGCCGCGCGACCGCTCCGATATAGCCGGCGGTAACCGCCACACTCTGGATGCCGCGCTCGCGACAGGCGTCGGCGCAGTCCATCGCGTACTCGGCAAAAATCACCGGATCATTGTAGGTAAACGCGACGCTCTTGCAGTCGAGTTCCGCTGCCGCCTGGGCGATTTTTTCCGGCGACGCCCGATCCATCAGCGTGTCCATTTCGCGCGACTTGCTGATATCCCAGTTCTGGCAGAACTTACACGCCAGATTGCACCCCGCCGTACCGAACGACAGAATCGAAGTGCCGGGATAGAAATGATTGAGCGGTTTTTTCTCGACCGGATCGACGCAGAAACCGGACGAGCGACCATAGGTCGTCAGCACCACGCGGTCGCCCTCGCGCTGCCGCACGAAACATGCACCGCGCTGGCCTTCATGCAGCTTGCAGTCGCGCGGGCACAGATCGCACTGGATACGCCCGTCGTCGAGCCGGTGCCACCAGCGACCCGGAAAATTTTCTTTCTTCAGCGTTTCCATTCGTTATTCACCAACCGTGCGGTTTTTACTGGATATACGGACACCACCGTCAACCCTTCGTTCCGAAATCGATCTCGCGCCATTTGTCCACGCCGTAACGCTGCACCGCGCACAACTCGGGCGGCACGTCGTGCAGACCCGCCTTGTGCCGCAGTTGGGCAACGAATTGGCGCGGGTCGGGCAACTGTTCCCATACCTGCGGCAGAAAAGTCGCGCTGCGCCCTTCATGGCGAAGGATCACGCCGTCGAGGGCTGGCCGCAGCGCCGCATACAAATCGTCCTCGGTTTTGAAAGGCACGGTTTCCGGCCGGGACAGCAACGAAACCTCGATATCGACCGAATCGAGCTCTTCGATCCTCAGTGGGTGAAAACGCCGATCCTGCAACGCGGCAAGACGCGCATTGACGATCACGTCTTCACCGAGCGATCGATAGGCCTCGATGGTGCCGATACAGCCGCGCAATTCTCCCTGCCGCACCAAAGTGACAAAAGTCGCGCCCGGTTCGCGCAAGAAACCGGTGTCGGGCAGATCGACCGCCGGGCCGCCGAGCGCCGCATGGATGCCTGCTCGCGCAAGCTGCAACAGCACGCGGCCTTTGTTCTTGTCCTGGTCGGCATCGCCCGATGAGGCGGCGCGAAATGCGAACGCGGCGTAACCGACCACGCGATCGCGATCGCCCGCCGTATCGCCGGAATTGCGCAGATCGAGCAACTCGACCTGCATGTCGCGCCGTCGCGCGGCGACCAGCAAGCCTGCAATGGGCGTCGCGCCGCAAGCCTGCTCATGATCGATCCGAGCATCGAAACTCAGGATTTCGCGACAGGTATGTGCGTCGATGGCGCGCGCTTCCTGATACGGGTGGTAATGCGAAAGATCGGAACTGACGACAATGAGCGTTTCCGCTCCGCCCCATAAGCGGTCAAGTACTTCGGCCACCTCGTCCGCCGTCGCATCGCCGACCGCCAGCGGAACCACGGCAAAATCGTCCAGCATCGTCTGCAGAAAAGGGAGTTGCACTTCGAGCGAGTGTTCCCGCGCATGCGCCAGCGGCGAAGTCACCACCTGGGGCAGATCTTCGATGGCGCCAATGGCCGCCTGATCGACCGGCACATCGCCCAGCGGTGTCGCCAGCGCCGTCACGCCCGGCAAGGCGAGGCCGCGCACGGCAACGCGATGACACGGCCCGAGCAACACTACGCGTTTCACCGCTTCGCGTGCGCCGCGCAACTGCGCGTAGGCTTCGGCCGCAATCGGACCCGAGTAAACATAACCCGCATGCGGCGCGATGATCGCCTTCGGCCCGTCGCTGCGCTGTACCTCGTTGGCCGCGCTCAACAATGTGCGCAGTTCGGCATCGAGCACGCCGCGCACGGCGGGATAGAACAGGCCCGCCACGGCGGCGGGACGCGTTGCCTGCATGTCCGGTTCCTCTCGAGCAATGAACGAGGGACAAGCGCGGCAGGGCGGAGTTTCGGCACATGCGCTATAGCTGTGCGAGCAGCCCCTCCAGCGCGGCGAAGATCGCGAGGCGGCGTATCTGTGCTCGATCGCCGTTGAAATGCTGTGTTTGCGCAACGAGCGTGTGCGCACCGATCGCCCAGGCGAAACAGACCATGCCGACCGGTTTATCCGCGCTACCGCCACTGGGTCCGGCGATCCCGGTCACCGACAGCGCGACTTGCGCGCGACTGTGTTGCAGCGCGCCCGCCGCCATTTCGCATGCGGCGGCTTCGCTCACCGCGCCATGACGCGCGAGCGTCTGCGCCGCGACGCCGAGCATCTCCTGCTTGGATTCATTCGAGTAGGTGACGAAGCCGCGCTCGAACCACGCCGAACTGCCGGCGATTTCGGTCAATGCCCGGGCGATGCCGCCGCCGGTGCAGGACTCCGCGGTCGCGAGCATGAGCTTGCGCTGCTGCAGCGCCTGTCCGATACGCCGCGCGAGATCATCCAGTTCGCGATCCATCAGGGAATCTCCGAATGAGTGCCGAGGATGGTCGTTACCGCTACCTCAGCACGGCCGTCGCGATCGCGAGTACCAACAGGGTATAGAAGGCGGCGAATACGTCGTCGAGCATGGCGCCGAACCCCCCTTTCACATGTGTATCGATGCGCCGGATGGGCGGCGGTTTGACGATATCGAACAGGCGGAACAACACGAAAGCGGCAAGCTGCCACGTCCACGTCTCGGGTATGAAAGTCAGCACCGCGAGAAAGGCGACGATTTCATCCCAGTTCATGCCGCCGTGATCGGATACACCAAGATCCCGCCCGGTGCGACCGCAGGCCCAGATGCCGCCGATGAACAGCAGCACACACAGCGCGAGTACTTCGAGCGCGGTGAAGCGCCCGCGCAGCACGACATAAAGCGGGATCGCGAGCAACGTCCCCACCGTTCCCGGGCCGAGCGGCGCGAGGCCGGTGCCGAATCCCAGCGCAATGAAATGCGCTGGGTGCGAAAGCATGAAGGCGGGTGTGAGGCGCATCTCAGACGGCGAAGTGATCGAAGCCGGCCGAACCCACGGCCATCGGCCGGCCTGCGGCATCGAGCAGCTGCGCGTGCGGCGCTCCGGTGACGATGCGGCCGATGCGTGTGACCGGTACGCCGGCCGCGGCACCCGCAGCCACGACCGCTTCGCGCCGTTCCGTCGGTGCGGTGAAAACCAATTCGTAATCGTCGCCACCGCCGACGACACACGCGGTGGCGAGCGCCTGATCGGGGCAGGATTGCAGCGCCGGCGAGCGCGGCAACAAGTCAAATTGCACTTCGGCACTCACGCGCGAACGCTCGAGGATATGACCCAGATCGGCGAGCAAGCCGTCGGAAACATCCGCTGCGCCGGTGGCAATGCCACGCAAAGCTTTGCCCAGTCCAATGCGCGGCTGCGGCTGCTGCAGACGTTCAATGCAATGGCGCCGCGCCTCGGGGTCGAGTGCGACACTCCCCCGCAGATGCGCCAATCCGAGCGCCGCGTCGCCGGTCGTACCCGACACCCAGATGTCTTCGTCGATGGATGCACCATCGCGACGCAATGTCTGCGCGGCGATCACCGTGCCGGCCGCGGTAATGGAAATCGTGAGCGGCCCGCGCGTGGTATCCCCACCGATTAGTTCGATGTCATGCGCATCGGCCAGCGCCAGCAATCCGTCGGCGAAAGCAGCGATCCATTCGTCATCGATGGCGGGCATGGCTAGCGACAACGTGAACCATTCCGGCTCGGCACCCATGGCGGCAAGATCGGACAAATTCACCGCCAGCGATTTATGTCCCAGCAGGCGCGGGTCGGCATCCGCCAGAAAGTGTGTGCCGGATACCAGCATGTCGGTGGTGATGGCGAGCGCAATGCCGGGCGGCGTCTGCACCAGCGCGCAGTCGTCGCCCACGCCGAGCAGCGCCTTGCGCACCGGACGAGTGAAATAGCGTTCAATGAGTGCAAATTCGGGCGTCATGGCTGCGTCATCGGCGTGCGTAGTCGCTATCCTTGGCGTTTGCGGTTGCCGCTTTTCTCGTGCGGCCGCAACGTGGGAGCGAGTTTGTCGAGCACCCCGTTGACGTATTTGTGCCCGTCGGTACCGCCGAATGTCTTCGCCAGTTCGATCGCCTCGTTGATGACCACGCGATAAGGAATCTCCGGCGCGTGAACGAATTCGTACGTCGCAAGCAGCAGAATGGCACGTTCGATGGGGGACAGTTCTTCCGGCTTGCGATCCAGCGCCGTGCTCAGTTGCTGTTCCAGCGCACCGACATCCTGCAGCGTCCCGCGCAACAACTGGGCGAAATAGTCGGCATCGGCATCGGCAAAATGTTCGTCCTCGGCGAGCGTGCGCTCGATATCGCCCACCGTACTGCCGGCGAGCTGCCATTGATAAAACCCTTGCACCGCGTACTCGCGGGCGCGGCGGCGTGCCGACTTCATGATTCAGATTTCTCCACGTTTGCTCGGGCGCGCACATCGCGCCGAGATGAGAATTTCAGCGCGGCGCAGCGATTGCGCGCAGCAGGTTCGCCATTTCGACCGCGACTTCGGCGCAATCGCGCCCCTTGACGTTGGTGCGTTCGGCCGCCTGTTCGTCCGTCTCGCAGGTAAGAATGCCGTTGGCAATCGGTACGCCGGTGTCGAGTTGCGCGCGCGTAATGCCGGCGGCCGACTCGTTGCTGACAATTTCGAAATGATAGGTCTCGCCGCGAATCACCGCGCCGAGCGCAATGAGCGCGTGATAGCGACGGCTGTCGGCGAGTCGATGCAACACCAGCGGCACTTCGAGCGCGCCCGGCACCGACAACACGGTGATGTCGCGCTCCGCCACGCCGAGTTCCTGCAGGCGCGCGAGACAGGCGGCAAGCAATTCGCTGCCGACGTTTTCGTTGAAGCGCGCGCGGACGACCGCGATATGCAGTCCCGCGCCGTCGAGCTTCGAGGCGAGTTCATTCATGCTCAGTTGCTCGTTTCAGGTTGCACATAGCCGGTGATCTCGAGTTCCCAGCCGGCCATGCTCGGCATTTTCCGCTGCGTCGCCATCAGTCGCATCCTGCCTACGCCAAGATCCCGCAGAATCTGTGAGCCGATGCCATGCGTCAGCAGATCCATTTTTGCCGGGCTCTTGGACACTTCGTTGGAAGCCACGCGCTCGATCAGTTGTCCGGCGCTTTCGGCGCAATTGAGCAACACCAGCACGCCGCGTCCTTCGTGCGCGATGCGCGTCAGCGCCTGCGGCACGGTCCACGAATGCCCGCTGGCGCCGGTATCGAGCAGATCGAGTACCGATAACGGTTCGTGCACGCGCACCAGCGTTTCCTGCTGCGCATCGATATTGCCGCGCACCAGCGCCAGATGCGTTTCACCGGACAGTTTTTCCAGATAAGCGACCAGACGAAACGAACCGTACGCGGTTTCGACGACGCGTTCGGTAACGCGGCGGACCAGCGATTCATGCTGGCTGCGAAAGCGGATCAGATCGGCGATGGTGCCGATTTTGAGATGGTGCGCGTCGGCGAATTCGATCAGGTCCGGCAGGCGCGCCATGGTGCCGTCGTCCTTGAGAATTTCGCAAATCACCGCGGTCGCGCTGCATCCGGCCAGTTGCGCCAGATCGCAGCCGGCTTCGGTATGCCCGGCACGCACCAGCACGCCGCCGCCCTGCGCCATGAGCGGAAAAATATGCCCGGGCTGCACCACGTCCTCCGGTTTGGCGTCGGACGCGACGGCGACCTGCACGGTGCGGGCGCGGTCAAAAGCCGAAATGCCGGTGGTCACGCCGCTTGCCGCTTCGATCGACACGGTGAAATTCGTACCGAGCGGCGCGCGATTGTCGCGCACCATCAGCGGCAAATTGAGCTGGCGGCAGCGCTGCTCGGTCAAGGTCAGGCAAATCAGGCCGCGCCCGTATCGGGCCATGAAGTTGATGGCCTCGGGCGTGACGAAATCCGCCGCGATCACCAGATCGCCCTCGTTTTCACGATCCGCATCA
>JAKFDA010000028.1:0-28260 GCA_036676355.1 Nitrosomonadales bacterium | reverse complement strand
GAGACCCTCCTCCACCAGGTCCTCCACCAAGCGCGCAGCATCGGCACGGCGGGTCTGGTCGGCGCCGCATTGCTACTCATCGCGTTGCTGGCATACGGCGCGATGGTCGTTCCGCTTTACGACGAGATTGCGTCGTTGAAAAGCGAGGTCGCCGAAGCGCGCGCACGCATCACGGGTCGTCTATCGCCCGCGGCCACTCGCGACGCGGAATTGAGCAGCTTCTACAGTTTTTTTCCGAAATCGCACAGTTCACCGTTGTGGCTCGGCAAGATCTACGGGGCCGCGGAGGAGACCGGTGTCACCTTGACATCCGGCGAATACGAATTCCAGCGAACCACCGGATCGCGACTCGGCCGCTATCGCATCTCGCTGCCCACGCACGGTTCCTATGAACAGGTACGCGAGTTCATCGCCGCGGTGTTGAAGGAAGTCCCTGCGGCAGCGCTGGACGATATCTCCTTGCGACGCGAAGCCATCGAAAGCCCCGACCTGGAAGCGCGCCTGCGGCTCACGCTTTATATGGAGGCCGGCCAATGAATTCGTCACCGAGGCTCCGCTGGGCGCTCTATGGGGTCGCGCTTGTGGGCGCTATCTGGGCCGCGATATGGGTCGAGCGCGACCCTGCGATAGTAGCAAGCGCACTTGAGCAACAAAATTCACCCGAGATACAACCTTCGTCCCGGAGTGGTACGGCGGCCGACGAATCACGCAAAGACTCGGCGCTCGGCATAGATGGTTTGCCGACGCGCTCACATCATGGCGCGAGCGCCGATCCATTTTCACCGCGGTCCTGGAAGCAGATGGCTGCCGATGCCGCGCGGCGCGATGCGCCGCCTCGTACGCCACCCGTTCCGCAGCCGCCGCCCCTGCCGTTTTCGTATATGGGCAAACTGGTGGAAGGCAAGGTAACGACCATCTTTCTCACTAACGACGACGAAAACTATATTGCACGTCTGGGCGATACGATCGATAAGGATTATCGCGTCGAAGAGATCGGCGAAGATCAGATGGTACTGACCTACCTGCCCCTGAAACGTCGACAACACCTGGCGTATGAAACGGACGCAACTCCACGTAACAAATCGACGCCGCGAACCCGCCTTAATAACGACAACGAGGACGAGGACGATATGCAACGTATTGAAGAACGAAGCGGAGCAAGGAAACCCCTGGTCGAACGAGAAGACGAAGAGCAGCCTAGCGCCGCGGACGAATAGGCATGAAGCGCTTAACTGCCCTGCTTCTCGCACTCATGCTGTATGGCTGTGCGACGTCGTCCACTGATCAGGGTCGCGCTTTGATTGCGGAGGGGCGCGTCGAAGAAGGACTGGCTGTACTGGAAGAAGCGGCCAAAGCACGGCACAGCAGTCCGGAAACCTACTCGATCTGGATTACGCAGCGCGATAACGTGCTCCGCGCACTCTTGCGTGAAGGCGACACGCAACGCAGCGCCGGAAATCTGGATGCCGCGGAAGCGGCTTACGCGCGTGCGGTTCGGCTCGATCCCAACTCGACGCTGGCGCGCACTAGTCTCGATTCCGTGGCGCAGGCTCGACATCACCTGGAACTCATGCAGCAGGCTGAAGACGCTTTTCTGCGCGGCGATCTCGTCACGGCCGAACGGATCGCGAAAGGGGTACTCGCGGAAGATAGCAGCATGCGCGCCGGTCGTTCATTGATGAGGCAGATTTCGGAACGACGCGGCAGTGTCGAACTGGAACCACCCAAGCTCGGCAAGGCGTTGCAAAAACCGATCACGCTCGAGTTCAGAAACGCGCCGTTGCGATCGGTGTTCGAAGTGATCTCGCGCACTTCCGGCATCAACTTCGTTTTCGATCGCGACGTGCGACCGGATCTGCGCGCCACAATTTTTGTGCGCGATACCTCGCTGGACGACATCGTCAAGCTATTGCTTGTTACCAATCAGCTCGACCGCAAAATTCTCAACGACAACTCGATCCTCATCTTCCCCAATACGCCCGCCAAGCAAAAGGATTATCAGGACCTGGTGGTCCGCAGTTTCTATCTCACGAACGCGGATGCGAAGCAGACTGCAGCAATGATCCGGGCGCTGGTGAAGACACGCGATCTGTTCATCGACGACAAGCTCAATCTGGTGGTGATGAAAG
Organism: Nitrosomonadales bacterium; assembly: GCA_036676355.1. Classification (GTDB taxonomy): domain Bacteria; phylum Pseudomonadota; class Gammaproteobacteria; order Burkholderiales; family SG8-39; genus ZC4RG42. The sequence continues at coordinate 26,131 of JAKFDA010000028.1, read as the reverse complement.
ACACCCGCGATGCGGTGCGGCTGGCGGAACAACTTGTCGCCACCCAGGACCTGGGCGAGCCGGAAGTAATGCTGGAGCTTGAAGTGCTGGAGGTTGCATCGAGCAAACTCAAGGAAGTCGGCGTCCGTTATCCGGATGCAGTGAACCTCGGCGTATTCGGCACGGGGACTACCGGGACGGACGGCGAGCCGGGCGTTCCCGGCCTGACCGAACTCGAGCCGGGTGATTGGGATTTCTTTGTCGTCAACCCGGCGGTCATCATCAACCTGCGTCAGACGGATGGTGCAGTGAACACACTTGCCAATCCGCGTATTCGGGTGAGGAACCGGGAGAAGGCGCGCATTCATATCGGCGAAAAAGTGCCGGTGATTACCACGACATCGACCGCCAACGTGGGAGTCTCTTCGTCGGTGAATTACTTGGAAGTCGGTCTGAAGCTCGACGTCGAACCCAACGTTTATTTGGACGACGAAGTCGCCATCAAGATGCAACTCGAAGTCAGCAACATTCTTGAACAACTCAACGTCTCGGGCACGATTTCCTATCGTCTGGGCACACGCAACGCGGCCACGACCTTGCGCCTGCGCGACGGCGAGACGCAGGTGCTCGCCGGCTTGATCAGCGATGAAGACAGGCGCTCCGCCAACAAGGTGCCGTTTCTGGGCGACTTTCCGATTCTCGGACGGTTGTTCCGTAGCGATAACGACCAGCGGGTAAAGACGGAAATCGTGCTGCTCATCACGCCGCATGTCGTTCGCAACTTGGCTCGGCCGCACACGGTGCAAGCGCACTACCCCTCCGGCACGGAGTCGGCGCCCGGCGCGATGCCGTTGCGCATCGCTTCCACGCCTTTGCGTTCGCTGAATGTGCAGCCCGCCGGCGGAGGAGCCGGCGCGAAGCCTAAGCCGGGCGCGAAGCCTAAGCCGGGCGCGAAACCTGGTGCGGCGGACACGCAGGATGAAGGCCCAAGCGATGCGGGACTCTCACTCGTAGTAACCGGACCACCGGAAGCCGCCATCGGCAGCACGTTCGCCTTGAGCTTCGGCTTGCCGGCACGCAACGAGGGCAGCCGAGCAACGCTGAAACTGACTTACAACCCGGGCGTATTGCAAGTGGTCTCTGGTGCAAGCAGCGATTCGCCGGGTATTGCGACGATGCAGTTGAGCGGTCCTTCGGTTGTCGGCAGCCCGATGACAGTCGTGCAGACGCAGTTTCGCGTCACGGCGAAGGAACCGACCACCACCCAGATCGGGATCGAGACTACGGCGGCTACGGACAGCCAAGGTCAGCCCATCTCGATCGACACGCCGGGGAGTGTCGATGTGACGATTAATGCCGCCGCCACAGCAGACGGACAAAGCACCGCACCCGGCATAGTGGTCCCGCCCGTAGTGGGTAGCGAACCGCCTGCGCCGTCCGCAGGCTCCGAACCCCCTGCACCCGCCGCAGGTCCTGAACCGACTACTCCGCCCGCAGATGCCGAATCGGGCCCAGCGCCGATAGAGAGCGAACCTTCCGTCCCCGCCTCGGAGAGTGAAGGCGCGCCCGCTACAGTTCCTGCGCCGACACAGCCGCCGCGCACACCGCGCAGCAATCGTTTTGACGACGAGGGCTGAGATGCGCGACAGAATCCCGAGTGAGATCCGAGGCGCGATAAGCCATCGCGCGCCGAAGGGGGGATTCACACTGATCGAACTGGTCATCACCGTGGCGATCATTGGCATCCTCGTCTCGGTCGCGATGCCTTTCGCCGAACTCACGGTCAAACGCGCCAAGGAACAGGAACTGCGCCTGGCGCTACGGCAGATTCGCACCGGGCTGGACGATTACAAAAAAGCGACTGACGAAAAACGGGTGCAGAAAAAAGCCGAAGAGTCGGGTTATCCGCCTTCACTGGTAGTGCTCGTTGAAGGGGTGCGGGACGCGCGCAAGCCAAATGAAGAAGCCAAGATCTACTTCCTGCGTCGCATCCCCCGTGATCCCTTCAATGCAGACCCGGAACTCGCCCCGCAGGACACGTGGGGCAAGCGGAGCTACGAGTCACCGCCCGACCAGCCGGAAGAAGGCGAGGATGTTTACGACGTCTATTCTCTATCGGAGGAGGTCGGCATCAATGGTGTGCCGTACAAACAATGGTGAAGCATTTGCAATCCTGGAGCAGGCAACGGCAGCGGCGCGGATTCACGCTGATCGAACTGCTGGTCGTTATGGCGATTATCGCGACCTTGCTCACCATCGCCCTGCCACGCTATTTCGGCAGTGTCGACAAGTCCAAAGAGGTGGCGCTCAAGCAGTCGCTCAGCGTCATGCGCGACGCGCTGGACAAATATTACGCCGACAACGCGAAGTATCCCGACCAACTGGAGGAACTGGTGGAGAAGCGCTACATCCGCGGCGTACCGGTCGATCCGATTACCGAGCGCGCCGACACCTGGACGATTGTCGAAGTGCCGGCGGATGCCAAGGTTAAAGGCTTGGTATACGACGTGCGCAGCGGCGCGCCGGGCAACACGTCCGACGGAAAACCCTTTGCGGAGTTGTGAAACCATGCCGCAACGCCCTTCACCACGCGCAAAACAAACGGCATTCACGTATGTCGGCCTGCTGATTTTAATTGTACTGATCAGCATCGCACTCACAGCAACTGCAGAACTGGTGAGCACGGCCGTGCAACGAGATCGGGAAGAACAGTTGTTATTCGTCGGTATCGCGTACGCCGAAGCCATCGATAGTTATCGCCGAAGTTCACCCGGCGTGCGGCAGTTTCCGACCACCCTGGAGGAACTCATCAGGGACCCGCGTTTCCCCAACGTTCGACGTCACATCCGCAGTTTATATCGGGATCCCATCACCGAATCATCCGACTGGGGACTTGTGCGCGGACCGGCCAACGGCATTGTGGGGATATATAGCCAGTCGGAGCGCGAACCGTTCAAGAAGGAGGGCTTCCCGCGTCGGTATAGCCAGTTGGCGGGCGCCAAAAGTTACACCGACTGGCAATTTCTCGCCCACTCTCTCGCGGAGGAGAGTGGAAGCGAAGGAGCGGCCGCCGATGAAAGCCGGGACCGCCCTCAATCGCCGCAATCCGGCGAAGCTCCGAATAACAGTCCATTCCAATCGGAGGTTCGCGGATTGTCGGGGGGTTCTCCAGGAGGCATGTCCTCAGACGATCCCTAGATCATCAGTGGGACAATCAACAACGCCACAATATTGATGATCTTGATCAGCGGGTTGACCGCCGGCCCGGCGGTGTCCTTGTAGGGATCGCCGACCGTATCGCCGGTCACCGCCGCCTTGTGGGCTTCGGAACCTTTGCCGCCATAGTTGTCGTCTTCGATGTACTTTTTGGCGTTGTCCCACGCCCCGCCGCCGGTTGTCATCGAAATGGCGACGAACAGGCCGGTCACGATCGACCCCATCAGCACACCGCCGAGTGCCTGCGGGCCGAGCAGCAGGCCGACCGCAATCGGCACCAGCACCGGCAACAGCGACGGCACGATCATCTCTCTGATCGCCGAGCGCATCAGCATATCGACGGCGCGCGAATAGTCGGGCTTCGCGGTGCCTGCCATGATGCCGGGGATTTCCCTGAACTGACGCCGCACCTCGATCACCACTGCGCCGGCCGCGCGGCCCACCGCCTCCATCGCCATGGCGCCGAACAGATAGGGCACCAGACCGCCGATGAACAGACCGATGATCACCATGTGGTTGGAAAGATCGAAGGTCAGCAGCGTGCCGTTCACACTCAGCGCGTGGGTGTAATCGGCGAACAGCACCAATGCGGCGAGACCGGCCGAACCGATGGCGTAGCCCTTGGTCACCGCCTTCGTCGTATTCCCCACTGCGTCGAGCGGATCGGTAATCGCACGCACCGATTCCGGCAGATTCGCCATCTCGGCAATACCGCCCGCGTTGTCGGTGATCGGTCCGTACGCATCGAGCGCGACGATGATGCCGGCCATGGAGAGCATCGATGTCGCAGCGATGGCGATGCCATACAGACCCGCCAGCCAGTAGGACAGGAAAATCGCGATACACACCGAAATGACCGGCCACGCCGTCGCCTTCATCGATACGCCGAGGCCGGCGATGATGTTAGTCGCGTGCCCGGTCTGGGAGGCGGCTGCGATGTGTTGCACCGGCTTGCATTCCGTGGCGGTGTAATACTCGGTGATGTAGACCATCGCCGCAGTCAGCACCAGACCGACGACCGCCGCGCCCCACAAGTGCCACACGCCGATTTGCGTCGCGCGGCCCGCGATTTCGAACGTTACGCCGGGAAGCACGCTGCCCATCAGCCAGTCGGTGATGAAGTAGAACGCGACGAACGACAGCACGCCGGCCACGATCAGGCCGCGATACAGCGCGTTCATGATCTTCTTGCCCGGCGTTGCTTTGACGAACATGCAGCCGATGATCGATGCGATGATGGAGAAGCCCCCGAGTGCGAGTGGATAGATCACCGATGCGTCGCCCGGCAACATCAACGCGCCGAGCAACATGGTTGCAATGAGCGTGACGGCATAGGTTTCGAACAGGTCCGCCGCCATGCCCGCGCAATCGCCGACGTTGTCGCCGACGTTGTCGGCAATAACGGCAGGGTTGCGCGGATCGTCCTCGGGAATACCGGCTTCGACCTTGCCGACCAGATCGGCGCCGACATCCGCGCCCTTGGTGAAAATACCGCCGCCCAGACGCGCGAAGATGGAGATCAGCGAACCGCCGAAACCAAGGCCGATCAGAGGTTTGATGAGGTCGGCCTGAGTCGCGCCGGGTTCCGCCATGGCAACCAGCGCCGCGTAAAAGCCCGCCACGCCGAGCAGGCCGAGGCCCACCACCAGCAGGCCGGTGATCGCACCGCCGCGAAAGGCGACCGTCAGTGCTTCATTGAGCCCGATGCGCGCGGCTTCGGCCGTGCGTACGTTGGCGCGAACCGAGACGTTCATGCCGATGTAGCCGGTCGCACCGGAAAGTATTGCGCCGACGGCAAAGCCGATTGCAGTCGGCCAGCCGAGCGTGAACCCGATGATCAGGAACAGCACGACGCCGACGATGGCGATGGCGGTATATTGACGATTCAGATATGCGGACGCCCCTTGCTGGATGGCGTTCGCGATTTCTCGCATGCGATCGTTGCCGCTCGGCTTTTTTAGAATCCAGCCGATGGAGACAATCCCGTACAACAGCGCCAAGACGGCGCAGACCAACGCGAAAACCAAACCCGCACTCATTCAGTTCTCCTCCCCTGTGGTGGAGCTACTGCTGCGTGTTGCGACTCCACCTGTTGATGAAGTGAAGCACGGCGGCGCCCGGCAAGGCCGGGGCGCGCGTTACGCGTCGAAAGCTTGAGTTCTAACGTACGACTTTCAAAACGCGCCGGAGCGATCCAGTACATGAACAGCCCGGCGCATTATAGGCATGCTTTGGTTGCATACGGAAAGTGCATAAATAGGCTGCCGCGCAGCACGTGGCTTTTTTCCGTGGCCTTCGTGTCGCAGATTTTTCCTGGATCCCCGCTTTCCAGGACGTTACAACACCTTGCACCACAGAGGGCGCAGAGAAAAAACAGTTCTTGAAGTTCTCTGTGATCTCTGTGATCTCTGTGTTTCAGGTTCTGACCTTTAGAGACCGTCAGAGGCGCGAACTGGATTCCCGCTTTCCGCGGGAATGACCCGAGAGATTTTCAAGCCTTGGCCAGACGCTTCGGCACGGCGATATTTTTCAGGCGGACATAGTCGGGCAGACCGTCGCGGAACGGCGGCGGCGCCTCCCCGCGTATGAGCGGCGACAGATAACGGCGGCATGCATCGGTGATGTGAAAGCCGTCGCGGGTAATGAAATTGCGCGGCATCTTTTTCTCTTTGTTGGCGACATCCTTGAGCTGGGCTGTGCCGATTTTCCAACGATAGGGCCGATCGGATATGCGCTCGATGGTCGGCATCACGGCGTTGCGGCCCGCGAGCGCAAGTTTCACCGCGGCAACGCCAAGCGCATAAGACTGCTCCACATCGACCTTCGAGGCGAGATGGCGCGCCGCGCGCTGCAAGTAATCCGCCACCGCCCAGTGATATTTGTAGCCGAGATTGTCTTTCACCAGTTGCGCAATGCGCGGGCCGACGCCGCCCAGCTGCACATGGCCGAATGCGTCGCGCGTGCCGCCTTCGGCGAGGAAGCGACCATCCGCATCCTTGAGGCCTTCGGATACGGCGATCGCGCACCAGCCGACACGCTTGACCGTCTTTTGCACGCGCGCGAGAAACTTCGCCTGGTCGAACGGCACTTCAGGAAACAGCAGAATTTGCGGCGCCTGATCGTCCGTTTCGGCGGCGAGTCCGCACGCGGCCGTGATCCAGCCGGCATGACGGCCCATCACTTCGAGCACGAACACCTGCGTGGAGGTCGAGTGCATGGACGCCACATCGAAACCCGCTTCGCGAATGGAGGTCGCGACGTACTTCGCCACCGAACCGAAGCCGGGACAGTTGTCGGTCAGCGCCAGATCGTTGTCCACCGTCTTCGGCACGCCGATGCACGCCACCGGATAACCAAGCTCCGCACCGATGCGCGAAAGCTTCCATGCGGTGTCCATCGAATCGTTGCCGCCGTTGTAGAAGAACGTGCCAATGTCATGCGCGCGAAAAACGTCGATCAGTCGCTCGTATTGCGAGCGATCTTCCTCGATGGATTTCAGCTTGAAGCGTGCCGAGCCGAATGCGCCGCCGGGCGTATGGCGCAACGCCGCGATGGCACGCACCGACTCCTTGCTGGTGTCGATCAGATCTTCGTTCAGCGCGCCGACGATGCCGTTGCGCGCCGCATAAACCTTGCCGATTTTGCCCTTCGCGGCACGCGCGGTTTCGATCACACCGCAGGCGCTGGCGTTGATGACGGCGGTGACGCCGCCGGACTGGGCATAGAGGACATTCCTGGGTTTGGCCATGACGACCTCCATTGGAAACTACATTCACACGGCATGTCGGCCCGCGCTCGGGACGACGCACGAATGGTTCAGCGCAACGCGGTCAACAACGTTTCACGAATCGCATCGACGCTGCCGACGCCTTCGATACGACGGTACTTCGGCGCCTGAGCGTCGCCGGTGGCGGCCCACTTCGAGTAATAGTCGACCAGCGGACGGGTCTGCTGGCGATACACCTCCAACCGCTTGCGTACCGTTTCTTCCTTGTCGTCGTCGCGCTGAATGAGGTCTTCGCCCGTCACATCGTCCTTGCCCGTCATTTTGGGCGGATTGAATTTGACGTGATACGTCCGGCCGGAAGCCGGATGCACGCGACGACCGCTCATGCGTTCGATGATGCTCGGATCGTCGACATCGATTTCCACCACGTAGTCGAGCGCCACCTTCGCGTCCTTCAAGGCATCCGCCTGCGGAATGGTGCGCGGGAAACCGTCGAACAGATAACCGTTCCGGCAATCGGGCTCGCGCAAGCGGTCCTTCACCAAACCGATGATGATGTCGTCGGATACGAGTTGGCCCGCATCCATGATTTTTTTCGCCGCGATTCCCAGCGGGGTGCCGGCCTTGACCGCGGCGCGCAGCATGTCGCCGGTGGAAATTTGTGGGATGCCGTAGCGTTCCTTGAGGAACGCTGCCTGCGTGCCTTTGCCCGCACCGGGAGGGCCGAGAAGGATCAGTCGCATGATTGCCTTTCTGTTCTTGCCAACGATTCAAAAAAAGTGATGACGCGCTTCAGCCTGTTTTGCCGAACAGCGCGCGCGTGCGCTCCAGATCTTCAGGCGTATCCACGCCGGCGGGTGGCGCGGTATCGATGACGACCATGGCGATGCGATAGCCGTGCCAGAGCGCACGCAGTTGTTCGAGCGATTCGAAACGCTCGATCGGCGCCGGGGCCAGTCGCGTATAAGCGCGCAGGAAGGCGGCGCGATAAGCGTAGATGCCAAGGTGCCGATAGGCCGGCAAATCCGCGGGCATTTCCTGCCTTGCGCCCGCGAATGCGTCACGTGCGTAGGGGATCGGCGCTCGACTGAAATACATGGCGTAGCCGGCCTGGTCGCAGACTACTTTGACGACGTTCGGATTGAACATATCGGTGACGTCTTCGACCGCGTGACAGGCGCTGGCGATGGCTGCGTCGGGATGCTGCGCCAGCGTTTGCGCGAGTCGGCCGATCAGCGCCGGCGGGATCAGCGGTTCGTCACCCTGCACGTTGACGACAATGGCTTCGTCGTCGAGCTTCAACGCATCGACGACTTCGGCGATGCGATCGGTGCCCGAGTGATGATCCGCACGCGTGAGCAGCGTCTCGACGCCATGCTGGCGCGCGGCCGCGGCGATCGCTTCGTGATCGGTCGCGATGAGCACGGCGACCGCACCGCTCTTGCGTGCCTGTTCGGCTACGCGCACCACCATCGGCTTGCCTGCGATATCGGCCAGCGCCTTGGCAGGCAGGCGCGTCGACGCGTAGCGCGCCGGAATGACGACAGTGAACGGAACGCCCGCCATCACCGGGCTTATTTGATTTCTTCGGTCGGGTCGAGCCGGCGCGCTTCCTCTTCCAGCATCACCGGAATGCCGTCGCGAATGGGAAACGCGAGGCGATCGGGCTTGCAGATGAATTCGCCTTCGGTCTTGCGATACACGAGGGGGCCCTTGCACAACGGGCAGACGAGAATATCAAGCAGTCGCGGATCCATGCAGTCGGGTCTCAATCAGGTCAGCCAGCGCGGGGTCGACAACCGCCTCGATGCGTAAGGCGACGAGATCGGTGCGACCGAATGCGCGGCATTTTACTGCATCCTTCTCCGTCATCAGTACCGTATCGCAATCGTCGAATCGCAGGTCCTCTGCGCGATAACGATGGTGATCCGGAAATGCGTGCGCGACGAAGCGCAAACCCAGCGTTTCCAACTGGCGAAAGAACCGCTCCGGATTGCCGATGCCGGCGACCGCATGCAGCCGTTTCGCGCGCAGATCGCCGAGCGAAACCGACTGCTCGGGATCATGAATCGGATAGAAGCCCGCCGCGTCGAGGCGCATGGCATAAGCGCCGGCTCGCTGCGTACCGTTGGTGACGGTCGCGTCGACGCGACGCGACGCCGGTTCGCGCAGCGGTCCGGCGGGCATCAGCCGGCCGTTACCCAGACCGCGCTCGTCTTCCACGGCGATTTCGAAATCACGCATCAGCGCGTAATGCTGCAAGCCGTCGTCGCACACCAGCACGTCGCATTCCGGATGCGCCGCCAGCAAGGCGCGCCCCGCTGCCACACGATGGCGTCCGATCCATACCGGCACGCCACTGCGTTCGGCCAACAATGCAGGCTCGTCGCCGACTTCGGTCGGGTCGGCGCCCGGCCATACGGCGCGCGGCGTGTCGTTGCGCCCCTGATAGCCGCGCGAAAGAATGCCGGGCCGCCAGCCGCGCGCACGCAGTTGCGCGACCAGCCATAGCACCAGCGGCGTCTTGCCGGCGCCGCCTGCGACGAGATTGCCAACGACGATGACCGGCCCGACGAGGCGTTCGCGCTTCAGCACGCCTCGGCGATAAGCGGCTCGGCGCGCTGCCGCGACGACACCGAACAGGAGAGAAAAGGGAACGAGCAGCAGTGTGAGCGGCGAATGCCGATACCAGAGCCGGTGCGTGAATTCGACGGCATGACGTTTCACGCGAAGCACCGGCTGAGAGCGCACCGTCCGGCACACCCTTTCATGCGCACCACTTACTTGCCGGATGTCTGCGTGGTGAACGTGACATGCGTGTAGCCGGCCATGCGTGCCGCCTCCATGACATGCACCACCGCCTGGTGCGTCGCCTTCGCGTCGGCGTTGATGATCACGACCGGATCCTTCAGGTCGCCCGCGGCACGACGCATGGCGTCACTCAACGCGGCGACATTGGTGAACGGCACGGCGGTTCGATCGACGGTGTACATCCCGGACGCATTGACTGCGATGTTGATCTCGTTCGGCCGCTCCGCCTGCCGCTCCGCATCGGCCGTCGGCAGGTTGATCTGCAGTTCGGCGTACTTCGAATACGTCGTCGTGATCATCAGGAAGATGACGATCACCAGCAAGACGTCGATCAGCGGCACCAGATTGATGTCCGGATCTTCCTTGTAGGTGTTGCGGAACTTCATTCGCGTCTCAATCCGTTCGATTGCCGAGCAGGATGTCGGCCAGACGTGCCGCCTGCTGCTCCATGGTCATGACGAAGCTTTCCACCTTGCCGCGGAAATGACGGAAGAAAATCGTCGCCGGAACAGCAATGAGAATACCGAAGCCGGTGTTGTAGAGCGCGACCGAGACGCCATGCGCAATCTGTTCGGGGCTCGTCCCACCGCCGGAGACCGGCGCCTGTGCACCGAAGATTTCGATCATGCCGACGATGGTGCCGAACAGCCCCATCAGCGGGCTGATGGAAGCGATGGTGCCCAGCGTGGTGAGAAAGCGTTCCAGATCATGCGTGACCGCGCGGCCTTCCTCCTCGATGGCCTCCTTCATGACCGGACGCGGCGCCTTGTGCGAGCGCAATCCTGCCGCCAACACGCGTCCGAGCGGGGAATCCTGATACACGGCATCGACGAGTTGTTGTGTGACGCCCTGCTTGCGGTAGGCCTCGACCACTTTGTCGAACAACGATTGGGGGATGATTTTTTCCCTGCGCAGCACGATCAGACGCTCGATGATGAGCGCGACCGCAATCACGGATGCGATAAGCAAAAACCAGATTGGCCATCCGGCGGCGCGAATAAGTTCGAACACGCACTCACTCCCTCTACTCGACAAGGTGGCTGAATGTAGCGGCGGCGGATCGATCAATCAAGCTACAAAAGCGCGCGCCGCATACGGATCGACACGAAACGCGCAATAGAAATACGGGTGTGAATGAATCTTCGCACTTGACAGATTTGCAAACCGCGCCTTATCCACAGATGTTGTGGATAAGGTTGTGCATAGTCTGTCAGCACACGCGCTAAGTAGCCCTCGTATAAAGGATTTTTCTACTATGATCAATTTGTGATCGCCAAAAATAGTTTTTTCTTTCAGCCTCTTACGTAAAACGTCGTGGGAGAGACGCGATCGTCTAGGTCCGATCGCAAGAGCCATGCCGCTTTGTGGATACATTCGCGTGCACGACCATTGAAAGGGCTCTTGCACGGCACTGCTCTGTCAGGCGAAAAGGTGTGAGGATGAGCCGCTTTACGTAGAATCGGCCGATGCCCGAGTACTCTTCCTCCATGCGCGCGCATGGCGCCGCAGCCGCCGAAATCCTCAGCGTTTCGGCGCTCAATCGCAGCATTCGCGACTTGCTGGAGCACCGCTTTCCGCTCACCTGGGTGGCAGGCGAAATCTCCAACCTTACGCTTGCCCGTTCCGGGCACTGGTATTTCTCGCTGAAGGACGACAGCGCGCAGGTGCGCTGCGTGATGTTCCGGCATCGCGCGCAATATCTGAACTGGCAACCGCGCGAAGGCATGCATGTCGAAACGCGCGCGCTGGTCACGCTTTACGAAGCGCGCGGTGATTTCCAGCTCAACATCGAGTTCATGCGCCAAGCCGGTCAAGGCGCACTGTACGAAGCCTTCGTGCGACTGCGCGATCGACTGGCCGCGGAAGGGCTGTTCGACGCGCAACTGAAGCGCGATCTGCCGCCCTACCCGCGCGCCATCGGCATCGTCACGTCACTGCACGCCGCGGCGTTGCGCGATGTGCTGACGACTCTCAGGCGCCGCAATCCCGCCATTGCGGTGATCGTCTATCCGACTTCGGTACAGGGCGACGCGGCGCCGGACGAAATCGTCGCCGCGCTGCATACGGCCGGCCGGCGTGCAGAGGTCGATGCGCTGATTCTGTGTCGCGGCGGCGGCAGCATCGAGGACCTATGGGCGTTCAACAACGAAGCGGTCGCGCACGCCATTCGCGCCTGTACCGTTCCCGTGGTCTGTGGCGTCGGCCACGAGACGGATTTCACCATCGCCGATTTCGCCGCGGATCAGCGCGCGCCTACGCCTACTGCCGCGGCCGAACTGCTCAGCCCGTCGCGCGAAGAATTGTTGGCGCAACTCGCGCGGTTGACGCAGGCATCGGGTCGCTGCATCACGCGACACATCGAGTCGCGCATGCAGCATGTCGATCACCTGAGCCGGCGGCTCCTTCATCCCGGCCGCCGACTGCAAGCGCAACAGGCATTACTGGCACAACTGCAAAGCCGACTGATAAGCGCGACCGCGCGCGATTTCGAGAAGCGGCAGTGGCAGGTGCGCAGTCTGGTCGAACGCGGTTGCCGGGCGCTGCCGAACATCGACGCGCGGCAGTCGCACGTCAATGCGTTGATGCGACGTGTTACGGTTGCCTCCGAGCGTCGCCTGAGCACAACCGACGCGCGCCTGGAAAGTTTGAGTCGCGCACTGACGCATCTCGATCCGCGCGCCGTGCTGGCGCGCGGTTACAGCATCGTGACCGACGAGCACGGCGGCGTCGTGCGCGCAGCGGCACAGCTTACGCACGGCGAAGCGTTGACGATCGGCTTCGCGCGCGGCAGCGCACAGGTGCGTGTGGAAGACAAGCAGGACGAATAGCGGCGCAACAGACATGTCAACCGCTTAACCCTAACGCAGGCACGGTTGCGCCTGGGGGCGCGCCCTCCTATGATCGACTGTTCCGATTTAACCCAGATCAATTCCACCAGGAGACGTACATGGAGCACAAACTGCCTCCGCTGCCTTACGCGCTGGACGCCCTTCAGCCCCACATGTCCAAAGAAACGCTGGAGTTTCACTACGGCAAACACCATCAGGCCTATGTGACCAACCTGAACAATCTGATCAAAGGCACCGAGTTCGAAAACGCCAGCCTGGAAGACATCATCAAGAAATCCTCCGGCGGCGTTTTCAATAACTCCGCACAGGTGTGGAACCACACTTTTTTCTGGAACTGCCTGTCACCGCAAGGCGGCGGCCAGCCGAGCGGCGCCGTGGCTGATGCCATCAACAAGAAGTGGGGTTCGTTCGACGCATTCAAGGAAGCGTTCGCCAAATCCGCCACCACCAACTTCGGTTCCGGCTGGACCTGGCTGGTGAAGAAGGCCGACGGCTCGATCGACGTCGTCAACACCAGCAACGCCGGTACGCCGCTCACTTCGGGCGACAAGCCGCTGCTGACCTGTGACGTGTGGGAACACGCCTATTACATCGATTACCGCAACCGTCGCCCGGATTTCGTCGGCGCGTTCTGGAATCTGGTCAACTGGGAATTCGTCGCGAAGAATTTCGCCTGAGTCGCCGTTGCCTGAACGAAAGGGCTCCGCAACGGAGCCCTTTTTTATTGCCCTTCGCCCTGATCCGCCGCGGACACCTGTTCGAGCCCGGACACGCGCATACCGGATTTGAGGCCGCGCGCGGCAAACCAGCCTTTGCTCATTTCCAGCGCGTAACGCACCGGTTGCGCGGCACAGTGTTGCTCTTCGCTGTGCGGCACCATCTCCTCGATATTGACGATCGCGCCGCGATCGTCGATGAACGCGACCGACAGCGGCACGTAGGTATTGCGCATCCACATGCAATGGCGACCTTCCTCCGGGAAAACGAACACCATGCCTCGATTGCCCTCGAGCGTCTTGCGATACATGAGGCCGCGCATGCGCGTGGCGTGCGTGTTCGCCACCTCCGCCTGGATGCGATGGATGCCGGCATTCAAGCTGACGGGCTTCACGTCGCTCGCCGTTGCGAAATTCGCGCCGCCCAGCAACAGCACCGCAGATAACCAGGGTTGTATGGCTTTGATCATCCGATTGTTCTGCATTGTTCGTTTAAAGAAGCTCTGACTAAAGCTATTTGATCAAGGCGATCGCCGGTTCGTTTCGCATAAGCGATTGATTGCTTTGTCCTCGCTCGTACAGCCATGTGCCCGGCGCGTGGAGCACGGGCCCCTTCAGGGGATGCGACCGCAAAGGCACATGAAGGAACGCGAACGAATCGGCACATTCACAGCCCGCTGCGGGGTCGCATCCATCGGTTTCACCGATGGAACCTGCTCCGCCCTTCGCGGTCCCGCACTCGCGACCATCCTCGGCACTTAATCAGACATTCCTCAATGTCCGACACGGGCTTCGGCGCGTCTTTTACCGCATTTCCGGCCCTAGCGCAGCCCAGCGCCACTGTCCGGGCTCCAGACCCGCCACGCGCCAGAGCCCGATCGCGACGCGCACCAATCGCAGCGTCGGCAAACCGACCTTTGCCGTCATGCGGCGCACTTGGCGGTTCCTGCCTTCGCGCAGCACGATTTCCAGCCAGGTGTTGGGAATGGCCTTGCGGAAGCGAATCGGCGGATGACGCGGCCACAGCCCGTCGGGCTCGGCCATGATGCGCACCGCGGCCGGCCGGGTAAAGAAATCGCCCAGATCCACGCCCGCCCGCAGACGTTCGAGTTGCGCCTCCTCCGCCACACCCTCCACTTGGGCCCAGTAGGTCTTCGGCAGCTTGTGGTGCGGATCGGCAATACGCTGCTGCAGGCGTCCGTCATCGGTCAGCACCAGCAAGCCTTCACTGTCGGCATCGAGGCGACCGGCCGCGTAGACCTTCGGCACATCGATGTAGTCGGCCAAACAGGGGCGATTGCCCTCACGCGTGAACTGGCACAAGGTTTGATAGGGCTTGTTAAAAAGCATGACGCGTGTCGCGGCGCGCATGGGCTTAGACTCACCGTACGCCTCTGTTAAAATTTCGCGCCCCGCAACGCGTTTCGCGCGCGGTCCGTTCGTGTTGCGCATCGGCGCCCTCATCAAACCGTTTACAGGAGTCTCCCCGTGGCCAAAATCAAGGTGCAAAACCCGGTTGTCGAAATGGACGGGGACGAGATGACGCGGGTGATCTGGCAACGCATCCGCGACCAGTTGATCCTGCCCTACCTCGATATCGAACTCAAATACTTCGATCTCGGCATCGAAAGCCGCGATCGCAGCAACGACCGGATCACCATCGATGCGGCCAACGCCACCAAGCAGCACGGCGTCGCGGTGAAGTGCGCCACCATCACGCCCGACGAGGCGCGCGTGAAAGAATTCGATCTGAAGCAGATGTGGAGAAGCCCGAACGGCACGATCCGCAACATTCTCGACGGCACGATTTTCCGCGAGCCGATCATCTGCAAGAACGTGCCGCGCCTGGTGCCGCACTGGGACAAGCCGGTGGTGGTCGCGCGCCACGGTTTCGGTGATCAGTACCGCGCCACCGAACACAAATTCGAAGGCCCCGGCACACTGAAGATCGTGTTCCAGCCGGCCGACGGCAGCGCGGCCGTGGAAAAGGAAGTGTTCAAGGCGCCTAGTGCGGGCGTCGCCATGGCGATGTACAACCTCGACGACTCCATCCGCGGCTTCGCCCACGCCTGCTTCAACTACGCCAGGCAGCGCGGCTATCCCGCCTACCTGTCGACCAAGAACACCATTCTCAAAACCTATGACGGGCGCTTCAAGAACATCTTCCAGGAGGTCTACGACGCCGAATTCCGCAAGGATTTCGAAAGCGCGGGCCTCAGCTACGAACACCGCCTGATCGACGACATGGTCGCCTCCAACCTCAAATGGACGGGCGGCTATCTGTGGGCCTGCAAGAATTACGACGGCGATGTGCAATCCGACACAGTCGCGCAGGGTTACGGTTCGCTCGGGCTGATGACCTCGGTGCTCATGTCGCCCGACGGCAAGACGGTGGAGGCCGAAGCGGCACACGGAACCGTCACGCGCCACTATCGGCAACATCAGCAAGGCAAGCCGACGTCAACCAACCCGATCGCGTCGATCTTCGCCTGGACACGCGGGCTGCAGCATCGCGGCCGCATGGACGGCACACCCGAGGTGATCAGGTTTGCCGAGGCACTGGAAAAAGTGTGCGTCGACGTGGTCGAATCCGGCCGCATGACCAAGGATCTGGCGATTCTGATCCGACCCGATCAGCCTTTCCTGACCACCGAACAGTTCATGGACGCGGTGAACGAGGAACTCAAGCAACGCATGACTTGAATTTCACGATTCCGGCCCCACAAACAAAAAAGCCTCGCCGAGAACGGCGAGGCTGATAATTTTTTATGGGCGAGAGTTCCGCCCGGCGCGGTGTCAGCCCGCTGATTGGATATTCGATGCCTGCTTGCCCTTGGGGCCTTGCGTGACTTCGAACTGAACTTTCTGGCCTTCCTTCAGCGTCTTGAATCCGTTCATCTGGATCGCGGAGAAATGCGCAAACAAATCTTCGCCGCCGTCATCTGGAGTAATAAAGCCGTATCCCTTTGCGTCATTGAACCACTTAACCGTACCGGTTGGCATAGCCCCTTATCCCTCAAAATTAACAACCGGGGATTCCCCCTCCTATGCTGTACTTCAAGACAGCCGTGGGACGCAAAACGACCTCATTACTGCTTGAAAAACAAACACACGCGCCTTTTACGCGGTTTGCGGAACCCCGTCAAGCATCGACTGTCAAGGCTAGGTTGTTGTCGTTGCGCCGTCCTTTAACAGTAGCTACGATATGAATCGAGGCCCCGAAACGCACGCTGAGGCGCGTCGGTACTCAGCTTGCTGAGGTGTGTGTGGGGCAGTTGCAGCAGACTGTAGAGAACGTATGGCAACCCGATCGGGCGAAGGCACAGTCCTTGAAACGAGCAAGAGCAAGGTTGCGCCGCCGCCGCTGTTCAAAGTAATCCTGCTGAACGACGACTACACGCCGATGGAATTCGTCGTCGTCGTCTTGCAAACCTTCTTCTCCATGGATCGGGAGCGAGCCACGCAGGTGATGTTGGCGGTTCATCGGGAAGGTATGGGCATTTGCGGCGTGTACCCCCGCGATATTGCGACGACGAAAGTGGAACAAGTTACTGCCTACGCACGGAAGCATGAACATCCGCTTCAGTGCGTTATGGAGGAGACGTAGATGATCGCCCAAGAATTGGAAGTTAGCCTGCACATGGCGTTCGTGGAGGCACGCCAGAAGCGGCACGAATTTATTACGGTCGAGCATCTGCTCCTGGCGCTGCTGGACAACCCCACGGCCGCCGAAGTGCTGCGCGCCTGCGCTGCGAGCATTGACGAACTGCGTAAGGCGCTGACCGAGTTCATCGGTGCGCATACGCCGACCGTCGCAGGCAGCGAAGAAATCGACACGCAGCCGACGCTGGGCTTTCAGCGCGTCATTCAGCGCGCCATCCTGCATGTCCAGTCGTCCGGCAAGAAGGAAGTGACCGGCGCTAATGTGCTGGTCGCCATCTTCGGCGAAAAGGATTCGCACGCCGTCTATTTCCTGCATCAGCAGGGGGTGACGCGCCTGGATGTGGTGAATTTCATCTCGCACGGCATCACCAAAAGCGGCCAACCGCAGCAGCCCAAGTCGACCGAGGAACCGGAGACACAGGAAGAGGGCCAGCAAGCCGGCGGCGCGCTGGAAACGTACACCATCAACCTCAACGCCCAGGCGCTGGTCGGCAAGATCGATCCGCTCATCGGCCGCGAACGCGAAGTCGAGCGCGTCATCCAGACGCTCTGCCGTCGTCGCAAGAACAACCCGCTGCTGGTCGGCGAAGCCGGCGTCGGCAAGACGGCCATCGCCGAAGGCCTGGCGCGCCGCATCGTCGAAGGCCAGGTGCCCGATATCCTCGCCCAGTCGCAGGTGTATTCGCTCGACATGGGCGCCCTGCTCGCCGGCACGAAATATCGCGGCGATTTCGAACAGCGCCTGAAGGCGGTGCTGAAGCAGTTGCTCGACAACCCCAACGCCATTCTTTTCATCGACGAGATTCACACGCTGATCGGCGCAGGCGCGGCATCGGGCGGCACCCTGGACGCGTCCAATCTGCTCAAGCCGGCGCTCTCCACCGGTCAATTGAAATGCATCGGCGCGACGACCTATCAGGAATATCGCGGCGTATTCGAAAAGGATCACGCGCTCTCACGTCGTTTCCAGAAGATCGATGTGAATGAGCCGTCCATCGAAGAGACCATTGAAATTCTCAAGGGCCTCAAATCGCGTTTCGAAGCGCATCACGGCGTCAAATACAGCGCCAACGCGCTTTCCACCGCGGCCGAACTGTCGGCGCGCTTTATCAACGATCGCCACCTGCCGGACAAGGCCATCGACGTCATCGACGAAGCGGGCGCAGCCCAGCGCATCCTGCCGAAATCCAAGCAGCGTCGCATCATCGGCAAGCAGGAGATCGAGGAGATCATCGCCAAGATCGCCCGCATCCCGCCGCAAACGGTCTCAAGCGACGACCGCACCGCGCTGAAAAACCTCGACCGTGATCTCAAGGCCGTGGTGTTCGGGCAGGACAAGGCCATCGATGCGCTGGTATCGGCGATCCGCACGGCGCGCTCGGGCCTCGGGAGCCCCAACAAGCCGATCGGCAACTTCCTGTTCAGCGGCCCGACCGGCGTCGGCAAGACCGAAGTGGCCAAGCAACTGGCCTATTGCCTGGGCGTGGAGCTGGTGCGCTTCGATATGTCCGAATATATGGAACGCCACGCGGTGTCGCGCTTGATCGGCGCGCCGCCCGGATACGTCGGCTTCGACCAGGGCGGCCTGTTGACCGAAGCCATCACCAAGAAGCCGTACTGCGTGCTGCTTCTCGATGAAATCGAGAAAGCCCATCCGGACATTTACAACATCCTGTTGCAGGTGATGGACCACGGCACACTGACGGATAACAACGGACGCAAGGCCGACTTCCGCAACGTCACCATGATCATGACAACGAACGCGGGCGCGGAAGCGCTGACGAAGAGCACGATCGGCTTTGCCTCGCCGACGGCTGAAGGCGATGAAATGGCTGATATCAAACGCCTGTTCACGCCGGAGTTCCGCAACCGTCTCGATGCCATCATTTCTTTCCGTCAGCTCGATCACGAAGTCATCCTGCGCGTGGTCGACAAGTTCCTCATGCAGCTCGAGGAGCAACTGCACGAGAAGAAAGTCGAAGCGATTTTCACGGAAAAGCTCAAGAACCATCTGGCCAAGCGCGGTTTCGATCCGCTCATGGGCGCGCGGCCGATGGCACGGCTGATCCAGGACACGATTCGACGCGCGTTGGCCGACGAACTGTTGTTCGGGCGGCTGGCCAGCGGCGGCAAGGTTACTGTTGATCTCGACGATGAAGACAAGGTGGTGCTGCGCTTCGTCGAGGAAGACGAACCGGCGACACAATCAACTTAATCATTTGAGATATAAGCATATTCCTTAAAGCCGCGATACCGCGGCTTTTTCTTTTTCGGCTTGACGCTTGCTTTGGTGCGTCGGACACTCGGGCCTTATTGTCCAGGCCGAAGGAGAACTTGATGATCAAAAAGCTGGGCTTCGGCCTAGGTCTCAGTGCGACGATTTTCGTCTGCACGCCGATCGCCGCGCATGCGCAGGTGACCGACAACACGGCGCGCGATCTCGCCGCCTCGTGCACGATCTGCCACGGCACCAACGGCGTCAACGCCGGCGGACTGCCGCATCTGGCCGGGCAACCGCAAAACTACATCATCCAGCAGTTAAAGGATTTCCGTGACGGCAAGCGCCCGGCGACGATCATGCATCAGATCGCCAAAGGCTATACCGACCAACAATACGAACTGCTCGGCGCTTATTTCGCCGCGCAGAAGCACAAGTAAGGGGCCGCAATGAGTATGGAAATGAATCGGCGCGGCTTCATCAAACTCATCGGCGCGGGCGCTGCGGCGACGATGATCAGCGGCTGCGCCACGGGCGGTAAATCGAGCGCGAGCGCCAAGGCGGCAGCAGGCCGTGTAGTCGTGATCGGCGGAGGCTACGGCGGCGCCACCGCCGCGAAATACATTCGCATGTGGAGTGATCAGCGTATCGACGTGGTACTGGTGGAGCGCAATACGCAGTTCATCTCCTGCCCGCTGTCGAATCTGGTCCTGGGCGGTTCGCGCTCGATTGAAAGCCTGACCATGGGCTACGAAACATTGCGCGCGCATGGCGTGAAAGTCGTGCATGACGAAGTGACCGCGGTAAATGCCGACAAGAAGCGCGTGACACTCGCCAAAGGAGGCGAGCTGGCCTATGACCGCCTCGTCGTGTCGCCCGGCGTCGAACTGATGTACGACAAGCTGCCCGGCCTTAACAACGCCGCGGCGCAGCAGCAAGTGCTGCACGCCTGGAAAGCGGGGCCGCAGACCGTCGCGCTGCGTAAGCAACTCGAGGCATTGCCCAACGGTGGCGTCTATCTGCTTTCCATCCCGAGAGCGCCCTACCGCTGCCCGCCCGGACCGTACGAGCGCGTCTGCCAGGTCGCGCACTATTTCAAGAAATCGAAGCCGCGTTCGAAGGTGCTCGTGCTCGACGGCAACGACGACATCGTTTCCAAGAAAGGTTTGTTCACGGCGGCGTGGAAGGAGCTCTATCCGGGCCTGATCGAGTATGTGCCGAGCCAGGAAGCGCGGGACGTCGATGTCGCCAGCCGCACGGTCAAGACCGAATTCGATGCCTTCAAGGGCGACGTGCTCAACGTCGTGCCGCCGATGCGCGCCGGCCGCATTGCCGTATCCAGCGGACTGATCACCGCCAACGATCGCTGGTGCGGTGTGAACTGGCAGACCATGGAATCGATCGCCGTGCCGAATGTGCATGTGCTGGGCGACTCGACCCTGTCGGCGCCGGCGATGCCGAAATCCGGCAGCATGGCGAACAATCACGCCAAGATTGCCGCATCGGCGATTGTCGCCACGCTCACCGGTCAGACGCCCAACCCGGCACCGATCATCGGCAACACCTGCTACAGCTATGTAAGCGATCGCGAAGCGATGCACGTGAACTCCGTGCATCATTACGACGCCGCGAAGAAAACGCTGGTCGCCGTACCGGGCAGCGGTGGGGTGTCGGCCAAACGCAGCGAACTGGAAAAGGCCTACGCCGACGCGTGGGCGCGCAATATCTGGGCGGACATGCTGGCTTGAGACCTTGTCGCATCCCAAACAAAAAGGCGGCTTGGCCGCCTTTTTGTTTGCTGAATACCACCGCGCGATCAGGCGATGCCGGTGCTGCCGAACCCCCCCGCGCCGCGTTCGCTTTCTTCGAAGGCATCCACCACATTCAACGCCACCTGCAGCACCGGCACGATCACCAGTTGCGCGATGCGCTCCATCGGCTGCAGCGTGAACGGCGCGGTCGAACGATTCCACAGCGACACCATGATCTGACCCTGGTAGTCGCTATCGATCAAGCCGACGAGGTTGCCCAGCACGATGCCATGCTTGTGACCCAGCCCCGAACGCGGCAACACCATGGCAGCGAAACCGGGATCGGCAAGATGAATCGCCAGTCCGCTCGGCACCAGCGCCGAGCCGCCCGGCAACAAGTCGAGCGGGCCGTCGATACAGGCGCGCAAATCCAAACCGGCGGCGCCTTCGGTTGCATAGTGCGGCGGCTGATCGTGCAGCCGCGGATCCAGAATCTTGATGTCGAGACGATGCATTGGGAACACCCTAATTGGATTTCGAGTACGGTCGCGAGTGCGCGCAGATGTACGAGCGAGGACAAAGCAAGAACATACTGAGGTCAACGCACCACAACACGCTTCGCAACAAAACCTTGATCGCAGCCCTGCAGCGGCTGCTCATGATCGCGGCAGGCGTGAAGCGATTTCGCGCATCAGTGCACGCGCGATATCCAGTTTGGAGGCGCGCGGCAAACGCGTTTCTCCCTGCTCGTGGAACAACGTCAGTTCGTTCTCGTCGCGACCGAAGGCGTGCTGGGCGAGATTGGCTGCGAGCAGCGGGATGTTCTTGCGCGCACGCTTGGCCTGCGCGTATTCGTTCAAATTCTCCGTCTCCGCCGCAAAACCAACGCAGTACGGACCACCGGGCAGTGCCGCCACTTCGGCCAGGATATCGGGATTTTCGACCAGTTCGACACGCGGCTTGCCGTTCGATTTCTTCAGCTTCGCCTCGCTTGCATTGGCAACGTGATAATCGGCCACGGCGGCGACGCCGATGAATACATCCGCGGTTTTCACCCTGCTCATTACGGCGCGATGCATTTCACGCGCGGTCATCACGTTCTCGCGCTGCACGCCGGTCGGCGTCGCCAGTGCAGTCGGGCCGGCGACCATCGTCACGAGCGCGCCTGCCTCCGCTGCCGCCTGCGCAACCGCGAAACCCATCTTGCCGGAGCTGCGATTCGTGATACCGCGCACCGAATCGATCGGTTCGAACGTCGGGCCGGCCGTCAACAACACATGCTTGCCGGCGAGCGGCTTGTCGCCCAGCGCCATGACGATGGCGTCGTAAAGCTGCGCCGGTTCCAGCATGCGGCCCATGCCGGTTTCGCCGCAGGCTTGTTCACCCTCGGCGGGGCCGAGCACATGCACGCCGTCGGCGCGCAACTGCTGCACATTGCGCTGTGTCGGCGCGCTTTCCCACATCTGACGATTCATCGCCGGCGCGACATAGAGCGGCGTCTCGCGCGCAAGGCAGAGCGTGGACAGCAGGTCGTCGGCCAGCCCATGCACGAGTTGCGCGATGAAGTTCGCCGTCGCGGGTGCCACCAGGATGAGATCGCGATCGCGCGACAGTTCGATATGCGCCATGTTGTTGTCGATGCGCGCATCCCACATGTCGAGATAGACCGGCTTGCCGGACAACGTCTGCAGCGTCAGCGGCGTCACGAACCGACAGGCGCCCTCGGTCATGACCACCTGTACGTCGGCACCGGCCTTGACGAACAATCGGCACAGGTCGGCAGCCTTGTAGGCCGCGATCCCGCCGGTCAGTCCCAACAATATGCGTTTGCCTGCGATATCAGCCATGGATTTAAAGAATCGTCGAACGAAGGGATGCCATCGACGCCAACCTGCCACCCCACCGGAAGGCCTAGGCCTATGGGCGGAATCTAATCAGACAGCGTGGGCGCTACTATCCGGCGGCGATTCTACGCGGGTTTGGGGCGGGAGAGACCGATGGGCATTGCCGACTGGCCGGAAGGCGAACGGCCACGCGAGAAATTGCTGGAACGCGGCGCGGCCGCGCTTTCGGATGCGGAACTGCTGGCGATTTTTCTGCGCGTCGGCACGCGCGGACGCAATGCGATCGACCTCGGCCGCGATCTGATTACGCACTTCGGCTCGCTCGCCGCATTGCTCGGCGCCGATCCCGCTAAAGACGCCGCCATTCCCGGTATCGGTCCGGCGAAATGGGCACAGCTCAAGGCAGCCGTCGAACTCGGGCGGCGCGCGCTGGCGGAAACCGCCAGGCACGTGGACGCACTCAGCTCACCGGGCGCAGTGCGCGATTATTTACGGCTGCTTCTGGCCGAGCGCCAACACGAAGTCTTCGTTGCCGTTTTTCTCGATGCGCAAAATCGCGTTATCGGCACCGACGAACTGTTCCGCGGCACGCTCACTCAGACCAGCGTCTATCCGCGCGAAGTGGTCAAAACCGCCCTGCGACACAACGCCGCAGGCGTCATCCTGGCGCAAAAGCGCTCATACCGCAATAACACCTTGATTTAATTGATTCCGCTGTCATAATACTTCGCTGCATACCCGCTTTAATACCCACTTCTAAGGCGGCTGGAGCGCTAAAAACGCGGCAGCAAACAAACGAAGGATTTGAAAAATTAATTACGAGGGATATAGGAGGCAATAGAGCTCGTATAGCTCACGTTATGAGCCGGTTGCGTGCTAGGTTCGCCAGGAACTATCGGGAGTGGTGCGATATGGAAGAGTTTCTGGTTCTGATGAGTTATTCGTGGCGCACGCGCTGGGCGATCTATCTTGGCGTTGTCTCTTCGATAGCGCTCTTGGCTGTTGGTTATTGGCAATTGGTGGATTTCACGATGCGAGGTGCCCTTGCTCCCCTCGGAGAGGTGCTTAGAAAGGTTCTTTGGGATCGCTACGAGTGGGCTGCATTGGCTAACTTTGGGGGCTGGCTATGGCTAGCTTTTGAGTGCTATTCCAAGGATCGGAAGCGCCTGCTCGGGCTATAGCACAAAACCCGCCGAAGCGACCAATGGGCGTCCCGTAGCGGGACGACGAAGGTGAGAACTACGTCAATCGAGAAAGAAGGAGCCGCAAGGCGGCGGGGCAGGAGGCGCGTAGTCGGCCATTAACTTGCAGATGTCTGCAAAGTACGCGTTTGAGTGCAGATAGAAAACCTGCTATAGGGTGAAGGCAGGCGCATTGCTTGCTAAACCGTTTAGGTTCAAGATCTTATCGAAGAGACTTAATTCACGCCAGCGGAACTTTATTGATTTCGAGCAATCTTTTCACACTAGTACTTCCCTATACTTCGTCCGTAGGGTAAGGAAAGCGCTTGGTCGCCAAGATTGGCGATCTCGTTTTTTTGTGGGAGGCTGTAATGAGTAACGAAGTCCTTGATCTTGCTACCGACGGCGCGTTGCTGGGAGCTTTGAAAAAGGCCGTCGAATGGAAGCCGTCCGCTGAAGAGTTGCTCAAGCAACGTATTTCGTTCGTCTATGGTTCGGTTAACCCGGCCAGTGGTATTACGCGGACACACATTCGGAACGTGTTGGCTGAACACGCAGGAAGTACTTCGACTTCCTGTCAAACGAAGTGATCCTGTTCGAGATAACGGGCAACGAGCAACATCCGACCTATCAAGAACTAGAGATATCGAACGGTAACCGTCAGTACGATTTTCTCCGTTCAATAGTGGCCGCTTCCTTAGCAATGGGGCGGCCTTTTCTTTCTTCACACATCGTGAAGGCGCTTAACTTCCACGCGATCACTTGCCTACACACTAACGCGGGTGAGTATCGACCGTGTGCCGTCACGGTAGGGGATTACCAACCTCCCGAACATTACCGCGTCCAAGCGTTAATGGACGATTTCATCAATATGGTGAACAGGATGTGGGAAAAAACCGATCCTGTTGTCTTAGCCTCCTTCGTACTGTGGAGGCTGAATCATATTCACCCTTTCATCAACGGCAACGGTAGAACGGCTCGAGCCACATGCTACTTCGTACTCTGCGTCGCCGCAGGAAGTTGGCTCCCTGGAGCAAAGATACTTCCTGAGCTGATTCGCGAGAACCGTGAGGCTTATGTAGTCGCACTCCGCGAGGTAGACAAATCGATTGCGGCTGCCAAATTGGATCTCGCACCGCTGCACGTGTTGTTATCTAACCTGCTCGAACAGCAACTCGGAACTGCTGGGGTCAGCACGCCACCTTAGCCGAAATACAATAGCCGCTTACCGCTGCGGGCGCCTCTTAAGCTTTCGAAACTCCCACGGCGGCACTGGCTTCGGCTCAGCCCAAAGCCCGGCTCCGGAGGCTTTTGCAATCGATTGCAAACTGGGGAGAGCAGGATCGGTGCTGTACTTGGTATACACCCAAGCCATCCCGCGTCGCACCTGCTCGGCGTTGGCGTCTACGCCATCGCAGTACACCCGTGCCACGGTGCGGCTGTAGCGATCGACATCCACTACCTTGAGCTCTGCCGACTTTTGAAAACACAACTCGGCTAAGGACTGCCGGGAGCGGGTTCCAAATGGCTGGCGCTTCTCTGGTGCGTCTATTTCAGCCAGGCGCACCTTGATCTGTTCTCGATCGAGCAAGACGGTCAGCGTATCGCCGTCAGAAATGGCGACGACCGTGCCAGCCTCGGCATGGACCGCAGTTGCGAGCGCCGTCAGGACAGCGACGACAACACCCTTACCTCTCCGTAAAAAAACCACTAATGGCCCAACGAAGCAGTCTATAAACACCAAGGAAGATTAGAGAGCCAACTACCATGTGTCCGAGTTCACGGCCCACATCACCACCCCCCACAACCGAGACAAACACAAAGAGTACCCAGGCTAGTCCGAGTAGTACGTAAGCCAGCCTGTCAAAGCCGCGCCCCCAATTGATCCCGCTCATAAGCGCGCTCCACCAATCAGATCTCGTCCATCTCGGCTTTGGTTGCTATTCGCGCCGATTATTTGCTTACTATTTCCGGAGGCGTCGGCAACCTTACTTCGACCTGCGTCCTTGAGTGCTACAGCACTTTCCCAAGCGGAGGCAGTATCGCTTTACCCGCTGTCAGTTGCTCCAAGGTTCTGATCGCGTGCCTGTCGCCCTTGTCCGCGGCGAGTTTGAGCAGTCGCTTGGCTTCGACAACATCTCGCGCGACGCCTGCGCCAGTCGCGTACATAATCCCG
>JAKFDA010000027.1:0-16252 GCA_036676355.1 Nitrosomonadales bacterium | reverse complement strand
ACGCTCGTATTCGAAATGCCGCCCAGTTCGAACCACTCGCCGAGACGGCCGCTTGCGGTCGTGCTGATGCGCTGCGCATTGGCGCTGCCCGGACCATAGGCGCCTTGCGTTTCGCGTTGCGGCTCGATTTCCAGCACGACCCGATCGCCGATCAGGCGCGGCACGACGGCGAAGCCGGTGTTCAGATCGCGGAACTCGGTGCTGCGTCGCACTTCGTCACCATAAGGCGTGCGTGTGACCGTTTCGATCGGGACGGGAATCGACTGCCCTATCGCGATATAGGCGGGACTGCCTTCCAGCGCCTGGACCTGACTGAGGTTACGTTCATCGCCGGCGCTGGCGGAATCGAGCATTCGCACCGATGCGCCGGTGTCGCGTCGCGCACGTTCGTTGATGCCCACTCGCGCGTCGCCTGCTGCGATGGTGCCCGACACACCGTAATCACGTCGCTGACCGCTGAACGAGGCATCCTGTCGGACCGAAATGAGCAGGCGACGCGGCGCGGTATCGAGACCCGCGACGACACGCTTCAGTTGTTCGATGTTGGTGCGGCTCGAACGCACGATAAGCGAGCTTTGCATGCCGGTCAGCGCACCGCCGGCATCGAGCAACGGCTGCAATGTCGGAATAAGCTGTTCGGCGGTGCGATGGCGCAGCTGGATCACCTCGACTTCGTCCGCATGCGCAGGCGTCAAGCCGAGTACCAGCAACATCATCAAACCGCAAAGAAATCGCATCCGTTTTCCGCCCTTTACCCGTGACACCGGAAAGTGTTACACGTCACGGCCAAGGCTTTCTACACTACCCGGCGATGCGGACCAAGGCAATTGGGAATATCTCCACCAGGCGAGGCGGAATTTCACGCGCTCGCGCGGCTGTGCAGGCGAGGGTGCAACGCCTTGCGGCCGCGCTGTGCGACGAACTCCGCCGCATGGCGCCGATGAGGGCAATTTCAACAATCGCAACAATCGCACTGGCGCTGACGTTGAATGCTTGCGCCACGCATGACGTTGGCGAAATAGAAAGCGAGCCGGACACACCCACCGTGGCCGCGCCGGACGTCATCACCAGCGAAATCGCCATGCTCGCGCTCGGCCAGCTCGGCGTGCCATACCGATACGGCGGCGATAACCCCAATTCGGGATTCGATTGTTCAGGGCTGGTGGGCTACGTTTATCGACAGTCGGTTGGCGTGCAGTTGCCACGTACGACATACGGGCTGGCGAAACTGGGGCAACCGGTTGCCGCAACCGATCTGAACCCGGGCGATCTGGTGTTCTACAACACGCTCGGGCGCAGGAATTCGCACGTCGGCATTTACCTGGGCGACGAGCGCTTCGTCCACGCGCCAAGCAGCCGTGGCCTGGTGCGCATCGAGGACATGCGCCTGCCTTACTGGACCAAACGCTACAGTGGCGCGCGGCGCGTCGACCTCGAATGGGTATCTCAAAGCCCGCGCAAAACCTGCTGCCGATGACCGGTGTTCAGTTCACTCCTCGCGATCGAGGTCCTTGATCTTGCCGTCTTCCCCACAATTCGACCTCGTAACGCTTCGCGTCATGCCGGATCTGCACTTCGTACTCGACCCGGCCATCGTCCCTATCCCGCTCGGCGCTGAGCAATTGCGCGCCGGGAAAACGCTGATCGATTCCCTTGCGCACTGGCGCCGGCAGTTCATCGATCGGCACATCGTCTCCGGCATAGGCAGGCATCAAGAAAGGTGCTGCAAACAACAGAAAGGCAACGACGTGCACGCTCATGGTGTCTCTCCAATAACCCAGGCTTCTCGAAAGCTGGGCGACACATCGCAACAGGCAACTCTAGCGCCTTGCCGGACACAGCGCGCCGCACTGACCGAGCGCCTGTTTCACGCTGCATGTCGAACGGCGGCAACACAACACCGGCAAGCCCTCCGCACGCGCCGCGTCGCGAAAACTTTTCATGACGTTGTGGCCGAGAAAATCGGTGAACAGAATGACCATGCTGATACCGCTCGGCAGGCCGCCGACGCGCTTCTGATGCGCCGGATCGCGCCCGCTGATGTGCTTCTTGATGGCGATGCCGAACTCCGCCAGCACATCGGGAATGTTGCCCAGACGATCCGCTCCCACAATCAACGCCTGCATCGCCAACCCTCACGGTTTCGTAATATACGGAAATGATAATGATTCTCATCTACATATGCAAACGCAATGCGAATGGTTCTCGTTTTCCTTGGCAACGGCCCGTTCCTGCTGCTAGGATTCGCCCCGAACCGACTCATCAATAAGGAGAAAACCCCATGTCGATTGGCCCACGACCGGCGATCGCCGCTCTGGTCCTCGGTCTGCTGCTGCCGCTCGGCGCAGTGGCCCAGGACAGCGTTTTGAACATCTATTCGTCGCGTCATTACAAGACCGACGAAGCGTTGTACGACGGATTCACCAAGCAGACCGGCATCAAGATCAATCGCATCGAGGCAGGCGAAGATCCGCTGATCGAGCGGATTCGCAACGAAGGCGCCAAGAGCCCTGCCGACGTGTTCATCACCGTGGACGCCGGCCGCCTCTGGCGCGTCGAACAACTCGGCCTGTTGCAACCTGTTCAGTCAAAAGTGCTCGATCAGCGCATCCCGTCGACCTTTCGCGAGCCGAACGGTCTCTGGTACGGCTTCTCCATGCGCGCGCGCGTCATCGCGTACGACAAGGAACGTGTGAAGCCCGCCGAAGTGGCGACCTATGAGCAACTGGCCGACCCGAAGTGGAAAGGTCGTATCTGCGTACGCTCCGGCAGCCATATCTACAACCTCTCTCTACTCAGTGCGATGATCGAACACGCCGGCGAAAAGAAGGCCGAAGCCTGGGCGCAGAGCGTGAAGAACAATCTCGCTCGTGCGCCTAAAGGCGGCGACACCGACCAGATCAAAGGCGTCGCGGCAGGCGAGTGCGATGTGGCGATTGCCAACCATTACTACTACGCCCGCATCGCGCGTTCGGAAAAACCCGATGACAAAGCCATCGCGCAAAAAGTCGGCGTGGTGTTCCCCAACCAGACGACGACCGGCACGCACGTCAACATTTCCGGCGCAGGCGTGTTGAAACACGCGCCGCATCGCGAAGCGGCCGTCAAATTCCTGGAATATCTGGCGAGCGACGACGCGCAGCGTTATTTCGCCGACGGCAACAACGAATGGCCGGTCGTGACGAGCGTGCAGGTGAACAACCCTGCGCTCACCTCCTTCGGCCAGCTCAAATACGACCCGCTCAACGTTTCGGCACTGGGTCGCAATCAGCCCGCCGCGCAGAAAATCTACGATCGCGTCGGCTGGAAGTAGGCGTTACTCGTTTCCGTATCGCTTCAGCCCCGCCTTGTGCGGGGCTTTTTAATGCGCGCATTCCGTCTGAACGCATGCCCTGCGATGTGCGATCAACGTACCGGCAGCACCGACACGCAGACAAAAAAAGGGCCGCGAATGATCGCGGCCCTTCTCTCCCCTGAGCGTTTGCTGCTCCTGTGTCCTGTGGATTTCGATGCCTGGGCGGTATAGCTCAAGTCTCGGAATAACCGAGCGGTCCATCCAGCGGACCCGGCCATTCCGTAGTGGATTCTTTCGTCTGTTTGACTCGCCGCTCGATGTCGGTCGAATTGCGGCCCGCGTTATCGGGACCGGAAAAACTGATTGCGTTTTGGACTGTACTCGTACTCTCGCCTTGGCCTTGTTCCACGGTGGGCTCCTGAAGAATGCCGAGAGAATTATGCGCGCACACTCCTCCCGCGCGCGCTAACTTTTCACGCTTGCCGCGCAGCTTTGTGGTAACGATGCGACAAAGTGCGCATTGCTATCGACCGCCTGCATCACGAGTACAACTTCCCTGTTCGAGCGATGACGAAAATCGGATTAACCCGTCTGATCCCCTAGAATGCGGCGATCGACGCAGGCCGCACAGCGCACACTTAATCACTCATCGTGTATCGACCTTCGCCACACCGCGCACTCCTCATTATCAACCTGCTCGTGCTGCTGACTGCCTGCGGCCCGCACAAGGAAATCCATCGTGTTCAGGGCCAGGTCTTCGGCACGGCGGTGGAGATCAGCATTTACGGCGAATCCCCGGACCGTGCCCGCGTGCTGGGCACACGCGTACTGAACGAGTTCAATCGCCTGCATGACAAGTACCACGCCTGGCAGCCAAGCGAACTGACCGCGCTGAACGAACACATCGCGCGCGGTGAACGCTACCAGGGCGATGCGGAAATGGTTTATCTGCTCAAGTCGGCGACCGAACTGGCCGAACGCTCCGGCAACACGTTCAATCCCGCTATCGGCCATCTGATCCGCCTGTGGGGATTCCAGAGCGATCGCGCGGTCGCGCATCAACCCGCCGCGGCGGAGATCAAACGCTGGGTCGATGCCAACCCGCGCATGACCGATCTGCGTTACGACGGCACGGTGATCTGGAGCGTGAACAAGGCTGTGATGCTCGATTTCGGCGGTTGGGCCAAGGGCTACGCACTCGATCAAGCGGCCCGAATTCTGCGTGAAGAGGGCGTCGAAGCCGCGCTCATCAATGTCGGTGGCAACATTCTCGCCGTCGGCCAACCGGGCGAGCGTCCATGGCGCGTCGGCATCCAGGACCCGCGCCACGAAGGCACCATCGCGCAACTGGATCTTCACGACAGCGAAGCGATCGGCACCAGCGGCGACTATCGCCGTTACTTCATGCAGGAAGGCAAACGTCGCGCGCACATCATCGATCCGCGCAACGGCGAAACGGTCGATCTGGTCGCCTCCGTCACAATCATCGTTTCCGGTGGCGAGGCGCCGGGCCTGCGCTCCGACGGCTATTCGAAACCGCTATTCATCGTCGGCCCGACGCATTGGCGCGAGATGTCGCAGCGACTGGGGCTGGACGAAGTCATGCTGATCGATGCTCAGGGAAATGTGCACATGACGCCGTCCATGCAGGCGCGCATGGCACAATAAGGGCCATAAATCGCTGCATTTAAAAACGATTAGAGCGCCGACGCCCTCCAACGCGAACTCGCTCCAGCCGCGTTGACAGCATCATCTTTGATGCTGGTCAACCGGCCTCGTCGCGTTGCCCCTAACATTCATGACATCCAAATCAAGTTTGCACATTAACCATCAGAAGGAAATCGCCACGTGACCACGCGCAAAGTGCTCCCCGAGAACATTATTCCCGAGGACCCGGGCCGCAGGAAATTTCTCAATACCGCCGCCTTGACCGGCCTCGCCGGCGCGGGCCTGTCTCTGGGCCTCGCGGGTTGCAATAGCGAAACGGAGGCCGCGAAATCGACTGCGGCAGTCGGCGCGGATGCCTCTATCGATTACGCTAAATACGCAGTGCATCCGGGCCAGCTGGATGAGTACTACTCGTTTTCCAGCGGCGGTCACTCCGGCGAGATGCGCATCTACGCGCTGCCTTCCGGGCGCTTGCTCAAGCGCATCCCGGTATTCAACATCGACCCGCTGACCGGCTGGGGCCTGACCAACGAATCGAAGAAAATTCTCGGCACCAACCCCGACGGCACGCTGAAGTACAACACCGGCGATACCCACCACGTCCATCCGTC
Organism: Nitrosomonadales bacterium; assembly: GCA_036676355.1. Classification (GTDB taxonomy): domain Bacteria; phylum Pseudomonadota; class Gammaproteobacteria; order Burkholderiales; family SG8-39; genus ZC4RG42. The sequence continues at coordinate 10,678 of JAKFDA010000027.1, read as the reverse complement.
CTATACCGACGGAACGTACGACGGCAAATGGATTTTCGTTAACGACAAGATCAACACCCGCATCGCGCGCATTCGCCTCGATACGATGGAGTGCGACAAGATCACGCAATTGCCCAACGTGCAGGGTTTCCACGGCATCTTTCCGGACAAGCGTGATCCGGTGGACCCGAACATCAACCACACCACGCGCGTGTTCTGCGGCAGCGAATTCCACATTCCGCATCCGAACGATGGCCGCGACCTCGACAAGCCGGAAAATTACTTCTGCCTGTTCACCTGCGTCGACGCGGAAACACTTGAAGTGCGCTGGCAGTGCAAGGTCGACGGCAACATGGATCTGCTCGCCACCTCGTACGACGGCAAGCTCGCCTGCACGAATCAGTACAACACCGAAGGCGGCGCGACCTACGTCAACATGATGTCGGTCGAGCGCGATACCTGCGTGTTTTTCAACATCGCCCGCATCGAGGAAGCGGTCAAGGCCGGCAAGACTTTCACCATCGGCGACTCGAAGGTACCGATCGTAGACGGCACCAAGGCCGCCAACGCCGATCCGAAGACGGCGGTGACCTGTTACGTGCCGCTGCCGAAGAATCCGCACGGTGTGAATATCAGCCCCGACGGCAAGTACTACGCATGTTCGGGCAAACTCTCGCCCACTGCGACGCTGATCGAACACGAGCTGGTGCTGAAGTGGTTCGACGGCGAACTCAAGGAGCCGCGCGACACCGTGGTCGCCGAACCCGAAATCGGCCTCGGTCCGCTGCACAGCGCGTTCGACGGCAAGGGCAACTGCTACACCACGCTCTTCCTCGACAGCCAGATCGTGAAATGGAACCTCGACGCCGCGATCAAGGCGCACAAGGGCGACAAGGATGCGCTGGCGAAGATCGTGGTCGATCGAATCGACGTGCACTATCAGCCCGGCCACGGCTTCACCTCGATGGGCGAAACGAAGGAAGCGGACGGCAAGTATTTCATCTCCGACAATAAGTTTTCCAAGGACCGTTTCCTGCCGGTCGGTCCGCTGCATCCCGAAAACTCGCAGCTGATCGACATCAGCGGCAGCAAGATGAAACTGGTTCACGATTCGCCGGTGTACTCCGAGCCGCACGATTCGATCGTCATCCGGCGCGACATCATCAAGCCGAAGCAGATCTACAACATCGACGACTTCCCTCTCGCAGTGAAATCGCCGAAGGACAATCGGGTCGAGCGCAACGGCAAGAAGGTCACGGTGTATCTGACGTCTCAGGCGCCGGCGTTCGGCATGTCGGAGTTCAAGGTCAAGCGCGGCGATGAAGTCACGATCATTCTGACCAACCTCGACAAGGTGGAGGATCTGACCCACGGCTTCGCGATCCCCAATTACAACGTCAACTTCGTCGTCAGCCCGCAGGAAACCAAGTCGATCACCTTCAAGGCCGATAAGCCGGGCGTCTACTGGTGCTACTGCACGCACTTCTGCCACGCACTGCATATGGAAATGCGCTCCAGAATGCTGGTGGAAGGCTGACAGTAAGGCAGATGAGACCTATACAGGGGGAGCCTCGACGAGGCTCCTCCGTGTCTCGCGCGGCGATGTTCTGTCGCGGTTTTCAGCACGCATGCGATCATCGTTTCCTGTGTGCGCACTCCATACAGCACGTTCACGCCGGGCGGCGTGGCGCTCGTCCAACTCTGGCAACCCAATCATGACGCCCCTCTTGCGCTGGCCGGCCGCATTTGCCGCCGCACTGCTTCTGCTTATTTCTACATCGGTCATAGCCGCGAGCGGCCAGGCTTACGAAGCACCGCTACCCGCGCAACTTGCGACCGACGCCAATCTTTGCGCGTACGTGCCGTGCAACGCGGTGATGCCCGCCGCCGACAGCTATTCGCCGCGCAAGGGACGTCCGCCTTACGCGGAGGCGTATAAAACCGAAGGCGATACGAGAACGCTTATCGGCTACGTCTTTCTCTCCACCGACATCGTCGATATTCCCGGTTATTCCGGACAGCCCATCGTCACCCTGATCGGCATGGACACGCAGGGCGTCATCACCGGCGCGCAGGTGTTGCGGCATTCGGAACCGATTCTGCTACTCGGCATCCCGGAATCGGATCTGACTAGGTTCATCCGTCAGTACATCGGCAGATTCGTCGGCGATAAGATAGAAATCGGCAAAAGCCACGGGGATCAGGGCGTCATCGGCCTGGACGCCATCAGCGGCGCAACCGTGACAGTGATCGCGGAGAACCAGGTCATTCTCAGATCGGCGATGGAAATCGCCCGGCAGGTCGGCATCGTCAAGCCGGTGCTGCGACCGCAAATCGAATTCACCTCCGTCGAAGCGCAACTCGACTGGGCGACGCTGGTCAAGGAAGGCAGCGTACAGCGCCTCACAGTTCGCACGCAGGACGTCGGCCAACCGCGCGACGCACGACCCTACATCGACATGTATTTCGGCTATCTGAACGCGCCCGCCATCGGCAAAGCCGTGCTGGGCGATGGCGGATATCAGCGCCTGATGTCGGATCTGCAACCGAACGAGCATGCGATATTCATCGTTTCCGATGGCATCGAATCGTTCAAGGGTTCGGGCTTCGTGCGTGGCGGCATTTTCGATCGCGTCCATGTCGCGCAGGATATGGACAGCTTCACCTTCCGCGATCAGGACTACACGAACCTGTACGGCGTGCACGCCCCCGACGCGCCGCGGTTTCGCGAATCGGCGATCTTCATTATCCGCAGCGCCAACTTCTCGCCCGCCTATCCGTGGAATCTGGTGTTCCTCGCCAACAAGATCGATACCAACACCGGCGTCCGCACGTTCGCGAGCTTCGAACAGGAATACTGGCTGCCCGGCCGTTACATCGTCGGTGACCGGCCGGCGTATGAGCGCCCGGCGCCGATATGGAAGAAGGTCTGGCAAAACCGCGCGTTTGAAATCGGCCTGTTCGTGCTGGTCCTCGCGGCTGCCGGCACCCTGTACGGATCGCGCGACTGGTTCGTGCGTCGGGCCAATCGCAAAGATAAACGCTGGGTTTCCTGGCCGAAGTATCTGCTATGGGCGGTGAGTATCGGTTACGTCGGTTTTTATCTCATGGCGGTGCCGTCGATCACGCAGGTGCTGACCTGGTTTCATTCGATCCTGTTCAAGTGGGAATGGGGTCTGTTCCTCAGCGATCCATTCCTTTTTCTGTTCTGGATCTTCATCATCATCACGGTGTTCTTCTGGGGGCGCGGCATGTTCTGCGGCTGGCTCTGTCCCTACGGCGCACTGACCGAAATTGCCCATCGCGTTGCCGGCGCAATCGGCCTGAAGCGCTTCCAGTTCAAGCTGCCGATGCGCTTGCACAACAAGCTGAAGTGGGTGAAATATTTCGTCTTCGCCGGCCTGCTTGGCGTTTCGTTCTACTCGATCGGCATGGCGGAAAAACTGGCCGAAATCGAGCCGTTCAAAACCACATTCCTCATCGGCGTATGGAATCGCTCGTGGCCTTTCATCACCTTCTGGGTGGCGCTGTTCGTCGTTGCGCTGTTCATCGAGCGGCCGTTCTGCAAATACCTCTGCCCGCTCGGCGCGGGCCTCGCGGTTCCTTCGACTTTCCGCTGGTGGGGGCTCAAGCGCAAACAGGAATGCACGACCTGTCACGCCTGCGCCAAAGGATGCGACTCGCTATCCATCGATGAAGTCGGTCGCATTGATCCACGCGAATGCATGTTGTGTCTCGATTGCATGATTCTTTATTACGACGATCACGCCTGCCCGCCACTGGTGAAAGAGCGTAAACAGCGGACCAAGGCCGGATTGCCGCTCACACCGATTGGCGCGAACGGCTATTTCATTCCAATCCATCCGGTTGCCGTGCAGCCGGCAAAAGTGCAGACCGGGGCGACTGCGCCAGTGGTGATCGAGGGACGCGCGCGCGGCGTGGTGAATTGGCTGCGTCGCGAACTCGTCGATCACCTTATTCCGTGGAACCGCGAGTTCCTCAAGTTGCCGATTCTGTTGCGCGCCGCAGGCATCGGCCTGGCGGTGCTGGTGACCTGGGTGTGGCTGCTCGGCGCGTCGGGACGACTGGGAACGGGGATCATCCTCGGCTGGTGGTTGGCATGGAGCAGCTACGAACTCATCACGCGTATGCACTGCAAGCCGTGGGTAAAGGAAGGGCCGTGGTGGGGACACAATCTGCGCGCCGCTACCTGGGCGGACATGACCTCATATGTCGCAATGAAGAACCTGCTCATCGGCGCGGCACTGTTCCTGCTGATGCGCGGCACCGGTGTGCTCGACTTCCTGCACCGGCTTCCGGAACTGCAATGGCTATATTGAGATGGATGCGGGTAACGGCGCTCGGCGTTTTGCTGTCGCCCGTAATGATCTTCAACGCGTGGGGCGCGGAATTGCTTGTGCGCCCCGGCGACTCGATCACTGCCGCGATCGCACGCGCGCAGGCGGGAGACACGATTACCGTGACGCGCGGTCGCTATGAGGAAAATCTGCTCATCGACAAGCCACTGACGCTGAAGGGGCTGGATCGACCGACAATCAACAGCGCGCTGAAGGGCGACACAATTCGCGTTACATCACCGGACGTCACCATCGAAAATTTGATCATCGCGGACAGCGGTGACGATCTGACCGCGCAGAACGCCGGCATCTACATTCAACCGGGCGCCGATCGTGTGACGGTGAAGAACTGCGATATCGCCTACAGTCTGTTCGGCCTGTGGATTGAAGGCGTGAAGGACATACGAATCATCGGCAACCTGATCACCGGCAAGCGCAACTATCCGTCGGCCCAGCGCGGCAACGGCATTCAGCTCTACAACACCACCGGCGCGCACGTCGAAGGCAATCACATCAGCTTCGCCCGCGACGGCATTTATGTCGACGTCTCGCACCATGCAATCTTCCGCAAGAACCGCATCCACGACACGCGCTACGGCACGCATTACATGAACTCCTACTACAACGTATGGGAGGACAACGACGTCTACCGCAACCGCGGCGGGCTGGCACTGATGGAAACGCGCAACCAGATCGTGCGCAACAACCGTGCGTGGGGCAACAGTGACCATGGCATCATGCTGCGCACCATTCAGGATTCGACGGTCGAGAACAACATCGTGGCCGGCAATCAGCGCGGCATGTTCATCTACGATGCGGAATACAACGTGCTGCGCAACAATTTGGTGGTGGAGAACGATGTCGGCGTTCATTTATGGGCCGGATCGATCAACAACAAGGTGGAGAACAATGACTTCATCAACAACCGGCAACAGATTCGCTACGTCTCGACGCGCGACGAAAAATGGGGCGCTGAGGGCGGCAACTACTGGAGCAACTACGTCGGCTGGGACCGCAACGGTGACGGCCGGGGTGACGTGCCGTACGAAGCGAACGACATCGTCGACCAGCTCGTCTGGCGCATGCCGGTGGTCAAGCTGCTGATGAACAGCCCCGCTTTGCAAACGCTGCGCCTCGTGGCACAGCAGTTTCCGCTGCTGCGCGCGCCCAGCATCGTCGATCCCCGGCCGCAAATGCGACCCACTCATGAAAACTGGAGCGAATGGATTGGCAACGACCGCAATTGAAGTTCACGGCGCCGTCAAACGCTATGGCGCGATAGAAGCGGTGAACGGGGTCGATCTCGTCATCGAGACCGGCGAAGTATTCGGCCTCATCGGCCACAACGGGGCCGGCAAGAGCACGCTTTTCAAGCTGATGCTCGGTCTGATCCCCGCCACGGCCGGCGAAATCCATATTGACGGCTCGCCGGTGCGCGGAGAACGGTTTCGTCAGGTTCGCCGGCATCTCGGCTATCTGCCTGAGAACGTGGTGCTGTACGACAATCTGAACGGCCTCGAAACGCTCGAGTTTTTCGCCTCGCTGAAGGGTGTGCCGCAAAGCGCGTGCAGACCGACACTCGAACGCGTGGGCCTCGCGCATGCAGGTGATCGGCGCGTTAAAGCGTACTCGAAGGGCATGCGCCAGCGTCTCGGTTTTGCGCAGGCGCTGCTTGGCGATCCGAAACTGCTGTTCCTCGACGAACCCACCAACGGCCTGGATCCGGAAGGCATTCGCGACTTCTACCGCATCCTGCGCGAACAACAGTCGCTCGGCGTCACGATCATCCTCACCTCCCACATCCTGTCCGAAATCCAGGAGCGTGTGGATCGCCTCGCCATCATGAAAACCGGCAGAATCCAGGCGCTCGGAACGGTGGCATCGTTGCGCGAGGAAATGAATCTGCCTTTGTGGTTCGAACTTCGCGTCGCGCTTGAAGCACAGGATGCGGTGCGTGACGCATTGGCGCATCTCGATATCGGCACGACCGATACGGATGGCGAGCGAATGACCGTGCACTGTCCGCGCGCCGCGAAGATGGCCGTACTCGAAGCGCTGTCCGGCTTCGACGGCCGGATCACCGATCTCTACATACGGGAGCCGTCGCTGGAAGACGTGTTTCTCGGCTACTCCGGATAGGGAATGTCTGATTAAGTGCCGAGGATGGTCGCGAGTGCGGGACCGCGAAGGGCGGAGCAGGTTCCATCGGTTTCATCGATGGAAGCGACCCCGCAGCGGGCTGTGATGTGCCGGTTCGTTTCGCGTTCCTTCATGTGCCTTTGCGGTCGCATCCCCTGAAGGGGCCCTGCTCCACGCGCCGGCACATGCTGTACGAGCGAGGACAAAACAATCAATCGCTTATGCGAAACGAACTGGCGACCACCTTGATCAAACAACCGTAATCAGAGCTTCTATAGATTTAATAATGACACCACCTCTTAAAAACCATACATCGCAGGCTCCGTCGCCATGAAACTCCGGCCCATTACGGTGCTCGCCCGCAAGGAATTCCGCGACCGCATCCGCAACCGCTGGGTGCTTGCGGTCACGGTGATCTTCGCGGCGTTCGCGCTGGTGATCGCCTATTTCGGCGCGGCCCAGCAAGGTGCGGTCGGTTTTCGCGGCATCGAAGTCACTATTGCGAGCCTGGTGAGCCTGGTCATCTATCTCGTCCCGCTGATCGCGCTGATTCTCGGCTTCGACGCCGTGGTGGGCGAACGCGAGCGCGGCTCGCTCGACCTGTTGCTTTCCATGCCGCTCACGCGCCTGGAATTGCTGCTGGGCAAATTTCTCGGTCTGTCGGCGGCGCTGTCATGCTCGACCATCATCGGCTTCGGCGTGGCCGGCGCATTGCTCATTTTCTCGCTGCCGACATCGGCCATGTATCACTACGTCGGCTTCATGCTCAGTTCGGTGCTGCTCGGCATGGCGTTCCTGAGCCTTGCCGTTACGGTGTCCGTGTTCGCCACCGACCGTGGCCGCGCCAGCGGCGCCGCCATCGCGCTATGGTTCTTTTTCGTGCTGGTTTACGATCTGTTGCTGCTCGGCGGACTCGTTGTCACCGGCGGCAAGATCGGTGTCGATGCGTTTCCGTACTTGCTCCTGCTCAATCCGGCCGACGTGTTCCGCATTCTCAATATCTTCGGTCTCGAAGACGTTCGCACGCTGTACGGTCTGACCACCGTCTTTCCGGCGCAACTGGCCAACCGGCTGCTGCTGGGAACCGTCATGCTGGCGTGGATCGCCGCGCCCCTCGCCCTCGCCTCATGGAGATTCAGAAAATGAAACGATGGTTCACGCATACCGCGCTTGCGCTTATGTGCGTCGGCCTGCTCGTGGCATGCGAAGACGCCGCACGCACGACAGCCGGCCCGATCGAAATCACCCGGGACACGCACTGCAGTCTGGACGGCATGACGCTGGCCGACTATCCGGGGCCCAAGGCGCAAATACATTACGCACAAGGCAACGCCGATTTCTTCTGCGACACGGTGGAGATGTTCTCCATCTATTTGCAGCCGGAAGAGCAGAAACGCGTGACCGCGATCTACGTGCACGACATGGGCAGGAACGATTGGGATCATCCGGACGGCAACTGGATCGATGCGAAAACGGCCTTTTACGTTGTCGGTTCGAAGCGGCGCGGTTCGATGGGGCCTACGCTCGCGTCCTTCGCACAGGAAGCGGATGCCACAGCGTTCAGCGCAAAAGAAGGCGGCGATGTCTTTCGCTTCGACCAGATCACGCCGGACATGGTCACGCTCGACGGCGGCGTGCTCAAGGATCGCCATATGTAAGGAGCGCACGAAGCATGAGCAACTTCTTCGACAAGCTGCCGTTCGAAACGGCCGCACACATGGAACAACTCAGCCGTCTGATGTATGAACTGCGCGAGAATCACGCACAGGTGCTCACGCAATATGGGGTCGCCGACGAAGTCGTGCTACTCGAGTACATACGCGACGGCCGTATCGCCGAGCACCCGGCCTACGAGCACTATCTGGGCGCACGCATCCTGGCCGCGTCGCGCGACGCAGTCCGCGCGGAACTGCAGGCGCTCCTGGACGGCATGACGCGGAACGCATGATGCTGCATCTCGACCTCAAGCAAAAAATCGACGAACACTGCGCGCGCCACCTGCAGGCGCCCGTGCAACTGGCGCAGGATGCGTTGACGTTGCGCCTGACGAACGGCGTGGCGATCGAATTACGTTTCGCCGACGAACAGGAATATGCCGTGTCCTGGCAATGGGGCGACGCGCAGCTGAAAATCGACACCGCCCCGCTGCATCCCGATCTGGCCACATTTCCCAACCACCTGCATGACGCGGATGGCAGCCTGCGCGCCGACCCTGTCACCCAGCCCGGGCGGAGCGCCTGGGAAAACGTGCGCAGCGTGATCGATGCGCTGCTTGCCGATCCGCTACTGCAGCGCTGAGAGCATCAACCCAGCTGAGCAATTTCGGTGGCCGATCGCGCAGCCGGATCGCGAAACAGTTACCGTCGCCAGGCGAAACAGGCAATAAAAAAGGAGGCCATGCGGCCTCCTTTTCGTTATCGCGACGCGCTTACTTGAGCTGCGACAGCATATAGTCGACCGCGGCTTTGACTTCATCGTCGGACAGCGCGATGTTGCCGCCCTTGGCCGGCATCATGCCTTTCTCGCCGGTAAAGCCTTCGATCGAATGCTTGTAGAGGATGTCTTTACCCTGCGCAACGCGAGGATCCCAATCAGCCTTGGTCAGCATCGGCGCACCGCCGGCACCCGTGCCGTGACAGAGGAAACAGGTCTTCTTATACACGCCTTCGCCCACCGCGAGGTCGCCGCCGGCCGCTGCAGTGGCGGCAGGCGCTTCCGCTGCGGGTGCCGCGGGTGCGGGCGCTTCAGCTGCGGGTGCAGCCGGCGCCTCGGGTGCGGTCGTCGCGGGAGCGGACGTTTCCGGCACCGGAGCGGGTGCAGGCTCTTCCTTGCCGCACGCGGCCACAAGCGCCACAAACAGGATCGGCAACAGGGTTCGTTTCAACATCGATTCACCTCGTCTTCATGATGTAAAAATACGTGCGCGCCGATCCTCGTGCGAGGCATCGGACGAGATCGGAAAAGCGCACGGATGGAATAAGGAACGTTCTTCAATCAATGCAAGCTACGCGCCGCTACGGCATGCATGTCGTGCTTCTGCGTAGAGGCTACCGGAATACATCGTTCTTTTTGCGGTGAGCCTTGCTTTAGCGGCTGGAGAATTCTACATCGGCGCAGTACCCGCCGGGCGATAGCATGCCGACTATATGCGCGCATAACGGATGATCCAGATCAAAACAGCGCAAACCGCGGCGGCGCGCTATCGCTCTGCTGGGTGATGCGCGCCTATAGCGCGCCGGGGAGGCGTGCGGACCGCCCAAAAAAAACGACAAACGCGATCCCGCTCAAAGTCGCAAGCGAGGCTAGGAAGAGCTTCAACGTAATGGGTTCCGCAAGAAATATCACCCACCTAACGCGGCAAGGACGGGAACGCTGAGTTGAACAACCGACGCACTGACCGCCTTTATGTCACGTAAAGCGGTGTACCAGGTGACGTAGCCGACGCCCGAGGTCAGCGACGAAAAATCCACCGGGGCTCCTGAACCCCTGCCGCAAGCAGCCGATTGATTCGGAAAGCCCTGACACATTGCGCAGCTGATACCTGGCTGCCGTTTCTGCGCATCTGGCGCGTCTGATCGGGCCTTCATTTACAGACAACTTCTGTTGCCTAATATGAAATATCATGTAGCCTCGCGTAGCCAACCGAGGACATGACCATGAAATTCGGCGTTTTTATTTACGACGGCGCTGAGCCAATCGACCTTGCAACCTACGGTGTGCTTTCGATGGCGCGTCGCGTCGAGCCTGCCATCGAAATCTGCACCATCGCCCCGACGAGCGGTGAAGTCCAATTCGCCAACGGCCTGCGAGTCATCGCCGACTACGGCATCGACGATGCGCCCCCTTGCGACGTTCTCATCGTCACCGGCGGATCGGGCTGGGAGGCACAGGCAAAGAGCGCCAAAACCCTCGATTTCATTCGCTCCCGGAAGCAAGGAACCCGTCTTCTGTCGGTCTGCACCGGCGCAATGATCCTGGCGGCGAGCGGCGTGCTGAACGGGAGAAAAGCCACGACCAAACGTGAAGTCCTGCCGACCGAGGAATCCCCTCTTGAACTGATGCGGGCGAAGTATCCCGATATCAACGTGAACGTTGCGAGCCTGGTCGATTGCGGCGACGTTACCACCGGTGGTGGCGTCAGCCTGTGCATCGACGCTATGCTTCATATGCTCGCCAGAGAGTTCGGCATGCCCGTGGCGCAG
>JAKFDA010000026.1:0-46332 GCA_036676355.1 Nitrosomonadales bacterium | reverse complement strand
CGCAGCTTCCGGCCGCCGGTCACTTTGGTGATGATGTTGCTGGGGGTGCCGTCCTGTGCGGATGCGATGCCGCATGGCGCCGGCTTCTGCGGATCCCCGATCTGGCTTTGCACCATCCATGATTCGGGCGCCTCGAGCACGAAATGCGCAATCGCCTGCTGCGGGACGATGGCAGTGCCGATCAGCGCGGAGACGATCGACAGCAGATTTCTAGGGAAGCTCTGAATTAAGATCATTTGATCATGGCGATCGCTAGATCGTTTCGCGTAAGCGATTGATTGCTTTGTCCTCGCTCGTACAGCCATGTGCCGGCGCGTGGAGCAGGGGCCCCTTCAGGGGATGCGACCGCAAAGGCACATGAAGGAACGCGAATGAACCGGCCCATCACAGCCCGCTGCGGGGTCGCATCCATCGATGAGGCCGATGGAACCTGCTCCGCCCTTCGCGGTCCCGCACTCGCGACCATCCTCGGCACTTAATCAGGCATTCCCTAATTCGCATCTGCGCTCCTCGTGAGCCGTGAGGGTCGGCTCGCTCATGCGCCAATGTACGCCGATGGCGGCGCTACGCCGTCGGACGTCTGATGAAATTGACGCAGCGTTCGTCGCATTCGCTGACGGCGACGTCGGCCACACGCGCCGCCGGCGGGCCACGCCGTGCCCAGTTCAGCATCGCCGCGATCGCCGCGTCCTCGCCATCGATAACCGCCTCGACCGAACCGTCGAGCCGGTTGCGCACCCAGCCGCTGATGCCCAGTCGCGCCGCTTCGCGACACATCGATTCACGGTAAGCAACGCCCTGCACCAGACCGGTGATGAGCAAATGCCTGGCCATGCTATGGGCGTTAGAGTCCGAACGCGGCGCGCGTGGCGTCGTTGCGCAGCGCGGAAATGGTGGCATAGCAGAGGAACACGATCGGTATCGAAACCACCAGCAGGCCGGACAGTGCACCCAGCCAGTTGATGTGGCGCTCGCGCGACTGACGTTTGATTTCGCGGAAGCGTTTGGCAATGGAAACGCAGGTCAGCACGATGAGCGCCCAGCAGAAATATTCGAGCGCCTGTAAGCCCCATACGGCGCGCAGCAATATGCCCATGCCGCCGGCCAGTCCGAGAAACCACACGCCGAACAGCAGCGAGTCAAGCAGGCCGAGCGGCTGCTTGCCCTGCTTGCGCAGCGTTTTGACGATGTAGATGCCGGCGCCAAGCGCCAGCACGCTGAGGATGGTGTAGAACCAACCGATAAAAAGAAGACTCATGGAGATCAGCGCGGGCGGGAATTCATAAAGGCGGTGAGGATACCTTGCCTCATTGCGTTTGGCGCGGGCAAACAGCGGGAATTAAAGAAGCGCCGCGATGAACGCGGGACGGCGGAGCGGTGCTCCGTTCCGCCGTCCCGTAAGGGGAGATCGCGGGTTCCTGCCCGAGATGTTTTCCTATGGCGGCGCGAGCGCTTTTACTTGACCCGCATGCCGGGTTGCGCGCCCGAGTCGGGGCTGAGGATATACAGCCCGGTCCCTTTTGCCGCCGGCTCCTTGCTGTCGAACGACGCGGCCAGCACCATGCCCTGCGACACGCCGAACTTCATTTTGCGCGGCGCAAGGTTGGCGACCATGACGGTGAGGCGGCCTTGCAGTTGCGCCGGATCGTAGGCCGACTTGATACCGGCGAAGACGGTGCGCGTTTCGTCGCCGATATCGAGCGTCAGCTTGAGCAATTTCTCGGCGCCTTCGACATGTTCGGCTTTGGCGATGCGCGCGATACGCAGATCGACTTTGGCGAAATCGTCGATCGAAATGAATGTCGGTTCGCCCGCGGGTGCGGTGCTTTTGGCGCGCGTTGCCGGTGCTTGTGCCTGCAGATTTTCCTTGTTGGCCGCAGTCAGGGCTTCGATCTGTTTCACGTCCACACGCGTCATGAGGTGCTCGTAGGCGTTGATCCGATGTCCGGCGGGAAGCAGGCTTTGCGCATCCGCCCATTGCAGCGCTTCGATGCCGAGAAAGCGTTCGACCTGCGCCGCCAGTTTCGGCAGCGCCGGCTTGAGATAGAGCGTGAGCAGGCGAAAGACGTTCAGTGCGTCGCTGCATGCCTGCTGCAGTTGCGTGCCCGCCTCGGGTTGTTTGGCGAGTTCCCACGGCTTGACATGATCAACGAAGGCGTTTGCGGCATCGGCCTGCGCCATGATCTCGCGCATCGCCTTGCCGTATTCGCGCGCGTCGTAATGCGCCGCGATCTCGCTCGCCGCCGCCTGCATGTCGCGAATGAGCGTATTGCCCGTTTCGACGCCGAACAGTCGCCCTTCGAAGCGCTTGTTGATGAATCCCGCGCAACGACTGGCGATATTGACGAACTTGCCGACCAGGTCACTGTTGACGCGCGCGACGAAGTCATCGAGGTTGAGGTCGATGTCTTCCATGGTCGGGCCGAGCTTGGCGGCGTAGTAATAGCGCAGCCATTCCGGATTGAGACCTTGCGCGAGGTAACTTTCGGCGGTGATGAAAGTGCCGCGCGATTTGGACATCTTTTCGCCGTTCACGGTGAGGAAGCCGTGCGCGAAGATTTTCGTCGGCGTGCGATAACCGGCGTGTTCGAGCATCGCCGGCCAGAACAGCGCGTGGAAGTAGAGAATGTCCTTGCCGATGAAATGCACCATCTCGGTGTTGTGGCCGGGGCGCAGGAATTCGTCGGCATTCAGGCCGCCGCGTGTCGTGGCGTAGTTCTTGAAACTTCCGAAATAGCCGACCGGCGCATCGAGCCAGACGTAGAAGAACTTCTGTTCGTTCGTGCCGGGAATGGGAAAGCCGAAGTAGGGCGGATCGCGCGAGATATCCCAGTCGGATAGCTTGTCCTCGCCGGCCTTGCCCAGCCATTCCTGCATCTTGTTCGAGGCTTCAGGTTGCAGGCGGCCTTCCTCGCGCGTCCATTTGCGCAGAAAGTCCACGCATTCCGGGCTGGAAAGGCGGAAGAAATAATGTTCGGACGCCTTGCGCACCGGCGTCGCGCCGGACACGGTCGAATAGGCGTTCTTCAAGTCGGTGGGCGCATAGCTCGCGCCGCACACCTCGCAGTTGTCGCCGTACTGATCCTTGGCGCCGCATTTGGGGCACTCGCCCTTGATGTAGCGGTCGGGCAGAAACAGGTTCTTGACCGGATCGTAGAACTGTTCGACCGAGCGGCGCGCGATCAAGCCCTTCGCTTCCAGCGCGCGGTAGATGTCTTCGCAGTACGCGCGGTTCTCCGCGCTGTGCGTGCTGTAGTAATGGTCGAAGCCGATGTGGAAGCCGCCGAACTCGCCTTTGGCGAGCGTGTCGATGCCACCGAAGAAATCGCGCGTGTGCTCCTTGTAGACGCGCTCGATCAGTTGCTCGGGCGTAATGCCTTCCTTTTCCGCGCGCAGCATGATCGGCGTGCCGTGGGTGTCGTCCGCACCGACGTAATGCACTTCGTGTCCCTGCATTTTATGGAAGCGCACCCAGATATCGGTCTGAATGTATTCGACCAGGTGGCCGAGATGGATGGCGCCGTTGGCGTAGGGCAATGCGGAAGTGACAAGAATGCGGCGGGGCATGGAGGCAGTCGATTGGCGTTTGTGCGGGCTCGTGCGTGGGTCGGAATTCCCCTACACGGATGCGGGATTCTAGCGTGCCTGCGAAGGCTTTCCTACTCGCAGTTTGATAGACTAGCTGGCGATCCCAAATTCTTCCCGTCCATTGCCTGCCTGACTTTCGGGCGGGAATCCAGACGACCTACCGGAGTGAAAGCATGGCTATCAGCGAAGCGGACGTCCAGGGCGTTCTCAAACAGATCATCGACCCGAGTACCGGCAAGGATTACGTCACGACCAGATGGGTGCGCAACCTCAAGGTTGCCGGCAATGATGTGTCGCTCGATATCGAGCTTGGCTATCCGGCCAAGACCCAGATCGAGCCGGTGCGCAAGGAAGTGACCGCCAAACTGCGCGCGTTGCCGGGCGTCGGCAATGTCAACGTGAACGTCCGCAGCAAGATCGTTTCACACGCCGTGCAGCGCGGCGTGAAACTGATCCCCGGCGTGAAGAACATTATCGCGGTTGCATCCGGTAAGGGCGGCGTGGGTAAATCGACGACCGCGGTCAACTTGGCGCTGGCGCTTGCCGCGGAAGGTGCGCGCGCCGGCATTCTCGATGCCGACATCTACGGCCCGTCGCAACCGACCATGCTCGGTATCAGCGGCCGTCCCACTTCACCGGACGGCAAGACCATCGACCCGATGCTCAATCACGGTATTCAAGCCAGTTCGATCGGCTTCCTGATCGACCCCGACGAGCCGATGGTGTGGCGCGGCCCGATGGTGACGCAGGCGCTCGAACAGCTCATGCGCGACACGCGCTGGGACGATCTCGATTATCTGATCATCGATCTGCCGCCGGGCACCGGCGACATCCAGTTGACCCTGTCCCAGAAAGTGCCGGTCACCGGCGCGGTGATCGTCACCACGCCGCAGGACATTGCCCTGATGGATGCGCGTCGCGGTTTCAAGATGTTCGAGAAAGTCGGCATTCCGATTCTCGGTGTGATCGAGAACATGTCGATCCACATCTGTTCGAAGTGCGGCCACGAAGAGCACATCTTCGGCGAAGGCGGTGCGGAGCGCATGTGCGGCGACTACGACACCGAGCTGCTGGGTGCGCTGCCGCTCGATATACGCATTCGCGAGCAGGCCGATTCGGGCAAGCCCACCGTGGTGTCCGATCCGGACAGTCGCGCCGCGGAAATCTATAGACAGATCGCGCGGCGCGTGGCGGTGAAAATCGCCGAACAGTCGAAGGATATGAGCTCGAAATTTCCCAATATCGTGGTGCAGAACACCTGAACGATATTCAGAGTGGGGCCCGGCGAAGGGTGAACCCTTTTCCGGGCCCCTCTATATTCCACATTCACACAGCGCCGGTTCGCATGAGCCGACGCTTGCGCAGTAGAGCAGTTCAGGGAGACCGGGGCAGTGGCAATCAAGAGCGACAAGTGGATCCGCCGCATGGCGGCCGAGCACAACATGATCGAACCCTTCGAGCCGGGTCAGGTCCGCGACGTGGACGGACGCAAGATCGTGTCCTACGGCACGTCGAGCTACGGCTACGACATACGTTGCTCGAACGAATTCAAGATCTTCACCAACATCAACTCGACCATCGTCGATCCGAAGAACTTCGACGAAAAGAGTTTCGTCGATTTCGAAGGCGACGTTTGCATCATCCCGCCGAACAGCTTCGCACTCGCACGCACGGTCGAATACTTCCGCATTCCGCGCAACGTGCTGACCATCTGTCTGGGCAAATCGACCTACGCACGCTGCGGCATCATCGTTAACGTGACGCCCTTCGAGCCCGAGTGGGAGGGTTACGTGACGCTGGAATTTTCCAACACCACGCCGCTGCCGGCAAAAATCTACGCCGGTGAGGGCTGCGCGCAGGTGCTGTTCTTCGAATCCGACGAGGTGTGCGAAACCTCGTACAAGGATCGCGGCGGCAAATACCAGGGGCAGCGCGGCGTGACGGTGCCGCGCGTCTGACGCGGGGCAAATCAACAAGGAATACACTTGCTTTGCCCCGTTCGGGCCGAAGCGGTCGAACGGGCCGGGCCGTTCGTGGTCAGGCCAACTCGCCGCGGACGGCCCGATTCGTTGCGTCCGCGCCAATATTCCGCCGCCGCGCTTGCCCTTACCCTCAGCGCGCGCAATAATCGCGCGCATTCATGTATACCCCGCTGACCAACGCCGCCCGTCTATTGCTCGCATGCCAGGTTCATGGCATCGGTGCGGTGCGTCCGGTTCCCATTCCGTAGCTGCTCTTTACGCCGGCCGGAACCTTCCTTAGCGCACACTTGACCAATACCAAGAGGCGGATGCAATTGGGCATCCGCCTTTGCTTTTTTGGCGCGACTCGCGCCTTCCGGAGATTCTGATGCGATTTCGTTTTCCCATCGTGATCATCGACGAAGATTTCCGCTCGGAGAATGCGAGCGGACTGGGCATTCGTGCGCTCGCCAAGGCCATCGAGGAAGAGGGCATGGAAGTCCTCGGGGTGACGAGCTACGGTGATCTGTCGAGCTTCGCGCAACAGCAAAGCCGCGCCAGCGCGTTCATTCTGTCGATCGATGATGAGGAGTTCGGCTCGGGTTCCGACGAGGATACGGAAATCGCGCTCAAGGGTGTGCACAAGTTTGTCGAGGAGATCCGTTTCAAGAATGCGCATATCCCGATCTATCTCTACGGCGAAACGCGCACGTCGCGCCATATTCCGAACGATATCCTGCGCGAATTGCACGGCTTCATCCATACCTTCGAGGACACGCCCGAATTTGTCGCGCGTCACATCATCCGCGAAGCGAAATCCTATATGGACGGCCTCGCGCCGCCATTCTTCCGCGCGCTGGTGCATTACGCGCAGGACGGTTCGTACTCATGGCATTGTCCCGGGCACTCCGGCGGCGTGGCGTTTCTGAAAAGCCCGATCGGGCAGATGTTCCATCAGTTCTTCGGCGAGAACATGCTGCGTGCGGACGTGTGCAATGCAGTCGAGGAACTCGGCCAGTTGCTCGACCATACCGGCCCGGTGGCGGCGTCCGAGCGCAACGCCGCGCGCATTTTCAATGCGGACCACTGCTACTTCGTCACCAACGGCACTTCCACTTCGAACAAGATGGTGTGGCATTACAGCGTCGCGCCGGGCGATATCGTGGTGGTGGACCGCAACTGCCACAAGTCGATCCTGCACGCGATCACCATGACCGGCGCGATTCCGGTGTTCCTCATGCCGACGCGCAACCACTACGGCATCATCGGCCCGATCCCGGCGTCCGAGTTTCATCCGGACACCATCAAAAAGAAAATCGAGGCCAACCCGTTCGCGCGCGAAGCGAAGGACAAGAAGCCGCGCATACTGACCATTACGCAATCGACCTACGACGGCGTGATGTACAACGTCGAGATGATCAAGGAGATCCTCGGCAACTACATCGATACGCTGCATTTCGATGAAGCATGGCTGCCGCACGCGGCGTTCCATAATTTTTACGGCCATATGCACGCCATCGGGCGCGACCGCCCGCGGCCGCAGGAGCCGCTGATTTTTTCCACGCAGTCGGTGCACAAGCTGCTGGCGGGGCTGTCGCAGGCCTCGCAGATCCTGGTGCAGGAGTCGCAAACGCGCAAGTTGAACAAGCATCTGTTCAACGAAGCCTATCTCATGCACACCTCCACCTCGCCGCAGTATTCGATCATTGCTTCGTGCGATGTGGCGGCCGCGATGATGGAATCGCCCGGCGGCACCGCGCTGGTGGAGGAGTCGTTGCTGGAGGCGATCGAGTTTCGCCGCGCCATGCGCAAGGTCGATCTCGAGTTCGGCAAGGACTGGTGGTTCAAGGTTTGGGGTCCGGAGCATATTTCCTCCGACGGCATCGGCATGCGCGACGACTGGGTGCTGAAGGCCAACGAAAAGTGGCACGGCTTCGGCAATCTGGTCACCGGCTTCAACATGCTCGACCCGATCAAGGCGACGGTCATCACGCCCGGCCTCGATGTGTCGGGCAAATTCGCCGCCAGCGGTATTCCGGCCTCGATCGTGACCAAATATCTGGCCGAACACGGCGTGATCGTGGAGAAAGCCGGCCTCTATTCGTTTTTCATCATGTTCACCATCGGCATCACCAAGGGCCGCTGGAACACGCTTGTCACGGCGTTGCAGCAGTTCAAGGACGATTACGACAGGAACGCGCCGGTGTGGCGCGTGCTACCTGAATTCGTGGCCAAGCATCCACGCTACGAGCGCGTCGGCCTGAAAGAACTGTGCGATCAGATTCACGGCATGTACAAAGCCAACGACGTGGCTCGCCTCACCACGGAGATGTATCTTTCCGACATGCAGCCGGCAATGAAGCCCTCCGACGCCTTTGCCTGCATCGCGCATCGCGAAGTGGATCGGGTCGAGATCGATCGCCTCGAAGGTCGTGTCACGGGTGTGCTGCTGACGCCTTATCCGCCCGGCATTCCGTTGCTGATCCCGGGGGAGCGTTTCAACAAGACCATCGTGCGCTATCTGCAATTCGCGCGCGACTTCAACGAGAAATTTCCGGGTTTCCAGACCGATATACACGGCCTGGTGGAAGAAGACGTGGGCGGTCGTATCCGCTACTACGTCGACTGCGTGCGCGGCGTGAACGGGAAAAACTGAACGGTCTTCAAGCCCGTACGCGGTTGTAATCGACGTATTCGAACGGCAGTTCGCCGCCTTGGCCCTTTTCCCGATACACCGCCTGCCACTGGTTCCAGTCCAACTCGGGAAAATAGGCGTCGCCTTCCACGTCGGCGTGCACGTGGGTGTAGTAGATGCGGTCGGCGATCGGCAGGGACAGTCTGAAAATCTCCCCGCCCCCGATCACGATGATCTCTTCGGCATCGCCCGCGAGTTCGATCGCGTCCTCGAGTGAAGTGACGATCTCGGCGCCGGGCGCGTGAAAATCGGGATTGCGCGTCACGACGATGTTGCGTCGGTCAGGCAGCGGCCGCCCGATCGAATCCCACGTCTTGCGACCCATGATGACCGGTTTGCCGACGGAAAGCTGCTTGAAGCGCTTGAGGTCGGCAGGAAGGTGCCAGGGCAACTGATTGTCACGACCGATGACGCCGTTGGCGGCAACGGCAACCAGCAGGGAAATAATGGACATTGTCGGGCTGCGACGACGATCACGGTATTGTTCCCCCGCAATCATCATGCCGCTTGTATGATCGGTGCTCGGATTATAGTCACCCGTTCCCCATGAACTCGCTTTCCGGCGCTTGAAGCTCGCGAATTTCTATTACCCCAAGTCGGTGCTCAAGCTGCTGGTCATCGGCTTCGTCGTCGTTTCGCTGCCGCTGGTGGTGGCCCTGATCAACGCGGCGATTTCCGTGCAGCGTCTGGCCAACCAAAGCGAGGCGGCGGTCGATCAGGCGGTGCAAGCCGCGCGCAGTTCCAGGCAGTTGATGGAGCAGGTGCTGTCGATGGAGCGGGTCGTCCGGCAGTATCTGATCCTCGGCGATGCCGGCCTGCTGGACGATTACGCCAAGGTGCGCGTCAATTTCAAGCGCACCACCAGCGAGTTGTCCCTGCTGCCGCTGGACGAGCAGCAGTTGCGTGATTTGAAGCATGCGGTCGACCAGGAAGAGGCGTTCTACGAAATATTGACTCGGATGCCGGCGGAACCCGAGCAACGGCTTACGCTGACCGAGGGCTATGTGGAGTTGTCCGCGCTCGCGCGCGGCATGGCGAACGACAGCAACCAGCTGATCGATCGAGAGATCGAAAAAATGCGCGTATCGGCCGAGGCCGCGCAAAAATCGCTATTGCTGCAGTTGCTCGCGGCGTTTCCGCTGGGCTTGCTGATCGCGGCGCTGTTCGCGTTTCTGATCTCCCGCCCGATCGGGCAGCTGGAACGCGGCATCCGGCAATTGGGCAGCGGGGAGTTGAGCACGAGCATCCAACTGACCGGCCCGGCCGATTTGCAGTATCTGGGCGAGCGGCTGGATTGGCTGCGTCATCGGCTGATCGAGATCGAGGAACAGAAGGCAATGTTCCTCCGCCACGTGTCGCATGAACTTAAGACGCCCTTGACGGTCCTGCGGGAGGGGGCCGAATTGCTGGCCGACGGCACTGCGGGGCCGCTGACCGCACAGCAACACGACGTCGTTGGTCTGATGCAGAACAATAGTGCACTGCTGCAGCAGATGATCGAAGACCTGCTGAACTACCAGCGTGCGCTTGCCAGCGTGCTGAATCTCGAACTGCAGCAAGTGGACGTCGCTGAAATCGCCGCGGCGGTAATCGAGAGTCACCGCCTGGCCGGCGCGCGCCGGGACGTGGCTATTACGCTGCAGGCGCGGCCCGCGCCGCTCCTCGGCGATGCCGACAAGCTGCGCGTCGTGGTCGACAACCTGCTTTCGAACGCGCTGAAATTTTCGCCTGACGGCGGCATCGTGCGAGTCGTGGTCGAGCCGGTGTCGCGGGGCGTGCAAGTGGACGTCATCGACCAGGGGCCGGGTGTACCGGCCGGCGATCGAACAAAAATTTTCGACTGGTTCTTCCAGGGGGAGCGCAAACAAAGTGCGCGAGTCAAGGGTAGCGGTTTGGGCCTGTCCATTGCGCGTGAGTTCATCTCCGCGCATCACGGCACCGTGCAGGTTATGGAAGGTGAGCGCGGCGGTGCGCATTTTCGCGTGCTGCTCCCGGGCGATTCGGGCGTGCAGCATGCATAGACGAATCGCATTGTGGGGCTTGGGCCTGACATTTCTGCTGGCGGGCTGCGTGCATGCGCCAAGTGATGCGAACGACGCGCCGTCTCCGCCGCCGGAAAAGGAAATCGCAGTACCGATGGTGGTTGAGGTGCCGGCCCCGGAGGACATGCGCCGGCTCACCGAACTGGTCGCTTACGCACAGCGGGTGGCGCATATGAGCGCGGATGAACAGAAGCGCGAATACACTGCGGCGAATCAGGCCTACGGCCGCGACAAGACAGTTTATGCGCGTGTTCGCCTGGGTTTGCTGTTGTCGCTGCCGGGCACCGCGATGCAGGATGATGTACGCGCCGCGGCACTGCTCGAACCCTATGCGAATTCGTCGCAGGGCAATGGCAATGCGCAGAACAATGGCGGTCTGCGCCCGTTCGCGGCGTTGTTGCATGCGAACCTGATCGAGCGCATACGCACGCAGCGTCGCGCCGACCAATTGAAGGATCAGCTCGAAGCCCTGCGGGCTGTCGAGCGTTCGATAATCGACCGCGGCTTGGAGTCGCAACCGAGGAAGCCATGAACCGTCGAAACGTACTGGTCGTCGATGACGACACCGATATTCTGAAACTGCTCACCATGCGCCTGTCTGCGGCGGGCTATGGGGTCCAGGCGGCAACGAGCGGTGAGCAGGCGCTCGCATCGCTGGCCGTGAACCGGCCCGATGTGGTGGTCACGGATTTGAAAATGGGCGGCATGGACGGGCTTGCCCTGTTCGAAGCAGTGCAACGCCAGACGCCGACCTTGCCGGTCATCATACTCACGGCGCACGGCACGATTCCCGATGCGGTCGAGGCGACCAAGCGCGGCGTATTCGGCTTCATGCCGAAGCCGTTCGACGGCAAGCTGCTGCTCGATCAGGTGGCGCAGGCGATCCGCACCTCGGCGGCGGGTGCGCATGGCGACGAACCGTGGCGCGCCGAACTCATCACCGCAAGCCCGCAAATGGAAGGCTTGCTGCGCCAGGCGCGCCTGGTCGCGCAATCGGACGCCAGCGTGCTGATCAGCGGCGCCAGCGGCACCGGCAAGGAGTTGCTCGCGCGTGCGATTCACAAGGCGAGCAAGCGGGCCGACGCGCCGTTCGTGGCGGTGAACTGCGCGGCCATTCCGGAGAATCTGCTGGAGTCGGAATTGTTCGGCCACCGCAAAGGTTCGTTCACCGGCGCGGTGTATGACCACAAGGGGCTGTTTCAATCGGCCGAGGGCGGCACGGTGTTTCTCGACGAGATCGGCGATATGCCGAGTGCGCTGCAGGCGAAATTGCTGCGCGCCTTGCAGGAGCGCGAGGTGCGTCCGGTTGGCTCCGCCCAGCCGGTCAGCATCGACGTGCGGATCATTTCGGCAACCCACCGCGACCTGGAAGAACGGGTGAAATCGGGCGAGTTCCGCGAAGATCTTTACTACCGGCTGAACGTGGTGTCGCTCGTCATTCCGACCCTGGCGCAGCGGCGCGAGGATATAGCCCCGCTGGCCAAACACTTCCTCACCGAGGTGGCGGCGCGCTACGGCAAGGAGGTGCGCACCTTCGCCCCGGATGCACTGGAAGTGCTTATTTCCGCGCCCTGGCCCGGCAATGTGCGCCAGTTGCACAATGTGGTGGAGCAGTCGGTCGCACTTGCGACATCGCCCCTGATCCCCGCGACGCTCGTGCAGAGCGCCCTGCGCAACGAACCGTCGGGATTGACGCCGCTGGACGAGGCGAAGCGCGCGTTCGAACGCGATTACCTGATCCGCATTCTGCGCATCACCAGCGGCAACGTGACGCAGGCAGCCAAGCTGGCGCAACGCAATCGCACCGAGTTCTACAAGCTGCTCGATCGACATCAATTGCAGCCCGGCATGTTCAAGGTACCGAAATCCCAACCGGCGGCGCGGGTGGAGCACTGATGAGTACCTCGAGCGTATCGAAAGGCAAAGTGCTGGCGTTCGCCATCGCGGGCGCGCTCGTGTCGACCGGTTGCGCAACCCCGGACGTCCGTCCGGGTGCGGAAAATCCGCGCACCGTGACACAGTCGATCAATCTCTCGGGCTATCCGCCGGAATTCCAGCGTGGCTTTAAAGACGGTTGCGATGCCGCCCGCACTCGGAATTCGGCCAAACCCAAAACCGCCGATCAGTACGGGCAGGGGTGGAACGACGGTTTCGACTACTGCTCGCCGCGGAAATGAACCCGCCCGGGGCGGCGGCGAGCGGGGCATATGAGGCCCGACGCGGCGGCAAATGGCACGGTCGTTGCATAAACCGTCGTCGAGCAGCAGCGAGTTCCCCTCGTGGCTTCCTCCGAGAGCTCTCTCCCCGAGCAAGCAGCTTCTGAGCTCTCCGTTTTAAGCCCGCCACCTCCCGGCGGGCTTTTTTTTGATATTCCCGGCCGCGCCGTTTTTGCTCACATCGGCAGGATTTACCGCCCAGGACAAACCGCTAGCGGCCCGAAGCGCCCGCTACCGCTCCATAAGCCGGGTTCAGACGGCGATGGGCGCCCGGATACCTGGGTACGGTTCGTAATCTTCCAGACTGAAATCCTCGTAACGGAATGCCAGCAGATCGTGCACTGCCGGATTGAGCCGCATGCGCGGAAAGGATCTCGGCGTGCGCGAGAGCTGCTCACGCGCCTGGTCCACGTGATTGAGATACAAGTGTGCGTCGCCGAAGGTATGGACGAAATCGCCGGGCTTGAGGTCGCAGACCTGCGCCAGCATCAGCGTCAGCAACGCATAGGAGGCGATATTGAAGGGCACGCCGAGGAAGATGTCGGCACTGCGTTGGTAAAGCTGGCACGACAGCCGGCCGTCGGCGACATAGAACTGGAATAGCGCGTGGCAGGGCGGCAGCGCCATGCGCTCCACGTCGGCCGGGTTCCATGCGGTGACGATGTGGCGGCGCGAATCCGGATTGTTGCGCAGCGATGCGACGAGCGCCGCGATCTGGTCGATTTCCTTGCCGTCACGGGCCGGCCAGTGCCGCCACTGATGGCCGTAGACCGGGCCCAGGTCGCCGTCAGCGTCGGCCCATTCGTCCCAGATCGATACGCCGTTCTCCTGCAGCCAGCGCACGTTCGTGTCGCCGCGCAGAAACCACAGCAGCTCGTACACGATCGACTTCAGGTGCAGCTTCTTGGTGGTCAGAAGCGGAAAGCTGTCGCGCAGGTCGAAGCGCATCTGCCAGCCGAATACCGACAGCGTGCCGATGCCGGTTCGGTCGGTTTTGCGCTGCCCGTGTTCGAGCACATGACGCATTAAATCCAGATACTGCGATTCCATGACGGCCCAGGTAAAGGTTGGGGGAAGCTCCGATCAAGCCTTCAAAGGGATCAAAGCAACCTTAATTAAGTTTCTCAGCGGGCTTTATGTCAGTGCGCGATGAAGTTGTAAAGCTCGCGCGCCGACTGAAACCGTTGCGCCGGATCCTTGGCGACCAGGCGATCCAGCAGCGGCTGATAACCGGCCAGGCGACCGGGCAATTGCGGAATCGGTCCCTGCACGTGCTGATAGGCAAGTTGGGTTGCGTTCTGTCCGGTGTACATGTGCTGCCCGGTCAGCATTTCATAAAGGATCACGCCGACGCTGTACAGATCGCCGCGCGGATCGTGCGGGCGTCCCATGCATTGCTCCGGACTCATGTAGAGCGGCGTCGCCATCACCACACCCTTCTGCGTCAGGGTCGAGGTAGCGTCGAGTTCGCGGGCGAGGCCGAAGTCGAGAATGGCCAGCCGGTTGTTGCCGCGGAACATGATGTTCTGCGGCTTGAGATCGCGATGGACGATATCGGCCGCATGCACCGCATTCAGCGCCTTGGCGATCTGCATCAGCGTTTTCAGCGCCGCCATGGAGCTCATGCCCGCCCGGATGCGCTCCTGCAGGTCGCCGCCGGGAAAATATTCCATGGCAATGAAAGTCTGTTCGCCGTCGAAGCCCTGGTCGTACACCACGGCGACGTGCTCGTTACGGATGCGTTGAATGATGCGGTATTCGCGTTCGAGCCGTGCGCGCCATTGCGGATCGCGTCGGATACGCGGATCGAGTACTTTGAGCACCAGTTGCTGCTCATCGTAAATGCGTGAAGCGAGATAAACCTTCGACATGCCGCCTTCGCCGATACGCCGCAGAATACGATAGCCCGGTATCTCGATTTCCGCGCCGATCGCTTCGCCGATGAGTTCGGGGCGCAACGTGCGAGGCGCGCCCGATTCGCCTGGCATGTGCTCGTTCTGCTTCGATTCCAGCAGTGACTCCTTCAGCGCCATCGCGAGCTTGATCGGCGTGACCTCGTTCTTGCGCAGAAAATCGAAAGCGCCGGCGCGAATGACGCGGACGGCGAAATCCTCGCCCGCCTGTTCGGCCAGCACGATAGTCGGCGGAAAATTCGGTTGATCGCGCAAAGCCTTCAGCCACATCAGCGCATCCTCGCCCGGGTACGGACTCTCACCGAGCAGCAGCATGTCGTAGCGATGCCATTCGAAATCGCCATGCGGGCGGCCTTGTCGCGCGGGATTCCACAACACGACGGCCGTCTCCGGCATGCTATGCCGCAGGGCGCGTTCCACCCACGCCAGCGCTTCCACCTCATCGTCGATCACCAAAACCCGCATGAATTTTTCCTCAGTGCGGCACGGCCACGCGGCGTGATGGTAAACGGGGAGGCGACCACCAGTACAGCAGCGCGACGAACAGGGCGAAACTCAGGTACAGCGCGGTGAATGCCCAGGCGGGAAAATCGTAGTAGAGAAATTCGTGCACCCAATATGCGAGAAAGCCGATGCCGTCGCTCGTTTCGCCGCGCAAGCGGTTTTCCCATATCGTCAGCGGGCAGGCGACGCCGAGCAGTGCCTCGACCGCGACGAACAGAATTGCCGCGAGGTGCGCGAAGCGAAAGAGCGCATTACCTGTCCAGTCCCAATGCAGAATTTTGCCGAGCACGATACCGGCGGCGCCCAGCACCACGAAGGCGACGAAGGCGAAGTGTGCATACAGGACCAGATCGGCAAGCATAATTCCTAGCTCTTTTATCGCCGGAGTATGGCCGTCTCGAGGGGGCAAGTCATGTTGCACCGCCCGTGGCGATCGGCCGACTCGCATCCGCGCACCATTCGCTCCACGAACCGGGATAGAGCCGACTTCCGTATAGCCCGGCAATCTCCATCGCCAGGGCGTTGTGGCACGCCGTTACGCCTGACCCGCATTGGTGCACGACCTCGGCGGCTATCGCCGAGCCTAGTGCCGTCCGCCATTCGCGGTCCAGTGTTTCGGGCGATTTGAATAGCCCGTTCGCGTCGAGATTGTCGCGAAAAAAGTGATTCCGCGCGCCCGGTATGTGTCCGCCGACCGGGTCCAGCGTTTCGTTTTCGCCGCGAAAACGATCCGGCGCGCGCGCATCGACGATGCACACCTGCGGGCGGTGCAGGTTCGCTTGCAGCGTTTCGGCATCGAGATGCATCGGTCGCGGTTGAGCGGCGAAGCGCGTCGGCCTGATGGCGGGCGGCGCGGCCGTCAACGGCTGTTGCGCATCGATCCAGGCCTGCAAACCGCCGTCCAGCACGGCTACCGCATCATGTCCCAGCCAGCGCAGCAGCCACCACAGGCGCGCGGCGTACATGCCGCCATGCGCATCGTAGGCGACAACTTGTTTGTTCCCATCGATGCCGACTCGACCGAAGGTGTCTGCCAGCGTTTGCACGGCGGGCAACGGATGGCGTCCATTGCTTCCGGTCTTTGCGCCGGACAGATCGTCGTCCAGATGCAGATGGCGTGCGCCCGGAATATGGCAGGCGCTGTAGTCGATGCGGCCCTGTTGCGGTTGCGCGAGATCGTGACGGCAATCCACCACGATCCATTGCGGATCGTCGAGGTGCCGTGCCAGCGTTTGCGTATCGATCAGGGTGGTGTGGAAAGACATGAGTCGAGCGTCGAGCGCGGAGACCGGGAGTGATTCAACGCACTCCATTCTCCACGCTTGTGGACTCTTCTAATAGTGGCCGGCCAGCCGGCCGCGAAGATACTCGTGGAAATGCAGCATGCCGTCTTCCATGGGATGCTGATATGGGCCGGCGTCGTCCTGCCCCATTTCGTACAGCGCGCGGCGACCGCGATCCATGCGGCAGGCGATCTCGTCGTCCTCGAGCGCAGTTTCGAGATACGCTGCCTGCTGCGCTTCGACGAACTCGCGCTCGAACAGCGCGATCTCTTCCGGATAGTAGAACTCGACCACGTTGGTGGTGTGCTGCGGGCCGCGTGGAATGAGCGTGCTGATGACGAGCACATGCGGATACCATTCGAGCATGATGTTCGGGTAGTACAGCATCCAGATCGCGCCGTAGCGCGGCGCGGCCTGGCCCATGTAGTTGCGCAGCACTTCGTGCCACTTTTCATACACGGGCGAACCGGCCTTGGCCAGCGCATTGCGCACCCCGACCGTCTGCACCGAATACTGTTCGCCGAATTCCCAGCGCAGATCCTTGCAGGTCACGAAATTGCCCAGACCCGGGTGAAACGGTTCGACGTGGTAATCCTCCAGATACACCTCGACGAACGTCTTCCAGTTCTGCCGGTATTCACTGATATGCGTGCGGTCGTACACGTAGCCGGAGAAATCGAAATCGGCTAGCGGCCCCAGGAGCGCCAGATCGCCCGTCACGTCGCGTTGCCCGCCGAAGAGCAGGCCGTTCCAGTTCTGCAGCGGCGTACGGTCGAGCGATTTGCACGGTGTCTCGGCGAAATGCGGCGCGCCGATCAGCGTGCCTTGCAGATCGTAAGTCCAGCGATGCAGCGGACAGACGATGTTGCGCCGGTTGCCGCGGCCCTCCAACATGATCGCCTGCCGATGACGGCAGATGTTGTGAAGCAGTTCAACGCCATCGGCGTTGCGCACCAGCATTTTTGCGTGATCGAGCCAGGCCAGCGAGTGATAGTCGCCGGCTTCGGGCACCATCAGTTCGTGACCGACGTAGCCCGGTCCTTGTTCGAACAGCAGTCGTTGCTCCACCGCGTGAAGCTGCTCATCGAAATACCAGGAAACGGGCAGTTGCGGGCTGGCTTGCTCGAACTGCGACCGATTGCGCGGCAGATCCGACATCGCGTCCCTTTCCTCCTAAGGAAGGCTGAAAAAAGGCGGTTCGCCTGTCGGTACGTCAGCTGTTGCGACCCCGTGTCGCAGGCCCGTACCGCTCAGTAGCGGCCGATTCCCCGAAGGGGCCGGTATGATACCCTCAATTGCCTTGAAGTTCCCTTTAATCAAGACCTTCGTTTCAATGCCCGGTAGCGTAGCGAAGTCGTGCGGCGAAACGATGATCGAGGTCAAAGCGGGTTCGAATTTGACCCGCGTGGGCGCGTCGGCTAATGTGGCGCGCTTGTTTTCTGGCACTTTAAGCATGTCCAATACTCCCCTTCCGGAAGGCCCGGCCGGCTTCGAGGCCGCACTCGCGGAACTCGAACGCCTCGTCGCCAGCATGGAAGCGGGCCAACTGACGCTCGAACAGTCGCTGACGGCCCACAAGCGGGGCCTCGAACTGGCCCGTTACTGTCAGACGACTCTCGCACAGGCGCAGCAGCAAGTGCGTGTGCTTGAGGGAGAAACCCTCAAGGCTCTGTCCGGTGACGAATCCGAATCCTGACTTTCTGGCCTGGGCTGCGGAAGTACAGGCCGGCGTCGAGACTGCGCTTTCGCATGAACTTCCCGCTGCGGAGCGCATACCGAAGCGCCTGCACGAGGCGATGCGGTACGCTGTGCTGGGCGGCGGCAAGCGTGTACGTCCGTTGCTGGTACACGCGGCCGGTGCGGCTGCGGGTGCGCCTTGCGAACGCTTGGCCGTCGCCTCCTGTGCGGTCGAATTCATTCATGCCTATTCACTGATTCACGACGATCTGCCTTGCATGGACGACGACGTGCTGCGTCGCGGTCGCCCGACCACGCACGTGCAATTCGACGAGGCGACTGCCATGCTCGCCGGGGATGCGCTGCAGACGCTGGCGTTCGAAGTACTCGCGCGCAACACGGTGGCGGACGACGCGGCAGCGCAGGTGGAAATGCTGCGCGTACTCGCTCAGGCGAGCGGCAGCGCCGGCATGGCGGGCGGGCAGGCCATCGATCTGAACGCCGTGGGCAAAACGCTCACACTGCCCGAACTCGAGTTCATGCACATTCTCAAAACCGGCGCGCTGATTCGCGCTGCGGTGCTGCTTGGCGCACATTGCGGTCGCCTCGACGCAGATGAACTGCAAAAGCTCGATCGCTATGCCAAGTGCGTCGGTCTTGCATTCCAGGTGGTCGACGATATTCTCGATGCCGAAGCGCCAACCGCAACGCTCGGCAAGACCGCCGGCAAGGATGCCGAGCAAGGTAAGCCGACTTATGTCAGCCTGCTCGGCATTACGCAGGCGAAGGAACGTGCCGAACAGTTGCGCCTGGATGCGCATGCGGCGCTCGATCCTTTCGATGACCGGGCGCGCCATTTGCGTGCATTGGCAGATTTCATCGTCTTAAGACAGTTCTGATTTTCAGCGTGTACGAACTTCTTCACAGCATTGACGATCCAAGCGCGCTGCGCCGGCTCGATCGCGAGCGTCTGCAGCAGGTCGCCGACGAACTGCGCGCCTTCATCCTTGAATCGGTCAGCAAGACCGGCGGTCATCTGTCCTCGAATCTGGGCACCGTCGAGCTCGCAATCGCGTTGCATTATGTATTCGACACGCCCGAAGATCGCATCGTGTGGGACGTCGGTCATCAGACCTATCCGCACAAGATTCTCACCGGCCGCCGCGAAGGCATGGCGCGCTTGCGCATGCTCGGCGGTATTTCCGGTTTCCCGCAGCGCGGCGAAAGCGCATACGACACTTTCGGCACGGCGCATTCGAGCACTTCGATTTCCGCTGCGCTTGGCATGGCGCAGGCGGCCAAGCTGAAGGGTGAGCCGCGTCATTGCGTCGCCGTGATCGGCGACGGTGCGATGTCCGCCGGGCAGGCCTTCGAGGCGCTGAACAACGTCGGCGTGATGGATACGGATGTGCTCGTCATCCTGAACGACAACGACATGTCGATTTCGCCGGCGGTCGGCGCGTTGAATCGTTATCTCGCGCGCCTCGTCTCCAGCCGCGCCTATCGACTGGCGCGCCGCGCGGCGCAAAAAGTGCTGTCGAATGTGCCGCCGTTGTGGGAGCTGGCGAAGAAGGTGGAGGAACACGCCAAGGGCATGGTGGTGCCTTCCACGGTGTTCGAGGAATATGGCTTCAACTACGTCGGGCCGATCGATGGCCACGATCTCGAATCGCTCATTCCCACTTTGCGCAACATCAAGGCGCTGAAGGGCCCGCAATTTCTGCATGTGGTCACGCACAAGGGGCAGGGCTACAAACTCGCGGAAGCCGATCCGGTGCTGTATCACGGCGTCTCGAAATTCGCCCCCGAAGCTGGCATTGTCGGCGGGCCCAAGCCCGGCGCGAAGCCGACCTTCACGCAGGTGTTCGGCGACTGGCTGTGCGACATGGCCGAGCGCGACAAGCGACTCGTGGCGATCACGCCTGCGATGCGCGAAGGCTCCGGCCTGGTGCAGTTCGAGCGACGTTTTCCGGATCGTTATTTCGATGTTGGCATCGCCGAACAGCACGCGGTGACCTTCGCGGCGGGTCTGGCGTGCGAGGGCATGAAGCCGGTGGTGGCGATCTATTCGACTTTCCTGCAGCGTGGCTACGATCAATTCATCCACGATGTGCAGATTCAGAATCTGCCTGTGCTGTTCGCGCTCGATCGCGCCGGTCTGGTCGGCGCCGACGGCGCGACTCACCATGGTGCGTTCGATCTTTCCTATCTGCGCTGCATTCCGAATATCACCATCATGACGCCGGCGGACGAGAATGAATGCCGGCAGATGCTCTATACCGGTTTTCAGCTCGATTCGCCCGCCGTGGTGCGCTATCCGCGCGGCGCCGGGGCAGGCGTGCCGGTGGTGAAAGAAATGATGGCGTTGCGCCTCGGCAAGGCTGAAGTGCGGCGCACCGGTAAACGCGTCGCGCTGCTGGCCTTCGGCACGGTGCTGCAACCCGCACTCGATGCCGCCGAGGCGCTTGGCGCCACGGTCGTCAACATGCGCTTCGTCAAACCGCTGGACGACGCGCTGGTTGCGGAGATCGCCCGGCAATACGAACTGCTCGTCACGGTCGAAGAGAATGTGGTCGCCGGCGGTGCCGGCAGCGCGGTAGCGGAAAGCCTTGCCGCACGCGGCATCAATGTGCCGCTACTGCATCTGGGACTGCCCGACCGCTTTGTCGATCACGGCGATCAGAACCTGCTGTTGTCCGCGGTCGGACTGGACGCGGAAGGTATTGCCGCGGCCGTCGAGGCGCGCCTCGCGGCACTCACCCGTGCACCTTCGCCGGCGCCTATCGGATAACGCCGCTTTCGCCGGTGGTGCGCCGGACGCGCGATGTTGGTAAAATCGCCACCCGACACTCGCTCGATCTACATTTTTCGCGTCCTGACCGGCATGGTCCTCGACGCGTCGCGAGGTCCCTCGCAGATAGCGGGGCGTCTCCCCCGCAAAGGCCTTTACATGAATACCCGCGATCCTCTCAGCCCCATCCCTGACATACAGAGCTCGGCCGACACGCGGCATCTTGCCATCGACCAGGTCGGTATCAAATCCATCCGCCATCCGGTGAAAGTTGCGGAGCAGGGCGGCGGCGAGCAGTACACCATCGCCAACTTCAATATGTACGTCGGCCTGCCGCATCAGTTCAAGGGCACGCACATGTCGCGTTTCGTCGAAATTCTGAACGCACACGAACGCGCCATTTCGGTCGAATCCTTCAAGCGCATGGTGGCCGAGATGGTCAAGCGCCTGGAAGCGGAATCGGGCCACGTGGAAATGACTTTTCCATATTTCATCAACAAGACGGCGCCGGTGTCGGGCGTGCGCAGCATGATGGATTATGAAGTCACGTTCATCGGCGAAATCGTGAACGGGCAACAGTGCTTCAAGATGAAAGTCGTTGTGCCGGTGACAAGCCTGTGCCCGTGCTCAAAGAATATCTCGGACTACGGCGCGCACAATCAGCGTTCACACGTGACGATCAGTGCAAAGACGCGCAGCAAGGTGTGGATCGAGGAACTCATTGCCTACGCCGAGCAGGAAGCTTCGTCGGAATTATATGGTTTGCTGAAGCGGCCGGACGAGAAGTACGTGACCGAGCGCGCGTACGACAATCCGAAATTCGTCGAAGACCTGGTGCGTGATGTGGCGGCGAAATTGAATAACGACGACCGGATCGAGTGGTACGTGGTCGAGTCGGAAAACTTCGAGAGCATCCATAATCACTCGGCATACGCACTGATCGAGCGCGATAAAACGCGCACGGCCTGATCGTTAACGCCGGGAGTCCGGTGCACGGCGCGGCATCAATAGCGCCGTGTCATCGTCATGGTGTGCCCGTCGCGTTTCATTTCCATGCGGTTGAGGAAGCTCATGCCCAGCAACGCGAAGGGCATAGGGGATTCCAGCACCATGCCGTCGACGTTGTTCAGGGTGACCGGACCGATGCGTACGGTATCGAGTTTGACGCGATAGGCGGTCGCCATGCCGTTGGCGGTACCGACATGGCCGCGTGGCGCCTTGTAGTAATCGACACCCATCCGCTTCGCTTCGCCGGTCGAAAAGGCCACGTTCGTGGCGCCCGTGTCGACCAGAAAGGTAATCGCGGCGCCATTGATTGTGCCCTGGGTGACAAAGTGACCTTGCGTGTCCGCGGTGAGTACGACTTTGCTGTCCGCAGATTTATGCGAGGCGGAATAGTGCTGACCCATTGCGACGCGATGGGTCTGACCCTCGATCTTGAAGATGGCCTCCTGGCCTTCGACCGCAACGAGCATCACGCCCTCGGCGCTGCGCTGACCGACGGCGAGCGTATTCGGCTTGCCGCCGTCGATCGAAACGAGCGCTTTGCCGCCGATCAGGCCGACCAGATTAATGTTTGCGGCGGACGCGGGCGCGGCGCAAGCGCAGAAAATTGAAGCCTTCGCAATAAAATAACGCAAACTCATCCACCAACCCCGCTCACATGAAACCGGTCGCCATATTCCGTCACAGCGTTACTGAGGGTCCAGGGTATTTGTCCGCATACCTGGATGAGAAAGAGATCCCCTGGCAACTCATTTGCGTCGATGCCGGCGACACCGTGCCCGGCGACCCCCGGCAATACGCGGGGTTGGCGTTCATGGGTGGCCCGATGAGCGTCAACGACGATCTGCCGTGGATTTCCCGCTCGCTCGCTTTGATTCGCGCTGCGGTCGCGGCCAACGTGCCGTGTGTCGGCCATTGTCTGGGCGGGCAATTGATGGCGAAAGCGCTCGGCGGCACGGTATCGCGTAATCCGGTGAAGGAAATCGGCTGGGGTCGGGTGAGGGTGTACGACAATGTGCTGGCGCGCGCCTGGTTCGCGCCGTATCGCGAGTTCCTCGCCTTTCACTGGCACAGTGAGACCTTCACCGTGCCAGACGATGCGACGCGAGTTGTGTCCAGCGCCTATTGTGCCGATCAGGCCTTTGTCTTTGGCAAACACCTCGGCATGCAATTCCATGTCGAGATGACGCCCGATCTGATTCGCGCGTGGTGCGAGGACTGGGCCGATGAATTGCGCGATCGCGCGAGCGATTCGATTCAGACGCCTGAAGAAATGCTGGAGTCGCTCGACGAGCGGGTGCGGAATCTGAATGCGGTCGCCAGACAACTGTACGACCGCTGGACCGAAGGGTTGATGCGGGACTGATGCGGGTCGCTTAGTCGCGGAAGTTGCCGAACTGCAGCGGCAGGTCACTGACCGATTTCTTCACCAGCGCGATGGCATTCTGCAGATCGTCACGCTTGGCGCCGGAAATGCGCACCGCCTCGCCCTGGATGCTGGCCTGGACCTTTATTTTGCTGTCCTTGATCAGCTTGACGATCTGCTTGGCCTTGTCGCTTTCGATGCCGTTGCGGACATTGACGGTCTGCTTGACCTTGTTGCCGCTGACTTTGTCGATGTCCTTAGCGTCCAGCGCGCGGACGTCCACATTGCGTTTGGCGCATTTGCCGACGAAGATGTCCATCACCTGCTGCAACTTGAACTCGTCGTCGGCGTAGATCGTCAGGACCAGTTCGTTCAATTCGAGCCGTGCATCGGAGCCCTTGAAATCGAAGCGTGTGCCGATTTCCTTATTGGTCTGATCGATGGCATTCTTCAATTCGACCTTGTTGACTTCGGACGTGATGTCGAACGAGGGCATGACTGATTCTCCTGAAGCGAGCGCCGATTATAGCGAGCCGTTGTCTTGATCAGCCGGTTCGCCGTCTTTCCGGGCCGACGCGGCGCTCACGATGAGCTGCTTACGATAGATTTCCAACTGTTCGTGTACCGTCTGCGGCACCGAGCGGGCGAGTACCAACCCGACTGCGTTAGGTGCGTTGACCCCGAGACGACGTACCGTGCCGCCTTTCAGCATGGCATCGTAGAGGTCTCGCCCCGCCTGGAATACGGCTTCACCCGGATTGATGATCACCGCTGCGACCAGCGGCGGCGTCAGCGGCCCGCGTTCGTGACGGTCGGCGATCAAGGCGATTTTCATTTCGCGCGCTGCTGCGTAGGCGCCATAAGGCACGTTTTCGCCGGCCAGGTACATGACATCGGCTTTCGCTTCCGCGGCGGCGCGGACGGCGCCGGCCCATTCGCTCGCAGAACCGTTGTCGCTGCGCGCGATCAGGTGTGCCTGCCCGTTGCTCGCCGTCAATCCGTCCGCGAAGGCCTTTCGCCAGGCCTCGCCGTGCGCACCGGAGGCATAGCCGACCGCATTGGTGCGGGTCAGCAGCCCCGCTGCTGCGCCGGCCAGCCATGCGCCCTGTTCCGTCAATAAATCGTAGGCCGCGACATTGGCTAGTGCCGATTGCGTATCGATGACAGCGAAACGCTGGTCGGGATATTCCTGCGCCGCGTGCAATAGCCGCTTGCGCGGCTCATCGCCAGCCGCGATCAGCAGCGTGGCGTCGGAGGATGCCGCGTTGCGCAGCGCCTCGGATAGCGCTTGTCCTGAGTCGTCGACAGGCGCCAGCACTTGCACCGGAATGCCGAGTTCTTTCTCTATGCGCAACAGGCCGCGATGCGCTGCCCCGCTGTAAGGATCGGTTTCGACATTGCCGGGCAGCAGTGCGACGATGGGGCCACGTTCAGGCGCGCGTCCCATCCAGCCGCCACAGCCGCCCAGCATTGCGGTGACCAAGGTGGCGGAAACGAAGAGTCGTCTGGAAAAAATCATGCGTGCGAGTTTACCCCCGCGCAGGCCGCACATCGCGTCCGGAAACGGCTCATGGTCTATGCAGCGGCGCCGGATCGGCCGACAATAGCGGCCCCGGCGACCTAGCACCCTCGGTGGATCCAACCCGACCCCGTGCAGGCGATACGCTCGGGTTCGTGTGCCCGCCAGCAAAGCAGGCGGTATTGCCGTTCAGTCCGGCAAAAATTTTCGCTCAGCGCCGTGCGCGGAGAGCTTCGATTTTCAGGTTTCCAAACGACAGGGAGATTTCCATGGCCCAATGGCTGCGTTACTCACATCAAGGCAAGACCGGTTTCGGCACGCTCGAAGGCGAAACCATCAAGGTTCACACAGGCGACATGTTCGCTGCTGCACAACCGACTGGCGAAACGCTGGCGCTCGGCAGCGTGAAGGTGTTGACGCCTACCACGCCGACCAAAATGATTGCGCTGTGGAATAACTTCCGCGCGCTGGCCACCAAACTCGGCAACCCCGATCCGACTGTGCCGCTGTATTTGCTCAAGGCGCCGAACTCGTTTCTGGCGCATGGCGAAACTATCCGCAAGCCGGCTTCTTATGACGGCAAGGTGGTGTACGAGGGCGAACTGGGCATCGTGATCGGCAAGCGCGCGAGCGGCGTCTCGGAAGCCGATGCGCCCAACTACATCTTCGGCTACACCTGCATCAACGACGTGACGGCGGCCGAGGTCATCAATGCCGACAAGACCTTTGCGCAGTGGGTGCGGGCGAAGAGCTACGACACCTTCGGCGTATTCGGCCCCGTTGTGGCAACCGACATCGACCCGATGAAGGTCAGCATCAAACTGGTGCTGAACGGCGATGAGCGGCAGAACTATCCGGTGGCGGACTGCTTCTATTCACCCGCCAAGCTGGTCAGCCTGATCTCGCAGGACCTGACGCTCGAACCGGGCGACGTCATCGCCATCGGCACATCGGTCGGCGTCGGCTCGATGAAGCCGGGCAGCGAAGTGAGCGTCACCATTGAAGGCATCGGTACGCTGGCGAACCGGTACGAGTAAGTGTCCCGGAGCGTTGCGCGGCGGTGCTGCGCAA
Organism: Nitrosomonadales bacterium; assembly: GCA_036676355.1. GTDB lineage: Bacteria > Pseudomonadota > Gammaproteobacteria > Burkholderiales > SG8-39 > ZC4RG42. The sequence goes on along the minus strand of JAKFDA010000026.1, from coordinate 20,701 downwards.
CGCTTTTGTGTGCCAATAAAAAACCCGCCGACGGCGGGTTTTTTATTGGCACACAGCGCCCTTACTTGCGACGGCGAGGCTGCTTGCTCGCCGCAATGCGCATGCGCAGGGCGTTCAATTTGATGAAGCCGCCGGCGTCGGCCTGATCGTAGGCGCCCCGGTCGTCTTCGAAGGTCGAGATCTTGGTGTCGAACAGCGAGTTCTTGAGCGATTCGCGCCCCACTACCATCACGTTGCCCTTGTACAGCTTGAGGCGCACCGTGCCGTTGACCGTTTGCTGGGTGTGATCGATCAGCACCTGTAGCGCCTGGCGCTCGGGCGACCACCAGTAGCCGTTGTACACCAGCGCGGCATAACGCGGCATCAGATCGTCCTTGAGATGCGCAACTTCGCGATCAAGACAGAGCGATTCGATGGCACGATGCGCCTTGAGCATGATGGTGCCGCCGGGGGTTTCATAGCAGCCGCGCGACTTCATCCCCACGTAGCGGTTCTCCACCAGATCCTGCCGGCCAATGCCGTGTTTGCCGGCCAACTGGTTGAGCTTCGTCAGCAGTTTGGCCGGCGAGAGCTCCCGGCCGTTGACCGCGACCGGGTCGCCGTGCGCGTAGTCGATGGTGATGTATTCGCCGCGCGCGGGCGCGCGTTCCGGCGCGACGGTGAGACGCCACATGTCCGCTTCCGGTTCGAAGTTCGGGTCTTCGAGGACGCCGCCTTCGTAGGAGATATGCAGCAGGTTGGCGTCCATGGAGTAAGGCGCGCCACCTTTGCGCTTCTTGCCTTCCACCGGAATGCCGTTGGCGTCGGCGTAGGCGAGCAGTTTCTCGCGCGAGTTCAGATCCCATTCGCGCCAGGGCGCGATGATCTGGATCTTCGGTTCGAGGGCGTAATAGCCCAGTTCGAAACGTACCTGATCGTTCCCCTTGCCGGTCGCGCCGTGCGCAACAGCGTCGGCACCGGTCAGGCGCGCGATTTCGATCTGGCGCTTGGCGATCAGCGGACGGGCGATCGAGGTGCCGAGCAGGTATTCACCTTCATACAGCGCGTTGGCGCGGAACATCGGGAAGACGAAGTCGCCGACGAACTCCTCGCGTAGATCGTCGATGAAGATTTCCTTCACGCCGAATTTCCGTGCCTTGGCGCGCGCGGGCGCGACTTCTTCGCCCTGGCCGATGTTTGCGGTGAACGTAACGACCTCGCAGTCGTACACGTCCTGCAACCATTTTAGGATGACCGAGGTGTCGAGGCCGCCGGAATAGGCCAGCACGACTTTCTTGATGCGTTTTTTCGACTTCGTAGCCATGATGTTTTTTATAAGGACGAGGGGGCTGTGAAAGCAGAGCGCAATTCGGGCAGTGCGCGCCATGCGGGATTGATTCGGTGGTTCATCGAAACGTGATGCGCGTCAACTGTTGATGCGGCCGAGCAGCAGATATTCCATCAGCGCCTTTTGCGCATGCAGTCTGTTTTCGGCTTCGTCCCATACCACGCTTTGCGGACCGTCGATCACTTCGGCGGCGACTTCTTCGCCGCGATGCGCCGGCAGGCAGTGCATGAATAACGCGTCCGGCGTGGCTTGGCGCATCATGTCGGCATCGACCATCCAGTCGGCGAAGTCGCGCAGTCGCGCCTCGTTCTCCGCTTCGAAGCCCATGCTGGTCCAGACGTCCGTGGTTACCAGATCGGCGCCGCGTGCGGCATCCATCGGGTCGGCGAAACTTTCGAAATTATCAGTGCCGTACAAGCCGGCGCGTTCCGGTTCGACTTCGTAGCCGGGCGGGGTCGAGACGTGCACGTTGAAATCAAGCACCTCGGCGGCCTGCAACCAGGTGTTGCAGACATTGTTCGAGTCGCCGATCCAGGCGACGGTCTTGCCCTGGATCGAGCCGCGATGTTCGATATAGGTATAGATGTCGGCCAGCACCTGGCAGGGGTGATATTCGTTGGTCAGGCCGTTGATCACCGGCACGCGCGAATGCTTGGCGAAGCGCTCGATGATGTCCTGCTCGAAGGTGCGAATCATGACCAGATCGACCATGCGCGAAATCACTTGCGCCGCGTCTTCGACCGGCTCGCCGCGTCCCAACTGCGTGTCGCGCGTGTTGAGGTAGATCGCCGCGCCGCCGAGCTGATGCATGCCGGCCTCGAACGAGAGACGTGTGCGTGTGGACTGCTTTTCGAAAATCATGGCCAGCGTACGGTCTTCAAGCGGCCAGTAGCGCTCGTAGCGTTTGAAGCTGCTCTTGATCCAGCGGGTGCGGGCGAACAGATGGTCGTACTCGTCCCGCGCAAGGTCGTTGAACTGCAAATAGTGCTTCACCGCCTTCACGCTGTCGCACCGGAGGCGAGGAAGTTGCGCACCAGCGGCGCGAGCAACGAAACCAGTTGTTTGATTTCGCCGTCATCGATGATCAAAGGCGGCAACAGACGAATCACCTTTTCGGAGGTGACGTTGATCAACAGCCCTTTTGCGAGCGCCTGCCTTACCAGTTCGCCGCATGGGCGGTCGAGCTCAATGCCGATCATCAAGCCCATGCCGCGAATTTGGACCACGCCGGATACACCGTCCAGCGCCGATCGCAAACCGTCGCGCAATGCTTCGCCCTGTTTCGCGGCGTTCGCGAGCAGGCCGTCCTTTTCCATCACTTCAAGCGTGGTGCAGGCCGCTGCGCAAGCGAGCGGTCCGCCGCCGAAAGTACTGCCGTGATTGCCCGGCTTGAATACGCCCGCGGCGCGTTTCGCGCCCAGGCAGGCGCCGATCGGCACACCTGAGCCCAATCCCTTGGCCAGCGTGATGACATCGGGCTCGATGCCCGCATGCTGAAAGGAGAACCATTTGCCGGTGCGGCCGATACCGCTCTGGACTTCGTCGATCATCAACAGCCAGTTGCGCTCGTCGCAAATCTTGCGCAGGAAACGCACGTATTCGAGATCGGCAACGTTGATGCCGCCTTCGCCTTGCAGCACTTCGAACAGCACGGCGACGATATTGCGGTTGTTCTCACCGGCCTGCTGAACCGCCTTGGCGTCGTTGTAGGGCACGCGGATGAAGCCGCTCATGAGCGGCTCGAAGCCGGCCTGCGCCTTGCGGTTGCCGGTCGCCGAGAGCGTGGCGAGCGTACGACCGTGCCATGCGCGCTCCATGACCACGATGGCAGGGTTTTGCACTTCGTTCAGGTGACCATACAGTCGAGCGAGCTTGATCGCCGTTTCGTTTGCTTCCGAGCCGGAACTGCAAAAAAACGCTTCGCTCATTCCCGACAGAGCGCACAATCGCGCCGCCAGTTCTTCCTGGCGGTGTATTTCGTAAATGTTGGAGGTATGGATCACGCGCGCAGCCTGATCCGCAATAGCCTTGACCAGCACCGGATGCGCATGGCCCAGACCGGACACGGCGATGCCGGCCAGTGCATCGAGATAACGATTTCCGGCTTCATCCCATAACCATGCGCCTTCTCCGCGAGCAAAGGACACGGGCAGGCGGTTATAGGTGTTCATCAAATGCGAAGTCATGGTGTGAAACCGGAGCGATGCAAAAACAAATGGCGGCTCGCGCCGCCGGTTTAGTGACTCGCCGCAAGCATATGTGCGCGACAAGTGACGCGAATCATAGCATAGCGGGTTGTGCCGACGACACGCCTGATGGGGCGGTTCGCGGTTGGAAGTGCGGCTGTCGGGCGCTGTGTTGCCCGGCGTTCTTCGCGCTTATTTGCCCGGCATACTGTGCCCGCCGCGCAGCGACGGGAGGATGCTCGGCTCGCTGCGGATGGCCAGCATGCGCGGCACGGCGGCAGTGGTGCGGAAGCTGCGTTCGATAATCTCGCAATGCGGATACATCTGTCGCAGTTTGCGTTCGGCATCGGCTTCGTCCCGCCCGTGAATCGTGAGCTTTTCCACGATCAACCCTTGGCGCGTGCGGATGCGGAAACGATACTTGATTGTTTGGAAGCTGGACATCGGTCTTGATCCCTGGGAACAGCCAAAAACCGATGTAAACACACGAAAATTAACAATTCAAAGCAACCGCTTCATTTTCGAGACCTTTTTCCTGATTATGGGCGTTGCCGCGATTCCAAACCTTATGCTGATCGATACCGACGAGTTCGTAATAGTGGGGCAGACGCTGGGAGGAGGGTGCTTTCGCCCGCACGACTGGGCGGAGCGCCTGTGCCGGGTGCTGGCGCCTTTCGGCGGCCAGCCTGGCGCGGTGATGTCGCCCTACGTGCGGCCGATCATTTCGAGCGGCGTCAAGAGTGTGGTGGTGGATGCGCGACTGGCGGAGATCGACGCACGCGCCTACCGCTTTATCACTCGCTTCGCCAGGGACAATGAATTGATCGTGCGGCCGGGACGTGCGTTCGACCGTGGGGCCTTGCCTGCCGGCATGGAGGAATGAGCGTGAGGCAAGGGCAAATAAAAATGGCCTGCAATGCAGGCCATTTTTATTTAAAAGAAGAGCAGGGATAGCGCTTAAGCGGCCATCGCCTTGATTTGCGCAGCAAGCCGGCTCTTATGGCGACCAGCCTTGTTTTTATGAATGATTTTCTTGTCCGCGATACGATCGACGACGCTGGTCGACTCGCGATAAACGAGCTGCGCAGCGGCTTGGTCGCCGGCTGCAATCGCTTTCTTTACTTTCTTGATCGCGGTGCGGAATTCGGAGCGCAGAGCCGCGTTGTGCTGGCGCTGCGACTCGGATTGGCGCGCGCGCTTGCGCGCTTGTGCGGTATTGGCCATGGAAAAGGGAACCGGTTCGGCAAAGCCGGGCATTCTAGCGACGACCGCCCCCTTGCGCAAGGCCGACGGCTCGTAATGCCGTCGGCGCGCATGCGGTTCATGGTTGCGTCGGACCGCCTCGTATAATCGCGCGTCTTCCGACACGCTCGGTACCGGTGCAGCCGGGCCGCACTATGAATCTACTGAAAGCGCTCGCCACGGTGAGCAGCATGACTCTTGTGTCGCGCATTCTCGGCTTTGTGCGCGATGCGCTGATCGCCCGCGTGTTCGGGGCCGGCCTTGCTACCGACGCGTTCTTTGTCGCTTTCCGGATTCCCAATCTGCTGCGACGCCTGTTTGCCGAAGGCGCATTTTCGCAAGCCTTCGTCCCGGTACTGGCCGAATATAAGCAGCGACACGGGGAGCGGGACACAAAACTGCTGATCGACCGGACCGCGACCGTACTCGCGCTGTCGCTGGTGGTTGTGACCGCCATCGGGGTTCTCGGCGCCTGGGCGATCGTCTATGTCAGTGCGCCGGGTTTCGCAAACGAGCCGGGCAAGTTCGACCTGACTGTCACGATGCTGCGGATCACCTTTCCGTACATCCTCTTCATTTCGCTCGCGGCGCTGGCCGGCAGTGTGTTGAACACCTGGAGCCGCTTTGCGATTCCCGCGTTTACGCCGACGCTACTCAATGTGTCCTTCATCGTGGCGGCGTTGTTCCTTACGCCTTACTTCGATCCGCCGGTGCTGGTGCTGGCCTGGGCCGTTTTTGCGGGCGGCGTGCTGCAGCTCGCATTTCAGATTCCCGCGTTGATGCGTCTGGGCATGTTGCCGCGTCCGCGTTTCGACTTTGCCGATCCCGGTGTCAAACGCATTCTGCTGCTGATGGGGCCGGCGCTGCTGGGGGTTTCGGTGGCGCAGATCAGTCTGCTGCTGAATACGATTTTCGCGTCCTTTCTGCAGACCGGCAGCGTGTCATGGCTGTATTACGCCGATCGTCTGATGGAATTCCCGACCGGGTTGCTGGGTGTTGCGCTGGGCACGATCCTGCTGCCGAGCCTGGCGAAGTGCCACGCGGATGACCGGCGCGCCGATTACTCGAGTCTGCTCGACTGGGGGCTGCGTCTGACGCTGATGCTTGCGCTTCCCGCCGCCGCCGCATTGGCCGTACTGGCTGTTCCGCTGATCGCAACGCTGTTTCATTACGGCCGCTTCGATGTCACCGATCTCGTCATGACCCGTCAGGCGCTCATCGCCTATAGCGTCGGCCTGCTCGGCTTGATTCTGGTGAAAGTGTTGGCGCCCGGGTTCTATGCGCGGCAGAATATTCGTACCCCGGTGAAAATCGCTATTCTCACCCTGTGCGCCACACAGGTGATGAATCTGATTTTCATCGTGCCGCTCCGTCATGCCGGTCTGGCGCTTGCTATCGGTTTGGGAGCATGTTTGAACGCCGGACTGCTGTATTACAAGTTGCGTCAGCATCGGATCTATCAGCCGCAACCCGGGTGGTTGAAATTCGCACTGAAGATTGCCCTGGCGATTATCGTGATGGCAGGCGCGTTGTTAGCGGCCGATCGCCCGGCCACCTGGTGGATGACTGTGACGTGGCAGTATCGCGTCGCGATGCTCGGTGGTCTGGTTTCACTGGGTATGGTGGTCTACTTCGGGGCGCTGGCGGCCCTGGGCTTCAGGCCCAAGGATTTTCTGCGTCGTGCCGGGTGAGCGCATCCGGTGTTCCCACTCTGCATTGCGCCGGCTCGCGCCGGTGCCGTTTTTAGAATGGTGTAGTGACGGCAAATCTCGAAAGTTTCGCTGAACTGGTTACACGCGATCACTTCAGTCTGGCCCGTGCCTGCTTTCTGATTGCGCAGGACGAGTATCCCGAGTTGCAGCCCGACGACTGGATGGCGCGGCTGGAAGGGATGGCCGAAGTAGTGCGCGGTCGTTGTCCGGCTGACGCGTTCGCCGAGCAGAAGGTTGTCGCGCTGAACCATTATCTGTTCGAAGAGCTCGGTTTACGCGGCAACACCGAAGCCTATTACGATCCGCGCAACAGCTATCTGAACGAGGTGCTGGAGCGTCGCGTCGGCATTCCGATCACCTTGTCGATCCTCTATATCGAAATCGGTCGTCAGCTCGGGCTGCGTCTGCACGGCCTGTCGTTCCCCGGCCATTTTCTGGTAAAACTCAAGCTCAATCGCGGCAATCTCATCCTCGATCCCTATACCGGCGGGCAGCCACAGTCCGAGCCGGAATTGCGCAGTCGCCTCAAGCGCGCGCTGCAGGAGCGACAGGCGGGCGCCACGAATCTGGAAAGTTATCTCGCTCCCGCCACTTCACGCGATGTCATTGCGCGACTGCTGCGCAATCTCAAGCACATCTATCTTGGCGCCGGCGAGTATGGCAAGGCGCTCAACATCATGCAGCACATGTTGCTGGTGGTGCCGGAATCGGCTGAGGAGTTGCGCGATCGCGGTTTGATTTATGCTGAGCTCGATTGTTTTCGCGCGGCCCTGAGCGATTTGCAGAATTATCTGCGCCGCCGGCCGGAAGCGGCGGATGCCGCCGAGATTCACGAAAAATTGGTCGAGCTGAAGGCCGCGTCGTCGCGCCTGAATTGAAATCGGAGGAAGAATCATGCAACTGTCCAGTTCTAGCTTTGCTGGTGGTCATGCAATTCCGGGTGAATTCGCCTTCGCGGTGCCGGATGCGTCGAGTCATATCAAGCTGTCCACCAATCGCAATCCGCATTTGCGCTGGGACGACGCTCCGGCGGGAACACTTTCGTTCGTGTTGCTGTGCCACGATCCCGATGTGCCGAGCCGGGGCGACGATGTCAATCAGGAAGGGCGCAGTGTGCCGGCGAGCCTGCCGCGCGTGGATTTCTACCATTGGGTGCTGGTGGATCTGCCTGCCGCGATAACGGAGATCCAGGCCGGCGAATATTCGAATGGAGTCACGCCGCGCGGCAAGCCGGGTCCGGAGGCGCCGCATGGGGCGCGCCAGGGCATCAACGATTACACCGGATGGTTTGCCGGCGATCCGGACATGGGCGGCGACTACTACGGCTACGACGGCCCGTGCCCACCGTGGAACGACGAGCTGATCCACCGCTATACATTTACGGTCTATGCGCTCGATGTCGCGCGATCCGGGGTCGGCGGGCGCTTCGGCGGCGCCGATGTGCTGAGCGCCATCAAGCCGCATGTGCTTGCACAAGCCACGCTCACCGGCACCTACACGCTCAATCCGCGCGCGACGAGTAAACGCAGCAGCTGATACCGCTCGCATCGCCCCCGGGGTAAAAAAGCAAACCGGACGGGTGTGTGGATAATCGCTGACGCCGGTCGCTGTGCCGGCCGGATCGACTCGAAGCCGTATTGATTCCGGTCGAAGGTTTCGGGGAAGGGTGAAAGCAGCTAAAATTCAACGCTTTTCATCAGTCCCGGATGAGATGCAGGTCACTCGCGGACTCGCCCCGCGCCTCGACAGGCCGGTTGCGTTGACGATCGGTAATTTCGACGGCGTGCACAAAGGCCATCAGCAGATGCTGAATCGCCTGGTCCGCGCCGCACAGGCGCGCGACCTCAAGGCCAGCGTGCTGACCTTCGAGCCGCATCCACGCGAACTGTTCACACCGGCTTCGGCGCCCACCCGCCTCACTTCCCTGCGTGAGAAACTGACATTGCTTGCGGCACATGGTGTCGAACACGTGCATGTGCAACGCTTCAGTCGCGCCTTCGCCGCGCTATCGCCCGAAGCGTTCGTGGAAGGTTTGCTGGTCGATGGATTACGAGTGCGCTGGGTGCTGGTGGGTGACGATTTTCGCTATGGCGCGCGGCGGGCAGGTGATCTCGACGCATTGCAACGGGCTGCGCAAGTGCATGGGTTCACGCTTGAAACGATGCCGACGGTCACGAACGGCGGTATGCGCATATCGAGTTCGGCCGTGCGTGCGGCGCTCTCCGTTGGCGATCTTGCCCAGGCCGAACGGCTGCTCGGGCGCCGTTACAGCATAAGCGGTCGCGTAGTGCATGGACGCAAGCTCGGCCGTGAACTCGGTTTCGCGACGGCCAATGTGCAGATGAAACACAACCGTCCGCCGCTGAGCGGCATTTTTGCGGTGCGCGTACATGGAGCGGGCGATGGCGTGTGTGATGGCGTGGCGAGCCTCGGGTTGCGGCCGACCATTACCGCGAACGGACGCAACACGCTGGAAGTGCATTTGTTCGATTTTCAGCGGGAACTCTACGGCCGCCATTTGCGCGTGGAGTTTCTCGCCAAGATTCGCGATGAAGAAAAGTACGCGGACCTTGAAACCTTGAAGGCACAGATTGCGCGCGACTGCATCGCGGCGCGCGACATCCTAGAAAGTCGTTGACATGTCGGACTACAAGAAGACCCTCAATCTGCCGGACACGCCGTTTCCCATGCGTGGCGATCTCGCCAAACGCGAGCCCGAATGGATACGGCATTGGCAGGAAACCGGGCTGTACCAACGTTTGCGCGAAGCCTGCAAGGGCCGGCCGCTGTTCGTGTTGCATGACGGTCCGCCCTATGCGAACGGCGACATTCACATCGGTCATGCGGTCAACAAGATTCTCAAGGACATGATCGTCAAATCGAAGACCCTGGCGGGCTTCGACGCGCCTTACGTGCCGGGCTGGGACTGTCACGGACTGCCGATCGAACATCAGATCGAGAAGCTGCACGGCAAGAACATCGACGGCAACAAAGCGCGTGCGCTATGCCGCGCGTATGCTGCCGAACAGGTCGAGCGGCAGAAGAAGGATTTCATCCGTCTTGGCGTACTGGCCGATTGGGACGCCCCTTACAGGACCATGGATTTCAAAACCGAAGCCGGCGAGATTCGCGCGCTTGGCAAGGTGCTCAGGAGTGGCTTGCTGTTTCGCGGACAGAAGCCGGTGAACTGGTGTATCGATTGCGGTTCGGCATTGGCCGAAGCGGAAGTAGATTACGAAGACAAGACTTCCGACGCGATCGACGTGGGTTTCGAGTTCAAGGATCGTGCCGCGCTCGCGCGTGCGTTCGGCCTGGCGTCGCTGCCCGATCAACCCGCCCTGGCGGTGATCTGGACGACCACGCCATGGACGTTGCCCGCCAACCAGGCGGTCAGCGCGCATCCCGGGTTCGAATATGCGCTGGTGCAGACGGAGCGCGGCCTGCTGGTGCTCGCGGATGAACTGCGCGAAGCATGTCTGCATCGCTATGGTCTCAGCGCGGCGGAAGTGCTTGCGCGCTGCAAGGGGCAGGCGCTGGAGCACTTGCAACTGCAGCATCCGTTCTACGAGCGCGCCGTGCCGATCATTCTCGGCGAGCACGTGACGCTCGAAGCCGGCACGGGCCTTGTACACACCGCGCCGGCGCATGGCGTGGACGATTACATCGTCGGCCAGCGCTATGCGCTGCCGATCGACAACCCGGTGGGCGACGACGGCAAATTCTTCGACAAGGTGCCGCTGGTCGGCGGCCTGCTGGTGTGGAAAGCGAACGCGGTCGTCATCGAGGAATTGCAGCATCGCGCACGCCTGCTGAAGCACGATCGGCTGAAGCACAGCTATCCGCATTGCTGGCGGCATAAGACGCCGATCATTTTTCGTGCGACCACGCAGTGGTTCGTCGGCATGGATCGCAAGACGGCCGATGGTCGGAGCTTGCGCGAACTTGCGTTGAACGCCGTGGATGCAACGCAGTTTTATCCGGCCTGGGGTCAGGCGCGTTTGCACGGCATGATCGCCAATCGGCCCGACTGGTGCATCTCGCGTCAGCGCAACTGGGGTGTGCCGATTCCCTTCTTCGTGCATCGCGAAAGTGGCGAACTGCACCCGGATACCGACGCGTTGCTCGAGACGGCGGCGCAAGCGGTGGAGCAGGGCGGTATCGAAGCATGGTTTGCCATGAGCGCCGCCGACTTCGGCGTCGACGCCGGCCAATACACCAAGATCAGCGATACGCTCGATGTCTGGTTCGATTCGGGCGCCACGCACTACACCGTGCTGCGTAACGATGCGCGGCGTTTCAAGTGGCCGGCTGATCTCTATCTGGAAGGCTCGGACCAGCATCGCGGCTGGTTCCACTCCTCGCTGCTGACCGCCTGCGCGATGGACGGCCGTGCGCCGTACGATGCGCTGCTGACGCACGGTTTCGTCGTCGACGGCGCCGGTCGCAAGATGAGCAAGTCGAAAGGCAATGTGGTCGCGCCGCAGCAGGTATCGGACAGCCTGGGCGCAGAAATTCTACGGCTCTGGGTCGGTGCGACGGATTACTCGGGCGAGCTCTCCATTTCGAACGAGATTCTCAAGCGCGTGGTGGAGGCGTATCGACGCATTCGCAACACATTGCGCTTTCTGCTGGCGAACGTGTCCGATTTCGACCCGGCCAAGCACGCACTGCCGATATCCGAGTGGCTCGAGATCGACCGTTATGCCTCGGCGCATGCCGCGGCGTTTCAGCGCACGCTGACCGTGCACTATGAGCGCTACGAGTTTCACCATATCGTGCAGAAGCTGCAGACCTACTGCTCGGAAGATCTGGGCGCGTTTTATCTCGATATTCTCAAGGATCGGCTCTACACCGCCGGCGCCGATTCCAGAGCACGTCGCTCGGCGCAGAATGCGCTTTACCATCTGACTCATTCACTGCTGCGGCTGATGGCGCCGATTCTCAGTTTTACCGCTGAAGAGGCGTGGGCCGTCTTGAATGGCAAGCCGGACGACAGCGTTTTTTTCCAGACCTGGCATGCGTTGCCGGAAGTATCCGATAGCGATGCCTTGATCACCCGTTGGGCATTGTTGCGCGAGGTACGCGCCGAGGTGCAGAAGCATCTGGAAGAATTGCGCAGCGGCGGAAAGATCGGCTCGTCGCTGCAGGCCGCTATCGAAGTTCATGCGGCGGGCGAGCGCTACGACGCTCTGGCCGCGCTTGATGATGATCTGCGCTTCGTGATGATCACATCCGCTGCGACGGTCGTCCGCGCAAAAAGCGAGGCGGAGCAAAAAATCGTGGCAACAGCGACGGAATACGCCAAGTGCGAGCGCTGCTGGCATCACCGCGCCGACGTGGGTGCCGATCCATCGCATCCCGGTATTTGCGGCCGTTGTGTGGCGAACTTGAGCGGCCCGGGCGAGCAGAGGAACCATGCCTAACGAAACATTGCCCAAGTGGTTGCCGTGGCTGGTGCTGGCCACCGCTATCGCGTTCGCCGATCAGGCAACCAAGCTCTGGATCGAGGCGCTCTTGGAGCCCGGCGAGAGCCGGACCATCACGCCGTTTTTCGATCTGGTGCTGGTATTCAACCGCGGCGCGGCGTTCAGTTTTCTGGCCGATGCGGGAGGCTGGCAGCGCGCGTTCTTCATCGCGGTGGCGGTCGTGGCCTCCGCGATCATTGTTCATCTGTTGCGCAAGCATCAGGGCGAACGGTTCTTTTCGCTGGGTCTCGCGTTGATTCTTGGTGGCGCATTGGGAAATTTATGGGACCGGGTTGCGCTCGGTCATGTGGTGGATTTCCTTCTGCTGCACGCCTATGGTTATCACTGGCCGGCTTTCAATCTGGCCGACTCGGCGATTACCGCGGGTGCCGCTTTGCTGATTTACGACAGTTTTCGCAGCGCGCGTCGAGGTCGGCCGTTGACGCCGACCGGCGGACGCTGAACAGATAGAGGTTGCAGATGGAAGCCCTGCTCGCCAATCCACGTGGTTTCTGCGCCGGCGTCGAACGCGCCATCGCGATCGTCGAGCGCGCCATCGCGCTGCACGGCGCGCCGATCTACGTGCGGCACGAAATCGTGCACAACAAGTTCGTGGTCGAGGATTTGCGCAGCAAAGGCGCGGTCTTCGTCGACGAACTCGACGAAGTGCCGGCCGGCGCGACGGTCATCTTCTCGGCGCACGGTGTTTCCAAAGCGGTGCAAGCCGAGGCCGAAGCGCGCGGACTGAAGGTGTTCGATGCGACCTGTCCGCTGGTAACCAAAGTGCATGTGGAAGTCGCGAAGATGCTGAAGGCGGGTCGCGAGATCGTCATGATCGGCCACCGCGGTCACCCGGAAGCCGAAGGCACCATGGGTCAGGCGAGCGACGGCATGTATCTGGTCGAAACGCTGGAGGATGTTGCGGCGTTGCGGGTGAACGATGAAGCGCACCTCGCGTACGTGACCCAGACCACGCTGTCGGTGGACGACGCCGCCAGCATCGTGAATGCGCTGAAGCAACGCTTCCCTGCGATTGTCGGCCCAAAGAAGGACGACATCTGCTATGCCACGCAGAATCGTCAGGACGCGGTGAAATTCATGGCGCCCAGGAGCGATGTCGTGATTGTGGTCGGCTCGCCCAATAGCTCCAATTCCAACCGTCTGCGCGAAGTGGCGCAGAACATGGGTGTGCCGGCCTACATGGTCGATCACGCCGATCAGATCAAGGCGGAATGGGTCGCCGACAAGCAGCGTATCGGCATCACCGCGGGCGCATCAGCCCCGGAAGTGCTTGTGGCGCAAGTGATCGAACGCCTCAAGGAACTCGGCGTACAACGCGTCGCGCAACTGGACGGCGTGGAAGAAAACGTTGCGTTTCCGTTGCCGAAAGGGTTGACGCTTTCACGCGCTGAGTAGTCCCCCTTTCTTTTGCATCCCACTTCCATAACGGCGAACGCCGACTAGCCGTATCTACTCATTGCCTCCTCAGGCCGTGTGGCGTTTGTCACATCGCGACTTTAGTTTCTGCCCGCGCTATCCCTTCCGTCGTTCAATGATGGCCGCTTGTCGGGCGGCGCGATGTCCTGCTTCTTCGTGCATGGAAAATCGCGCTACGGGGCAGAGCCGCACGATCTTTGCGCGCTAACCAACGTTAAGAAGAAGGTGGGGAATGAAACAGCAAAGCGGTTTTACCTTGATTGAATTGATGGTGACCGTCGCCATCGTTGCGATTCTTGCGAGCATCGCGCTTCCTTCTTACCGCGACTACATAACGCGAGGAAAGATTTCCGAAGCCACCGCCGCGCTTGCGGATATGCGCGTGAAGCTGGAGCAGTATTTTCAAGACAATCGCACCTATGTCGACGCGCCGGTCTGTACGGCGCCTCCTTCCATCAAATATTTCACGCTGAGCTGCTCTGTGGCAACGGCGACTGCGTTTACAGCGAACGCAACCGGAAATGCGGCAGGCGGTATGGGCGGGTTCGTTTATACGGTCGATCAAGACAATAGTCAGGCGACATCGATTACGTCGGGCTCCGCTGCGGCCGAGGCGGGCTGGACCGGAAACGCCAGTTGTTGGGTAATCAGAAAAGGCGGCCAATGTTGATCCGTCATCGTCAGCAAGGCTTCTCTCTCATCGAGTTGATGATCGGCCTCACGCTTGTCGCCATGCTCCTCACATTCGGAATGCCGAGCTTTACCGTGTGGCTGCAGAACACGCGCATTCGCAGTGCTGCGGAAGCGCTTCAGAACGGGCTGCAACTGGCCCGGGCGGAGGCAGTGCGTCGCAATACCTCGACGGTGTTCACGTTGACGAATGCGGCGCCGAATGCGACGAACGTCAATTCGGCGACCCCGTCCAGTACCGGAAACAACTGGTTTTTGAGAGTGTTTCAAAATGGGGGCGCTTATTCATCCGCCGATTATATTCAAGCGGCACCGGTCGCAGGCAATGGTGCTTTAGTAACGCTCCAGAGAGCCAATGGCGGCGGCTATTCTGCAGTCGATTCTTTGATCTTCGACGGACTGGGGCAGGTCGCCGCCGTTTCGAATGGCGGCGCGCTTATCACCAGCCATACCGAAGTCAAAGCAGAAATCAGTTCGGCAAGTGGCGCTTGTCAGCATGCGGCAACGCCAGGGGAAATGCGTTGCTTGCAAATCACCGTCATGCGAGGCGGTCAGGTCCGTATGTGCGACCCGAAAGTCACTGATTCCGCCGATTCGAGAAAGTGCTGACGCCGCTATGAGAGCAAAAATTCAAAACGGGAAGACTGGGCGTCTCGTCTTGCAACAGCGCGGGGTCATGCTCCTGGAAGCGCTGATCGGAATTCTTTTGTTTTCGATGGGTATTCTTGCGCTGGTTGCTTTGCAGGCCGTCGCAATCAAGAACACCGCTGACGCGAAATATCGCGCCGATGCTGCGTTCCTGGCAAACCAGATCATCGCCAGGATGTGGATGGAGAATCCGACCAACCTCCCTGCGTACGCGCATTACCCGACCAAGGACGGGATGTGTTCATTTAGCGGAAGCGCATCGAGCAACGCCAATGTGACGACTTGGCTGGGTGACGTGAACAGTGGCGGAACGGTAGCGGCCACCTTGCCCGGCGCCGATGCCGACATGCAGCAGATCACTATCGACGGCGACAATATCGTGACGGTGACGTTGTGCTGGAAGGAGCCTGACGAGGCCACCGCGCACAGCTACGTTGCCGTCGCTCAAATCAATGGCACGGAACCGTGAAAGACGAGTGTATGAACGTACTGCGCGTCCGAAAAGCTGAACGTGGGCTCAGTCTGGTCGAGATCATGGTAGCGGTTGTTATCGGCATGATCGGCATCCTGGTGATCATGCAGGTGTTTCTTGTTTACGAGGGACAAAAGCGGACAACCACGGGTGTGGCAGGGGCACAGGAAAATGGGTTGGTGGCTTTGTTTGCGCTTGAAAGGCAACTTCGCGTATCGGGCCTCGGATTGGTCGGGCTGGGTTGTACCAGCATTAACGCATATAACGAGAACGCGTCACCTCAAGACTTCACATTGAAACCATGGCCGGTTTTGATCGAGAAAGACAACCCAGCCGGCGGAACGGACAAGGTCACGATTCTTTACAGCGGTTCGGCATACGGAAATATTCCGACGACCATCACCTCGCCGATGCCGGATTCTTCCGCGATCCTTAACATCAAAAATGGCGATGGCTTCCTGCAAGGCGAGTTGGTGCTCATTTCCGAGCCGCCTAAAAACTGCTCCATCGTGCAAGCAAGTCAGAACGGGCAGAAGACCGCTACGACATGGAATCTGCAGCACAACCCCGGAGGCGCTTACGTCTACAACCCTCCCGGCGGACACAACATATTTCCTTCAGGTGGCTATGGCACCGGCGCGCGATTGACCAATATGGGGACGATGGTGCACCTGGAGTATTTCGTTCAGAACGATACGTTAATGGTGCGCGACTTGATACGACCCGATAGCGCGACGAATCCGGTTGCGCTCGTGGCCGACATCATCGCAATCAGGGCGCAGTACGGACGCGATAGCGACAACGACGGCTACTCAGACGTTTTCGACACGACCGATCCCGCGTCTCAGACTGAAGTTCTGGCCGTGCGGCTCGCGATGGTGGCGCGGAGCGGGCAGTTCGAAAAGGAAGAAGTGAGTCCGGCCACCTTGACGCTTTGGCCAGGCGGCACCGTGGCTGATGGCGGCGCTTTGGAGTTGGACGCGGACGCACGCCACTACCGCTACAAGGTATATCAAACAACCGTCCCGCTGAGAAACGTCATATGGAAAATTTAGCCATGCGCGACTCGCGCGGCGAACAACCGGGTTGCGCGGCATTTGCGTTGGATAAGTGCCGAAGCGGATTTCACCGTGCGCAGCGCGGGGTCGTGTTGTTTATCGCGCTGATTGTCCTGGTTGCACTCTCGCTGGCCGCAGTCGCGCTGGTGCGTTCGGTGGACACGGGCAACATCATCGCCGGCAATCTTGCATTCAAGCAAAGCACGATCAATGCGGCCGATTTGGGGGTCGAAGCGGCTATGGAGGCCTTGGGGTGGGTCACGCAAAACAGCCTGGACGCCAACTATATACAGGCCCCCTCCGTAACGACAAACAAGTATTGGTATTACGCGACCCGGCGACAAGTCGATTCTCGCGGTGTGCCGACGACGAAAGAGCAGGGTGTTAACGGCACGGCAACCCCGATCGACTGGAGCAGCGTTCCCGTTATTTCAACCATGGAGGGCAACGACGTTCGTGTCGTGATCGACCGGCTTTGTCTGGGGCCCGCTCCGGTTACAGATGTGCAGCAAAACTGTTTTTTCGATGATGTGGCGGGAGATACGGGAACCAAGAAGACGCATGAATCGGTCTTTAGCGGTGCGGACTCGCTGTACTACCGGGTGACGGTGCGGGTCGCCGGGCCCCGCAATACAGTGAGCATGGTGCAGGCGATCGTGACGTATTAGGCGTCGAGACCGAAAGCGGGGAATGACGATGAACAAAAACGGACTTCTGCACAAGCAAGCGCTGGCGGCTGCAGGTGCGCTCATTTTGATGCAGTTCGCGCAGGGCGGATATGCGGCCTCGACGGATATCGCCGACGTACCGATGGCGGTGAAAAATCAGGTGGCGGCGAACATCATGTTCACGCTGGATGACTCGGGTTCAATGCAGTTCGAATTTATTTCCGAGACGGATCTCCCTTACGCGGAATATCTTTTCCCGCATCCGGACAAGGTATACAACGACGATTCAGGCGGAATGTATGGCAATGACGTGGCGAATTTTGACGCGGATAACGTCCACAATTTCTATGTACGATCTTCGACAAACAACAAGCTCTTCTATAACCCCGATATCGATTACCACCCTTGGGTCAATGCAGATGGTTCGTTAAGAAGCCCTGCCGAGCCAGGCAAAGCGTATTTCAATCCGGAAAAGCCGACGGCCGGTAATCTGAACTTGCTCGCTGACGATCAGGATGATGGCGACGGCGATCCGCTAAATACCGCAAGTTGGTTTACTAAAGACTCCGGCGATCCTTCAGATCTTTCCAAGAAAGACAATGAGTGTACGTCGTGCAAACGGACGTATTGGCCAATAACGTATTATGTATATAAAGGAAATGGCGACAAGAAGAGCGCTTCGAACTATACGAAGGTGCAGATCACATCCGCAACGCTGGCTTCCACCACATTTACGAGCCCGAGCGGGAAGGTGCGGACCAAGGAGGATGAGGTCAAGAATTTCGCAAACTGGTTCCAGTACTATCGTTCGCGTGCGCTTGCTGCACGAGCCGGCATTGGGCGCGCGTTCAGCAAGGTCGGCACGAATCCGCGCGTAGGCTTTGCGGCGATCAATAAAGGATCGACAACCATTGACGGTGTGTCGAGCCCTGGTTCAATCATTAGAGGGGTGAGGGCGTTTGATAGCACCGCACGTACACAGTTTTTCAATGACCTATACGGTCACGCGATCCCCGCGGAGGGAACGCCGCTACGTCGCGCGGCTGACGACGTCGGTCAGTATTTCAGTCGCACCGATTCGAAGGGGCCGTGGGGCACAAATCCCGGCGTAGGCGGCGGCACGCAGCACTCGTGTCGACCCAACTACCATATTCTGATGACAGACGGCTATTGGTCGGGAGGCGAGGACAAATATCGCGCCAGGACCAGCGACGCGCGCCAGAACGTGGACAACCAGAACGGCGTGGTGATTACGAAGGCGCCGCCTGAATCCTCGACCACTTATCAATACACTGCCTCAACTCCGTATAGCGACGCCTATAGCGATACGCTGGCCGATGTGGCGATGTACTACTGGAAGCGGGATCTACGCACCGATCTAGACAACAACGTTCCGACGAACAGTAAAGATCCCGCGTTCTGGCAGCATGTCACGACGTTTACGGTGGGTCTCGGTGTAACAGGCTCGGTATCGGCATCAACCATAGAGTCCGCATTTGGGGCTACTCCACCCGATATCACCTGGCCGGATCCGACCACCAAGGAGATCAACAAGACCGACGATCTTGCGCATGCGGCCATCAACGGGCGTGGCGGATTTTTCAGTGCCGCCGATCCGGAGAAATTTTCCAATTCTCTTAGTGTCGCGCTGAACGATATCGCCAGTAGAACGGGTGCGGCGGCGGCAGTTGCGGTTGCCAACGCAAACGTTGTCGGCGGCGACAACGCTTCGTATGCGTCGAAGTACGATTCCGGAACCTGGACCGGCGACTTGCAGGCCTTTCCGTTGAGTCTTACCACCGGCGAGCCGGATCAGAATGCGCCGATTTGGGCGCCGTCGGCACAGTCGCTACTCGATAGCCGGACACCTTCGAGCCGAAATATCGTCAGCTATTCCGGCGTATCGGGTGCTGATCAAGGAATCCAGTTTCAGCCCACGAGCGCTGCCACCACTACGAAACTGAGCGCCGCGCAACAGGTGTTGCTCAATACGGCCGTAACGCCTCCGGGACCCTCGGACGGCGCGGACGTCGTGGCGTACTTGCGGGGTGAACGCAGCGGCGAATTATCGGGCACTTATCGTTCGAGGGCGCATCTGCTCGGCGATATCGTCAACGCGGAACCGGTGGTCATCCGAGAGCCAATGGCCAAGTATGGTGACGCCGGCTATGGTGATTTCAAGACGGCCAGCAAGGATCGCACAAAGGTGGTTTTGCAAGGCGCGAACGATGGGATGCTGCACGCTTTCAATGCGGCGACGGGCGCGGAGGAATGGGCCTACGTGCCGAATCTTGTTATGGGATCGCTCAATAATCTAAGTCTGAAAACCGGCTTTACGCACAAGTACTATGTCGATGGCACGCCGCGCTTCCGGGATGTGGATTTCGCCAAAACCGTCGGCAAATCGGGCAATGCAGCGCCGGATTGGCGGACCATCGTGGTTGGCGGCTTGGGTAAGGGCGGGCGAGGCTATTACGCTCTGGATCTGACGACCACCACGGGTAGCGAGGCGCAAATCGCAAGCAAGGTGTTGTGGGAATTTCCCAACAGCGCGACGGACGCCACGCTCAAGGCCAATATCGGTTACAGCTTTGGCAAGCCGGTCATCGTGAAGACCAAGGCGAGCGGCTGGGTTGTACTCGTTACGTCCGGCTATAACAACGGCACGAACGTCGGCGATTCCGGCGGCGATGGCAAGGGCTATTTGTTTGTCCTGAATGCCAGAACCGGTGAGTTGATCAAGGCGATCAGTACCGGGGTCGGAACCGCGAGTGACCCGAGCGGCCTCGCACATATCAGCGGGTATGTCGAAGCGGAAGACTTCGATGCCACGGTAGAGTACGTTTACGGCGGCGACCTGAAAGGAAATGTCTGGCGCTTCGATCTGACCAGTTCGAATACCAATCAATGGAAGATCGCGAAGCTTGCGACACTTAAGGATGGTACGGGTGCTCCACAGCCGATCACGACCGAGCCGCAATTGGCGAAGCCGAAGATCGACGGCGTTTTCAAACGTATGGTGTATGTCGGCACCGGGCAATATATGGGAGACAGCGACATCGCTGGCGTCAGTGGCGCGAACAGCCATGCCACGCAAACACAGACCATGTACGGAATGATCGACGATTTGAGCACCCCATCGGGAACCAATGCTGTGATCGGTGACGTGCGACTCGATTTGCAGGAACAGACGTTTTCGGTGAATGCGGCTGGAGAACAGATAGCGAGCGCCAATGCCATTGGCACAAAAAAGGGGTGGTATATCGACATGCCGGTTACGGGCGAACGAATCAATACGCATCCGGCGCTGGCGTTCAACGCGCTTGCATTTACTTCCAACATTCCGAATGCTGATCCGTGCCTTCCGGGGGGCAAGAGTTTTTTCAACGTGCTGGACTATAGATCCGGCGGCTTCCTTGAAAATTCCACCGTCGCCTGGTCGCGAATGTCTCTTGGCGATGCGCTTGCCAGCCGAGCTGTTTTGGTGAAACTGCCAAGCGGAAAAGTTCGTGCGCTGGCTCGTAAATCCGATGCGACGACGGTCTCGATCGAGGTCCCTGTCAAGGTGTTGCCGAACTCACGGCGCATATCGTGGCGCGAGTTAATGTTGTAAACAAAGGCAGGGAGAGGGCAGCTCTGCCTCTCCCTTGTAGGCTCCTCCGCATGACATTATTTGCCTGCTATAATCCGCCGCTCGCCCGTCCGGGTGAGTCCACGCAGGCTGGTGTAGCTCAGTTGGTAGAGCAACTGATTCGTAATCAGTAGGTCGGAGGTTCGACTCCTCTCACCAGCACCA
>JAKFDA010000025.1:0-11294 GCA_036676355.1 Nitrosomonadales bacterium | reverse complement strand
GGTTTCGAATACGCCACGTTCAGCAAGACGGGCGATCCCATGCTGGACGGCAATATCTGTCCGCGCAACCATGACGGAATGGGTGCGTTCGAAGGCCGTGGCCGCCACATCGTGCGTTTGATTCGCAATCATGAGGCGCGTAATGCCGCAGGGGATTTCAACCTCGGCGTTACCGGGCCGATGCACACACGCTACGACCCGCAAGGCATGGGCGGGACCGTGACCTTCGATTTCGATACCAGGAACAAGCGCGTGGTGCGCGAATTTGTCAGCTTGAACGGCACCATCGTGAATTGCGCGGGAGGGCTGGCCTATCGTGACGCGGGTTGGATCACCTGCGAGGAATCGGTGTCCGGTGTGAAGAACGGCTTTACCAAACCGCACGGTTATTCCTTCTTCGTCCCGGCAGCGGCAAATTCTGCCGTTCCGGCGGTGCCGCTCAAGTGGATGGGCCGCATGGCCAAGGAAGCAGCCGTCGCCGCTGGCGATGGCGTGCTGTATCAAACCGAAGACGCCGGCAATACCTCCGGTTTCTATCGCGCCATTCCGAACAACAAGCACGACCTGGAGGCAGGCGGCAAACTGCAGATGCTCGCGCTCGCGGAGACGTGGCAGGCCGACATGTACAACGGCCAGACGGTCGGCAAGCGCCTTGCCGTGCAATGGATCGATATCGGCAATCCGGATCCGCAACTCGAAATCGGAGAGCCGCGTCTTTTCGATCAAGGGCGCGAGCAGGGCGCTGCAGCGTTCAACCGTCTGGAAGGCATCTATTTGGCGCAGGACGGCAGATCGGTGTATTTCCTTTCCACCAGCGGCGGCGAGGCGAAATACGGCCAGTTGTGGCACTACATTCCGGCCGACGGCAAATACACGCTGGAAGATCAGTTGGTACTCGTGTTCGAGTCGTCGGACGGCAGCGTGCTCGACTCGCCGGACAATCTGTGTATCACGCCACGCGGTGGCATCCTGTTTCAGGAAGACGATGCCAGCGGCGGCGACAATGATGGGCACCCTCTTGCCCCCGGCCTTGCGAATATCAACCGTCTGGTTGGAATGGGACGCTTCGGAGAAACCTTCGAATTCGCGCTTAACGTCCAAAACGACGCGGAATTCGCCGGCGCTTGCTGGAGCCCGGACGGTGAAATCATGTTCGTGAACATTTTCGGCAGCGGTGCGCCGAAGAGCGGCATGACTTGCGCGATCTGGGGGCCGTGGGAGCGCGGTCCGCTGTAGTCGCCGCAATAAATAGTCGCAACACAAACGCCTTGCCGAACGGGGCGTTTGTGTTTGCCCCGCACATTTTCGAATTCGCGTGGGCGTGACGCGTGGACGCGCTTGTATGCGCGCCGTCGTGAACACGCCCGGCGCTGCGCGAGGCGTCACGCTGGGTGCGAAAGAGGCCATCGTCGGTCTCGGTCCGCACGGTCGCGGAGCATCGAGCCGCGCCTGGTGGTATCGTTTAGTCCCCGTCACCACCGCACAGCCACGATGAAACCACGCGTACTTGTCACTCGCGCGAATTTTCCAGAGGTGCTGGAATTCCTGCGCAACCATTTCGAAGTCGAAGACAACCAGGCGGACGAAGCACTCACTCCGGAAACGTTGCGCAAGCGTTTGAGCGACAAGGACGGTGCGCTGTTTCTGCCGATCGATCGCGTCGATGCGCATACGCTCGAGGCGTGTCCGCGGCTGAAGGCGGCGTGCAATGTTGCCGTCGGTTACAACAACATCGATGTCGCGTCGTGCACCGCGCTCGGCATTCTGGCGACCAATACGCCCGATGTGCTGACCGAAACCACCGCCGACCTCGGCTTCGCCCTGGTGCTTGCCGCCGCGCGCCGCATGGCCGAGGCGGAGCGTTATGTGCGCGCCGGTCAATGGGATGGCTGGGCGATCGAACAGTTTCTCGGACAGGACGTGCATGGCGCAACGTTGGGAATCGTCGGCATGGGGCGCATCGGCCAGGCCATTGCGCGCCGTGCGCGCGGCTTCGACATGCGCGTCCTTTATCACAATCGCAATCGCGTGCCGGACTCGGTCGAGACGGCGTTGCAAGCGCAATACACGGCGATGGATGCTCTCCTGCGCGACAGCGACTTCGTTCTCCTTACCCTGCCTTACAGCCCGACTGCGCACCACCTGATCGGCGCGGCCGAACTCGCATCGATGAAACGTTCGGCGGTGCTGGTCAATCTCGGACGCGGTGGCGTGGTCGATGATGCGGCGCTGGCCGCCGCCTTGCGTGATGGAACGATCTTCGCCGCCGGTCTGGATGTGTACGAAGGTGAACCCGCGCTGCATCGCGATTTTTACAAGCTCGAGAACGTGACGCTGATGCCGCACATCGCCAGCGCCACGCGTGCAACGCGCGTCAACATGAGCATGACCGGCGCACGCAATCTGGTTGCCGCACTCGGTGGCGAACGGCCGCCGAATCTGGTCAACCCCGAAGTGTGGGACAAGCGCCGCAAATGAGTGCCGGGCGCTCATCGGCAAGTGCTGCGGTTCGAACGCCGGGCGCAGTGGAAGCCGCAGCCGCAATGCGGGCGGGGCGCCTGACCGCGCATGCCTATGCCGAGCAATGGCTGGCACGCATTGCGGCACGCGAAGCCGAGGTGCAGGCCTGGGTCGATTTCGATGCCGCGCGTGCGATGAAACTGGCGGACGCGTGCGATACCACGCTCAATGCGAACACGGAGCAGGGGCCGCTGCATGGCGTCCCGATCGGCGTGAAAGATATTCTCGACACGGCCGATCTGCCGACGCAGATAGGTTCGGCGCTGTATGCCGGCCGTCGCCCCGAGCGCGACGCGGTCGTGGTGCAGCGCCTGCGCAACGCCGGCGCTTACGTGATGGGCAAGACAGTCACCACCGAGTTCGCCTTCATGCATCCCGGCCCCACGCGCAATCCGTGGAATCCCGCGCACACGCCCGGCGGCTCTTCGTCCGGATCGGCCGCCGCGGTCGCGGCCGGCTTTGTGCCGCTTGCCATCGGCACCCAGACCAACGGTTCGATTATTCGACCGGCCGCTTATTGCGGTGTGGTGGGGTTGAAGCCGACCGCGGGCACGGTGCCGGGCGCCGGCTGCTTCGTATACAGCGAGACGCTCGATCAGATCGGCCTGTTCGCGCGTGACGTGGCGGACGCCGCCTTGTTTGCCGCTGTGCTTACCGACGATGAGCAGTTGTCGGCATACGAAGGTGTGCGGGTACCGCGTCTGGCTGCGCTGACGAATTTTCCGTGGAATACGACGCAGCCTGACGCTGCGCGGCATTTCGATGCGACGCTCGATCGTTTGCGCGCATGCGGAGCGACGATCCAGCCGCTGGTTTTGCCGCCGCTTGTAAGCGAGGCGCAGGCTGCGCATCGCACCATCATGTTTTACGAAGCCGCGCGTCAGCACGAGCATGCGCGCACAAGCGGACGCGCCGCGCTGAGCGCAACGCTTTGCGCGGCGCTCGATGAAGGTGCAGGGATTCCGGGCGAGCGTTATCGTGCGGCGTTGGCGCTTCGGGCAGCCATCATGGAACAGATGAACGATCTGTTCGAAGACTGCGACGCCGTTCTCAGTCCGTCTGCGCCGGGCACTGCGCCGGCAGGGCTGCACGCCACCGGTGATCCGAGTTTTGCCACCCTGTGGTCGTTGACGGGCGCGCCCGCGATATCCATTCCCGACGGATGGTCGAGCGACGGGTTACCCTGCGGCCTGCAAATTGCGGCGCCGGGTGGCGCGGATGCTTTGCTGTTGAGCGTGGCGCAGTGGTGCGAGACCGGCCTGGCGGTGCCGCTGAGTCCGCGCTGAATCCGGACACGAATCGAACATGACGACCGGCATAGTGTTGTTTGCCCACGGCAGTCGCGCTGCGAGCTGGGCCGAGCCGTTCGAGCGCATCAGGGAGCGAGTTGCCGCGCGGCGACCGGATGCGCGCGTATCGCTTGCCTATCTGGAACTCATGCCACCGAACCTGCACGAGGCTATTGAAGCTTTGGTGGCGCAGTCGGTGGATCGCATCAGCATCGTGCCGTTGTTTCTCGCCAGTGGTGGGCATTTGAAGAACGATTTGCCGCGTCTGGTCGACCAGACGATCGCACGCCACCCGCGCCTGCGCGTGCGCGTTATGCCGCCGATCGGCGAAAGCGATGCGATGCTGCAAGCCATCGCGGACTGGGCGGCGGTCGACGCGTTCGGGGCCTGACCATGGTGCGCGCAATCAAAACGGCCTCTTTCCCGACCGCGCAGGACGCTGAAACCGCTTTCTACGACGCCTTCGAGCGCGCCGACTTCGAAGCGATGATGAACGTCTGGGCCGAGGACGAGGAAATCGTTTGCGTTCACCCAGGTGGTCCGCGTCTTGCCGGTTACGAGCAGATCAGTAAGAGTTGGGCGGAAATGTTAGAGGGTCGCGAGAGCGTGCGCGTTCATCTGACCAATCAGGTTTATGCGCAGGGCGTGTTGCTGGCGGTGCATAGCGTGCACGAAAACATTCTCGTGACCGGTGAACCGAAGGCACGCCCGCCGATCGTGGCGACAAATGTTTATATTCGCAGCGGCGACGGCTGGCGCATGCTCATGCATCATGCATCGGTGGTCCCAGTGCGACCCGGTCTTATCGATACATTGAAAATACTGCATTGAACATCGTTACGCGCAGGCTGCACGGACGCGACAGCATTGACATTTCATGAATGAAGCTCTCACCGGCGCGCAGACGGCGCGTGATATCGCGTTCGAACAAGCGGTGCAGCAGTCCTCGTCATATCGTGCGCCGTGGTGGTTGCCGGGCGCGCATCTGCAGACCATCTATCCGGTGCTGTTCCGCCGCATGAGGCCCGTTTCGGTCGCGCGTGAGCGATGGGATACGCCGGACGGCGATTTCATCGACGTCGATGTACTCGACGGCCCGGCGGATGCACCACTTTTGGTGCTGTTTCACGGACTCGAAGGCGGTTCGCGCAGCCATTATGCGCGTGCCACGATGCAGGCCGCACGGGAGCGGGGATGGCGCCTGCTGTTGCCGCATTTTCGCGGCTGCAGTGGCGAGGCGAATCGTTTGCCGCGTGCCTATCATTCCGGTGACACGGTCGAAGCGGAATGGATTCTGCGCAGGGCCTTCGAGCGTGCCGCCGGCCGGCCGCTGTACGCGATGGGCGTATCGCTGGGCGGCAACGTATTGTTGAAATGGCTGGGAGAGCAAGGTGGAGAGGCGTCACGCATCGTGCGAGCGGCTGCGGCGATCTCCGCGCCGCTCGATCTGACCGCGGCGGGCAGTGCGCTGGAGCGCGGCTTCAACCGTCTTTACGCACGCATGTTCCTTGCTACCTTGGTTGCCAAGAGCATGGACATTATTGCGCGCTTCCCGGGCCTGTTCGACGCCGAGCGCGCAGCGCGCGCACGTACGCTGCGTGAGTTCGACGACGCCGTTACCGCACCGCTGCATGGATTCGCGGATGTGGCCGACTATTGGACGCGTGCCAGTTCGAAACCGTTGTTGCGCAATATCCGCGTTCGCACGCTGGTGCTGAATGCGCGTAACGATCCCTTCATGCCCGCGCAGCATTTACCCGAGCGCCATGAGGCGTCCGCTACGGTCACGCTCGAATTTCCCGCGAGCGGCGGCCACGTCGGGTTTCTCCGTGGACCTTTTCCCGGACATCTGCGCTGGATGCCGCAGCGCGTATTCGAATTCTTCAAATCAAGCGAGGCAGGTCGATCATGAATCAGGTTCCGCAGGAGATCTTCAAGGCCTACGACATACGCGGTATTGTGGGCAAAAGCCTCACACCGGAAGTCGTGGAGTTGGTCGGCCGCGCGCTGGGCACGTTGTGCCGCGAACGCGGCGGCAAGGCGATTGCCGTCGGCCGTGACGGTCGCGTTTCCGGCCCGTCGCTGGTCAAGGCGTTGGCAACGGGCATCCGATCGACCGGCGTCGATGTGCACGATGTCGGCATGGTGCCGACGCCGGTGGTGTACTACGCAGCGCATCAACTCGGTACCGGCAGCGCCGTGGCCGTGACCGGCAGTCATAATCCGCCTGATTACAACGGCCTCAAGATGGTGATCGACGGCACCACGCTGTCCGGCGATGAAATTCAGGCGGTGCGCCAGCGTATCGAGCGCGGCGAATTCGTGCAGGGCGAAGGGCGTTATATCGAAGAGGATGTGCGCGAAGCCTATTTCGAGCGGGTTACCGGTGATGTCAAGCTCACGCGCCCGATGTCGATCATCGTCGATTGCGGCAATGGTGTCGCCGGCAGCATGGCGCCCGAGTTGTATCGCCGCATGGGCTGCACCGTGCACGAGTTGTATTGCGACGTGGACGGCACCTTCCCGAATCACCACCCCGATCCGTCGAAACCGGAAAACCTTCAGGACGTCATCGCGTTGCTGCGCAAGTCGGATGCGGAGATCGGTCTGGCCTTCGATGGCGACGGCGATCGTCTGGGCGTCGTGACCAAGGACGGCGAAATCATTTACGCCGACCGCCAGCTCATGCTGTTCGCCAGGGACGTGCTGACACGCGTGCCGGGCAGCAAGATCATTTACGACGTGAAGTGCACCGGGAACCTTGCGCCGTGGGTGCGCAAGCATGGCGGCGAGCCGGTGATGTGGCGCACCGGTCACTCGTTCATCAAGGCGAAGTTGAAGGAAACGGGCGCGCCGCTGGCGGGCGAAATGAGCGGCCACACCTTTTTCAAGGAGCGCTGGTTCGGCTTCGATGATGGGTTGTATGCCGGTGCGCGGCTGATGGAAATCCTCTCGCGCGAGAAGGATCCGAGCGCGCTGCTGAAGGGGCTGCCCGATTCGGTCACCACGCCCGAACTCAATATCAAACTGCGCGAAGGCGAGCCGCATCGACTCATCACGCAGTTGCAGGCCGGCGCCAATTTCCCGGATGCCACCGAGGTGATTACGCTGGATGGATTGCGCGTGGAGTACGAAGACGGCTTCGGACTCGCGCGCGCCTCGAACACGACGCCGGTGATCGTGTTGCGCTTCGAGGCGAAGGATGAGGCCGGCCTGAAGCGTATACAGGATGATTTCCGCCGCATGCTGCTGGCCGTCAAACCGGATGCGGAGTTGCCGTTCTGATGCGCGCGATCAAAAATTGACGAAAAACCCGGCGTTGCCGGGTTTTTCGTTTTGGCGGGGTTAAAATCGCCCCCGTCATCGGGGAGTAGCCGCCTCGCGTTCAGCGGGGAGGGCACATCAACAGACTTGGCCGCGAGGCCATGGTGTGCCCAGTCGATCGGACCGGGCGAGACCTTTGACACGCGCACCGGTCACGAGTCGGACGGCGGTCGCGCGTGTCATGGGTGCGTTACCGTTCGACTCCCCGAGTACCCATCTTGGAAGCTTTCTTTGTGTCCACGCTCGCCGTCACCATCGGCGAGATCGGCGACAAGACACAGTTGCTGGCGTTCATCCTCGCCACGCGTTTTCGCAAACCTCTCCCTATCGTGCTCGGCATTCTGGTCGCGACGCTGGCCAATCACGCGCTCGCGGGGCTGGCCGGGAACTGGATACGCGAAGCGCTCGAACCGGAAATCTTACGTTGGGGCCTGGGCGCATCCTTCCTCGGTATCGCTGCCTGGGCGGTGAAGCCCGACAAGCTCGACGAAGCACCGAGCACGCTCGGCAGTTGCGGCGTGTTCATGGCGAGTCTGGTGGCGTTCTTCCTCGCCGAGATCGGCGACAAGACGCAGTTGGCGACCATTGCACTGGCGGCAAATTATCCGTCGCTCATCGCCGTTGTCGCGGGCACAACGCTCGGCATGTTGCTGGCCAACGCTCCGGTGGTGTTTCTGGCCGACAAGGCCGCCGCGAAAATCCCCTTCAAGGCGGTTCGTTATACCGCGGCAACGCTGTTCGTTGTGCTGGGTATCGCGGTGCTGAGCGGTTTCGAGTTTGGTTAAGAAGACTTGCGCCGCACATGCAGCGTCTGTGCTGCGCGTGCCACAACGGTGCCTTCCTCGTCGACGATATCGACACTGAATTCGGGCAGGTCGCGTTCGCCCTGGGCGGTACGTGCACGGATGTTCTCCAGCGCCTCGTCCGGTATGGCGAAGTGCGCGCGCACGGTGCCGCGCGCGGGTTTGAAAAACTCGATGCGCCCACCCTTGTGCGACACGACATAGTCGTGACCCAGCGCGCGCGCCGTGATCAGCCAGTAAAACGGATCGCTCATCGAGAACAGCGAGCCGCCGAAATGCGATCCCATGTAATTGCGATTGAACCAGCCGAGCCGAAGATCGACGTCGATGTCGCGCCAATCGGGCGAGATGTGGCGCACGCGTATGCCTGCGCAGCGATACGGCGGCCACAAATTGAGCAGGAAAGCGAACCATCGCGGCGACAGGCCGCCCAGAAATTTTACGAAAACGCTCTCCCCTCGATGCCGTCATGCCCGCGAAGCTTGTTCCGGACCTCGATCCGGGAGCGGGCATCCAGGGTTTTTGTGCGTGTCTGACTGGATTCCCGCTTGCCGGGAATGACCTCAAAAGCAGGTCTTTCTAAAGTTTGCTGCCGTGCTCGAAGCGACGCAGGACTTCGTTGCCGCGCTTCACCGCGTTGTCGAGCGCCGCTTTCGGCGATTTCGTTCCCGCCCATACCGCCTCGAGCTCTTCGTCGATGATGGCGCGAATCAGCGCGTAATTGCCGAGCCGGACGCCGCGCGAATGCGCGGTTGGTTTGCCGGTATGGGTGACGGTCTGGATCGGAATGTCGGCGCCCGGCTTGGCGTCGTAGTAGCCGGCTTTCCTGGTCAGGTCATAGGCCGCGCGCGACAGTGGCAGATAACCCGTTTTCTGATGCCATTTGGCCTGCGTGTCCGGTTGTGCCAGATAAACCAGAAACTCCGCCACGCCCTTGTATTCCGCAGCTTGCTTGCCGTTCATCACCCAGAGCCCGGCGCCGCCGACGGCGGTGTTATAGGGGGCGTTGTTGATGTCGTCGTAATAGGGCATCGGCATGACGCCGAATTCGAATTTGACGTCCTTTTGAATATTGGCATACGCGGCGGACGAGGTGGTAAGGAGCGCACATTCGCCGCGCTTGAACAGCGCTTCGCCTTCGTTGCGTCGGCCGGCATAGGTGAAGAGGCCGCTTTTCACCCAGGAGGACAGCAGCGACATGTGGCGGATTGCGAGGCGCGTGTTGAAGGTGAGCTTCGCATCAAGGCCGTCGAAGCCGTTGTTGCGCGTGGCGAATTCCTGGCTGTGCCAGGTGAGGGTATTTTCCAACAGCACCCATGCCGGCGAGGTCGTTGTCAGTCCGCAGGATGCCGCGCCCGACTGGCGCACTTTCAGTATCGCGGCTTGCACGTCGTACCAGGTTTTCAATCGTGCGTCGGGGTCGACCCCCGCTTTTTTCAGCAGATCGCGGTTGTAGAACAGCACCGGCGTCGAGACGTTGAAGGGCAGCCCGATCAGATTGCCCTTCGAGTCGGAGTAGTAGCTCGAAGCGGCCGGCGAATAGGCCTTGGGATCCAGGCGTTCGCCCGCGGCCTTGAGGACCTGGTACACCGGCTTGATGATCTGTTTGGAAGCAATAAGGTTCGCCGTACCGAGGTCGTAGATTTGCACGATATCCGGCGACTTGCCTTCAAGGAATGCGGCGCGAACCGCGCCCACCGCCTCGTCGTAGCTGCCTTTATAGACCGGCACCACCTTGTAGTCCGGGTGTGCGGCGTTGAATCCGTCAGTCAGATCCTGCAGCGCCTCGCCGAGCGCGCCGTCCATCGAATGCCAGAACTGGATTTCCGTTGCGGCATTGGCGCGCGCCACGAACAACGAGAGAACAAAAAAGAGGCCGAGACAGAAACGGCTGAAGTGCATGACAACGTCCTTCGATTTGTGCTGAGCGATTATAGAAGCGCCGCTTCCCGATCCGGGTGAATGCGCGAGTTCGGTTGGGCAATATTCGCGCCTTTGCCTAAAAGGGATCGTTACGAGAAGTTGCGCGTCCGGATTCGCGTTGTGGGTATGTTGATTGCCGGAATGGCGTCACGATGGCTCGGTTTATCCTCATCCTGGCAGCGACGTGTGTGTTGAGCGGATGCGCGTCGTGGGGCACGCCGCGGCCACCCGCGCCGACCATAGAGGAAATCGTGCAGTGGTCGAGCGAGAAGGTCGCTCCGGAAGAAATCATCGAGCGCATGAAGAAGGCGCGCGCGGTCTATCGGCTTCCGGCCAGCGAGCTGGCCGACCTGAAGTCACGCGGCGTCCCGGACAAAGTCATCGACTACATGCAACAGACTTACATCGCCGCCGAGCGTTGGGACGAGTATCAGCAGGCGCGCGATCAATACTTCTTCTACGGCTGGCCCGGCTACCCGGGTTTCTATCATCCTTTCGGCCCGTACTGGGCGCCGTACCCGTACCGTTATCGTTGGTGAGCGACCGGGCTTGGGCCCGATCGCTTCAATTCGCCGATCAGAAGCGATAGCTCACTGTTCCGACGACCGTGCGACGCGCACCGAACCAGCAGTCGCCGCGTCCGAGGCAGGTGCTGACATATTCCTTGTCGGCGATGTTCTGCACGTTGAGCGCGTAGCGCCACGGTCCATGCTCGTAACCGATCATGCCGTCGAACAATGTCACGCTCGGCGTTTGTGGTGCTGCGCCGTCCGTGAACGAACTGGAGTAACGCACGCCCAACCCCGCAAGGAAACCGGACTGATCGCCGATTGCAAAACGGCTGCTGCCCCAAACGGCGGCCTGATACTTGGGGATCGCTTCGAGCGTGGGATCGACGTCTATGTAGTTGTAGTGCGCTGCGATATCGAGCCAGGGCAACAGCTTGCCGATTGCTTCGACTTCGAATCCGCGATTGATGATTTCGCCCGTCTGGATCGAGTTGCCGGGCGTGGTCGGGTCGGCCACGAGCTGATTGGATTCCTTCAGTTCGTAGAACGCGACGTTGTACATCATGCGCTGTCCGCGCGGCTCGAACTTCAAGCCCACCTCCACCTGCTCACCTTCAAGCGGATCGAAGCGGTTGCCGAAGATGTCGGCGCCGGCGACCGGCATGAACGACTCGGTATAGCCGACGTACGGAGCAAAGCCGTTGTCGAACTTGTACATCAGCGCGGCGCGGCGTGTGGTGGCGCGGTCCTTCTCGTCGTCGGCGATCGTTATGCGCATAGCGCAGGTTATGCCGCATGGACCCGTCGCTGTTGAGCTTGTGCTCGAACAGCCAGCCGATCTCTTTCCGTTCCGAATCGTAGCGATCGAAACCGGGTTCGCCGATGAAGCGATCGAGCGGAATGTCGCCGTTGGGATTGGGCAGCAC
>JAKFDA010000024.1:0-6158 GCA_036676355.1 Nitrosomonadales bacterium | reverse complement strand
TGGCCAGCGAAGTGGAAGACCAGTGACCACGTTCGCCTACAAAGGCCGTAACCAGCATGGTGAAGCCGTGAGCGGCAGCATCGAATCGAGCGATTCATCCGCGGTCGCCGACCAGCTTTTCAACACCGGCATCACGCCGGTCGAAATCCGTGCCGCGACCGCCATCGGCGCGCTTCGGGTCGAAGATCTGACCGCCAGGATGCGCGATCGCGTCACGCCCATCGATCTGATGCTGTTCGCGCGCCAGATGCACACGTTGCTGCGCGCCGGCGTGCCGATCATGCGCGCTCTCGCCGGGCTGCAGGAATCGGCCACCAACCCTGCCCTCGCCCGCGTGTTGCTCGAACTGCGCATCAGCCTGGACAGCGGGCGCGAGTTGTCGGCGGCGATGCGTCGCCATCCGCAATTCTTTTCGTCCTTCTTCGTCGCCATGGTGCGCGTCGGCGAAATGACCGGTCGTCTGGAAGAAGTATTTCTGCGTCTGTCGCAGCACCTCGAATTCGAGATCGACATGCGCGGCCGCGTGAAAGCGGCGTTGCGCTATCCGATGTTCGTGGTCTGCGCGATGATCGCGGCGCTGGTGATCGTGAACGTGTTCGTCATTCCGACGTTTGCGCAGTTGTACAAAGGCTTCAACGCCGAACTGCCTGTC
Organism: Nitrosomonadales bacterium; assembly: GCA_036676355.1. Lineage (GTDB taxonomy): Bacteria > Pseudomonadota > Gammaproteobacteria > Burkholderiales > SG8-39 > ZC4RG42. Next base: position 5,506 of record JAKFDA010000024.1, on the reverse strand, counting down.
TTGACGAAGGGACTCATCGCTTTCTCCGATTTCACGGTCGACTACTGGCCGCTGCTTTTGGCCGGAACGATCGGCGGCGGCGTGGCCTTCAAGCTCTGGATCGCCACGCCGCACGGGCGCTATAAATGGGACCGCTTCAAGCTGCGCATTCCCATCGCCGGAAAGATCGTCGCCAAGGCCACGCTGGCGCGCTTTGCGCGCAGCTTCGCCCTGTCCATGCGCAGCGGCGTGCCGCTGGTGCAGGCCCTGTCGGTCGTATCGAAGGTGGTGGAGAATGACTATATCGGCAGCCGCATCGAACAGATGCGCGACGGCGTGGAGCGCGGTGAATCCATACTGCGCACCGCTGTTACCGCAGGCGTCTTCTCGCCGGTCGTTCTGCAGATGATCGGCGTGGGCGAGGAAACCGGCGCGCTGGACGAGCTCATGCTCGAAGTCGCATCGCTATACGAGCGTGACGTCGAATACGATCTGAAGACACTCGCTTCGCAGATCGAGCCGATTCTGATTGTCTCTCTCGCGATCCTCGTGCTGATCCTTGCGCTCGGCGTGCTGATGCCGATCTGGGGCATGGGCAAAGCGATGACGGGCGGCGCGTGAACGCATGATGATCGTAAGTCGCCGCCAGCGCGGATTCAGCCTGGTAGAACTCGTAGTGGTCGTCGTTGTTATCGCTGTACTGGCCACCGTGCTTTTCAAAATGGCAACCGACTACGCCGAACAAGCCGAGAAGATCGCCATGGAGCAGGTTGCGTCCGGCGTGCGCGCCGCGCTTCATCTACGTGTAGCAGGCCTGATCGCGGGCAACGCCGACGATGCGATCCCCGCTCTGGCAAAGCAGAACCCGATCGACTGGCTGGCGGACAAACCGCACCTGTATGTCGGCGCCTTCTACGGCGACGCGCCGCTTGAACTCGCGCCGCCGCGCGGTTGGTACTACGACAAACGTGTACACGAACTCGTCTATCGCGCGCTCCGTACGACGCACCTCGAAGCACCGCGCAATCCGCATAACGACATCCGCTTCAAGGTATGGGCGGAACAAGGCGCCCTCCCCGGCGGCGAAATGTTGAGCGAGCCCTTGCGCGGCATTCGTCGTCTCGAATTCGCGCCGATCGAACCCTATCGCTGGAGCATTAATTCACGCTGAAACACGTTGGATTGATCGGCCTGCGCCTACTGGTCTGGTTCGTGCTGTGTAAGGGTCAATGCAATGATGTGTGTGCGGAAATTCCTGATTGAGCATTGAATGTGCTGTTAGGATCGCGACGCTTTATGAAAAGTGGCGATAAGTCGACGTCGGAGGGGGCAAGACCGGCGAGCTGAATGCCATGCGATGTGAACCCGATTAACTTGAATTCTGATGAAGCCTTAACTCTTGGGGAGAGAAGTAACATGAAGAAGAACGCTGGTTTCACTTTGATTGAACTGGTCGCCGTGATGGTCATTCTGGCGATCCTGGCTGTTGTAGCTGTACCGCAATTCGTGGACATGCGCACTGAAGCGCGCCAGGCTGCCGTTGACGGCGTGGCCGGCGCCTTGTCCTCGGCTTCCGCGCTGAACTATGCGCAGGAGATGGCGGATTCGGCGAAAGGGACACCGGTAGCTAACTGCACCGACGCGGAAAGCTTGCTGCAAACGGCCCTGACCGCGGATTACACCATTACGGCAGCAGCAGTCACCGTCAACACGAGTGTGGATTGCACGGTAACGCACGCAGATGGCGGCTCCGCGACTTTCGTCGCGATCGGCGTGAACTAAAAATATTGTTCAATCGCTTGTCGGCGCACCGTAGAGCACTACAAAAATTAAACGCAGGGGAACGGTCGCGCAAGCCACCGTTCCCTTTGTTTTAATGATTTGATCGCCATGCGCAGCCAACATGGCTTCACCCTAGCGGAACTGGTGGCGGTGATGCTCATCGCCGCCATCCTTGCCGTCTTTGGAACTAGCATGTTCGACCGCCGCAGCTTCGATGCCACCGGCTTCGCTGATGAGGTGCGCGCGCAACTCGCTTACGGTCAAAAGGTTGCGGTCGCCGCGCGACGTACGGTAACGGCGACCATAGCCGGCAACACAGTCAACCTGACGATGTGCACTGACTTTGCGTGTACGGGCACCGTCACGGTCGCATCGCCGCAGGGCGAATCGAATTTCACGCGCAGTGCGCCATCCAGCGTCACGATCGGTCCGGATACCACTTTCGTCTTCAACGCACAGGGTGAGCCGAGCACAGGCGTCGCGCTTACCGTTAGCGGTGGCGGGACGAACCGCATCATCACCGTCGAAGCAGGCACCGGCTATGTGCACTGACCGTAGCCATGCCGCCGGATTCACGCTCGCCGAGTTGCTGTTGCTCATCGTCGTACTCGGCGTTGCTCTGGCCGGTATTCTGCTCGTCATCAATAGCACGACGACGCACAGTGCCGATCCGATGGTGCGCAAGCAGGCGATGGCGATCGCCGAGTCGACAATGGAGGAAGTGATGGCGCAGCCGTTCGCTGTCATCGGCGCCCCACCCGGCACCCGGGATCAAACCACTCGCGCAAGCTTCGACGACGCGCAGGATTACAACGGTTTCCAGACCAACGGCATCTATCGCATCGAGGACGGCACGCCGATCGCGGGGCTGGAAAACTACAGCGTCAACGTCGCGGTCGTTACGGCCACGGTCGGTGGCGTCGCCGGGGCCCTGGAGATCGCCGTGACGGTGACGGGCCCGATCAATACCAGCTATGCACTCACCGGCCACAAGTTTGATTACTAGGCGCTCGGGCCCACCCTGGATTCCGGCTCGCGCTGCGCGCGTCCGGAATGACGGCAGACGGATTCCCGTCCGCTCCGAGCGCGAAGGGTTGTTTCCGTTCGTGGTGAGCCTGTCGAACCATGAACGGAAACCGTCCGGGCGAACCTCTTCCAAATGCGAGCGCGGCGTCACACTTGTCGAACTCGTCGTCGTGATGACCCTGCTCGGCATCATCGCCGCCGTCGCCGCCGTCGCACTGCGCGATCCCATGCGCGCTTACGCCGATTCGAACCGGCGCGCCGAACTGACTGACATGGCCGATACCGCGCTGCGGCGCATGGCGCGCGATATCCGGCTCGCATTACCCAACAGCCTGCGGGTAAGCGGCACCAATCTGGAACTGCTGCTTACGCGCACCGGCGGTCGCTATCGCGAGCAGCAGGACAACACCGGTCAAGGTGACGTGCTCGACTTGGCTTTGCCCGATACGCAGTTCGACACGCTTGGACCGATGAGCACCAGCCCCTCGCCGATCCAGAACGGCGACATCCTGGTCGTGTACAACCTGTTTTCCGATCCAACCATCACGACATCGAACGCCTACACCTTCGGCAGCGGCAACTGCACCGCATCGGACTCGCCGAACTGCAATACCTCCACGATCAGCGGCACGGGCGCAGGTGCACTGCCCAACGAAACGCGCATCAGTTTCGCCGCGCGTCAGTTTCCTCACGCATCACCTGGTAATCGTTTTCATGTCGTGCAGGGGCCGGTGACTTACGAATGTGCGCCAGGCGCGCTCGACGCACAAGGCAATGCAACAGGCACGCTGACACGCATTACGAACTACACGATTGTGCTCAATCAACCGATCGGCGCAGGTTTCGGCACCCGTGCCTTGCTGACGAACAACGTCGCCGCGTGCGACATCACCTACAGCCCGCTCGTGCTGACACAGAGTCTGGGACTCGTTTCCATATCACTGACGCTGACACGCGGCGGCGAATCGGTGCGCCTCTATCATGAAGTCCATGTCACCAACATTCCCTGAGCCCATGCGTAAGGCACGCGGATTCGCCGCCATCGTGGCGGTGTTCATTCTCGTCGTGCTCGGCGGATTCGGTGCGGTGCTCGTGACGATATTCAGCGCACAACAGCGCAGCTCGGCCTTCGACTCGCTCGGCATTCAGGCCTATCAGGCCGCGCGCACGGGAATCGAAGTCGGCGCGTTCCGCGCAACTGGTGGCGGTTGCTCCAGCGTGCCCGCCTCTTTTGCCGTTGGCGCGTTCACGGTCAACGTGCAATGTGCTTCGACCGATCACACTGAAGCGGCGCAAACAATCACGATCTACGAAATCACGTCCACCGCGTGCAATCGCGCCATATGCCCCGCCAATGCGGATGGCGGGAGTTACGTCGAGCGGCAGATTCGCGCGACCCTCACCGACGCGGTACCGCCTGGGAGTGCCTGATGGAATGCATGGCGCGCGCCGCTCGCACTTCGCTTCGAATACTGCTGCTGACCACGGCGTTGTTATTCGCATTGCCGCTTCATGCGCAGTCGCTGGGCCGATGCGCCGTGCTGTCGCATACCGGGGTGGTCAATACCTATTACCCCGGCGCTTCGTCCATCGCGGCAGGCGCCACTTCGATACCGGTGGGCGCGCCCACCGGCGCGGCAGCCGCCATCACGGCCGGCGATACGATCCTGATCATTCAAATGCAGGACGCCGCGATCGATAGCGCTAACACGGGGGCGTATGGCGATGGCGGCGCCGGTGATCCGGCACAGGGTGCTGCGAACCTTAACAATGCCGGGCGCTATCAATATGCGATCACAACGAGCGGTGTAGTGGGCGGCGCCGTGACGATTGCCAGCCCCACGCTCTACGCCTTTACCAACGCCGCCGCTACGGTGTCACAAGGCAAACGCAGCTATCAGGTCATTCGCGTGCCGACCTTTATCAGTGGAGCGCTGGCGAGCGGTCTCACCGCGCAACCATGGAACGGCTCCACCGGCGGCGTCCTCGCCATCGATGTAGTCGGCGATCTGAATCTCGGCGGCGCAATCGTGGATGTCAGCGGCCTGGGCTTTCGCGGCGGTGCAGCTCGCCAGCTCGCCGGCGGAGCCGGCGGATCGAACACCGACTACCGCAATCTTGCCACCAGCAACTTCCATGGCAGTAAAGGCGAAGGCGTCGCGGGCACACCGCGCTACGTGTATATGCCCTCGGGCGGCGGGCTGGTGAATATGCTAGTTGAAGGTTATCCGAATGGCAGCTCGGCCCGTGGCGCACCCGGCAACGCCGGTGGCGGCGGGACCGATGGCAATCCCTCAGCCAACGATCGCAACACCGGCGGTGGCGGCGGCGGCAACGCAGGTGTCGGTGGCCAGGGAGGATGGGCCTGGATTCCATCAGGCGCGCCTGATCAGACCGGCGGCTTTGGTGGCGCATCGGCTTCGATGGCGGTCGACCGCTTCGTCCTTGGCGGTGGCGGCGGCGCGGCGACCACCAATAACGGCACCGGTAGCCCCGGCGGTGGACTGGCGAGCAGCGGCGCATCCGGCGGCGGCATCATCATGTTTCGGTCCGGAACGATCACGGGCTCAGCGACGCTGAATGCGCGCGGCGTGGCGGGTAATGCAACGGTCACGAATGACGGCAGTGGTGGCGGCGGCGCCGGGGGATCGGTGCTGGTGTACGCGGCATCCAGCGGCCTTGGCACGCTGACCATCAATGCGAACGGCGGCAACGGCGG
>JAKFDA010000023.1:0-10399 GCA_036676355.1 Nitrosomonadales bacterium | reverse complement strand
AAGCGCAAACGAGAAAACTCGCTGGGCGAGTAATCGAGCATCAGACTGTGGCGTTGCGGCCGATGCGAACTCGCCTCGATCGGATTCGCGCCGAAGCGCACGCTGCCCGGGCTGAGACGGTCGTAACGATAGCCCACGCGCCAGCGCGGCACGAACTGATACACGGCCTGCGCATACCAGCCCGACTGTCGAGAGCGATAGGCATCGCTCAGGCCAGTGCAGAGCCCGCCGTCGGCGCTGTTGTCTTCGCAGACGAGTTCGCCGTCCTCCTCGCGCCTGAAGTACTCCGCCTGCAATTTGAAGTTGCGAATGCTCGGATCGTGGTTGGGCGCCCACTTCCATACGAAATCGGCGACCCAAAGGTTGGAGTCACCGCAGAAGGCGGCATGCGCTTCGGTGTCGCTGAGATCCTCGACATGGCTCTCGCGCTCCTCGGGATTAGCCGCGAGATAGTTGAGACCGAAACGCCAACTGTGGGACTCGCCCACATCGCCGCCGACCTTGGCGAACAGACCCCAGGTGCCGAAACCGTTGCGATCGCCCGCCTCGTCCGAACCCGGGAACGCCTGACCGCGTGCCGCCTCCACGCCGAATTCCAGAAATGTTTCGGTCGGCGCAAGCCACTTGAGCTGCAAGCCGTCCTGCGCCAGATGCTCACCGAACAAGGCCTGGTACATCAGGCTCTGATCGGCGAAGTCCCATTGATGAGCGTGCTGCTCGTTCGCGTACCCCACGCCGGACAGAAAGCGACCGCCTTTGACGGTGAAGCCGCGACCCAGCGCCAGCGTCTGGAACCACACCTCCTCGACCTCCACCTCCTCGTCGACCAGAGCGATCGCGGCATAGCCCCTGAAGTAGGGATCGACGTTCGCGGAGAACACGAGCTCCGTGTGATCGACGCTGAAACCGCGCTCGCCGCCATGCGCATGACCGCCGGGCAAGAAGCCCGGGATGTTGCGCTCATCGATGTCCTTACGATGGCGATACTGGCCCTGCAGGATCAGCGACACTTCCGGATTGAAGCCGGAGCCGGATGCGGCCTGTGCAGGCTGCGAAGCCACCGGCTCCGCAGCCGCCGCTTGCGGCTCGGATGCGACCGCCCCCGCTTCGAGCGCTTTCAATCGTTCTTCGTAGTGCGCCGTCAGCGCTTCGAGTTTTTGTTGAAATTCGGCGCGCAGCCGATCGAGGTCTTCATTGGCCAGCGCCGTAAACGGCGCGAGCGATAGAGTGGCAGCAGCCGCCCATGCAACAGAGGAATGCATAGCGTGTCTTTCCTTGACGTAATGACGTAAGCACCGCGTCGTCGTACGAGCGCGGTGACCGGTGACAGCGAAGAAACGTCAGGAAAGAACGGGAGGCGCGCGGACGTTATAAGGCCGCGTCGGACGCAGCGCCGGCGCTTGAACGTCCGATGAAACATCGAAGGAAAAAGCCGGCAACACCGCCAGCGGCGGCAACGTGGGCGCGGGCACCGCATCGCCGAGGTGCGCATAGGCGACGCACAACTCGCAAGTCACATGCGGCGGCTGCCCCGCATCCTCGACCGCATGATCCAGCGCATGCAGCACCGAACCCAACTGCGCCACCAGCAGCAGGCCAAATAGAACGGCCAGCCGCCACGCGGTCCAGGAGGACCGAGGGGAACGAGAGGAAGTCAGTGAAGAGCGGGAGCGCATTGCGCGGCGATTGTACAAGCGGAAGCATGAAGGATGTTGCTGCCCGCAAGTGTATTGCCCGCCGTGCGGCGCAACGTACTCATAAGCTGGCTCGGCATGCTGTTCGACACGGCGATCGTCGCGAACGATGGCATTCGTCGCGTGAGTTGAATCAATCGAGGACCGCTCTCTCCCGGTCTCAGCGCATCGCCGCTGTGCGCCTGCAGATATTTCGTCGGGGCGCAACGTCAACGCACTGCCCGGCACGGCGGTTACGTCTGCCGCACTGCGAAGCCCGCCAAGGCTCGGCGCGAACGTGCAGTAGTTGAGAACTCGTCCGGTCCAAGGCAAGCGCCGAGGAAAGCGCACCGAGGCGGCGGCCGCGCCGTCGTGGAAAGCGACCCGTCGCGTCCACAAGTAACCGCAAGCAGTAACAGGAGAAGTAGCAATGCCTCATACCGTAGCAGCCATATTCGAAAGCGAGTCGCAGGCGAATCAGGCGCGATCCGAACTGATCAACCTTGGCATCCCGAGCGACGACATCTATGTCCGAAACGACAGCGAACCAGCTCAGCGGACCAACCGAGGAGGCGGAGGACGACAGCGGCATCACAAGATTTTTCAAACGACTATTCGGCTTCGAGAACGACGACTACCACGTCTCGTATTACTCGCAGGTCATCAGCGAGGGCCGCTACCTCGTGGCGGTGGACGCACCCAGCGAGGATCAGGCGGAACGAGCCGCCGACGCAATGCAGCGCCTGGGCGCTCTGGACATCGACGACATCGACGACCTGGACGTCGGCCGGAGTGCGGTTCGACCGGGTGCACAGGCGGGCACCGCACCCATGGGCCGCGGCGACACCGCCCAGCGGGGCGCACGGCCGAGCGGCGACGAGATTCCGCTACAAGGGCGCCCGCAACGCGGCGGCGTGCGGGTCTATACGCGCGCCTACGACATCCCGACCGAAGAAAAACTCCGTCTGCGGGAAGAGCATGCCGCGGTGCAACGTCGCCCGGTAGAGCAACTCGCCGCCGAGCAAAAACCGCTTCAGCAGCATCCTCACCTGGAAACCATGGACGACGATCCATACGCCGAATCGATGTTCACGAAACCCAAGCAACAGAAGTGAGGCGAGCTTACCGACAACGAAACGAAGCGGGCGCCCACTGGACGCCCGTTTTTCTTGGACCGCTCCGGCGCGCAGCTTCACATCGCTCATTTCGATTGAGGCCAACGGACGGCGAACAGTAAGCGGCGTGCGTTACTCGCCTTTTTCGAACTCTCCGCTTTGAATCCCGCGTCAGCAAAAACGCGACCGCACCGGCACGTCGTGCTCCTCGGCGATTCGGTATTCGATAACGCGGCCTACACAGCCGGCGGACCGAGCGTCTCGCAACAGCTCGCGCAACGACTGCCGCATTGGCACACGTCGATGGTCGCACTCGATGGCGCCACCACGCAGGACATTCACGCCAGGTCGCCGTACTACCGAAGGATGCGACGCATCTCGTGCTAAGCGTCGGCGGCAACGATGCACTGCGCCATATAGGGTTGCTCGACACGCCGATGCGTTCGTCGACGCAAGCGTTCGACATGCTTGCGGGAGCGGTCGCCGATTTCGAGAGCGCTTATGCACAAGCCGTCCGCCCTTGTCTCGCCACAGATCTACCGTTAGTGATCTGCACCATCTACAACGGCAACTTCCCGGATGCCACCTTGCAGCGGCGCGCCTCAATCGCCGCGACCGCGTTCAACAACGTCATCCTCCGCGAAGCGACGGTGAACGGCTTGCGGGCCATCGATTTGCGTTTGGTCTGCGACCGACCCGAGGACTACGCCAATCCAATCGAGCCGTCCTCGATCGGCGGCGAGAAAATCGTCCGCGCTATCGCGCGGGCGGTGGAAGGGCCGGCGCACCGAGGACTGGGGGCGCATGTGATTGGCAAAAATTGAGCGCCGCTTGATTCACACGCACTCGGGCAAGGAGAGCAAGTTGTCTGGTGAATCGCCGTCTGCCTCCGTTTTTAAGTACTTATTGCCGAACCTACTCATCGCTACAACAACTCTTACAGAATGCCCCCGCGCCCGAACAAAGAAGTTCCACTTACCAGCCTCAATGCCGCCTATGGCCTCTTGTTGACTCAGTTTCCACTTGGAGCTGTCACTATTGACACCGCCGACAAAGCGGATTCGCTCGTAGGCGTTCATGCGGTCGTCCTTATTGATACATTGAATTTCATGCGTCGATGCCATTCCCCTTATCTCCCATTTTTTGTCACCGAGACCAGGCCGCCCCATGCGCGCTTAGTGTTCATCGGTACCGCGACGAGTGTAAAGGAGGCAGTAGCTCACCAGATGAGCTCCTGTTGCTTGAGCGCGGAGATACCGGGAGGCCTTCAGGAAGGGCATCACCAATGCTTACGAACCCAGTAGCGCTATAAGAATCTCTACCTATAGTCGTCCGCGACACCACTTCGATAAAGAGCAACGATATCAGCCGCCTCAGCGATGGCTTTTCGGGCCGCGACCTTGGTCAGGTCCAGCGCTCGCAATACACCGTCGACCTCTGCGACCGACTCGATGCGCCGGTAAGATGCCGCGTGCGCTTTGGCATAAAGCGCGAGCCCCCGCAATTTCGGCAGCGCATCGGCCAGATGAACGCCGTGCGGATCGACGATATCCGCCACGAGCTTTCCGTCCTGCGTGGCGAAGAAGATGAAGTCCGGCCGAACGATGCCGTAGTCATCACCCGACGGGTAGGCGATCCCGAGCGACGATTGCCCGGGCTGCGAGGGGTTGCGGTACCAAAAGCCGAAGCCGTCGCGTTTCATCTCCGCCTCAAGCACGTTTTCCTCCCACGAACTTCCCCACTCCACCGGGTAGTTCCCTTTCTCGTCGCATAGCAGATGATTTTTGTACACCGGAATGGGCGTATCGGTGCCGTTGTGTCTAACAACGGTCGGTTCGAACTTGGCATCCGGCTTCACCAGCGCCACATCCTGCGGCTCCGCGCTCATCTCGATGATCTCTCGATACGACTCCTGCCGATCGTGCGACAGTGCTTTGATCGCAGAACCATGCTTCGCCAGCCATTCCTTCGCCAGCTTGTCCGCCGCCGCATCGAAAATGGGTTGCACTTCCACCATCATCCCCAATGCCGCGACGGCGATACGTCCGTCGATCAATGCGTCCTCAAACGCATCGTCGTCGCTCGGATCGGCCGTGCGATAAGCTAGTGCATCGACATAGGTGCGCGAAATATCGGGACTGAAAATCCGCGCCGCGCGACGGTAGGCGTCGTCGATCACCGCCATATCGGCTTGTTCCATAAAGTCGTTGAAGCTCTTGGACCGGCCCTGCAGATCGACAACCAGGGTCTCACCATCGACGGTCATCACGGCCTTGCGCTTGGCTTTGATTTTCATTTTTTCGTTTTGCTGAAAGGCGTCGAGCACCGCATGCATCGCGGCATGCGCCTTCCTCCCCGCGCCCGAAAGAATCTCGTCCGATGCCAGCTCGTGCGCGAGTGCGGTCAGGCGCTTGGCCGGTTTCGCGCCCCGTTGCGGTCGCGTCTGCGAAGGCAGCGACTCGAACTTGTCCCACACCGCCTGCGGCACGGCGGGATTGGGTTTCATTTCCACCGGATTGACGAGCACGCGGCCTGTCAGGACGTAGGTGTCGTCGCCCTTCATTAGCGCATCGACGACTTCCTTCACGGTATTGCGATGGAATTTCGGCAGCAGGCACTCCACCGAATTCAGGCGCTCATTGCCCGGAATGCGCCGCGCAAGCGGCGAGCGCACCATGCGTCCGAGCAATTGCGTGATATGCGTGCGATCCGTCGCCGCACGGAAGGACACCATCACTTCGGCACGCGGGCAGTCCCATCCGGTACTGATGGCATCCTTGGCGATCAGCACCCGCACCCAAGTCTGTTCCTGTACATGCTCCGGCGCAATGTACGGAACGTTGCGGCTGCCGAATTGCTGCGTGCTGTGTTCGCCGAACACGTGCGCCACGCTGCCGCTCGGCAATTCCGGCCAGCGATTGAAAATGGTGTCGAGCGCCCTGCCGACCTCGTTCGAGTCCGGCTTATTGGGCACTTGCAGCACCATCAGCGGAACGACCGGCTTCGCCTCTTCCTGCTGCTTGGCGTATTCGGCCCACGCCGCAGTGAACGCTTTGAGTTTGTCGGTCGCGCGGCGCACTAGCACCGTGTCGAAATCACCCGTGTTCTCAGGAATGTCGAGCAGGATGAGATCCTTGATCAGGCCAGACTCCTGCACCTTGACCGGATCGACGGCGACGTCGGGCAGCATGCTGCGCTTTTGCGCGCCCTCCATTGCCTTCTTGAAGCGCTCCACGGTCGCGGAAATGCCCCACACCACCGGAATGCCCGGCACGCCCTGAGCACCGTTGATGAGCCGCTGCACGATAGTCGTTTTCGCGCTCTGGCTTGCGGCGCTCGGACTTCCCATGCCGCGGTGAGCCTCGTCCAGCACCACATACAGCGTCAGGTTTGGATCTTCGATGGTGTTGCGGATCGTGTCCCAGATCGTGAACGCCTGCATGTCCGGGCGCGTCTCCGGGAACATACCGCCATCGTCGCCGCCTTCAAAGCCGCGCACGAGCAGGCTGCCCTTTCCTAGCTTCTGCGTATTAAGGAAATAGATCTTGCCCGCCTCGAACTTCATCCGGCTGAACGGATGCTCGACCACCACCATGTCGGTATGCCGGATGCGGTCGCTCGCCTCCATCAACCGGAAGCGCGTCTGCTCGTTCAGGGACGGATCGTCGCTGAACCAGATCACCACCGCGCCCCGGTCGGCGTCAAACTCGTAGTCGTCGTTGCCGTGAAACAGCGCTTCGAATGCGGCGGCGGCCATCACGGTCTTGCCGGCGCCGGTGATGGCGGACAGCGCGAACGCGCTGCGGAAGTTGTCCTCGTGCCAGTCCTTGCGCGCCTTCTTCAGATTCGCCAGCGCATCGCGCACCGCATCGGCCTGATAGTCCTTGAGCGTGAACTTCATGCCTATTCCCCGTTCGCGAAGCTGAAATTGGTCAGATAGGACTCGTACAGGCGGATCGCCTCGACGCCTTTCGGCAGCCGTTTGGCGAGCGCCTGAAAGCGCCGGTCATCGTCGGTGACGATGAAGGCGATACGCGCGTCCTTGGACTTGTTCAGCGCCTTGATGAAGGGTGTCGCCGCATCGACTTCCGTCAACAAGCCGTAGGCTTCCACCACGGCCCAACCGGCGGAAGGAAGCTTATCGATGCGCTTGCCCTGACTACCCGCGCGTAGCCACAGCAGCGGCGCGATGCGCTCGAAGGCGCGATTGTGATTGACCGCAACGGGCGTCTCGTAAGTGAGCGTGAAGAACTCGGCGTTCTCCCGAAACCCTCGGCCATGGGGAATTCGTCGGTGAACTTGTAGTCGCCCTTGATCGGCTCGTCGTTCGGCGCGTCGCCTGTTATTGCTGCCTGAACACGCGGCTTGGTAATGTAGTCGCAAATCCCTAGCCGCTCCCATTCAGGGTCACCAGGCCGCAGGCCTTTTCTGCGAAGTGCGTCCTGCTCTATGGCAGCCACTTCGTTGTTTGTTACGGATATGCACTGTCGATTGCCATCGTCCTGTCGATTAAGTCGCATTACTGCGTGAGCCGTAGTTCCAGACCCCGCAAAAAAATCCAGAACAATCGCTCTTGGTTTATTTGCGACAAAGAACTTCAACGAGTCTTCTACTGCATAGAGCGCCTTAGGAAATTGAAACTTGCGCTTTGGCAGCATCTCAGCCAGAAGCTTGCTTCCATATTCTCCAGCATTGTGCGAAGCCATTTTCCATACAGTTTTCGGCTGTGTAACCTTTGTGTTCTCTGGGTACTTAACGATCAACGTTCCGTCCGGTTTTTTCCCGACTGTTTGAATTTCTCCCGACTCAACGCTGGCCATAATCCCTGAAGAAAGATAGGACAACGGAAATTTGTCAGTTGCCGGATCGATCTTTCCAAGTCTCAATGCCCCCTTGGACAAAAGGTCTTGAGCCTTTTCCGGGCCTATTCCCCAACGGCCCTCGACGCCACTCGGGTGATTGGGTGGCCACACCGCCACGGTACCTCTCGGAGTTTTAACCGAATCTTTTGAAGCGCCCCAGGGAAGAGCTTTACCAAACGAATGTATCTTTGAGTTTTCGCAATCTATAAATACGGGATAAAAAGCGCCTGGACTATCGGTCCTTACACCCTGGGCTCCGCCGCGAATTAAGCTTGACCATTTCACGCTTTGGCTCGCAGCTTTGTTCTTGCTTTCATCAAGCATGTCTCTTACTTCAGCGATGACTCGTGCGCCGAAATAAACAACGAACAAGTGCTCTTCCACGCGAGAGAAATCGCCTCCGAGAGACGCGCCTTTTGGATTGATAACTGTAGTTATCATCTGGATCCGATTTCCTTGGAATATCTGTTCCAGGAGGAGTGCCAAGCGGTGCACTTCATTTTCATCAATAACGCAAATCAGGACGGACTCCTTCAGATTCAACAGCTCTTTCGCGATTAACAAGCGCCGCTCCATCATCGCCAGCCACTTGCTGTGCCGGTAGAGATCGTCGCCCTCGACGTAATCGTTGTTGTACTTCCAGTCCTTCGCCCCGGTGTTGTAGGGCGGATCGATATAGATCGCATCGATCTTGCCGCGATGCGTGTAGGTCAGCGCCTTGAGGACATGATAGTTCTCGCCGTTGATGACGGTGTGCCAGGGCTTGTCGCCACCGCGTTCGACCTTTCCGGTGCTCACCAGGCCGGGATAGATGGTGTCGCGGAACTCGGCCACGACCACCAGGTTCTCAAGCGCAACGGTTTGCGTCTCCAGCTTTTCCGCGCCGAGAAGTTCGAGGTCCGCGACCTTGCCCTTGCCGCCCTTGCGAATCGTCTTGACTTGCCACAGGCGCGGATCAGCCTTCTTGGTCGAGCCGCGCGCGGGCAGCACGCGCACCTTGTTGCGCTTGCGAACCGAGCGCTGAGGAAGCTCCACCGCCTCGGGCCGGTGCCGCTCGAAGTTCAAACCGAAAGGAAGGCGCGAGGACAGGACCGCGAATTCGCGCTCCAGATCGGAGCCCAGTTGAGCGTCCTTGGCTTTGGCCTGCGCAATTAGATCGGTTAGGCGCGACACGTCCGCTCCCCTTCGCCGCGCAGATTTCCGGCAAATAACCGCACGAACCGCGGCGCTGACGTTATCGGCAATAGTGTTGCCCCATCACGCAGGCCGTGCGCCGCGTTCCGGAGCCGTTTTTCTATGGCTTCGATGTGTTCGAGCTGAGACATGCTTCCCCGGTTTTTCTAATTGTGCCCGCTCAATGCGGGTCTGTTCGTGTGACCGCCCGATTATGCCGCTCTTCCCATTAAGCTCGGACATGAACGCAGTGATGAGCGCCAACACGCCGTCGACAGTCGATACCTAGCGGCATGGCGACAAATCGCCCCGCTTCCCCTGAAGCTTAAGCAGCGGGTTGACGACATCACCTCATATTCCTGGCCACCGCGCTGCTAGCCGGCGATCAACATATAGATTCCGATCGCGATCACTAACAGGATTCCGACCGTAGGAGTCCACACGACAAAATTCTGTTTGCGAGTGAGCTTGGCTTGCGCAACTTGGTTTTGCTTGGCGGCGCGAGCTGTCGCTTCGTCGAGATTGACACCTCGATTCAGAAGTTCTGCGCGGATGGTTTCCTTAGCGGTCTCGTTGACATTTTTTGCTATCAAGCACCTGCCAAGGTGTTCGGTATTCCACGTCTTGATGCTCTGCGCGAAGGCTTCTCGATCGTTCGAATGTTCCACGGTGGACACTTATGCGCTGTGTTGTGCGATGAGTCGTTTTACCGCGATCGCATCCGCCTCCATGACCTCACATCGCTGCGGCAGTGCCTCGATTTTTTCGTAGCCGAGCGGGCGCTTGGGCGGGTGACCTAACGCCTCTTGAATGGTTACTTCGAATTTTGCAGGGAGCGCCGTTTCCAGGCAGATGAGAGGCACACCGGCTTCGCGGTGCGCGAGCCCGACTTTGACGCCGTCGGCGGTGTGGGTGTCGATGGTGGTGTTGTATTCGCTGTCGATTTTGCGAATGGTGTTCAGTCGATCTTCATGCGTGCTGCGACCGGAGGCGAAGCCGAAGTCTTTCACGCGCGCAAAGTCTGTGGGGCTGAGATTGAATGCACCTTCGCGGTCGATCTGTTGCCACAACGATTTGAGACGCATGGAATTGCGGCCCATGAGGTCGAACACGAAGCGCTCGAAGTTCGAGGCTTTGGAAATGTCCATCGAGGGGCTGGAGGTTTCGAACACGTCCGCGCCCTTGCGCACGCGGTAGGTGCCTGTGCGGAAGAATTCGTCGAGCACGTCGTTTTCGTTGGTGGCGACGATAAGGTTCTTGATGGGCAGGCCCATCATGCGCGCGACATGGCCGGCGCAGACGTTGCCGAAGTTGCCCGATGGCACGGCGAAGCTGACTCGTTCGTCGTCGCTCTTGGTCGCGGCGAAGTAGCCCTTGAAGTAGTAGACCACCTGCGCGATCAGGCGCGCCCAGTTGATCGAGTTCACGGTGCCGATGTTGTAGCGCGCCTTGAACTCCAGATCGTTGCTCACTGCCTTGACGATGTCCTGCGCGTCGTCGAACACGCCTTTGATGGCGATGTTGTGAATGTTCGGGTCCTGCAGCGAATACATCTGCGCCTGCTGGAACGGGCTCA
>JAKFDA010000022.1:0-4924 GCA_036676355.1 Nitrosomonadales bacterium | reverse complement strand
GCGTTCTCCGATCCGCATCGCGGCCGACTCTTGCACGATCAACGCACGGCACGCGCCGGCTTCGAACTGGCGGAAGCGCTCGAAGCCGACACACGCGTGTGGATCGACGACTGGCGCCTGGAACGAACCGACGCGGGCTATCGCACGCATATCGCGGCCGCCGATTTCACATTCGACTTCGAATTCCGCACCATCCAGCCGCTGTTGTTGCAAGGCGATGAAGGCTATTCGCGTAAGGGGCCGCGACCGCAGGAGGCCAGCCATTACTACAGCCGTCCGCAACTCGAGGTGAGCGGAGCGTT
Organism: Nitrosomonadales bacterium; assembly: GCA_036676355.1. Classification (GTDB taxonomy): domain Bacteria; phylum Pseudomonadota; class Gammaproteobacteria; order Burkholderiales; family SG8-39; genus ZC4RG42. The sequence continues at coordinate 4,622 of JAKFDA010000022.1, read as the reverse complement.
GCTCGTGAAGGGTGAACGCGAAGCCGTGCAGGGGCGCGCCTGGCTCGATCATGAATGGTCGAGCGAATACCTTTCGCAGGATGCGACCGGCTGGGATTGGACTGGTCTGAACTTCGATGACGGCGCCGCGTTGATGGCTTTTCGCATCCGCGCGAAGGACGGTTCGACGTACTGGACCGGCGGCACCTTCCGCGCTGCATCGGGACAACGGGAGACCTATGCAGCGGATCAGATCCGCTTCGAGGTTCTGCGCGAGTGGCGCTCGCCAAGCACCGACACGACTTATCCCGTTGCCATGCGCCTGCACGTCGGCCCGCATGTCATTGAACTCGCACCGCTCATGGACGATCAGGAGCTTGATTCGCGCGCGAGCACCGGCACCATCTATTGGGAAGGGGCGGTGCGCGCCCTGCGCAACGGCGAGCCCGTCGGGCGCGGTTATCTGGAATTGACCGGCTACTGGCAGCGCGTGCGGATGTGAATTTTCAACGCCGATCATTTGATCACACGCAAACAAACACCTCGAATGAGGCCTAGGATGTAACGATCGGCGTGGAAGGTGCGCGCTTCACTGGGAGGTGAATGGGATGGCCGAGTACGTAACCGCCTGGCAGTGTATCGGCTGCGGCAAGATCGAAGCTCCGCAAACCTGCATAGGCGTGTGTCGGGACATCAAGGTGGAGTTTGTTTACGCGGCGGAGCATGCAGAGGTCGTTGCGCGTATGAAGAAGCTGGAAGGTCTGGCGCAACGGCTTGCCTGGGCGACGCCGCGCGACGGCGAATGGGAGCGCTCTTACCGCACGTTGCAGGAAGAGGCCCGTCGCGTGCTCGGCTCGCTCGCCGATGCGATGTCACCGGCGTCCGCTGCGTAACAGTCGGGAAAGCCATACAAGCCTGTCAACGGATGAGCGGGAGTCTTTACCACCGTCCGTTCATGGTTCGACTGCTCGCAAGCTCGCGCTCACCACGAACGGTCAACTCTTCCGTTCGTCCTGAGCCCGTCGAAGGATGAACGGCGGGTGGGCGTGGCCGTTCATGGTTCGATAGGCTCACCACGCACGGCTATCCCACTACGCGCGGCGGCGCGTACTGCTTAATCGGCTATTACCTTGGCTTCAAACGCGTGACGCGTAGACGTACAGATAGTCGGTGCCGCGCAGGCCGAGCGAGACATCCGTCGTCATGCGGAAGCCGTGCGTGCGCAGTGCATGCACCACGGCATCGAGGTCGGTGTATGTGGTTTTCACCACGATCTGTCGAATGCGCTTCCAGTCCGCTTCATCGATGCCCAGCAGAATCTGCAGATCGCTGCCTTCGGCATCGATCTTGAGCAGATCGATGCGCCCGATGCCTTCGCTCGCCATGATGGCCGACAACGTCGTCGCCTGGACTTCGATCTGCATCTGTTCGAGCAGCGGCCGGGTGCACAGGTCGAACATGCGCGGCGCCTGACGTGCCAGCGGTCCCATCACAGGATAATCGCTCAGCGCGCAATGCGTGCGCAGGTTGCCGCGCAGATCATTCAGCTCGGGATAGCGCGTCGAGCAACTGCTCAACTGCGGATACCAGGCGAGCTGGATGCGTCGATCGCGTTCGGCGAGCGCAGCCGGGATGCAGCGCGCCAAGGGAAAGTACTGCTCGGCATTGCTCAGCAGCATGCTGAATGCCGCCGGTACCGGTTCGATGACGTACAGATCGAGATCCTTGTAGCGCTGCATCAGGAACAGCGAGAACAAGCCGACATGCGCGCCGACATCGACCACGCAGTCGCCCTCGTTCAGGCTGATGCCGTTCCGCAGGTAGATGGACTCGCGGTAGATTTCTTCGTACAGGAATCGCAGTTCGCGCGAATTCGGGCACCGCACGTTCGTGCCGTCCGGGAGAGTGGCGACGCGTTCGTGCTGCGTTTTGGTAAACAAAAACATGTGGCCGAGTTTAATCAGGCCATCGTGTCTTTGGTGTGAAACGGTACACGCCGAGGGGCCCGAGCATGCAGATTTAGCGTCTGGTAATGGCGACAGATGGCGGGCGGACGATGCCAAGGGGGCCGACGCGACCGCGTCATCGCTCCTGTTAAGATGTCCGCGCCACGAGGAATAATTCAAATGAGGTTGCGCAAACTCGATACGGACTTCGCCCTGATCGCACTGATCGGGCTGGCGCATGGCCTGTCACATTTTTTTCAACTGGTGCTGCCACCGCTGTTTCCCATGCTCACCGAATCGCTCGGCATCAGCTACGCCGTGCTCGGCGGCGCGCTGGCGACATTCTTTACCGTGTCCGGCGTCGCGCAAACGGCCGCCGGTTTTCTGGTCGATCGGCTCGGTGCGCGCAAATTGCTTTTATGCGGGATCGCTTTGCTGTCGGCGAGCAGCCTGATGTTTGCAGCGCTGCCGAATGTGGCAATGCTGTATGCGACGGCGGTCGTCGGCGGGCTGGGCAACAGCGTGTTTCATCCGGCCGATCTTGCCTTGCTGAATGGACGGATCACACCCAGACGCCTCGGTCATGCCTTCAGCATGCATGGCCTCGGCGGCAGTCTGGGCTGGGTGCTGGCGCCGATCTGCGTGGTGCCGCTCGCGCACGCGTTCGGCTGGCGCATCGCCGTTGCCACGGCCGGCGTGATCGGATTGGCCGCACTGCTGTTTCTCGCCTCCCAGGCCGTACTCAAGTCTCCGACCGCGCCGCGTCCGCGCTCGCGCGCATTGGGCCACGACATGCGGCTGCTGAGTTCACAACCGGTGCTGCTGTGTTTTCTGTTCTTCGCCTTGTACGCCATCGGCATGATGGGTTTTCAGACCTTTGCCGCCGCGGCGTCCGCGCAGATCTATGACGTCTCGCTGCTCGTCGCGAGCGGCGCGCTGACCGCTTTTCTGATCGGCAACACGGTCGGCGTGGTCGCGGGCGGTGCGTTTGCGTCGCGTTCGAATCGGCACGGCGCCATCGTCGGCGTGGCCATGTCGATCGCGGCCGTGCTTGCCGCCATCCTGGCCGGCCGACTGGTGCCGCTTGCGCTGCTGCTGCCGGCCATGGTGATGCTCGGATTCGCCATCGGCAGTGTCGGGCCGGCGCGCGACATCATCATCGGCGCGGTCGCGCCCAAGCATTCGCGCGGAAAGGTGTATGGGTTCGTCTATGCCGGACTCGACGTGGGCGGTTTCGTCGGCCCGGTTGTTTACGGCATGATTCTGGATCGCAATCTCGGCACGTGGGTATTCGGCGTCTCGGCGGTGTTTCTCGCGTTGTCGATACCGACGCTGCTCGGTTCGCGACCTGGCGCCGCGGCGCAACTGACGGAGTTGAAAGACGCATGAGCCGGCCGACGCGCGAAAAATATCAGCGACTGCTCGCCCTGGCGAAGCCGCTCGGGGCGCTGCGCGTCGCGGTGGTCCATCCGTGCGACGCGCCGTCACTGGCCGGTGTGGCCGCGGCGCGAGGCGAAGGATTGATCGATCCGCTGCTGGTCGGTCCGCGCGCGAAAGTGGAGGCTGCCGCTCAGACCGCCGGGATCGATCTGCGCGACTACGAACTCGTCGATGTGCCGCACAGCCACGCGGCCGCCGCGCAGGCGGTGTGTCTGGTGCGCGAAGGGCGGGTCGATGCACTGATGAAGGGCAGCCTGCATACGGATGAATTGATCGCCGCGGTGATCGATCGCGATCTGGGTCTGCGCACCGCTCGTCGCGTCAGCCATTGTTTCATCATGGACGTGCCGGGTCATGCACAGCCGCTGATCATCACCGACGCAGCGATCAACATCGCGCCGACGCTGGAAGAGAAGGTGGATATCGTCCAGAACGCCATCGATCTCGCCCGCGCGTTGCATTTTCCGGAAGTGCTGGTGGCGATTCTGTCCGCCACCGAAAGCGTCAATCCGAAACTGCCTTCGACCGTGGAAGCGGCCGCGTTGTGCAAGATGGCCGAGCGCGAGCAGATCGTCGGCGGATTGCTGGATGGGCCGCTGGCACTCGACAACGCCATCAATCCCGAAGCGGCTGCGATCAAGCGCCTGACTTCGCCCGTCGCGGGACGGGCCAACGTGCTGGTCGTGCCCGACCTCGAAGCGGGCAACATGCTGGCCAAGAGCCTGTCCTTCCTCGCCGGCGCGGAAGCAGCCGGCATTGTCGTCGGCGCGCGAGCTCCCATCGTGCTGACCAGTCGTTCCGACTCGCTTCAGGCGCGATTGGCTTCATGTGCGGTGGCGGTTTTACTTGCGCACGCGCGCATGGCGGATACCGGCAAGATCGTCGCGAGCTGAGCATGGCGAACGGACCGATTCTCGTCCTCAACGCCGGTTCGTCAAGTCTCAAGTTCGCGCTGTACGACAGCGCGCGTGATGAACCGACATTGATGCTGCGCGGTCGCGTCGAGGGGATGCATTCGCAGCCCGCGTTTCGTGTGCAGGATGGCGCCGGCGCAATACTCGATGCGCGCGAATGGCGGCACGGCGAGATGATCAGCCAGAGCGATGCGCTGACGCATATCCTGTCGTGGATCGGCGGACACTATGGCGCGCTGTCGATCGGCGCGGTGGCGCATCGCGTGGTGCATGGCGGCGAGCACTATGTGACGCCGGTACGCGTGGACGAGAAAGTGCTCGACGATCTCGAACGCCTGGTGCC
>JAKFDA010000021.1:0-35286 GCA_036676355.1 Nitrosomonadales bacterium | reverse complement strand
CAGGTCGGCGGAACGCTCCGGCCGACAGACGGCCGAAACGACCCATTACGGTGGATATTTTTTCTTTCATGACGCCTCCCCAGCAGCGGAGGAAAAATTTATAAGGGCTGCCGATGAACGTCAACGGTTGAGCATAGGCCTGAAGGCTAGTCCCGACTACCGACTCGACTTTCGGCGCGCGCCGTGCTAACGCGATCGGCCCTAGGCCGACTGAAAGAAAAATTCCGACTGGAAGACCAACGATGCAACGATTGGTCGGGGTGAGAGGATTCGAACCTCCGACTCCTGCGTCCCGAACGCAGTACTCTACCAGGCTGAGCTACACCCCGAATCTGACAAACAGTCGCAGCGAGAGAGAGCTGCGAATGCCTACGGTAAATTTTTTACTGATGTTGACTCAGTGACTACGCTCTACCGCGAAGGCCGCCAAGTCTAGCAAAGATTGTTTGTACTTAGAATCCCTCAACGAGTCGATCGCAGCGCGCGCGGCATTGGCTTCATCCAGCGCGTGCGCACGGGCGGATTCAAGCGCGCCGGTATCTCGTATGGCGCTCAGCACCGCGGCAAAATCGTCGCGACCGCCCGTCTCTATGGCGTGTCTGACCAGCGCCGCCTGTTCGACCGAGCCATGCCGCATGACATGAATGAGCGGCAGCGTCGGCTTGCCTTCATTAAGATCGTCGCCCAGATTCTTGCCCGTCTCATTGTGATCGCCGGAGTAGTCGAGGACATCGTCGATCACCTGAAAAGCCGTTCCAAGGTGTGCGCCATAAGCGGCGATGTTCTCCTCAGCTTCCGACGGCGCCGCGGCAAGGATCGCGGCAAGCCGACACGAAGCTTCGAACAGCTTCGCCGTCTTGCGCCGTATCACTTCCAGATAGCTCCGTTCGGTGACATCCGCGTTATGCACATTGAGAAGCTGTAGCACCTCGCCTTCGGCAATGGTGTTAGTGGCTTCAGCCAGCACATCCATCACGCGCATGCTGCCCACATCGACCATCATCTGGAACGACCTGGAATAGAGGAAATCGCCGACGAGCACGCTTGCGGCATTGCCGAATGCGGCATTCGCGGTTTGCCGCCCCCGTCGCAATTCGGATTCGTCCACAACGTCATCGTGCAGCAGCGTCGCGGTGTGGATGAATTCCACGACCGCCGCCAATTCATAATGATGGGTGCCACGATAACCGCATGCGCCCGCGGCCAGCAGCAGAACAACGGGACGTAGTCGCTTGCCGCCCGCACCGATGATGTATTCGGCGACCTGAGCAATAAGCGCGACATCTGAGGCCAGCCGGCGACGGATAACGCCGTCCACGGCGCGCATATCGTCGGCCAACAGAGCGCGGATAGGGTCGAGAGAGACGGCCAAGCTGAGAATGGTATGAGGGCGGGGGAAAGCGCGGCGGAGCATAGCACAATCCCTTTGACTCACCCAAATGCGGGCCCCTATAATGCCGGGTTTCTCGGAAAGCAACGGTCGGAGCCCCATATGTATGCGGTCATCAAAACCGGCGGCAAGCAGTATCGCGTCGCGGCCGGCACTAAACTTAAGGTCGAAAAGATTCCGGCGGATGTCGGCGCGGAGGTCGTGCTCGACCAGGTATTGATGGTCGGTGAAGGCGAAGGCGTGAAGATCGGCGGGCCGCTGCTCTCCGGCGCCTCGGTCAAAGCGACCGTACTGGCCCACGGCCTCGGCGATAAGGTGAAGATTTTCAAGATGCGCCGGCGCAAGCACTATCGTAAATCGCAAGGCCATCGTCAGGCATATACCGAACTCCAGATTACCGGCATTTCGGCGTAAGACCGATCAGAGCAAGGAGCAATATCCATGGCACACAAAAAAGCAGGCGGCAGCTCGCGCAACGGCCGCGATTCGCAATCCAAACGCCTGGGCGTGAAATGCTACGGCAGTCAACTCGTTCCGGCCGGTAGCATCATCGTGCGCCAACGCGGAACGAAGGTTCACGCGGGTGACAATGTCGGCATGGGCAAGGATCACACCCTGTTCGCGAAAATCGAGGGGGTCGTGCAGTTCGCACATAAGGGTCCGAACCAGCGCCACACAGTCAGCGTAGTCCCCGCCGCCTGATTTCACTGGTCCGCATCGAAGCCCTATCCTTGCGATAGGGCTTTTTTGTTTCTGCATTCGCGGCGACAGGTTTTATGGTTTTATGAAATTCATCGACGAAGCACGCATAGAAGTTCACGCCGGCAAGGGCGGCAACGGCGCCGTGAGCTTCAGGCGCGAGAAATACGTCCCGCGCGGCGGGCCGGACGGCGGCGATGGCGGTCGCGGCGGCAGCATTTACGCGATCGCCGATCGCAATATCAACACCCTGGTGGACTACCGTTTCGCGCGCGTGCACCGTGCCAAGAACGGCGAAGGCGGCCGCGGCGCGCAATGCAACGGCAAAGGCGCCGACGATATCTATCTGCGCGTGCCGGTGGGAACGGTCATCACCGACCGAACCGACGGAACGGTGCTCGTCGATCTGGCTGTACACGAACAAGTGGCGCTGCTCGCCCGGGGCGGCAAAGGCGGACTCGGCAACGAGAACTTCAAGTCGAGCACGAACCGGGCGCCGCGGCAATTCACGCCGGGCGAGCCCGGCGAAAGCCGCGAGCTGTATCTCGAACTGAAGGTACTCGCGGATGTCGGCCTGCTCGGTATGCCGAACGCCGGCAAATCCACTCTGATTCGTTCCATCTCAAGTGCCAAGCCGAAGGTCGCCGACTACCCCTTCACGACGCTGCAACCTAATCTCGGCGTGGTGCGCGTCGCAGCGGACAAGAGCTTCGTCGTCGCGGATATTCCCGGCCTGATCGAAGGCGCGGCTGAAGGTGCCGGTCTGGGACACCAATTCCTCCGCCACTTGGCGCGCACCCGCCTGCTATTGCATCTCGTCGACATCGCGCCGTTAAATCCGGACACCGATCCGGTCAAAGAGGCGCGCGCCATTGCCAAGGAACTGCAGAAGTACGACGAAGCGCTTTATCGCAAGCCGCGCTGGCTGGTGCTGAACAAGGCGGATATGCTGCCGCCGGAGCAGCGCGATGCGATCGTCGCGGAATTTCTGCGGCGCTTCCGCTGGAAGGGCCCGCATTTCCTGATATCGGCGCTGACGGGTGAAGGTTGCCGCGAACTGTGCTTCGCGATCATGGAGCATCTGGAGAAAAAGCAATGAACGGCGCGATCAGCTCAGTCAAGCGGCTGGTGATCAAAGTCGGCAGCACGCTGGTCACGCACGATGGCGACGGCGTGGATCTCGAGGCAATCGCACGCTGGGCACGGCAAATCGCCGAACTCCGCGCGCAAGGCAAGGAAGTGGTGCTTGTATCGAGCGGCGCCGTGGCCGAGGGAATGAAACGCCTCAACTGGCGCAAGCGTCCGCGCAGCGTACAGGAGCTGCAGGCGGCGGCTGCCGTAGGGCAAATGGGTCTGGCGCAGGCTTACGAAAGTTCCTTTCGCGAACACAATCTGCAAACCGCCCAGGTGCTGCTGACCCATGCCGACCTCGCCGATCGGCAACGCTATCTCAATGCGCGTTCGACCCTGCGGACGCTGCTCACCCTCGGCGTTGTGCCTGTAATCAATGAAAACGACACGGTGGTGACCGACGAAATCAAGTTCGGCGACAACGACACGCTGGCATCGCTCGTCACCAACCTGATCGAGGCCGATCTATTGGTGATCCTCACCGACCAGGCCGGGCTGTACACCGCCGATCCGCGCAGAGATACATCCGCCGAACTGGTGCGCGAAGCGCGCGCCGGCGACCCCCGACTGGAAGCCATGGCCAGCGGCGCCGGCTCGGCGATCAGCCGCGGCGGCATGATCACCAAAGTCCGCGCAGCGGCCCGCGCCGCACGCAGCGGCGCGCACACCATCATCGCCTCCGGTCGCGAGCCGCGGGTATTGACCAGACTAGCTTCAGGCGAAGCGATCGGCAGCTTCTTGTGCGCCGAGACCGAACCGCTCGCAGCGCGCAAGCAATGGCTGGCCGACCATGTCCAACTCGGCGGCCGCCTGCTGCTCGACGCCGGTGCCGCGAAAGCGCTGCGCGCGAACGGTAAAAGTCTGCTGCCGATCGGCGTCTATGGCGTGGAAGGAGACTTCGAACGCGGCGCGGTCGTCGCATGTGTTGCGCCTGACGGCAAGGAAATCGCGCGAGGTCTGGCCAACTATGGCGCGGCCGAGGCGCGCCGCATCCTGGGCCATTCCAGCCATGAAATCGAAGCGGTGCTCGGCTATGTGGATGAAGCAGAATTGATTCACCGCGACAACCTGGTACTACTCTAGCCCGCCAGTCAGTTGGGCTGCAGCATCTGCACCTGCGGATGGATGCCGTTTCGCAACGCTTCCACGCCTTCTTCCGCGGTCTGGATCGGGCCTTTCAACGGACATAGAAAATTGCGCGAAAGCGTCAGCCGCGGAACATCGTGACCGATGGATTCCCATTGCGGGTCGCGCGCCTTGGACCAGGTGCCGTCGCGCTGCCCGAAACCATAGGTCTTTTTTTCCGCCGTTTTGCAGCGCAATCCTTCGTACATGATATTGCGGGTCTCGCCGTCACCGGTGACCACCAGCGTATAGCGTACGACCTGGTCTGCGCCGACCGATATGGACGTGGCGTCCACATAGAACTTCATCGACGTGCGGCGCTCCGGATCGAAAGGCAACAGATCGCGCTCTTTGGGCGCTGCGGGAAACTTCACCTGCTGTTCGTTGAAAATCTCTACTTCCTCGGGTACGGTGCCGCGCGGGTCCTGGTTGAACAACGGCACCTGCGCATGCGCGACAAGCGGCAGCGCCAGAGCGAGAAAAGCAAAGCGTACAAACATTAGGATTTCTTCATGAGTGCGGCGAACACGCGGATTTCCGCGTAGCCGGGTTCAGATCTGTTCGGGTTGTCTTGCATGCAGATCGCGACGTGGCGTGCGATGCAGAAAGCGAGCGAGTTCGGACAACGCCTGCTGATACACCTCGCGCTTGAATTCGATGACGTTCTCGAGCGGCGCCCAGTACTCGCTCCAGCGCCAGGCATCGAATTCCGGGTGTTCCGTGGCGCGCAACCGTACGTCGCATTCGCGACCGACCAGGCGTAACAGAAACCAGATCTGCTTCTGCCCACGGTAGCTCCCGCGCCACTCGCGCTTTACCCACTGCGCCGGCACGTCATAGCGTAGCCATCCGCGCGTTCGCCCGAGAATCCTGATGTGGCACGGCTCAAGTCCCGTTTCCTCGTGCAATTCCCGATACATCGCCTGTTCAGGCGTCTCACCGTATTTGATACCGCCTTGCGGGAACTGCCAAGAATGCTCCTTGATCCGTTTACCCCAGAAAACCTCGTTTTTGGCGTTGCACAGAATGATGCCGACGTTCGGGCGATAGCCTTCTCTGTCGAGCATTATTCAGCCTTGAAACAATAGTCTGAATTGATTCTTCCACAATTCCCCCGGCATGGAAAGCAAGCCCGGGTGCTCGAAGTCGCGTAAGTTACAATGCTGGCCTTTTTCGGAGCACCTCGATGCGCGTTTCGCAGTTCTTCCTCGGCACTTTGAAAGAAGCGCCGGCCGATGCCGAGATCATCAGCCATAAGTTGATGCTGCGGGCTGGGCTTATCCGACGCCTCGCGGGCGGCATCTACACATGGATGCCGCTGGGCCTGCGTGTCGTCCGCAAAGTGGAAGCGATCGTGCGCGAGGAAATGAACCGTGCGGGCGCCATCGAATTGTTCATGCCGGCGGTGCAGCCCGCAGAGTTGTGGCAGGAATCCGGGCGGTGGCAAAAATATGGGCCAGAACTCTTGCGCGTGAAGGATCGTCACGACCGCGAGTTCTGTATCGGCCCCACGCACGAGGAAGTCATCACCGATCTGGTGCGACGCGAAGTGAAGAGCTATCGGCAACTGCCGCTCAATTTCTATCAGATTCAGACCAAATTTCGCGACGAAATCCGTCCGCGCTTCGGCGTCATGCGCGGGCGCGAGTTCACCATGAAGGACGCTTACTCGTTTCACGCGAGCTATGAAGATCTGCAGCGCGAATACGCCAATATGTACGAGGCCTACACGCGTATTTTCACGCGTTTGGGTTTGCAATTCCGCGCGGTTGCCGCGGACACCGGCTCCATCGGCGGCACCGGCTCGCACGAATTCCATGTCCTGGCCGACTCCGGCGAAGACGCAATCGCGTTCAGCCCTGCATCCGAATACGCCGCCAACGTCGAGCTTGCCGAAGCGCTCGCGCCCGCCTCGGCGCGAGCGAACGCCTCGCAGCCGATGACCAAAGTACCGACGCCGGGCAAGACGCGCTGCGAAGATGTCGCTGCCCTGCTCGAATTGCCGCTCGAACGCACGGTCAAAGCCATCGCGCTGATGCATGAAGCGGAATTCGTCCTGCTGCTGCTGCGCGGCGACCATGAGCTGAACGAAATCAAGGCGCAGAAAATTTCCGGCCTCGACCCCTTTCGTTTCGCCACGGACGCGGAAATTCAGCAGCATTTGAAATGCAAACCCGGCTACATCGGCCCGGTCGGCATCGATTCGAATATCCGCGTCATCGCCGATCGCAGCGTTGCGACAATGAACGATTTCGTCTGCGGCGCGAACGAAGAAGGCTTCCACCTCACCGGCGTGAACTTCGGTCGCGACTTGCCGGAGCCTGAGCTGATCGCCGATATCCGTAAGGTCGCCGCCGGCGATCCGAGCCCGGATGGCAAGGGCACGCTGGAAATAGTGCGCGGCATCGAGGTCGGCCACATCTTCCAGCTGCGCACCAACTACAGCGCGAAGCTGAGCGCGACCTTCCTCGATCAGGAAGGCAAGCAACTGCCGTTCGAAATGGGCTGCTACGGCATCGGCATCACGCGCATTGTCGGCGCGGCGATCGAACAGAATCACGACGAACGCGGCATCGCCTTTCCCGATCCCATTGCGCCTTTCCAGTTAGCGCTGGTGCCAGTCGGTTATCACAAGAACGAAAGCGTACGGAACGCGGTCGACATGCTCTACCGTGCCCTCATCGCCGCGGGAATCGACGTGCTGCTGGACGATCGCGACGAACGTCCGGGCGTCATGTTCGCGGACATGGAACTAGTTGGCATTCCGCACCGGGTAGTGGTTGGAGAGCGCGGTCTCAAGGATGGCAAAATCGAGTACCAGGCGCGTCGCGACAAAGCGGCGCAAACCGTGGAACTCGAACACGCCCTGTCCTTCCTGCAAGACCGCCTATGTCCAAGCGCTGCTGCGCACAATTCGGAGCCGCTTTCGCATTGACCGCTGCGCTGTACGCGCCGGCGGCGCTGGCCGGCGCGCAGATGTACGAGCCGCTTTCGGCCAGCGTGCAGTCCGCCATGTCGCGCTCGATTTCCGATCGGGCGCATATCCGGCTCGCCTTCGCCAATCCGCAGGACGGCTATCGCTGGCTGGTGACCATGTCGAAGCGGCTTGAAAAGCGCATTCCGGACGCCGAATACCGCGAAGAACTGCTCAAAACCGTGCATTACGAGGCGTCGCGGGCGGGACTCGATCCGCAACTCGTGCTGGGTCTCATCCAGGTGGAAAGCGGCTTCAAGAAATACGCCGTCTCCAAAGCGGGAGCACGCGGCCTGATGCAAGTGATGCCGTTCTGGGCCGAGTTGCTCGGCGACCAAAGTCACAACCTGTTCCACCTGCGCACGAACCTGCGCTACGGCTGCACCATCCTGCGCCACTATCTCGATATCGAAAAAGGCAACCTGTTCCGCGCGCTCGGCCGTTACAACGGCAGCCTGGGTCGCGCCGAGTACCCCAATCTGGTCGTCGGCGCCCGGCGCAAACTGTTTCAGTACGATGGCAAGCTGATTTAACCGACGCCGGTAGCGGTCGCTTGTCGAGCCGCCGGTTCCCCGGTCAAAGGGAAAACACCGAAGCGATGGTTTCCTGAATCTGCTCGGCCGCTGAACGCGAATCGACCGCTTGGCGAATGGGCCGCCCCACAACAATGTAGTCGGCACCATTGCGAAACGCCTGCGCGACATCCACCGTTCGCTTCTGATCATCGATCGGACGATTCTCCACCGGGCGAATGCCCGGTGTCACCACCATGACCCGTTCGCCGAGTTCCTGCTTCAGCATCGGCGCTTCGAGCCCGGAAGAAATCACTCCGTCGCATCCGGCCGCCAACGCACGCCGGGCGCGCGACAGCACCAGTTTCTCGACATCGCACTGGAAACCCAGATCGTCGAGATCGCCGCGGTCCAGGCTGGTCAGCACCGTGACGGCGAGAATTTTCACCTCGCCCTTGTCTGCGCCGGCAGCTTCCATGATCGCCTGATTGCCATGTACGGTCGCGAACGTCACACCGCGATTGCGCAATCCGCGCACGGCGCCGCGCACCGTCTCCGGCACATCGAAAAATTTGAGGTCGGCGAACACTTTCTTGTCGGCCTTCACCAGCGTATCGACCAGGTCGAAATAATCGCCTGACATGAACAACTCGAGACCCAGCTTATAAAAGCTCACGCTGTCGCCCAGGCTATCGACCAGCCGCTTTGCCTCGTCGACACTCGGCACGTCTAGCGCAACGATGAGACGTTCATGCGCGGGAATGTTCTTGGCGGACAGTGAAACCTTGTTCATGGGCTGAATCTCTGCGATTAATGGTGTCGAAAACAACCGCACCGATGAGCGACGGCACAGCTTCGACCGACTCGAAACGGGCGTAATTCTAACGCCTCGACACGGCTTGATCGCGCTTTATCGCCCCCTACAGTGCGACAGCCAACGCGGGTTTTTGTCGTGTTGACGTCAGTCGCCACGTCCGGAACCCGTCAGAAGACCTTCACCTTTTCTCGGCCTGATCCGGCGAAAAAACCGACGCACGTGACAGTTGTCACGCGCTCGCAGCTGGATACGCCTCAATTCGAACGATCTTCCGCGTGCCCAGTCGACACAAACGCACATTGAGTATGTGGCATGGAGCTTGCGAAAACGTGATGCAAAGCTGCCGGCGATATCAGGCTTTCACCAACGGCAATCCAACCACACCAACAGGAGCCGTGTATGTCTTTGCACCTCAGCCTGCCACCATCCGACGAGCGCGACGGCGTACGCCCGGACCCCGATCCACAGCAAATTTCCGAATGGCTGGCCAAGCTACGCGCCAATCCCGTCACGGAACGTACGCGGCAGATGATCGATTTTCTTATTCCCATGAATCGCAGCCGCATGCGCGTGGCGTTGCGACAGGAAGTAACGGAACTGGTGATCGTCGAAGCAACGCCCTTGCTCGGCGAACTGAGTCGCGCGCTCGATGGCGCCACCGTGCCCCTTGCAACGCGTACACGCAGCGCCGTCGATCTCGCCGACGAGTTGCTCAGCGAACTGGCGTACTCGTACAAGATCCTGTTGATGGAGCAGTCGCGCCGGTTGTTCGGCCTCGCCTCCAGCGGGCGGGCGCGATTGCCGGTGGTACGAGCAATGCAGTTGCTGGCCGAGCGCTTGCTGCTGAGCTACGGCATGTACGCCACACCACCGAAAGATGTCTGGCTGGAACTGCACGCGCTCTATCATTTCGCGCTGCGCCGCGGCTTCGCCCAAAGTGAGGCGAACGACGATGGCGCCTCGCCGCTGGACATCTATCGTGAAGCGCTGCTGCTGGCCTTCGCCGAACCGCTCAAACTGATGCAGGGCGATCTTGAGCGGGTGCGGGCATGGATCGCGCTGTATGGCGCACAGGCTTCTCTCGCGGCGTCAAACGGGCAGCACGGCGGCCGCGGCATATTCTTGATCAAGCGGCAGCGCGACTTTCCCGGCTACCCCTTATCGAAGCGCCAGCACCCGGGCGCACAGCAGCACGATTCGATTCTAATCACGCGCGCCCTCGCTGAAATATTGCTCGAACAGGCGGCGCGTTTGAGTGCCGGCGAATCACCTGCTCGAATCGGTTTGCCGGAGCGCATCGACGGCGTCGGCCTGCACGATCTGCTGACGCATCTCGCCAGGCACTGGGGCAGCGGGACAAACCGACGTTACGAACGCCTGCGCACTCACGCGCGCGTCAAGGTGCATATTGGCATCGGCGAAATATGGCAGTTTCTGAACGACGCGAATCAGGAGATCAGGCAGACCTCCGAGTGGATCATCACCAACGAGGGCGCCGGCGGCTTCGCCCTGACGCACGATAAGGGCCCCATCGAACCGATTCGAGTCGGCGATGCCATCGGCCTGCGTACAGATCGTGACGACAACTGCCACATCTGCATGGTGCGCTGGGTGCTGTCGGATCACGCAGAACACATTGAAGTGGGCGTGGAGGAAATGGCGCCTTCCGCGCGCGCAGCTTCCATTCGCAAGGTGCGCGATGAACCGGGACGCAATCCTGAACCCGTGCTGCTGCTTTCCGAAGCGCCGAATTCGAATCAGGCGCCCGCCATCCTGGCACCGCTTGTGGCTCTGGACACGACATGCGAATTAAATCTGGGCGAGCTGCAATCCAAGATGCGCGTTAAGGCAACCAGCCTGCTCGAACGCACGGTCAGCGTTCAGTTGCTACAGTTCGGCGCGGTGAGTTGAGCCGCAAGGTAACCGAACGATATCGTCATCCAGCGCTGCCAGCGGAACGCTCAGCGCCTCGTGACCGAGACGGCGAACCCGCTCGGCAAATTCGTCGTCGGGCGGATCGCCGAACAACACGCGCTCATACACCTGCGCGAGGGTAAGCGAAGAGGGATCACAGCTGAGTGCCCAGCGCTCGCCGCCCGACGCCCGCACCGCCCAGCGCTCACGCTCCAGCGCACCGAGCAGCGCTTCGGCCAAAGGCAGCGAAATCTGTGCGCGAGACGCCACAGTGCTGCTGCTGAGCACAGCGCGCGCACGTTGGGCCTGCACCAGCACGCGCAGCACCGCGATGAGATCGCGTAGCCGTTCTCCCACCTTTCCCTCGTCCGGCCCGCGCGTGCTCATCCGCACGAGACGTCGTTCGGGCAGCGTGGCGGCGAGCACTGCGCCGAGCAGCACGACGAGCCAGGAAAGATAGATCCATAGCAGAAAAATGGGGATGGCCGCGAAAGCGCCGTAGATCAGCGTGTACGTCGGAAATTTCGCGATGTAAAAGGCGAAGCCGCGCTTCATCGTCTCGAACAGTAGCGCCGCGCAGACGCCGCCGATCAATGCATGTCGCGTACTGATCATCCGGTTGGGCACTACCTTATAGAGCAGCGCGAAAGCAACCACCGTCAGCGCCAGTGGAACCACATCGCGCAACACCACGGAACGGACGTAGCGATCGCCGATCAGCGGATGCGTCAGCAAATAGGAAGTCAGCGACAAACTGGCGCCGATCAGCAAAGGCCCGAGCGTCAATACGCCCCAATAGGTCAGCACACGCAGAATCAACGGGCGCTTGCGTTGCACGGCAAAAATGCGCTGCAGCGCGGCGTCGATCGTCTGCATGAGCAGAATGGCGGTGATGCCGAGCACCACGATGCCAAGTGCCGTCAATCGCCCGGCGCTTTTGGTGAACTGATCGAGATGTGTCGCGACAATCTGCTCCACGGTCGAAGGCAGCATCGCGTGGGAGATGAACTCATTGACGTCGACCGTGAATGACTTGAAGGCCGGGAAGGCGGAAAACACGGCGAACCCGATCGTCACCAGAGGCACGAGCGCCAGCAAGGTCGTATACGCCAGACTTGCGGCGAGCTTGAACGAGTCGTCCACGATGAAGCGACGACCGACTTCCCGCATGAACAGAGCGAACTGATGGGCCGGGCGCAAGAATTTCACTGAAGCCTGCTCTTATGTGAGTGCTGTGCATGATGCGCGGAGTGCGGCCGATACCGCAGGCGATCCGCTCTGCCCCGATGCGCCGGTCATTCGATGGCGCGCCCGTATAATAGCAATGCTCCTTCCCGCATCGACTCCAACGACGCCATGTCCGATATCCTGGTCCTTTATTACAGCCGCCACGGCGCAGTTCGCGAAATGGCGCAATGGATTGCTCATGGCGTGGAGCGGGTAAAGGATATGCGCGCCCGCTTGCGCACCGTCCCCCCTGTGTCGACCGTATGCGAAGCGACCGAGCCCGATGTTCCGGTCAGCGGTGCGCCGTATTGCGAGCTGGACGATCTGCGCGAATGCGCCGGTATCGCCCTCGGCAGCCCCACGCGTTTCGGCAACATGGCGGCGCCGATGAAGTATTTCTGGGATGGCACCGGCGCGCTATGGCTGCAAGGGACGCTTGCGGGCAAGCCGGCCGCGGTATTTTCCTCGACCGCGAGCCTGCACGGCGGGCAGGAAACGACGCTCATGTCGATGATGTTGCCGCTGCTGCATCACGGCATGCTGTTGGTCGGTCTGCCTTACACCGAAAGTGGACTCAATACGACAACAAGCGGCGGCACACCCTATGGCGCGACGCATCTGGCCGGCGCCGATGCCGCGCGGCCGGTCGATGAAACCGAGAAGACGTTGTGCATCGCGCTCGGCGAGCGGCTGGCCGACACGGCGAAACGGCTTGGTCGATGAACAGGAGTTCCACCGAGACTATGGCCACGCCGTCGCAGCCTCGCATCGGGGTGCTGTACTACGGCGCGCTCATCAGCCTGCTGCTGCTGATCGCGCTGTGCCTGGCATGGGAAATTCAACTGGCGCCCATCCGACCGGGTGGTTCCTGGCTGATGTTGAAAGCGCTTCCGCTACTGTTGCCTCTGTTCGGTCTGTTGCGCGCGAAACGACGCACGTATCAATGGGCGTCGTTTCTGATCCTGGCGTATTTCACCGAAGGCGTGGTGCGCGGCTGGTCGGACAGCGGCTTATCGCAGCAGCTCGCACTAGGCGAGGTTGCGCTGTCCGTAGTGTTTTTTTTCTGCGCGATTTACGCCGCGCGTGCGCTGGGGCCACGGCGCGCGAGACGGCAACGGGCTTGAACCCGCGCCGCCCTATAGTGCGTGTTGCGGATTGACGCGCTCCACCTTGCTGTCGAGCCTGTTCAGTGCATTAACATAGGCCTTCGCGGACGCCACAATGATGTCGGTATCGGCACCGACACCGTTCACGATCCGTCCGGCCTTGGCCAGCCGCACCGTAACTTCACCCTGTGACTCGGTACCCTGCGTCACCGCATTGACGGAATAGAGCAACAGTTCGGCGCCGCTCTTGGCGATGATTTCGATGCCTCTGAACACGGCATCCACCGGGCCGGTTCCTTCCGCTTCAACCCGTTGCTCCGCGCCACTGTCGCTCAGTACAAGCGTGGCACGAGGCCGCTCGCCCATACCGCTGGCCTGATTCAGCGTCACCAGTTTCCAGCGCTCGGCGTCCGCGCTGACCGCCTCGTCCAGCACCAGCGCGTGCAGATCCTCGTCAAAGATCTCGGCCTTCTTGTCGGCGAGATCCTTGAATTTCTGAAAGGCGATATTCAGCGCCTCTTCGCTTTCCGGCTCTGCGCCCAATTCCTTCAGGCGCTGCTTGAAGGCATTGCGACCGGACAGCTTGCCCAGCACGATCTTGTTGGCCGTCCAGCCGACGTCCTCCGCGCGCATGATCTCGTAAGTCTGGCGCGCCTTGATCACACCGTCCTGGTGAATGCCTGAAGCATGCGCGAAAGCGTTGGCGCCTACGATGGCCTTGTTGGGCTGCACCACGAAGCCGGTAATTTGGGAAACCATGCGCGACGCCGGCACGATCTGCGTCGTATCGATCCGCGTATCGAGACCGAAAATATCGCGGCGCGTCTTGAGCGCCATGACGACTTCTTCGAGCGAAGTGTTGCCCGCACGCTCGCCCAGCCCGTTGATGGTGCACTCGATCTGGCGTGCGCCGCCGATCGCGACACCCGCCAGCGCATTCGCGACAGCCATGCCCAGATCGTTGTGGCAATGCACCGACCACACCGCCTGATCCGAGTTGGGAATGCGCTCGCGCAGCGTGCGGATGAACTCGCCGTACTGCTGCGGCACCGCATAGCCGACGGTATCGGCGATGTTGACTGTCCGCGCGCCTTCCTTGATCACCGCTTCCAGCACGCGACAGAGAAAATCGATATCCGAGCGGCTTGCATCCTCCGGCGAGAACTCCACGTCGTCGCAATGTTTGCGCGCGAAACGCACCGCCGCCCTGGCCTGCTCCAGCACCTGCTCGGGCGTCATGCGCAGCTTCTTTTCCATATGCAGCGCGCTGGTCGCGATAAAGGTGTGGATGCGACCGTTCGCTGCATTCTTCAGCGCTTCGACACCACGTTCGATATCGTGCTCGTTGGCGCGGCACAGGCCGGCAACCCGACTGTCCCGGATCGCGTTCGCGACCGCCCTCACCGCCTCGAAATCGCCGTTCGACGCCGCGGGGAAGCCGGCCTCGATGACGTCCACGCGCAGCCGCTCGAGTTGCTTGGCGATGCGAACCTTCTCTTCCCGGTTCATGGATGCGCCGGGACTTTGCTCCCCATCGCGCAGGGTCGTATCGAAAATGATCAGACGGTCAGTGCTCATGGCTAACCCTTATGGAAGCTCTGATCAAGTGCTCGATCGAATCGGAGCTTCGCTGATTTTCGGGAATTTTCAAGGGGGCTGGGCCCCTTAATCGCAAATTCCCTAAAACGGTGAACGCTTCCTGCGAAAGTTCCACAGCCACATGACGTAGCCGGACAGCGAATACACCACGAAAAATAGGAACAGCACCAGCGGCGGATGCGAAGTTACCACCACCAGCACCAGCACGATCAGCAACACCGCCCAGAAGGGTACTGCGCGGCGAAAGTTAATGGTCTTGAAACTGTAGAACGGCACGCTGCTGACCATGGTTACGCCGGCAAACACGGTGACCACCGCCGCCAAGGCGCGCCACGCGCCCATCGGTTCGATTCCCAGGTCGTTCATGATCCATACCAGACCCGCCGCCAAGGCGGCACCCGACGGACTGGGCAAACCTTGAAACCACTTCTTGTCCACGACGCCGATATTGGTGTTGAAGCGCGCGAGGCGCAGCGCCACGCACACACAATAGATAAAGGCGACGATCCAGCCGATTCGACCCAGCGGCCGCAAGGCCCACTCATACATGATGAGCGCCGGCGCTGCGCCGAATGCCACCACATCGGCGAGGCTGTCATATTGCGCGCCGAATTCGCTCTGGGTGCGCGTCAGGCGGGCGATCCGGCCATCCAGTCCATCAAGGACCATGGCGACGAAAACGGCAACCGCGGCGAGTTCGAAGCGGCCGTTCATCGCCTGGACGATGGCAAAGAAGCCCGAGAACAACACGCCGGAGGTGAAGAGGTTGGGCAGCAGATAGATGCCGCGCCGCCTAAAGGTTCCGCGCACATCCTCGCGCGACGCTGCCTGGTATTCACTCATGCCGCCAACTCCGCTAAAACCGTACTCGATGCATACACCTTCTGTCCCAGTTCCACTCGCACGCGCGTGCCGGGCGGCAGATAAACGTCGACGCGCGACCCGAACCGGATGAAGCCGAATCGCTGACCGCGCGTCAGGCGATCACCCGGCTTGACGTAGCAAAGCACGCGCCGCGCGACCAGCCCGGCGATCTGCACGCAGGTTACGTCGACGCCTGACGCGGTGCGCAAGTGCAAGGCATTCCGTTCGTTTTCCAGGGAGGCCTTATCGATCGCCGCATTGAAGAATGAGCCCGGCTTGTACCACGACGCAACGACCTCGCCCTCGACCGGCGAGCGGTTCGAATGCACGTTGAACACGTTCATGAATATGCTCACCTTGATCGCCGGCCGCTGCAGGTAGGGATCTTCCGCCGATACGACCATCAGCACGCGGCCGTCGGCCGGGCATACGACAGTGCGCGCATCGCCCGGCACGTCACGCGCCGGATCGCGAAAGAACTGGACCACGAAAATGGCGACGAGCCACAACGGCAGCGACCACCACCAGCCAGCCAGACTGGCGACCGCCAGTGCGGCCAGAACGCTGGCAATCGAGTAAGCCCAGCCTTCGCGGGCGATGATGGGGTGAGGGTAATGGCTGGCCATTCGTGATAGGGGCTCTCAAAGACCGCGGGCCGGAATTCCGGCCCGCTTTTTTAGTTTTTCGACTGGTCGACCAGCTTGTTCTTTTTAATCCACGGCATCATCGCACGCAACTGCTCGCCGACCTGCTCGATCGGATGCTCGGCCGTCAGGCGGCGGCGCGACAGCAGCGTCGGCGCGCCGGCCCGGTTTTCCAGAATGAAGCTCTTGGCATACTCGCCGGTCTGGATGTCCTTGAGCGCCTGGCGCATCGCGTTCTTGGTATCCTCGGTGACGATCTTCGGCCCGGTAACGTACTCGCCGTACTCCGCATTGTTGGAGATCGAGTAGTTCATGTTGCCGATGCCGCCCTCGTAGATCAGGTCAACGATCAGCTTCAGCTCGTGCAGACATTCGAAGTACGCCATTTCCGGCGCATAACCCGCCTCGACCAGCGTCTCGAAACCGGCTTTGATCAGTTCGACTGCGCCACCGCACAGCACAGCCTGCTCGCCGAACAGGTCTGTTTCGGTTTCTTCCTTGAATGTGGTTTCGATCACGCCGGCACGACCGCCACCGATGGCCGCAGCATAGGACAGCGCCAGATCGCGCGCCTTCTTGCTTTGATCCCGATAGATGGCAATCAACATCGGCACGCCGCCGCCTTGCGCGTAGGTGCTGCGGACGGTATGACCGGGCGCCTTCGGCGCGATCATCACCACGTCGAGGTCATTGCGCGGCATGACCTGACCGTAGTGGATATTGAAGCCGTGTGCAAAGGCGAGCGTCGCCCCCTGCTTGATGTTCGGTTCGATTTCGGACCGATACACCGCGGCGATGTGCTCGTCGGGCATCAGCAGCATGACGATATCGGCGCCCTTCACCGATTCGGCGATTTCGGCGACGCTCAGACCGGCGTTCTTCGCCTTGTCCCACGAGGCGCCGCTCTTGCGCAGGCCGACCGTGACATTCACGCCCGAGTCCTTCAGATTCAATGCATGTGCATGGCCCTGCGAGCCATAACCAACGATGGTGACCTTCTTGCCTTTGATGAGGGAGAGGTCGGCGTCCTTGTCGTAATAGACCTTCATGGTCGATGTCCTTTTGAATAAAGCTAAGAGCCAAGAGCGGAGAACCGAGAGTAAAAAAGGATCAGGGCGCGCAGCGCCGCTCTCCGCTCTAGGCTCTCGGCTCTCCGCTGATTTTCACACCCGCAGTACGCGCTCGCCGCGCCCAATGCCGGATGCACCGGTGCGCACGGTTTCCAGAATGGCAGCCTTGTCGAGCGCGTGAATGAAAGCGTCCAGCTTGTCGCCGGTGCCGGTCAATTCGATGGTGTAGGTACTGTCGGTCACGTCGATGATTCGACCGCGAAAAATATCGGCCATGCGCTTCATCTCTTCGCGCTCCTTGCCGGTGGCGCGCACCTTGATGAGCATGAGTTCGCGCTCGATGTGCGGCGCTTCGGACAGATCGACCACCTTCACCACTTCGATCAGCTTGTTGAGCTGTTTGGTGATCTGTTCGACCACGTCGACGGAGCCGGTGGTGACAATAGTGATGCGCGACAGCGAACCGTCTTCGGTCGGCGCGACAGTGAGCGATTCGATGTTGTAGCCGCGCGCGGAAAACAGCCCGGCAACGCGCGACAGTGCGCCCGATTCGTTCTCCAGCAGGACGGAAATGATATGGCGCAAGGCACGCGGTTGATCGCCGGTGAGGAGGTATGGACTGGCAGGTGCGTTCATCTCACAGTTCCTCGGCCAGAATCATTTCCGAAATACCTTTGCCCGCGGCAACCATCGGAAACACGTTTTCGGTTTGATCGGTCATGAAGTCCATGAACACCAGCCGGTCCTTCAGCTTGAGCGCTTCGCGCAGCGCCCCTTCCACATCACCCGGCTTGTCGATACGCATGCCGATATGGCCATAGCTTTCGGTCAGCTTGACGAAGTCGGGCAGCGCGTCCATGTACGACTCGGAATAGCGGTTACCGTGGAAGAACTGCTGCCACTGGCGCACCATGCCCATGTAGCGATTGTTCAGGTTGATGATCTTGATCGGCAAATGGTACTGCTTGCAGGTCGAGAGTTCCTGTATGCACATCTGAATGCTCGACTCGCCGGTGACGCATGCGACCGTCGAGTTGGGGTTGGCCAGATAGACGCCCATCGCGGCCGGCAGGCCGAAACCCATCGTGCCGAGGCCACCCGAGTTGATCCAGCGGCGCGGCTTGTCGAATTTATAGAACTGCGCCGCCCACATCTGATGCTGCCCGACGTCGGAGCAGACAAATGCTTCGCCCTTGGTCAGTTCGTACAGTTTCTCGACGACGAACTGCGGCTTGATGATGTCGCCGGTACGGTCGTAACGCAGGCAGTCCTTGCCGCGCCACAATTCGATCTGCGCCCACCATGCCTTAAGGGCCTTCTCGTCGATCTTCGAGGTCTTGCCTTCGATCAGGCCGAGCAGTTCATCGAGCGTCTCACGCACGTCGCCGACGATCGGCACGTCGACTTTCACGCGCTTGGAAATCGACGAAGGGTCGATGTCGATGTGAACGATCTTGCGCGGCACCTGGCCGAAGTGGCTCGGATTGCCGATCACCCGATCGTCGAAGCGTGCGCCGATGGCGATCAGCACGTCGCAGTGCTGCATGGCCATGTTCGCTTCGTACGTGCCGTGCATACCGAGCATGCCGAGAAAACGGCGATCGGTTGCCGGGAACCCGCCCAGACCCATCAGCGTATTGGTGCACGGATAGTCGAGCAACCTGACCAGCTTGGTCAGTTCATCCGAGGCGTTGGCGAGAATGACGCCACCACCGGCATAGATGTAAGGGCGTTTCGCTTCAAGAATGAGTTGCGCCGCTTTCTTGACCTGTCCCGGATGGCCCTTGATCACCGGGTTGTAGGAGCGCATTTCGATTTTGTCGGGATAGCTGAAGGGGTGCACCATCGTGGTGACGTCCTTCGGGATATCCACCAGCACCGGGCCCGGGCGACCGGTCTGTGCGATGTGAAACGCCTTCTTGATGGTCGGCGCGATATCCGCGACGTTCTTGACAAGGAAGTTGTGTTTCACGCACGGGCGCGTGATGCCCACGGTATCGACTTCCTGAAACGCATCGAGGCCGATCGCGTGAGTGGGCACCTGACCACTGATGATCACCATCGGAATCGAATCGAGGTGGGCGGTGGCGATGCCCGTGACCGCATTGGTCAGCCCCGGCCCCGATGTCACCAGCGCTACGCCTACCTTCTTGCTGGCGCGCGAGTAACCGTCGGCGGCATGTGTTGCGCCTTGTTCGTGCCGCACCAGCACGTGCTTGACTTTATCCTGCTTGAATAGAGCATCGTAAATGTATAGAACCGCGCCGCCCGGATAGCCGAATACATACTCGACTCCTTCGGCCTCAAGACATTTGATGACGATATCCGCCCCGGTCAGGGCGGGTGCGCGTGGTTCTTTACCGGTGGCCATGCAGAGCTCTAAGTGTGTTGAATATTCGGCGAAAACCGAGAACAGTAAATGTTGCGAGCTATTTGGTCAAGTTTCCATAACGGCACGCACCGTGCCGTAAGCGCCTTTGCTAAGATCGCTTGCCTTGCCATCTTGCCCTGCGTTTTCAACCTCGAACGCGCGGCGCGCACGCCTTGAAATCCACCCCATCCGTCGTATCCGCGAGCGCCGAACCGGTAGCACATCGCCCGTCCATCGTCCGGCGCCTGGTCGCCATGGTCTATGAGGCATTGCTCGTCGCCGCGATCGTCATGGTTGCCTCCTTCCTCTTTTACGGCGCGGCGACCGCAAAGCTGGAAGGCGCGGCGCGGTTGGCTTTCCAGTGCTACCTCGTCGCAGTGCTCAGCCTTTATTTCGTCTGGTGCTGGCGACGCGGCCAGACCCTGGCGATGAAGGCCTGGAAACTGCGCCTGGTGCGCGCCGACGGTGCGCCGCTTTCGATGCCACACGCACTGCTGCGACTTCTGCTCGCCGCGATGACGATCGGCGCCGGCGCGCTGGGCGCCGTCATGCTGTGGAAGCAGCCGCATGCGATCCGCGGCTGGCTCGCGCTGGCGGCGGGCGTCGTCACCATCGCCTGGGCCTGGATCGATCGCGACGGACAATTCCTGCACGACCGCCTTGCCCGGACCCGCCTGGTCCTTATCGGGGACAAGCGCTGAAAATTATCTTCGCTCGACCCACCACATCATGCCCATTGCGAGCAGCAGGAAAATCGCGCTGGGCAACACCGCACTCGCCAGCGGTGGCCAGCCTTGTAAAACGCCGAGGTGCGAGAACAGCGTGTTGAGAAAATGGAACAGCACGCCGAGCATGATGCCGGCGAACAGCTTGGCGCCCACGCCGCCGGACCGAACCAGGATATATGCGAACGGCAGCGCCAGGCCCATCATCACCAGCGCGGCGAACGGATAAACGATTTTCTTCCACAGCGCAATCTCATAGCGCTCGGTGCTCTGCCGGTTCTTGGCCAGGTGGCGCGTGTACTGATAAAGGCCCCAGGCCGACATCTTTTCCGGCCGCACCAGAAGGACCGCCAGCATGTCGGGCGTGATCACCGTTTCCCAGTCGATGCTGGCGAGCCGCTCGACATGCGCACCGCCATCGCTGAACAGCGTGCGCTGCACGTCGGTCAACCGCCAGGTTTTCTCTCCGACATGGGTTCCCGCCGCCGCTTCGCTGATCGACTTGAGATGCATGGCGTCGTCGAATTCATAGATCTGCACGCCTTTAAGGCTCGAATCCGGCGACACCTCGCGGATATTGACGAATTTCGAATCGGCGCGCACCCATAGACCGGTGCGTAATTCCTGCGCGATGGTGCGCCCCAGACTATCCAGCCGCAGTTGCTGCGCGGCACGTTCGGCAACCGGGGCGGCCAGTTCTCCGATCAGAATCGTCGCCACCACGAACGCCATGCCGATGCGCGTCAGCGTGGCCCCGGCCCGCCAGGGTGAAAAACCGGACACTCGCAGTACGGTGAATTCCGAGTTGTTGGCGAGATTGGATAATGCGACCAGCGTGCCGATCAGCACGGCAATGGGAAACAGTTCATAGACGTGACCGGGAACCGAAAGCAGGACGAACAGAAAGGCCTGCGGCATGCGGTACGAGCCCTTGCCCAGATTGTCGAGTTCGTTGATGAGATCGAAGAACGCGAACAATGCAAGAAACACGACGAAGGCGAACAGCGTCGCCTTATAGATTTCCCGCCCCAGATAGCGCGTGATGAGCGTCATGTCCGTCGCCGCAGGAAAGCAAAGCCCAGGCTCATGCGCCAGGCGAACAGTAAAGCCACCACCGCTAACGCCGCGACATGCAGAATCCACCAGCCGACGCCAAAACTAAGCTTGCCTTGCGACACCCATGCCTGAACCACGCCGAGCAGGTTGCTGTAGAGCATGTAGGCGAACACCGCGAAAAGCAGGTTCATCGATCGGCTGGCGCGTGGATTGACGAAAGACAGCGGAATCGCCAGCAGGGCGAGGTTGATCGCCACGAACGGCAGACCGATGCGCCAAAGCAACTCCGCCCGCGCCCGATTGGTTTTGTCCTTCACCAATTCGAGCGTCGATATCGTCTTGGGCGAGGCACGGCCAACCTGTTGCTCCACGGATTGAATACGCGCGGCATAGCGTTCGAATTCCGTGACCCGATATTCGGGCGTGCCCGGCGTACCTTCGTAACGACGTCCGTTCAACAGCACGGCGAAGCGATCGCCGTTCGGCGCCACTTCCATGTAGCCCTCGTTGCTGACCACGACTCCGGTCTTGCCATGCTGCTTGCTGGCGATGAACACGTTCTTGACGCGCCCTTCGCCCACATCCGCGCTTTCGACGAAAAACACCCGCTCGGCATTGGCCGATTCGCGAAATACCCCGGGTGCGATACGCGACACTTCATCGCGGCTTTCGATCTGCCGCCGATACTCGTCCGCACGATCGTTCGCCCAGGGCGAAAGCAACAACGCCATCAGTGCGATGACGACGACCAGCGGCGCGGCAAACAGCGCGACCGGACGAATCCACGCCAGCAGCGACACGCCGGATGCGGACCAGATCACCATTTCCGAGTCGCGATAGGCGCGCGAAATGGCCATCAGCACAGCGACGAAAAGGGTCAGCGCCAGCAGAACGGGAAGATAGTTGATCGCGGTGAAGCCGATGAGCGCGAATACGGCATCGGTGGGAATGCTGCCGCCGGCGGCACGACCGAGCATGCGCACCAGCTGGCTGGTCACGACGATGGCGAAAAGCGCGGCGAACACCGCAGCGGCATAGTTGCCGAATTCGCGCAAAAGCGAGCGTTGAAATATCACCGGGGAATGTCAGCCGTTGCGCGGCTCCGAAAGCGATCCCGATTTCGACCGCGGGCTTTTGACGGGGTCGAAACAAAGCGGGGATAATCGTTCGCCATTCGACTCGCTTCTTTTATCGAAACGGCAGCACGAACGGAGATGGCCTTGGAATTTAGCACGAAAGTCGCAGAGCCGGACAAGCTCGCTACCGGCGCACTGGTCGTCGGCATTTATGAATCGGGCAAGCTTTCGGCCAGCGCCGAAGCGGTGGATCGCGCCGCCAAAGGTCTGATCACCGAACTTATCAAGCGCCGCGACATCGACGGCAAACTGGGCGCAACACGGGTATTGCTGAAGCCAGCTTCGCTCGCTTGTGAACGACTTATTCTGGTCGGACTCGGCAAGGAGCCGGAGTTCGGCGCCAAGGCTTACCGCGAGGCGGTGCGGAATGCGGTCAACGCGCTGAAGGATACGGGCGCGGCAGATGCACACCTGTATCTGGTCGAACTGCCGGTACGCGGCTGCGATTTACGCTGGAGCGCCCGGCAAGCCGTGATCATCGCCGCGGAATCGATCTATCGCTTCGAGGAGTTCAAGAGCAAGAAATCGCCTGTTGCGCGGCTGAAAAAACTCATCTTCGCGCTGAGCGAAAAATCGGTCGCCGACGCGATCGCCGAAGGCGTCACCGAAGGACGCGCGATCGCCGCAGGCATGGACTTCACCAAGAATCTAGGCAACCGGCCCAGCAATCTTTGCACGCCCGGCCATCTCGCCGAACAGGCGCTGCAGCTGGCAAAAACGCACAAGATCGGTGTCGAAGTGCTCGAACGCAAGGACATGGAAAAGCTCGGCATGGGCGCCCTGCTGGCCGTGGCTAAAGGTTCGCACGAACCGCCGAAATTTCTGGTGCTGCAGTATTCCGGCGCCGGCAAAAAGGAGAAACCGGTCGTGCTGGTCGGCAAGGGCGTGACTTTCGATACGGGCGGCATCTCCATCAAGCCGTCCGCCGAAATGGACGAGATGAAGTACGACATGTGCGGCGCAGCAAGCGTGCTCGGCACCTTCCGTGCGATCGCCGAATTGAAACCCAAGCTCAACCTCGTCGGCCTCATTCCCACCACGGAAAACATGCCGGGAGGCAATGCGACCAAGCCTGGCGATATCGTCACCAGCCTGTCGGGGCAGACGATCGAAATTCTCAACACCGATGCCGAAGGCCGTCTGATCCTGTGCGACGCGCTCACCTATGCCGAACGCTTCAACCCGGCCGCGGTGGTCGATATCGCCACCCTCACCGGCGCGTGCGTCATCGCACTGGGCCATGTGGCGACGGGCGTGTTCGCGAACGACGAAGGCCTCGCCGACGAATTGCTCGAAGCCGGGCGCGAATCCTGGGATCGCGGCTGGCGCATGCCACTGTGGGAGGAGTATCAGGAGCAGCTCAAGAGCCCGTTCGCCGACATGGCGAATATCGGCGGGCGTCCGGGCGGCAGCGTGACCGCGGCGTGCTTCCTGGCGCGCTACGCCGAACAGTATGCCTGGGCGCATCTCGATATCGCCGGCACGGCGTGGACTTCGGGCAAGAACAAGGGGGCTACAGGCCGCCCCGTGCCCTTGCTCACCACTTTTCTCCTGCACCGCGCGCGGCGCTCGTGACACGAGTCGACTTTTATCTTGAAGCGGACGACCGCCTGTCGGTCGCCTGCCGCCTCGCCGCCAAAGCGGTGCAGCAGCAGTTACGCATCGTGATGTACGCGCCGGACGGCGAAGTCGCTCATGCCGTCGACCAATTGCTGTGGACCACACCGCCGCTCGCCTTCGTGCCTCACTGCATGGCGGACCATCGCCTCGCGGCGGAAACCCCGGTATTGGTCGCGCGCGGCGATACCGACGCCCTGCCGCACGACGACGTGCTGGTCAATCTGCACGACGAATGGCCGCCGTCGTTCGCGCGCTTTCAGCGTCTGATCGAAATCGTCGGTTGCGACGATGACGACAAGCAGCGGGCGCGCGCACGATATCGTTTCTACAAGGACCGCGGCTACCTCATTCAGACGCATAACCTGGCGGAGCGCAAACGTGCATAACGGCGACCCGGACGACGTATTGCGCAAAGCCGAAGCGTTGCTGGCAAAGCACCGCGTGCCGCGCAATGAAGCGCAGCCCGCCCCGCCGGTGGATTTCCCCACGCTGACCGAGATCGTCGAAGAAGGCGTGAACGCCGCAAAGGCGGGCAGCGTGCCGATGAGCGAAAGCGAGCTGGAAAATTTCGAACGCGAACTGCGCACGGAAATCCTCCAGCTCATTCGGGCCGAACTCGAACGCCTGGTCGAGGCGCGCCTGCACCCGCGCATCGCCGCGACCGTTGCGGACGTCATGACGCGTGCGCGCGTCGAGCTCGAAGTGGAAGTCCGTCGCGCGGTGCGTGAAGCGGTGACGCAGGTCATCGACGAAGAAATCCGCCGACTGAACGACGCGTAGCGCAACGCCCGTTTCGTACGTGGCGCCCACTGCGGCACGCGATTTTGCACTGTACGTCTGAGCTGCACCGGAGCGGCGCTCGCCGCACGATATAATCCACCGTCCATCGAGGGCGGCCCTTGCCTGTCGCCCTCCGCAATGCGCAGAGCGCGCGCCAACTTTCTCCTTTCCGGATTCATGGAACTCGCCAAGAGCTTCGACCCCCACACCATCGAACAACACTGGTATCCCGTATGGGAAAACAGCGGTTACTTCGCCGCCGGTTTCCAGCCCGGCAAACCGTCCTATTCGATTTTGCTGCCGCCGCCCAACGTCACCGGCACGTTGCATATGGGACATGCGTTCCAGCACACGATCATGGACGGGCTGACGCGCTTCCATCGCATGATGGGCTGGAACACGCTGTGGCAACCGGGCACCGATCACGCCGGCATCGCGACGCAGATCGTGGTCGAACGGCAACTCGAAGCGCAGAAGGTGTCGCGCCACGACCTCGGTCGCGAGCAGTTCATCGAGCGCGTGTGGGAATGGAAGGAGCACTCGGGCTCGACCATTACGCGTCAGATGCGCCGCATGGGCGCCTCGTGCGACTGGTCGCGCGAGCGCTTCACCATGGACGAGGGCCTGTCGCAGACCGTGACCGAGGTGTTCGTGCGCATGTATCGCGAAGGTTTGATCTATCGCGGCAAGCGGCTGGTGAACTGGGATCCGAAGCTCGGCACCGCGGTCTCCGATCTCGAAGTGGTTTCGGAAGAGGAATCGGGCAGTCTGTGGCACATCCGCTATCCGCGCGTGGACGGCAAGGGCCATCTGGTGGTCGCCACCACGCGACCGGAAACGCTGCTGGGCGACGTCGCCGTCGCAGTGCATCCCGAAGACGAGCGCTACAAGAATCTGATAGGCGGTGAGGTCGTTCTCCCGCTCACCGGGCGCCGTATTCCGATCATTGCCGACGAATACGTCGATCGCGAATTCGGCACCGGTTGCGTGAAAATCACGCCGGCGCACGACTTCAACGATTGGCAGGTCAGTCAGCGGCACAAGCTTCAGCCGATCAACATCTTCACGCTCGACGCACGCATCAATGACAACGCCCCGCAAGCCTATCGCGGCCTCGACCGTTTCGAGGCGCGCAAGCGCATCGTCGCAGACCTTGAACGCGAAGAGCTGCTGGACTCGATCAAGCCGCACAAGCTGATGGTGCCGCGCGGCGAACGCACCGGCGTCGTGATCGAGCCGATGCTGACCGATCAATGGTTCATGAACATGGCCACGCTGGCGCGCCTCGGTCTGGAATGCACCCATGCCGAAGAAGGCGATGCGGACGTGCGCTTCGTGCCGGAGAACTGGCTGACCACCTACACGCAATGGCTGACCAACATCCAGGATTGGTGCATATCGCGACAACTCTGGTGGGGTCACCGCATTCCCGCCTGGTACGACGACGAGGGTCGCGTCTACGTAGCGCACGACGAAGCCGAAGCGCGCCAACTCGCCGGCAACAAGTCGCTGCGGCGGGACGAGGATGTGCTCGATACCTGGTTTTCGTCGGCGCTGTGGCCTTTCTCCACGCTCGACTGGACGCCCGAGTATCCCGAAAAGAGCAGTCCTGCGATCGACATGTATCTGCCGACATCCGTGCTGGTCACGGGCTTCGATATCATTTTCTTCTGGGTGGCGCGCATGGTCATGATGACCAAGCACATCACCGGCAAAGTGCCCTTCCGCGAGGTGTACGTCACCGGCCTGGTGCGCGACGGCGAAGGCCAGAAGATGTCGAAGTCGAAGGGCAACGTGCTCGACCCGCTCGATATCATCGACGGCATCGAACTGGATGCGCTGATCGAAAAACGCACCTCCGGTCTGATGAACCCCAAACAGGCGGCGCAGATCGAGAAAACCACCCGGCGTCAGTTTCCCGAAGGCATTCCGTCGTACGGCACGGACGCGCTGCGCTTTACTTTCGCCAGCCTCGCCACGCACGGGCGCGACATCAAGTTCGACCTCGCGCGCTGCGAGGGTTATCGCAATTTCTGCAACAAACTGTGGAACGCAACACGCTTCGTCCTGATGAACACCGAGGGCAAGGACTGCGGCCAGGACGAAGCGCTGCCGCTCGAACACTCCTTCGTCGATAGCTGGATCGTCAGCAAATTGCAGCGCACCGAATCGCTGGTGCACGAAGCCTTCCGCGAATACCGCTTCGACATGGTGGCGCGTGCGATCTACGAATTCGTATGGGATGAATATTGCGATTGGTACGTGGAACTCGCCAAGGTGCAACTGCAGCACGGCAACGAAGCGCAGCAACGCGCTACGCGGCGCACGCTGGTGCGCGTCCTCGAAGCGGTGCTGCGTCTGGCGCACCCGATCATTCCGTTCATTACCGAAGAGTTGTGGCAGAAGATCGCACCCTTGACCACTGCGGACGGCGCACTGCCTGCGCCGAGTCTGATGATTGCCGCTTACCCGCGCGCACGCAGCGAACGTCTGGACGAGCAGGCCGAGCACGACGTGGCCGAACTGAAAACCTTGACCGACGCATGTCGCAATCTGCGCGGCGAAATGGGCATTTCCCCGTCGCAACGCGTGCCGTTGCTGGCCGAAGGCGACGCCGCGCAACTGCAGCGCTTTTTCCCCTACATGCAACTGCTCGCACGTCTCTCCGAGGCGAGCGTCGTCGCTGCGCTGCCCGAAGCCGACGCGCCTGTATCGGTGGTCGGTACCACGCGCCTGATGTTGAAGATCGAGATCGACGTGGCGGCCGAGCGCGAACGCGTGAGCAAGGAAGTCGTGCGACTGGAAGGCGAAATCGCCAAAGCGCAGGCAAAGCTCGGCAATACGAGCTTCGTCGAACGCGCACCGGCGAATGTGGTCGCACAGGAAAAGGAGCGGCTGGCGAACTTCACCGCCACGCTGGAAAAACTACGCCCGCAACTGGAAAAACTCCAAGCCTGAACTGCATGCGAGGATGGCCGACACGCTGTCCTCGCACCGCGCCGGCTCGGCATGCCGCCTGCAGCCACTCGCCAAAGGGGGCTCTGATCAAGGTTGTTTGATCGAGGCGATCGCCAGATCGTTTCGCATAAGTGATTGATTGCTTTGTCCTCGCTCGTACAGCTTCGCGCACTCGCGACCATCCTCAGCACTTGATCAGACATTCCCAAATGAGTACCGCCTGGCGTTCGCTGCGACATCCCAACTATCGACTGTTCTTTGTCGGACAGTTCATTTCCCTGCTCGGTACGTGGCTGCAGATCGTCGCGACCGTCTGGCTGGTCTATCGCCTGACCGGTTCGGCGTTGCTGCTCGGCCTGACAACCGGGGTGCAGCAATTGCCGATGATGTTTCTCGGGCCCATAGCCGGCGTCTGGTCCGATCGCGTCGACCGACGCAAGCTCCTCATGCTCACGCAGGCGCTCGCCTCCACGCAGGCGCTCCTGCTTTCGGTGCTCGCTTTCACCGACGTCATTCACGTTTCACACGTCATCGCTCTCGTACTGATGCTGGGGCTGATCAACGCCTTCGAAACGCCGACGCGACAGGTGTTCGTGCTGGAAATGATCGGCGACAAACGCGATCTGCCGAACGCCATTGCAATGAGTTCGATGCTGTTCAACAGCGCGCGCTTCATCGGGCCGGCGCTGGCCGGCTTCGTGCTCGCCGCGTTCGGCGAAGCCTGGTGCTTCGCCCTCAACGCGCTGTCTTTTCTCGCGACCCTGTACGCGTATTCGCGCATGCGCCTGCCGCAGCGCAAACCGGTCGCGGTGACGACGCACTGGTTCAGCGATTTGAAAGCCGGCGTGCGCTACGCCTTCGCTTTCACCGCTATCCGCCGGCTGCTGCTTCTGCTGGCCGTGTTGTCGATCGGCTCGGCGCCATGGCAACCGCTCATGCCGATTTTTGCCGGCGAAGTCTATGGCGGCGACTCGCGCACTCTGGGATGGCTGATCGGCGCAGTG
This sequence comes from Nitrosomonadales bacterium, assembly GCA_036676355.1. Lineage (GTDB taxonomy): Bacteria > Pseudomonadota > Gammaproteobacteria > Burkholderiales > SG8-39 > ZC4RG42. The sequence continues at coordinate 6,564 of JAKFDA010000021.1, read as the reverse complement.
GGAATCGGCGCTTTGGCCGGAACTGTTTTTTTGATGCTGCGCCCCGGGGTGCGCGGTCTCGGGCGCGTCATCGCTGTCACTGCGCTGCTCAGCGGCATCGGACTGGCCTCGTTCGCGTGGTCGCGCACGCTGTGGCTGGGACTGCCGTTGCTCGCGCTGTTCGGCTTCGGTCTGATCGCGACCGTCGCCAGTTGCAACACCGTGCTGCAGACCATCGCCGAAGACGACAAGCGCGGTCGCGTCATCGGACTGTATGCCGTCGCCTTCCTCGGCATGTCGCCGATCGGCCATTTCCTGTCCGGCGCGCTGGCCGAAGGGATCGGCGCGCCATGGGCGCTGTTCCTGTGCGGGGCGAGCACGGTCGTCGCCGCAGCCTGTTTTGCCTACACCCTGCCTTCATGGCGCGAATCGGTCCGTTCAGCGCGCGCGCAGCAGCAAGAGGCCGCAACTCAGTTGCCGCGTGCATAGACAAGGTTCGGGCTTGCGGCATCCACCGCACTGACCACATAACGCAGCGGCCCATTCGGCACGATGGCGTTGAAGGGATAGCAAGTCACTAGCGTGAGACGGGCGACGCTGTCCGGTCCGAGCACCTCCACATCATGCTCCTCGACGACGGTCGCATCCGACACGGCGTAGCGCCTGACTGTCTGCGCCGGCGTCTCGACGATGACTTCGTCGCCCATGCGTAAATCCCGCAGAAAGGCGAAGTGCGTATCGCGATGCGCGGAGATGACGCTATTACCGACGCTGCCCGGAGCAACGGTGCCGTAAAGATGCCCCGGACCGAAGGCCAGCGTGCGACCCGATGCGCCGGCCAGCACATAAAGCTCGACATCGAGGCGCGGCACGCGCAGGCGCGCCACCGGCCATGTATCCGCCCACGGCCACGGCTTCACTTCCTTGCCGCCCGCGAGCGTCTTCGTCCACGCATCGCCGATGAGATACTGCGCCAGTCGGGCCTTGGCATGGATGTACGCACCCTGGCCGAAATGCCAGAGCGCGAACAGCACCAGTCCGGCCACCACCCAATGCGCGAATTGAAATTTACGCATGGACGCACCTCCGGCCCATCGACATCGCGCAGAGCAGCAACGCAAACAACAATGCCGCAGTACCGATAAGCATGTGCAATGGCGCGGACGTCGCAGTCTGCGGCAGCGATCCAAACACCGCCTCGTGCACCCAGCCGTCTGGCAGCTGATTCGGCACCGCCCCGCTTTGCAGCGCTTCGCCGCTCGGTCGCGCGGGGGTAAGGTCAACTGCGACCAGGCTGGTGTACTTGCTCACCAGTCCGTGTTCCAGCGCCACATCGACCACCGCCTGTCGCACCTCGTCCGCCGAGCGACCTTCGCGTTGCCCATCCATGAGCGCCTCGATCTTGGCGCGCGCCCACAACTTGCCGATGCCCGCATTCGGTTGACCGCTACGCAACGGCAGCATCTGCGTCCAGCGCACGTCGCCCTGCGTGCCGTGAATGCGCACCGGCCCGGCGAGATGATCGGCACGAACGGTAACCAGAACCGGCTCGCCGTTATACAGATCCGGGATCCGCTGCGGCCAGGTCTCGACGTCGCCGGACCATTCGATGCCCAGGTTTTTCATCGCCGGCGATTCAAGCTTGGCGTACAACTCGCCCATCTTTTCCGCCACTTCGTCGATCCGGCCGATATAGGTGTAGGTGCCGCCGCCGACCTGTGCCGCCTTGCTCATGAAATGACTGTTCGGCGCCGAGCCGATGCCGACGGTGAACAGCCTGCTGTCGCCCAGACGATCGGAAATCAACGCAAACAATTCATCTTCATTACCGACGCCGGCATCGGTGAGAAAGATCACCTGCCGCAATACCTGCGCATCGTTGCTGCGATTCAACGCCGTACGCAACGCGTCGGCCATTTCGGTGCCGCCATTCGCACTCAGGCTGCTGACCCACGCCGCGGCGCGACCAATGTTCAGCGGCGTGACGGGCAAGGCGTCCGAAGCAAAGGCGCGCGTGACCGAGTTGAACTCGATGACGTTGAAGCGATCGCCGGGCGCGAGCCGCTTGAGCGCCAGCATGAGCGCCTGCCTGGCCTGCTCGATCGATGCGCCGGCCATCGAACCGGAGGTGTCGATCACGAACACCACTTCGCGCGCCATGCGCGTACGAATGTAGTCGCCGCCGGGCGGCATCACCATCAGCAAGCCATAATCCTTGCCGCTGTGCCGCTCCACAAAGAAGGCTGCGCGCGGCGCCGCATCGGCTGTCGGCGTCCACGCAAGCACGAAGTCCCGATCGGCGGCGACACTGCCCTGATCGAGCGCGATGCGATAGCGCGTGGCGTCGACCTGTTCCACCCGCAAGGCATGCGAACCGCTGTCGATTCGCGCAACCGGCATGCCGGCATCCAATTCGATCGCAATGCGCACCGGGTTGAGCACACCGCCGGAAAGTTCACGCGGCGGAATTACATGCGGCGTGATGCGCGAGGCATCGGGTACCTGCGCGGTATCCGCCGCCCAGCCCGTCCCCCGACCCGTTTCGCTGAGCGGCTGCCCGGGGATGTAGCGCGGCGCGACCACCAGCGGAAAGCGCAGGCTGAAGCGATCATCCGCATAACGAACAGTCTGCTGATATTCGATTTCGATTTGCACCGTTTCGCGCGGTCCGATGTTCGCGACTGCGCTGGTGAAGATGTTCGGTCGCTCCTGCTCCAGCAGCGCGGCTTTGCTGCCGTTCGCCTTCGCCTGCTCGTAAGTCCTGCGCGCCGCATCGCGCTCCTTGATGACGCCTGCGACGATGCGCTCGCCGATGCGCATCGTCAGCGTATCGACCGCGGCGTTCTCCGGCAGGGGAAAGACATATACGCCTTCATACCATTCGTCGCGCGGGTTGCTGAAGCGCTGCACGACGCGCACACGCGCAACCATCCCGGTTACGCGCATCGAAACATCGGTATCAAGACGCGGCGCGACATACTGGCGCGATTTGTCGGCGTTGCGCAGCGTCAACGTGCCGCCTTGCGCATGTTCGGCATGCATCGGCTCGGCGGCGAAAGTCGCCGTCGCCCAGGTCAACAGCAGCGCCGCGACGATGAAGCCGACGCCGGCAAGCGCCCCGCTGACCAGTACGATGCTGAGCGTCTCCAGAAAATCGGCAGTGCGGCCGGCATTGCGCCGTTGCTGGGTCTGCGTTGTCATTTCTTCTACCTCCACTGAGCGATGAAGCCATTGCAGCGGATGGAACAGGCGGAGGAATGCGGCAACGGAGGCGACGGACGGCAAGAACGTGGCAACAAAATGACTTCTGTGCACGCTGACCAAGTCACACGCCCACCTCAGGTATAGTCATCGCGTTCAAGCACGCAGAGAGCACATCATGAGTCGCCGCATCGCTATCGTTGAAGACGACCCCGCGATTCGCGAAAACGTCGCCGACGCATTGCGACGGCAGGGTTACGACGTGACGACCTATCCGGATCGGCCGCAGGCGCTGAGCGCGTTCAAGATGCGCCTGCCGGATCTAACCATCGTCGACATCGGCCTGGGCGCCGAAGTGGACGGCGGCTTTACGCTCGTGCGCGAGTTACGCGCGCTGTCGGAAACGCTGCCCATCATTTTCCTTACCGCGCGCGACAGCGATTTCGATCTGGTCTCGGGCCTGCGCCTCGGCGCCGACGACTATCTGACCAAGGACGTCAGCATGCCGCATCTGCTGGCGCGCATCGCCGCGCTGTTCCGCCGTGTGGATGTACTCGCCACGCCGGGCCACGCGGAAGATCTGATCGTGCGCGGGCCGCTACGCCTGGACCTCAAGCGCATGACGGCGCAATGGCGCGATCGACCGGTCGACCTCACCCTGACTGAATTCTGGATGGTGAACGCGTTGGTGAAATATCCGGGCCATGTGAAGAATCGCGACCAGCTGATGTCGGAAGCCAATCTCGTGGTGGACGACGCAACGGTCACCTCGCACATCAAACGCATGCGCAAGAAATTCATCGCGGTCGATCCGACTTTCGACGCCATCGATACGGTTTACGGCATGGGCTATCGCTGGACGGTCGAGTAAGCTTTTGGCAAGTCTGACCGAGTGCGGAGCATAGTCGTGCGTCGCGCAGCCTAATGCGTGAGAGCAACCTAATTCTATTGGCAAAATGTGAAGCCGTTCGTGGCGAGCGCGAGCTTGCGAGCAGTCGAACCATGAACGGCGCATGGCGAAAACTCCCGTTCATCCCTCGACAGGCTCAGGACGAACGGAGGAAATGTGGCAAGACGACTTATCAGCGTTTCCCAAATCTTCAATCTAACTTCATTAGCGCATGTCCATTTTCCCGTTGAGACTCAGTATCCGCACCAAGCTGCTGCTGGTGTCGCTGGTGCTGCTCGCCATTCCGCTGGTCGGTTACGGTTTCGTGCGCGAAATGGAAAGCGTCCTGCGCGCCGGCCAGGAACAGGTGCTGCTGGCGACTGCGCGCGCGGTTGCGACGACCTTGCACGATCGACCGAGTCTGCTCGAACGGCGCGCAGCCGATCCCCTTATGGATGAATGGTCCGATTCGGCCGGCGCAAGCGACACGACCGGCGAAGTCGAACAAATCGTGAAAGGTCTGCGACGTTCGAGTTCGCGCATCTGGGTTATCGATCGTCAACATCGACTGCTCGCGCTGGAAGGCGGTCTGCGCCGCGATCCGGCAGCGAACAACAGCCGCTCGCACGGTCTCTGGGCACAGATCGAAAACGCGGTATTGCGCCCCTTATATACGCTGCTGCTCGAACGACCGCGCGAGGATTTCGACGATGCCTTGCCCGAAGAAGTGCTGTCCGGCGGCAAAGAAGTGTATTCGGCGCTGAGCGGCGTACCGGCGTCGCGCTGGCGACAGACGTCGGACCGCCGCGCCGTCATTCTGTCGGCCGCGCATCCGATCTGGAGTGGCGATCAGGTGGTCGGCGCGGTGGTCGTCGAGGAAACCACCAACGCCGTGCTGAGCCTGCGCAACCGCGCGTTCGAGCAATTGATCGCCGTCACGCTCGCGGTCTTTCTGCTCGGCGCCGGCACGTTGTTTCTCTTCGCCTCGAGTCTCTCCAAACGGTTGCGCCGGCTGCGCGACGAGACGGAACAGGCGATCGACTCGCAAGGTCGCGTGCTGCACGTCCTGCCGGCGGCGCGCGACGGCGACGAAATCGGCGACCTGTCGCGCAGCTTCTCGGCCATGCTCAACCGCCTGTCCGACTACACCGGCTATCTCGAACGCATGGCCGACCGCCTGTCGCACGAGCTGCGCACACCCGTGGCGGTGGTGAGTTCGTCGCTGGAAAATCTCAAAAGCGAAACCGTGCCGGACAGCGCGCGGGTCTACATCACGCGTGCCGAAGAAGGCGTGAAACGCCTGAACCTCATTCTCACCCGCATCGCGGAAGCGACCCGGCTGGAACAGATGCTGCGTCATGCCGAACGCGAACGCTTCGATCTGGGCCGCGTCGTGAGCGGCTGTGTCGCCGGCTATACGGGCGCATTTCCGGCGTATCGCTTCGAATTGCACCTGCCCGAGCGGCGCATCGAAATGGACGGCTCGCCAGATCTCATCGCACAGGCGCTCGATAAGCTGGTCGAGAACGCCATGGATTTCAGCGCACCCGATGGCCGCATCGAAGTGGTGTTGGCGCGCGAGGGCACCGAAGTGCGTCTCTCGGTCGGCAATGAAGGCCCGGAGCTGCCCGCAGCGATGCAGGGGCGCCTGTTCGAATCGATGGTGTCGATGCGCGGCGACGCTGCCGTAACGCAGCGCAACACGCCGCATCTGGGCCTGGGGCTGTTCATCGTCCGCCTGATCGCGGAGTTCCATCGCGGCCGCGCCATCGCGCGCAATCGCGACGACGGACGCGGCGTGATCGTGCAGATCGTGCTGCCGCTACAGTCGGCCGAGAACCGAGAACGACAAGCGTAAGGCTCGAACCGCCCTGCTCTGCCATTCCCGCGACCACTTGCCCCCGAAGGCTGTAGTCGCAAGCGGAAATCGCGATCCGTTTCAAAGTTCTCCTGGATTCCGGGTCGCGCTGCGCTTGCCGGAATGACCGATGGGTATGTCATCTCCAAAGGAGGGCTAGACCGCTACCGTTGCCCACTGTCATTCCCGCGCAAGCGGGAATCCACAACAAGCGATCGCTACTTCTTCTGCATGTAAAAGGTGAACTCGTTATTCGCCTCGCTGTGTTCCACCAGCGCATTGCCCGTCTGTTTGGCGAAAGCCTGAAAGTCCTTCACCGCACCGGGATCGGTGGCAAGAACGCGCAACACCTGGCCGCCGGACATGTCGGCCAGCGCCTTCTTGGTCCGCAGTATGGGGAGCGGGCAGTTGAGACCGCGCGCGTCAAGGTCTTTGTCGAAATCCATTTTCAAACTACTCCTGGTTAGGAATGCGTTGCAGCTTTATAGCGAGTTCCGCCCACCGCTTCAACTCGACAAAAGGCATCCGGCTCGAAGGGGTACTTGCTACACTGCGGGCCGTTGCCTCCTCGCAGTTCACTATCCTCTGCTTCAATGATCGCCCCATCCTCCCGAGCATCCGCGCTGCGCTGGCTCGC
>JAKFDA010000020.1:0-8063 GCA_036676355.1 Nitrosomonadales bacterium | reverse complement strand
GGCTACGTGGCGCCGGTGCCGCGCCATTGCCCCGAATGCGGCAACGTCGACGTCATGCCTTTCGGTCGCGGCACGCAACGACTGGAGGAGAGTATTGCGGCGAGATTCCCGGATGCGCGTGTGCTGCGCATCGATAGCGACACGACGCGCAACAAGGGCAGCTGGGAAGCATTGCGAGCGCAGATCGCCGACGGCGAAGCGGACATCCTGATCGGCACGCAGATCCTCGCCAAAGGGCATGACTTTCCGCATGTCACGCTCGTCGGCGTGCTGAACGCGGACGCGGCGCTCCTCGCCGCCGACTATCGCGCGCCGGAGCGCCTGTTCGCGCAGCTTTATCAGGTTGCCGGGCGTGCAGGCCGGGCCGAATGGCCGGGCGAAGTGATCGTGCAGACGCGTTATCCGCATCACCCGCTCTATGGCGCGCTCATGCGCCACGACTACAAGGGTTTCGCGCACGCGCTGTTGCAGGAACGCGAACAGGCCGGCTTCCCGCCTTATGTATATGAAGCGGTCCTGCGCGCGGAGAGCCGCGACATGAACGAATCGATCGGTTTTCTGCAGCAGGCGCTCGCGGCGGCGCCGGCGATGACGCCCGAGGTGGTCGCTTTCGACGCTGTGCCCATGAGTCTTGCGCGCCTCGGCGGCTGGGAACGAGCGCATCTGCTGCTGCAATCGTCGTCGCGCCGCGCCTTACAGCATTTCCTGCGCGAATGGTCGAGCACCCTCTACGGTATGAAGACCGGCGCGGTACGCTGGCATATCGAAGTCGACCCGATCCATTTCTGAAGACCGGCAGTACACGAACTGAAGGCCGCGCGATCATCTTCCGTTCGTCCTGAGCCCAGTCGAAGGATGAACGGAAGATCATGGCCTTAGCGCCGGTTCATGGTTCGACTGTTCGCAAGCTCGCGCTCACCACGAACGGCTGGAGGAGGAGCATGTCGTCCCGCTGCGCGGCCGAGCATCGACGACGAACGAATCCCCTCGCACACGGCTGGAGATCGCGGTTTTCCGTTCGCCCTGAGCAACGTCGAAGGGTGAACGCATTCACTTCCGCAGCAACCAAAAAATAAGACTCAGCACGATCGACACCACCAGCCCACTGGTGATGGGAAAGTAAAAACTCCATCCCTTGCGCTCGATGCGAATGTCGCCGGGCAAGGCGCCGAGCCCGAGTTTCGACAGCCAGGGCCATAGCAAGCCGACGAGCAAACAGATCACACCAATAAAGATGAGCGTTCGGCCCATTGCATACCGCCGTCAAAATTCTTTACAAATCACAACGCCATCGCTGCAACGAGCATTCACTTCGCTGCCCTTGCGCGTCACCGCTGTCTGCATTACCCGACATCGTTATTCGTCTTGAACAGAAGCGCTTAGCGTAACGCACGAAAATTGCTGTTGCTGCATCACGACGCGCCGCATGAACTCGTCGGGTGGGGTCTCGCGCTATGTCACTGAACCCATGAATCAATGCAAAACGGCATAGGCCTTGCTGAACCTCGCAGCTTGTAGCTGTGTCACACGCACTCGTGCACTTTAAAGTAAACCCCAACAGGAGGACCCGCGATGCTTCATAAACAAAATCTTTTTGGCGGCGGCAGCACCAACGCCGGCGGTGATCGCTATCGTCGCGATAACGCACCGACGCCGTCGTCCACGCCGCAACCGAACCCGCTTCTGCAACCGAACGCCCCAAGCAGCGCGTCCACCGACACCGCAAAGGCCAGCGCGGCACCGGAGGCGGCAAAAGCAAAAACCGGTTCCGAAGAATCTCGCGGCAGCCGCTTGATCGTCGGCCCCGATATCAAACTCAAAGGCGCTGAAATCACCGACTGCGACACGCTGGTCGTCGAAGGTCGCGTCGAAGCATCGATGGACAGCCGGGTCATCCAGATCGCCGAGCATGGGGCATTCCTCGGCACCGTGGGCATCGACATCGCGGAAATTCATGGCCGCTTCGACGGCGAACTTACCGCACGCAAGCAGCTGGTCATTCGCTCCACCGGCCGGGTCAACGGCAAAATCCGTTACGGCAAGCTGGTGATCGAAGAAGGCGGCGAACTGAGCGGTGATATCGCCACGCTCCACCAGAGCGGCAGCACGACTTCCTCAGGCAGCTCTGGGGGACAAGCGGCAAAGCCGGCCGCGTCGCCCTCGATGCAACCCGCCGGGTCGCGTTAGGTATCCTCTGCGCCGTGTCGCGCGGGTCACGGCGCAGCGCAGCACAACCGCTTCATGCTCGACGCCGCATGGCGTCGAGCGCTTTTTGGCGTCTTGAGCTTCCCTACGGAGACGCGGGCGCTGAAACCCCCACTGTTCGGGCTTGATCCGCCGCAGTCGCCCGTTCATGGTTCGACTGCTCGCGAACTCGCGCTCACCACGAACGGCTCGGTGGGTGGTCTCGCCCTGCTGCGCATCCCGTTCGCCTTGAGGCATTCGGCCGCTACATCGGCGCAAATCATCGGTTCAACCGCGTTCGCTCCGAACTCTGCGCTCTCGGCGCTCTGCCGCTTTGCTACAATTCGCGGCCTTTATCCCTCTCCCGACGCACTCATTCACATAATGACGCGTCGCACCCATAAGCATCATGTCGGCGGCCATCCGCACTCATCTCTATCAGCTTTTCACGCAGGCGCTGGCGCAGGTCGATCCCACGCAGCCGCCCGGCATTCTCGATTTCGAGCGGCCCAAGCAGGCCAGCCACGGCGATTACGCCTGCACGGTAGCGATGCAGCTCGCGCGCACGCTCAAGACCGCGCCGCGCAAAGTCGCGGAACAGCTGATTGCCGCCCTGCCCGCTTCCGAATGGATCGAAGCGCTCGAAATCGCCGGCCCCGGCTTCATCAACATCCGCATGAAAGCGGCGGCCAAGCAGCAGATCATTCGCACCGTGCGCGAGGCGGGCGCGGATTACGGTCGGGCCAACGTCGGCCACGGCACGCCGGTCGTCGTCGAGTTCGTTTCCGCCAACCCCACCGGACCGCTCCACGTCGGCCACGGCCGCCAGGCGGCGCTGGGCGATGCCATTTCCGCACTGCTGGAAGCGCAGGGCTACGCGGTGACGCGCGAGTTCTATTACAACGACGCCGGCGTGCAGATCCGCAACCTCGCCATTTCGGTGCGGGCGCGCGCGCAGGAACTGCTCGGCGTAGAGGCGCCCTTTCCGGAAAACGGTTATCACGGCGAGTACATTCGTGAGATTGCGCGTGCGTATTTGGATGAGGTCGGCCAGGATCTCGGCGATCTCGAATCGATCCGCCGGTTCGCCGTCGCGGCGCTGCGCAAAGAGCAGGATATCGACCTGCAGGCCTTCGGCGTCAAATTCGACAATTACTACCTTGAGTCCTCGCTTTATACCGATGGCCGTGTCGACGCCACCGTGCAGCGTCTGATCGATTCCGGCAAAACCTATGAAACCGAAGGCGCGCTGTGGTTGAAAACCACCGACTACGGCGACGACAAGGACCGCGTCATGCGCAAGTCCGACGGGGGTTACACCTACTTCGTTCCGGACGTGGCGTATCACATCACCAAGTGGGAGCGCGGCTTCAAGAAAGCGATCAACGTCCAGGGCTCCGATCACCACAGCACCATCACGCGCGTGCGCGCCGGTCTGCAGGCGGTCGATGTCGGCATTCCGCAGGGCTATCCGGACTATGTGCTGCACAAGATGGTGACCGTGATGAAAGGCGGCGAGGAGGTGAAAATCTCCAAGCGCGCCGGCAGTTACGTCACCGTGCGCGATCTCATCGACGAAGTCGGACGCGACGCGGTGCGTTTCTTTCTCGTTTCGCGCAAATCCGATACCGAATTCGTGTTCGATATCGATCTGGCCACGTCGCAGACCGAAGAGAACCCGGTGTACTACGTGCAATACGCCCACGCGCGCGTGTGCCGCGTGCTCGAACAATGGAAGGTGCACGGCGGCTCGGGCGATATCGCCGAAGTCGAAAGCGCCGATCTCGCGCCGTTGACCCATCAGCGCGAATTGGAACTGCTGGCTCGCATCGGTGACTATCCGGATGTGGTCGCGCTTGCCGCGCGTGAATATGCGCCGCACCAGATCGCGTTTTACCTGCGCGAATTGGCCGGCGACTTTCACAGCTACTACAATGCCGAACGCATTCTGGTCGATGATGAAGCGCTCAAACTTGCGCGCCTCGCGTTGATCGTCGCGATCCGCCAGGTGCTCGCAAATGGTCTGGCCCTGCTCGGCGTGAGCGCACCGGAGAAAATGTAAGCCCATGAACTACAAGCCACGCGCCAAACACGCCAAGCGCAAAAGCGGCGGCGGCACGTTGATCGGCATTTTCATCGGCCTTGCGGTCGGGCTGCTCATCGCGGTCGGCATCGCGTTCTATATCAGCAAGATTCCGACGCCGTTCACGGAACGCGGCAAGACCGACAAGCCGACGCCGGCGCAAGCCGATCGCGAACTGGCGGGCAAGGCCAAGCCGCCTGCGGGCACGGCCGAAAAACCGCGCTTCGATTTCTATCGCATCCTGCCCGGACAGGAAGTCCCCGTTTCGGAGAAGGAACTGAAACAGCAGGCGACCAAGCCGGATGCGCCGAAGGAAAACTATCTGATTCAGGCCGGTGCTTTTCAGAGTCCCGCCGATGCCGACAGCCTGAAGGCGCGGCTGGCACTGCTCGGCCTGGAAGCGAGCGTCGAACCGGCGCATCTGCCGGACAAGGGCACGCTCTACCGCGTCCGCCTCGGCCCGTATCAGCAGCTGGAAGAAATCAACCGCGTGCGCCAGACGCTGTCGCAAAACGGTGTGGATGCCTCGCTGGTGAAGGTGAAGAACTAACGCAGCGACGACGCGCATCATCCGGTTGGTTTTCAGTTCGTGCTTCCTTCGACAAGCTCAGCACAGGCTCGAAGGATGAACGAAAGGTCATCGGCGTAAGCCGTTCATGGTTCGACAAGCTCACCACGAACGGCCCACTGCGTGAGTATTACGTTACATCGTGTTACATCGCGAACCGCGCACGCGTTATAAGCTCCACGCACCTGTTTCCAAGGAGGACTCATGCTGAAACGATTGCTGATAGGTCTGGCGCTCGTCGCCGCAAGCTTCACGGCGCAGGCACAGGCTCAGGTCAAGCCGTATATCGAGCTGACGCAGCCGCTGCCGACTGATTCGGGCGACAAGATCGAGGTTATCGAATTCTTCTGGTACGGCTGCTCGCACTGCTATGCGTTCGAACCCTACATCGAAAGCTGGCTGAAGCGACTGTCCAAGGACGTCGAATTCCGGCGCGTGCCGGCGATGTTCAACAAGCAATGGGCCGAAGCCGGTCGCGTTTATTACACGCTTGAATCGATGGGATTGCTGGACCGACTGCATCGGCCGCTGTTCGACGCCATTCACCAGCAGCACCTGCGTATCACCAATGAAGATCAGTTGCGCGACTGGCTGCAGCGCCAGAAGGTCGATGTGGACAAATACTTTGCCACGGCGCAGTCGTTCACCATCGAGAGCAAACTCAAGCGCGCAGCGGTGCTGACCGAGGCTTCGAAAATCAACGGCGTACCGGCATTGCTCATCAACGGCCGCTATCTCGTCTCGGCCGAGGTCGGCTCGCAGGAACAGATGCTGCAAATCGCCGATGGGCTGATTCAGCGTTCGCGCACCGCCAAGTCCGCAGCAAAGTAGCGCCGGCCCGGACACGCCTGTGCGTGTTTTCATCACTGGCGCATCGAACGGCCTGGGCGCGGCGCTGGCCGCTCATTACGCCGCGCAGGGCGCGATCGTCGGACTGGTCGGTCGCGACGAAGCGCGACTGGACGCGATCCGAAGCGCGCTCGCGGCAACGTCCGAACGCTACGCGCTCGACGTGGCGGACGGCGCGGCGATGCGGACCGCCGCTGCGCATTTCATCGCGCGCCACGGCGTGCCGGAAATCGTCATCGCCAACGCCGGCATTTCGGTCGGCGTGGATAGCGCCGACGCCGCCGACCTCGTGGTACTTGACCGCACGCTGCGCACCAACGTGACCGGACTCGCCACGACTTTTCAGCCCTTCATCGATCCGATGCGCAGGCGCGGCAGCGGCATACTCGTCGGCATCGCCAGCGTCGCCGGCATTCGCGGCCTGCCGGGCAGCGCGGCCTATTCCGGATCGAAGGCCGCCGCAATTGCATGGCTAGAAAGCGTGCGCGTCGAGTTGCAGCAAAGCGGCATTCGCGTATTGACCATCTGCCCCGGCTTCGTCGAAACGCCGATGACGCGCGTCAATCGCTACGCCATGCCCTTTCTGCTGTCCGCGGAGGAAGCGGCGCGCCGCATCGCGGCGGCAATCGCCGCGCGCAAACGCTTCGCCATCGTGCCGTGGCAGATGGCGATCGTCGGGCGCGTGCTGCGCGTGCTGCCCTGCCGGCTCTACGATTTCGCGATGAAACGCGCGCCGCACAAGCCGCGCAAGCTGCCCACCTGACGGCGCATTTGGGTTCATGCGGCCCAATGATTTACTTTACAATCATCGCCCATCGACCCGGGGCAGCCCCTCCGTGTCTCAACGATCGGACGCCGCAGGTGACTGCGCTTAGATCATCAAAACGGTAGTTTTTAGTCTATTTCTATGCATAGTCTCGATCATCTGTTCGCGAGGAATCGCGCGTGGGCGAAACGCACGGAACAGAACGATCCGGGATTCTTTAAGCGCCTCGCGCAGCTGCAGACGCCTGAATATCTCTGGATCGGCTGCGCCGACAGTCGCGTTCCCGCCACGGAAATTGTCGATTTGCTGCCCGGCGAAATGTTCGTTCATCGCAATATTGCCAACGTTGTTGTGCATACCGATCTGAACTGCCTGTCCGTCCTGCAGTTCGCGGTCGACATGCTGCGCGTGAAGCACATCCTTATTGTCGGCCACTACGGTTGCGGCGGCGTACGCGCGGCGTTGAACAACGCCAAGATCGGCCTCGTGGATAACTGGCTGCGCCATGTTCAGGACGTGAACCTGCGCCACAAGCTGCTCGTCGACGGCGCGGCACCCGAAGCGCGCTGCGATCTGCTGTGCGAACTCAACGTCATCGAACAAGTCACGAATCTCTGCCAGACGACCGTCGTGCAGGATGCCTGGGAACGCGGGCAGACGTTGACGGTGCACGGCTGGATTTACGGTCTGAACGACGGGCTCGTCAACAACCTCAACATCACGGTCAACCGGCCGCAACAGCTCGCCGAGCGTTATGCCGCCTGTCACGAACTGGTGCGGCGCCGTTACGATCTGCCGAATCCATAACTCATATTCCATCGAACGCCATGGCCCGCAAAAATACGAATACGAACCCTATCGACGTTGAAGTGCGCAACGGGGTTGCCATCGTCTGGCTCAATCGAGCGGCGGTCTACAACGCGCTCGATGAGCGGATGACGGCGGATTTGCTGCAGGTTCTGGAGGAGGTCGAAAGCGATCGCACTTTGCGCGCGCTGATTCTCGCCGGGCGCGGCGAAGCCTTCTGCGCCGGCGGCGATGTCGAATGGATGCAGCGCATGGGTCAGGCCAGCGCCGGCGTCAACGAAAAGAACGCACTCGCCATCACCCGCCTGTTTCACGCGCTGCACGCTTGCAGTATCCCGACCATTGCGCGGGTGCATGGTCGGTGTTTCGGCGGTGGTGTGGGGTTTGTCGCGGCGTGCGACATCGCAGTCGCGAGCACGGACGCCGAGTTCGCCTGTGCGGAAGTGAAGCGCGGTCTCGTTCCGGCCGGCATCAGCCCATACATTCTGCGCGCGATGGGCGTGCGCAATGCGCAGCGTTATTTGCTGAGCGGCGAACGCTTCGATGCCGCTGAAGCCTATCGCATGGGCCTGGTCCACGAAATTTGCCCGCCGGAGGAACTCGATGCGGTCGTCAACGCATTGCTGGGCCATCTCATTACGAGCAGCCCTGCGGCCCAACGCACGACCAAGGCGCTACTGCGAGAACTGAGCGGCGTGCCGATCGACGAAGCGCTGGTCAAGCAATCGGCAAAGCGCATGGCAAAGATGCGGGCGTCCGCCGAGGCGCAGGAAGGCATGAGCGCCTTCCTGGAAAAACGTGATCCG